>NZ_JBFADC010000011.1:0-184518 GCF_040641195.1 Glycomyces sp. NPDC021274 | reverse complement strand
TCTCCTTCGGCCGCACCGGCCGCGCCACCCCCTACGCCGTGCTCGAACCCGTGCGCGGCCGCGTGAAGCGGCCGCCACCGCCCGCCTTATGGAGGAGTCCGCTTGTTCGACAATTTCGACCTCATGGTGGCGGCCCTGGGCAGGGGCGCCTGGACCACTGTGTGGGTCACGCTCTCCAGCTACACGATCGCCCTGGTCATCGGCATGATCCTCGTGGTCATGCACGTCAGCCCCGCACTCCCGGCGCGCTGGGCGGCCAACGCCTACACCCAGCTCTTCCGGAACATCCCGCTCCTGGCGGTCCTGTTCATCATGTACTTCGGCCTGCCGAAGATCGGGATCGTCGCCGACAACTGGGTCTGGGCCCTGCTCGGACTCGGCATGTACACCGGTGCGTTCGTCGGCGAGACCCTGCGCTCGGGCATCAACTCGATCCCGCTCGGACAAGCCGAGGCCGCCCGCTCGATCGGGCTCACCTTCGGGCAGTCCCTGCAGGGCGTGATCCTGCCGCAGGCCGTGCGCGCCGTCATCCCGCCCCTCGGGTCGATCCTGATCGCCCTGGTCAAGAACAGCGCCCTCGTGCTCGCCATCGGCGTCACCGAGCTCACCGCCCAGTCCCGCCGGCTCATCGAGGACAACGCGAGCCGCTTCGACCTCTGGGGGGTCATCATCGGCGTCACCGTCAGCTACCTGCTGATCGCGTTCGCCTTCAGCTACCTGGTGCGGCTCGTCGAACGACGCACCGCCTTCGTCCGATGAGAGCGGGTGACTCATGAGCAGACAGAACGAGAGCACGGTGCTGTTCGACGCGCTCGGCCCCAAAGGCCGCCGCAACTCGAACATCGCCTCCATCATCTCCGCGGTCGTCATCCTGGGCGTGCTGGCGTTCGCCGCCAGCGTGCTCGCCGACGAAGGCTTCTTCGAGGCGTCCCGGTGGGTCAACCCGCTCGACGCCCTCGTCGTCGAGACCACCTGGATCCCCGCGATCCTCGACACCCTCACCGCGTTCGCGCTCGGATCGGTCCTCGCGCTGATCCTCGGCGTGCTCTTCGGATTCGGACGGATCTCGCGGTTCGCCCTGACCCGCTGGGCCTCCACCGGTTACGTCCAGTTCTTCCGGGCCCTGCCGCTGATCCTCCTCATCTGGATCTCCTTCACCATCGACGGCCACTTCGGCTTCACCTCCGACACCCTCGGCTGGTCCAGCGACACCCGGCGCCTCACGTTCCTCGTGCTCGGCCTCGGCATCTACAACGGCGCCGTCCTCGCCGAGATCCTCCGCGCGGGCGTCGCGGCCCTGCCGCCGGGCCAGGCCATGGCCGGGTACGCGGTCGGCCTGACCCACGGGCAGGTCCAGCGCCTCATCGTGCTCCCGCAGGTGCTGCGGAACATGCTCCCGGCGGTGCTCGCACAGCTGGTGATCCTCCTCAAGGACACCTCGCTGGGGTACGTCATCACCTACCCCGAGCTGCTGCACTCGGCCAACATCATCGGCCGCGACTACAGCAACTCGTTCCTGCAGGCGCTCGTCATCGCCGCGTTCATCTACTTCGTGATGGCGTACGCCCTCTCGAAACTGGTGGTCCTGGTCGAACGGAAGATGCGGAAGAAGACCGCCGCGCCCAAGGCCGCCGCGCAGCTCGAATCGGAGATCACCGCCGGCCAGGGCTCGGGCGCCGCGATCCTGCCCTGACCCCACTCGCGCCACCAGGGCCCCGCCGGCACCAGCCGGCGGGGCCCTTTCTGTATGAGGCGCAGTCACATTCCGGCTCTGCTACCCTCCATTTGAAATCAGCAACCATTTTCAATTGGTGGGGGAACCACAGCATGAAACTCGCCTTCGTCGGCAAGGGCGGCTCCGGCAAGACCACGATGGCCTCGCTCTTCGCACGCCGCGCAGCAGCCCTCGGACACCCGGTCATGGCCATCGACGCCGACATCAACCAGCACCTCGCCGCCGCACTCGGCCTCGACCCCGAAGCCGCCGCCATGGGCCCCGTCCTCGGCGAGCACCTCCACGACATCAAGGACTACCTGCGCGGCACCAACCCGCTCATCCCCTCCGCCGACCTCATGCTCAAGACCACCCCGCCCGGGCCCGGCTCACGCCTGCTCACCGTCGGCGAATCCAACCCCGTGTTCGACACCCTCTTCACCGAACACGACGGCATCCGCTTCGCCGCCACCGGCGGCTTCGTCGACGACGACCTCGGCGTCTCCTGCTACCACTCCAAAGTCGGCGCCGTCGAACTCCTCCTCAACCACCTCGTCGACGGCACCGACGAATTCGTCATCGTCGACATGGTCGCCGGCGCCGAAGCCTTCGCCTCCGGCATGTTCACCCGCTTCGACCACACCTTCCTCGTCTGCGAACCCACCCTCCGCAGCGTCGGCGTCTACAAGCAGTACCTCGGCTACGCCGAGGACTACGACGTCCGGATCTCCGTGATCGGCAACAAGATCGACGACGACGACGACATCGCGTTCCTGCGCGAGCACGTCGGCCACGCCCTCATCGGCTGGTGCACCCGCTCCCGCTACGTCAAAGCCGCCGAACGCGGCAGCGTCGGCCCCGTCGACGCCCTCGAACCCGAGAACCTCGCCGTCGTCGACGCCGCCCGCGACCGCGCCGCCGCCGACGGCAAGGACTGGGCCAAATTCACCCGCCAAGCCCACGAATTCCACCGCAAAGCCGCGCTGGCGTGGGGGAACGACCGCGCCGGGGTCGACCTGGCCGACCAGATCGTGCCCGGGTACGTCCTCGGGGAGCACCTGCTCCGCGCGCAACACGTCTGATCGCCGCACAGCGCCGTGCGGCCCGCTCTGGACGGCTCGCGATCGGGGACCCCTCTGCGTCGACTTCCCGACAGCGGAGGGTCACCGGGACCGAGCACAATGAACCGATTCGAACCGAGAGGAGAACGCATGTCCCTTGACGTCTCTGAAGACCTGCTGCACAAGGCCGAGGCAGGGGAGGTCGGCGACGCCGACTTCATCGACTGCGTCAAGCAGTCGCTGCCGTTCGCATGGGAGCTCATCGCCAAGGTCGTCAACGACCTGAAGAACGGGGTGGTCTCGTCGAGCGGCTCGACCCAGTTCGCCGACAACACCACCCCGCCGCCGGACGAGCAGGCGCGCGGGCAACTGCTGCGGGTGCTCGCCTCGGACTCGATGCGCGGCGCGCTCGAACGCCACTACGGCGTGAAGCTCGCCTTCCAGAACTGCCACCGGATCGCGGCGTTCCCGCTGGCGGAGGTCGACTCGGACACGTACCGCAAGTTCATCTCCCCGCGCGGGCAGCTGCTCAACCAGTCGCCGGAGCTGCGCGACTGCTGACGCCTGCGCCATTGCGCTGCGGCACAGGCTGAACGGGCCGGCGGGACACTCGTCCCGCCGGCCCGTCCCGCGTCTACTCGGGACGCCTGGTGATGAGGAAGTCCCGCACGAGCTCCTCGCCCTGCTTCACCAGGGGCCGCAGGATCTTCAGGCGGGAGAGGGCCACGACGCGGGCCGCGAGTGGCGCCGTGCGGCAGGCCAGCTCGCGCGACTTCTCCTGGCCGGGCGAGGCGTCGTACACCCAGTACAGGACCACCACCATCTGGTGGAGCCAGAGCATCTCCGGCAGGATGTCCGCCATGTCCTTGGGGACCTTGGTCTTCGAGCCTTCCAGGACCTCGCGGTACAGGGCGATGTCGCGGTCCCGGCTCTCGGTGGAGTCGGCCGAGAAGGGGCTCAGCGGACTGGACGGGTCGGCCGCGTTCCGGAAGAACTGGCCCGCGAACGCGTGGTAGGGCCCGGCGATGTCGAGCCAGGCGAGCAGCGCCGCCTCGATCCGCTCGGCGAGGGTCTCCTTGCCGTCGAGCAGGCGGGGGGTGAGCTCGGCGTGGCGGGTGGTGGCCTGCTCGTAGAAGCCCTGGATGAGGTGCTCTTTGGACTTGAAGTAGTAGTAGGCGTTGCCCACGGACACACCGGCCTCGGCGGCGATCGCCCGCATCGTGGTCTTGTCGTAGCCGCGCTCGGCGAACATGTCGAGCGCGGTGTCGATGATGCGCTGCCGCGTCCGCTCGCCCTTCGAGGAGGGGCGGGCGGACGCGTCAGAGGACTCGGCTTCGGTGCTCACGCAGGCGATCCTACTGCGGTTCAGGCGCCGTACGCCTGGGGCCGCTGCGGCGGGCGCGGCGGTTCCAGGGTCGCGAGGGCGCGGGCGTCGACGTGCCCGCGCTTGCGGAACCCGTTGAGCACCAGGACGTTGAGGACGTGGAGGAGGCCGAGCACGAGGAGGACGGCGCCGATCTTGACGGCGACGGTCTCGAAGACGCCGCGGGCGTCGGGGATGGGGTCGGCGGTGCGCAGCCACAGTGCCACGAACCCGAAGTTCAGGAGGTAGAAGCCGACCTGGAGGAGCTTGTTGACCGCTTGGGCGAGCTGCTCGTCGCCGGCGAAGACGTCCTTGATGAAGTGGAAGCCGTTGGCGCCGAGGGTGCGGGCGACCCAGATCGTGAGGGGGATGGCGACGAGGAGGTAGGCGATGTAGCCGATGACTGCCAGGTCCATGGCAGTGCTCCGTTCTGTGCGGGGTGGTTCGGGCTTGAGTTGAACATGTTCAACTCTTGTCTCGACGCTACACCCACTCTTGAACGTGTTCAAGTCCGAGGTGGAAATATGGCGGACGCCACCGCACCGCCCCGCCTGTAGGCTTGCCGCGTGACTGTTGCGGTGCGTGTGATCCCCTGCCTGGACGTGGATGCCGGGCGGGTCGTCAAAGGTGTCAACTTCGAGAACCTGCGCGACGCGGGCGACCCGGTCGAACTGGCCGCCGCCTACGACGCGGCCGGAGCCGACGAGCTCACGTTCCTCGACGTGAGCGCCTCGTCCGGCGACCGGGCGACCATGTACGACGTCGTGGCCCGCACCGCCGAGCAGGTCTTCATCCCGCTCACCGTCGGCGGCGGCGTCCGCACCCCCGACGACGTCGACCGGCTCCTGCGCGCCGGCGCCGACAAGGTCGGCATCAACACCGCCGCGATCGCCCGCCCCGAGGTCATCTCCGAGATCGCGGAGCGGTTCGGCAACCAGGTGCTCGTGCTCTCGGCCGACGTCGCCTCCGGGCGCGACACCGCATCCGGCTGGGAGGTCACCACCCACGGCGGCCAGAAGCGCTCCACGGGCCTCGACGCCGTCGAATGGTGCGCCCGCGCCGCCGAACTGGGGGCGGGGGAGATCCTGCTCAACTCGATCGACTCCGACGGCATGAAGCAGGGCTTCGACCTCGAACTCATCGCCGCCGTGCGCGCGGCCGTGGACATCCCGCTCATCGCCTCCGGCGGCGCCGGCAAGGCCGCCCACTTCCCGCCCGCAGTCGACGCCGGCGCCGACGCGGTCCTCGCCGCCTCGATCTTCCACTTCGGCGACGTCGCGATCGGCGAAGTCAAGCAGGAACTGCGCGAGACGGGCCACCCGGTCCGCTAGCGACCGGCTTCGGCCGGCCCGCGAGCCGCCGCAGGACGAACACCCGGCGGTTGACGAGGCGCCATATTCCCTGGGGCCGGGCCTCGATCGCTGAGCCTCCCGGGGAGTGCGGCCGTTCGACGCGGTGGAACCGATCGGTCGAACGTGAGCGGAGGGTCTCCGCAAATCGGACATCGATGGGCCCCCGGTATCAACCCTGACCTACGAGTACGACAGTTTGTCGACCCGTAGCGAACCGTGCGTGACCATGCCGATCGGTGCCATCCGGTGGAATTGCGGTTGGCGACCGGCCCAGGCGCGAGGCATCATTGCTAGCGGTTGCTTGCCGACCGGCTAGCCAGCACTTCCCAGGGCTGGCGCCCGCACCCACCGACCGGAGACCCGATGACGCTGCCCACCGGCGCCGACACACCGTCCTTCGACGACCAACCCGCCGACGACCGCATCCTCCGCCAAGGACTGCGCAACATCGGCGACATGATCCGCCTCGAACCCAAACCGTTCGCAGTAGGCGCCGCCGGAGCCATGGCGAACACGGCGATGACGCTCTTCCTCTCCTTCGTCGTCGGCTGGGTCGTCTCCGCGATCGCCGTACCCGCCTACGAGAACGGCGAAGTCGTCCTCGCCACCGTCATGATCGGCGTCGCCGCCCTCCTCGGCACCTCCATCGTCCGCTTCTCCACCATGTGCGCCCGCCGCATCGGCGCCGGCGTCATGATGTTCGGCGTCCAAGCCCACTGGCGCCGCCAGATCACCCGCCGCTACCTCGCCCTCCCCGTCTCCTGGCACCAGAAGCACCCCACCGGCACCCTCCTCTCCAACGCGAACGCCGACGTCGAAGCCGCCACCCGCCCCCTCGCCCCCCTCCCCTTCGCCGTCGGCACCCTCTTCATGGTCGTCGTCGCCATGGGCGCCTTCCTCTGGATCGACTGGGCCATCGCCCTCGTCGCCCTCGGCATGTTCCCCGCCCTCTTCGCCCTCAACGCCCTCTTCGCCACCAAAATGGCCCCCCGCGCCAAACGCGCCCAAGAACTCCGCGCCGAAGTCTCCGCCGTCGGCCACGAATCCTTCGACGGCGCCCTAGTCGTCAAAGCCATGGGACGCGAAGCCGCCGAAACCGAACGCTTCAGCGCCACCGCCGAAGACCTCCGCGACGCCATGATCGGCGTCGGCCGCCTCCGCGCCGCCTTCGAACCGGCGATCTCCGGACTCCCCGAAATCGGCGTCCTCGTCGCACTCCTCGTCGGCCTCGCCCGCTTCGAAGCCGGCGCCATCGACCTCGGCCAACTCGTCACCGTCTCCTTCATGTTCTCCGTCCTCGCCTTCCCCGTCCGCGCCATCGGCTGGGTCCTCGGCGACCTCCCCGGCTCCGTCGTCGGCCGCCGCCGCGTCGACCACGTCCTCGCCGCCACCGGTGACATGTCATATGGCACCAAGCAACTCCCCGACACCACCACCCCCGCCCGCCTCGAATTCGACGCCGTCGCCTACGCCTACCCCGACGGCCACGAAGCCCTCCACGAAGTCACCTTCACCGTCGAACCCGGCACCACCGTCGCCCTCGTCGGCGCCACCGGCTCCGGCAAATCCACCCTCGCCCATCTCGCCGCCCGCCTCGTCGACCCCACCCGCGGCACCGTCACCCTCGACGGCCACGACCTCCGCGACCTCACCCACGCGACCCTCGCCCGCACCACCGCCCTCGTCCAGCAGATCCCGTTCGTCTTCGACGACACCGTCCGCGCCAACCTCGCCCTCGACCGCACTGGCCTCGACGACGACCGCCTCTGGGACGCCCTCGTCGCCGCCGGAGCCGAAAAATTCACCGCCGCCCTCGAAGACGGCCTCGACACCGAAGTCGGCGAACGCGGCACCACCCTCTCCGGCGGCCAGCGCCAGCGACTCACCCTCGCCCGCGCCCTCGCCGGCCAACCCCGGATGCTCATCCTCGACGACGCCACCAGCGCCGTCGACCCGAAAGTCGAGTCCCAGATCCTCACCGGCCTCAAAGACTCCTCCGAAGTCGCGAGCGTCCTCGTCGTCGCCTACCGCAGGGCCACCATCGCCCTCGCCGACGAAGTCGTCTTCCTCGAAAACGGCCGCATCACCGCCCGCGGCCCCCACCAGGACCTGCTCAAGACCCACCAGCCCTACGCCGACCTCGTCACCGCCTACGAGCGGGCCGAAGCCGAACGCGAATTCGACAGCGAATTCGACGACACCGAACTCAACGACACCGAACTCAACGCCGACATCAACGGCACCAACCGCAACGAAGAGGAGACCACGGCGTGAGCGCGCAGGACGCAACCCAGACGCAGCCCGGCCCGTGGCAGACCGTCAAACGCGGCCTGCGGCTCTCACCCGAACTGCGCCGCGGCCTCGGATTCACCGTGTTCCTCGCCGCCGTCACCTCCATCGGCCGCCTCGTCGTCCCCGTCGGCGCGCAGCAGGTCCTCGACAACGGCCTCCTCGGCGAAGGCGGGCCCGACATCGGGTACGTCGTGCTCGTCGCCTCCCTCGGCGTCGCGGCCCTACTCGTCACCACGGGCACCAACTACCTGATGAACCGCCGCCTGTTCGTCGTCTCCGAGCACGCGCTGGCCTCACTGCGGCGCAGGACGTTCCGGCACATCCACGACCTGTCGATGCTGCACCAGCAGTCCGAGCGGCGCGGTGCGCTGACCGCGCGCGTCACGACCGATATCGACCAGGTGAGCACGTTCCTGCAGCAGGGCGGCATGGTGCTGGTGACGGCGGCGGCGCAGATCGTCGTCGCCACCGTGGTCATGGCGGTGTACTCGTGGCAGCTGGCGATCGCGGTGTGGATCGTGTTCATCCCGGTGACCTGGCTGATCAAATGGCTGCAGGGGCACCTGGCCGCCGCTTACACCGATGTGCGCAAGAGCGTGTCCAAAATGCTCTCGGCCGTCGCCGAGTCGGTGGTCGGCGCGGGCACGGTGCGCGCGTACGGGGTCGGGGCGCGCACGAGCGAGCGGCTCGACGCTTCGATCAACGAGCACCGGCGCGACCAGACCCGCGCGATCAGCCGCTCGGCGTTCTCGTTCGGCGCGGGAGAGCTGGTCTACCTGGGCGTGAACGTGGTCGTGGTGGTTCTCGGCGCGTTCCTCGTCGCCGACGGATCGATGACCGTGGGCGAGCTGACGGCGTTCCTGTTCCTCGTCATCCTCTTCACCCAGCCCGTGGTGATCGGCACCGAGACCCTCAACGAGGCCCAGAACGCGGTCTCCGGCTGGCGGCGCGTGCTCGACATCGTCGACACCGAGCCCGATGTCGCCGACCCGGTCGACGGTATCGCCCTTCCCGAAGGGCCCCTAGGGATCCGCTTCGAGGGCGTGCGCTTCGCGTACCCGGGCGGCGAGGAGGTGCTGCACGGCATCGACGTCGAGATCCGGGCGCATTCGAAGGTCGCGGTGGTCGGCGAGACCGGTTCGGGCAAGACCACGTTCGCGAAGCTGCTGACCCGGCTGATGGACCCGACCTCGGGGAGCGTGCGGATCGGCGGCGCCCCGCTCACAGGTGTCACGTTCGCGTCGCTGCGCAGCCGGGTGACGATGGTGCCCCAGGAGGGCTTCCTGTTCAACGGCACCCTCGCGCACAACGTGCGTTTCGCCCGGCCCGAGCTGACGGACGCGGAGATCTATGTGGCCTTCGCTGAGCTCGGCCTGGATGACTGGCTCGAGACCCTCCCGGCCGGCCTCGAGACCCAGTTGGGCGAGAGCGGCGCGAATTTGAGTGTGGGCGAGCGCCAATTGGTGTCGCTGGTGCGCGCGTATGTGGCCGACCCAGACCTGCTTGTGCTCGACGAGGCCACGAGCGCCGTCGACCCGGCCACTGAGCTGCGGCTCTCGTCGGCGCTGGACGCGGTCACGCGCGGGCGCACCACGGTGATCATCGCGCACCGCCTGTCGACGGCCGAGACCTCTGACGAGGTGCTGGTCTTCGACGCGGGGAATCTGGTGCAGCAGGGCCCGCACGCGGAACTGGCCGCTGAGCCCGGTTCGGTGTATGCGGGGCTGCACGGCTCGTGGGTCGAGCAGACGCGCTCGAATTGAGTCGAGTTCCGGGTTGACCTGAACTGGCCGAGTTGGACTGAGCTGGTGTTGCGGCGTGGCGGTCGGGCCTGGGCCCGACCGCCACGCGCGTCCTCCGCGGAGGCGGAGGGGTGTGGCACCTGGCGGGGACCGCGCGCGGCCGGATTGCCGCGCGCGGTCTCGGTATGGCGACGTTCGCGAATCCCCTTATGTCGCCGCCATCCCGCCGGTGCCCGATGGCGTTTTTTGCTATCTACTACAACACGCGGGGTAGTGGACCGGCAACAACAGTTTCCTGCCTGTGGATAACTTCGTGAGCAGCACTTTTGTTGCCTGGTGGAGGGCCTGTGGACAACTAGGCGACGGTGAGGACGATCTTGCCGACCGTGCGACCCGGCTCCAGGGCCTCGTGGGCCTTGCCCGCGTCCTCGAGCGCGTACGTCTCCGACACCGTGGGCGTGAGCTGCCCGGCCTCCACCAGCGCGGTGATCGCCTTGAGCCCGCCCAGGTCGGGTTCGACGAGGTTGAAGCCGGCGTTGATCCGGGCCAGCTCCGATTCGGGGAGCTCGGCCGCGCTCGGCAGGATGACGAGGTGCCCGCCGTCGCGCACCACCGGGGCCGATCGGGCGGCGTACTCGCCGCCGACGCAGTCGAGCACCACGTCGACCCCGCTCACCTGCTCGGCGAAGTCGACGGCCGTGTAGTCGATGACCTCGTCGGCGCCGATGCCCCGCAGGTACTCGTGCTTGGCGGCGCTGGCGGTGGCGATCACATACGCGCCCTGGGCCTTTGCGATCTGGACTGCGAGGTGGCCGACGCCGCCGGCGGCGGCGTGGATGAGGACCTTCTGTCCCGCTTGGAGATCTGCGACGTCCACCAGGGACTGGTAGGCGGTGAGGGCCGCGAGCGGCAGGGCCGCGGCCTCCTCGTGGGTGAGGCCGGCGGGCTTGGGTGCGAAGTGGCGGGCGGGTGCGGTCACGTACTCGGCGTACGCGGCGGCGAACTGCGGGAACCGCGGCATGCCGTAGACCTCGTCGCCGACCCGGTAGAGCCGCACGCCGGGGCCGACGGCGGCCACGGTGCCGGAGACGTCCCAGCCCACCGTGAACGGGGTGGGAGCCCCGGTGATCGCGCCGTGGGTCCGCACCTTCCAGTCCACCGGGTTCAGGCCGGCGGCGTGCACCTTCACGAGGATCTCGCCCAGGCCCGGTTCGGGCCGCTCGACCTCGACGAGTTCGAGGACTTCGGACCCGCCCAGGGCGTTCTGGGTGATGGCGCGCATGGTGGTCATGGCGTTTCCTTTCTGGCAGTGGCCTTGCGGTGCCCCCTAGTCTTCGGCAGTGGCGGGCTTTCGCCTAGCGGCCTGGAGGCCGTTATGTGAAAGAATCGGGCCATGACGGTCTCCAGTGCGCCAGCGCCCCACCGCGTCGCGGTCCTCGCCCTCGACGGTGTGATCACGTTCGACCTCGGCATCCCCGAGCGCGTCTTCGCGTCGGCCGGCCGCGCCGACGGCACCCGCCGGTACGACGTGCGCGTGTGCTCCCTCGACGGCGGTCCCGTCCGCACCACGGCCGGGTACACGATCAACGTGGAGCACGGGCCGGAGCTGCTGGCGAGCGCCGACACCGTCATCGTGGCCACTGTGGACCCGGTTGGGGGACCTTCATGCGACGTGCCCGATCTGCCCGCCGGGCTCGAGGCGGCTTTCGCGCGCATCCGGCCCGAGGCGCGGATCGTCTCCTTCTGCAGCGCCGCGTTCGTGCTCGCCCACCTGGGCCTGCTCGACGGCCGCAGCGCGACCACGCACTGGATGCTCACCGCCCGGCTCAGCGAGCGCCACCCCGAGGTCAAGGTCGACCCGGATGTCCTGTTCGTCGACGAGGGTCGCATCCTCACCTCGGCCGGCGCCGGTGCGGCCGTGGACCTGTGCCTGCACCTGGTGCGCCGCGACCACGGCAGCCAGGTCGCGAACGCGGTCGCGCGCCGCTGCGTCGTGCCGCCGTGGCGCGAGGGCGGGCAGGCGCAGTTCATCGAGCGGCCGGTGCCCGAGGAGACCGGGGCGGGCACCGCCGAGGTCCGCGAATGGGCCCTGCAGCACCTCGACCGTCCACTGTCGATCGACGATCTGGCGCGGCGGGCGCGGATGAGCCGCCGCTCCTTCACCCGCCGGTTCCGCGAGGAGACCGGCCAGAGCCCGACCCAGTGGCTCACCCGCCAGCGCGTGGAGCACGCCCGGCGGCTGCTGGAGTCGAGCGAGCTCACGGTGGACCAGATCGCGCAGCGCGCGGGGCTCGGCACGGGCGTGTCGCTGCGCCAGCACCTGCGGGCGGCGCTGGGGGTCTCGCCGTCGGCGTACCGCCGCACGTTCCGCGAGCGCGCAGTGTCCGTTGTGGACTAGCGCTAGGGGATGAGCAGGAGCTTCCCGGTGGTCTTGCGGGCTTCGAGGGCCTGGTGGGCTTCGGGGGCCTCTTCGAGGCGGAAGGTCTCGCCGACGCGGACGAGGAGGTCGTCGTCCTCGATCATCTGGAAGACCTCGTTCGCGCGCCAGAGGTACTCCTCGCGGGTGGCGGTGAAGTCGTGGAGGGTGGGGCGGGTGAGGACGAGTGAGCCGCCGCGGTGGAGGTCCTGGGGGTCGACGGGCGGGACGGGGCCGCTGGCCTGGCCGAAGAGTGCCATGACGCCGCGGCGGCGCAGTGCGGTGAGGCCTTCGCTGAAGGTGGTCTTGCCGACGCCGTCGTAGACGGCCGCGACGCCTTCGCCGCCGGTGAGTTCGCGGGCTTTGGCGCCGAAGCCTTCGTAGCGCAGGACGTGGTCGGCGCCGTTCTGGCGGGCGAGTTCGGCTTTCGCGTCGGTGGAGACGGTGCCGATGACCTTGCCGCCCTTGGATTTGACCATCTGGGTGAGGAGGAGTCCCATGCCGCCGGCGGCGGCGTGGACGATGACGGTGTCGCCTTCCTGCACGGGGTGGACGGTGTTGCACAGGTAGTGGGCGGTGAGGCCTTGGAGCATGACGGCGGCGGCGGTCTCGACGGCGACCTTCTCGGGGACGGGCACGAACTCGTCGGCGTCGCCGACGACGAGGTCGGCGTAGGAGCCGGGGACGCTCTTCCAGGCGACTTCGTCGCCGACGGTGAAGCCGGTGACGCCGGCGCCGATGGCCGCGACGTAGCCGCCGCCTTCGAGGCCGGGGGTGAACGGCAGCGGGAGCCCGTAGGCGCCGGTGCGGTGGTAGACGTCGATGAAGTTGACGCCGGCGGCGGCGACCTTGACGGCGATCTGGCCCGGGCGCGGGCCCGGATCCTCGCCTTCGAGCACTCGCATGACGCCCGGCCCGCCGGTCTGCTCGACCACGATCGCCTTCATGGGGTTTCCTTCCGCCGCAGGGTCACCCCATAAAATAGCAGCGGCGGGCCGGTCGTGCGCGGTGCTGTTCGCGCCGGCGGCGCTCACTCGTCGTTCCCGTTGCGGCGTCCGCTGCCGACGCCGAAGCGCATCCGTCCCCGGCCCCACTTGTTGGGGTCGGCGGTGCGGCTGTCGACCTCCTCGCCGACGACTTTGCGGATGGCGTCCCGGAATCCCTTGTGCCGCAACTGGTGCCGCAGCGGATTGGCGCCCGGGTCGGATTTGAGCTCCTTCATGAGCGCGACGCAGAGCAGGAGCATCACGAGCATGAACGGCAGTGCGACGATGATCGTCGCGTTCTTGAGGCCTTCGAGCCCGCCGCTGAGGAGCAGCACGGCCGCGACCCCGCCGATGGTCAGGCCCCAGAACACCACGAGCGGCTTCTTGGGCACCAGTGAGCCGGAGCTCGAGAGTGAGCCGAGGACGAGCGACGCGGAGTCGGCGCTGGTCACGAAGTAGTTCGCGACGAGCAGCATGGTGATGCCGGAGACCAGGGCGTAGAACGGCATCGACTCGAGCAGCGCGAACATCGCGTACTCCTCGCCTTTTGCCAGTGCCCCGCTGTAGTCCGCGCCGGTGTTCGCCTGCTTCCAGATCGCGGTGCCGCCCATGACGGCGAACCACACCGTGGAGGCCGTGGAGGGCACGAGCAGCACGCCGGCGATGAACTGGCGGACCGAGCGTCCGCGTGAGATGCGGGCGATGAAGGTGCCGACGAACGGCGCCCACGAGAGCCACCACGCCCAGTAGAAGATCGTCCAGGCCGCCATCCAGTCCTCGCCGCCGAAGGCGCCGGTGACGCTCGACATGCGCACGAGGTCCGAGAGGTAGGAGCCGACCGAGGAGGGCCAGGCGTCGAGGAGGAACAGGGTCGGCCCGGCGATGAAGACGAACACCATGATGAGCGCCGCCAGCAGCACGTTCAGGGTCGAGAGCCATTTGACGCCGCGGTGGACGCCGGAGAACGCGGAGATCACGAACGCGGCCGTCAGCGCCCCGATGACGATGAGCTCCAGCCGGGTCGAGCCGGGCACTCCGGCGACGATGTCGAGGCCGACCGCCACCTGCAGGGCGCCGAAGCCGAGGCTCGCCGCGGTGCCGAACACCGTCGCGAAGATGCCCATGAGGTCGATCGCCCGGCCGGCCGCGGGCGCCCAGCGCCGGCCGCCGGTGAGCGGGTGGAACGCCTCGCTGAGGTTGTTGCCGCGTCCTTTGCGGAACGTCGAGTACGCCAGCGCGAGGCCGGCGACGGCGTAGATCGCCCACGGGTGCAGCACCCAGTGGAAGTAGCTGTACATGAGTGCGCCGCGCTGCCGGTCCTCCTCGAAGAACGCGGAGTCCGGTTCGAGTTCGAGCGGGGGCGGGACCTCCAGGTAGTGGGAGAGGGGTTCGGCGACGCCGAAGAACATGAGGCCGATGCCCATGCCCGCGGCGAACATCATGGCGATCCACGGGAGGGTGCCGAACTCGGGTTCCTCGTCGGCGCGGCCGAGGCGGATGTTGCCGTAGCGGCTGACGGCGATGTAGACCGCGAGGATCAGGAAGAGGTTCCCGGCGATGATGAACAGCCATCCGAAGTTGCCGATGACCCAGTCGAGGGCCGCGGTGGAGGCGGTTTCGAAGCCTTCGGGGAAGAGCGCGCCGAGGAGGATGACGGCGAGGACGACGCTGGCGGCGATGCCGAAGGTGATCTTGTCGACCGGCAGCGTCTCCTGCCGGGGCTCGGGTTCGGGTTCGGCGGGGGGCGTCTCGGGGGTTTCCGGTGGCGCTTCGGAGGGTGGTTCGGGCGTGGCCATCGGGTGGCTCCGTTCGTCGGCATGCTGTGGCGCTCCCGTCACCATAAATGATGCATTGTGGAGCTCTGCCGCTTTTGGGGGCCTTGGCGGTCATTCCCGCCGGTAGCGGAGCAGCGCGACCGCTCCGATGGTCTGCGTCTCGACCAGGTGCAGGGGCCGCTCGGGTGACTGCGGGAACGCGGCGGCGTGCACGAACCGCGGCCCGCCGGTGCTGCCGAGCAGGAACGGCGCGACCGCCAGGTGCAGTTCGTCGGCGAGGTCGGCCGAGAGGAACGCGGTGTGCACGATGCCGCCGCCCTCCACAAGGACCCGCTCGATGCCGCGCCCGGCCAGGTCCTCCAGGACCGCGAGCGGTGCGACGCCGACGTCGCCGACCGACACCACCTCGGGGTGCGCCGAGCCCTCGGGCCAGGTCGCGGGCCCGAACTCGTCCGCTTCCGGTCCGAGCGGGAACGTCCGCGCCCCTTCGATGCTCGTGTAGACCACGACGCGCCCGGCCGCGTCGTCCGCGGCGCGGTCGAAGAGCCTGGCGCCCGGTTCGAGCTGCCCCGACGGGGAGATCACGGCCCGCAGCGGCGACGCCGGCCTCCCGCCCGCCAGCCGCTCCTCGCGCCGCTCAGGCGAGCGCACCAGCAGCCGCGGGTCGTCCGCGCGCACCGTCCCGGCCCCCACGACGATCGCGTCCACGCTCGCGCGCACCGCGTCCACCCGGTCGAAGTCGGCGGCGTTCGACAGCATCAGCCGCTCGGGCGAGACGTCGTCGAGGAAGCCGTCGATGCTCATCGCGGCCGAAACGATCACATAAGGGAGCGCCATGCCCCCGAGAATCCCACGATGCACTCCCGACCGGGGCCGGGTGGCGGTCCGCGCGGGGGTGCGATCACAATCGGTAAGCGTGGAAGCAGGACAGACCAGCGACGACGTGATCGCGAACCTCACGTTCAACGCCGACGGGCTCGTCCCCGCCATCGCGCAGCAGCACGACACGGGCGAGGTGCTCATGCTCGCGTGGATGGACGCCGAGGCGCTGCGGCGCACCGTCGCCACCCGCAAGGCCACCTACTGGTCGCGCAGCCGCGGCGAGTACTGGGTCAAGGGCGAGACGTCCGGCCACCACCAGGCGGTCGTCGCGGTCGCGGCCGACTGCGACGGCGACACCGTCCTGCTCCAGGTGGACCAGACCGGCCCCGCCTGCCACACCGGCACCCGCACCTGCTTCACCGGAAGGGAGATCGCATGAGCGAAGCGAACAGCGAGACCGCCGCCGACAACAGCGCCGCCGAAACGAGCACGGCCGCGGCCGGCGCCGCCGAACGCACCCGCGTGCTCCTCGCGGGGATCCTCGCGGCCGCCCTCAGCGCGCTCGCCGCCTCCCGCGACTGGACCGCCGTCAACGAGACCGGGCACGCCGGGATCACCGCCACCACCGCCCAGGCCGGCACCGACCTCGCCTCCTGGGCCCTGCCGTGCGCCCTCGCCGGCGGCGCGGCCTTCCTGGCGATGCTCGCCACCGGCAACCGCGCCCGCCGCGTCCTCGGCGTCGTCGCCGCCCTCGCCGGCCTCGCGACCGCCCTCGGCGGGGCGCTCAATCTGGACGCGGGAGCATGGCCGATCACCATGGGCGCCGCCGCGCTCGTCCTCGCGTCCGCGGGGGCCGCCACCACCGCCCGCGCCGGCCGCTGGCCGGACAGCCGCGACCGCTACGAAGCGGCCCCGGACAAGGCGTCCGCCATAGCAGAGGACCCGGTGTCGCTGTGGAACGCCCTCGACTCCGGCGAGGACCCCTCGTCGCCTAATATCACGGCATCGGCGCAGGAGAAGGGACGATCTTAGGTGAACGTGCTGGAGCAGATCATCACCGAAGTCCGCGCCGATCTCGAACGGCGCCAGACCGAGACCCCCATCGAGCTGATCCGCGAGCGCGCCGAGGCCGCCCGCCCCGCGCTCGACGGGTACGCCGCGCTCTCCGGCGGCGGCGTCAGCGTCATCGCCGAGGTCAAGCGCGCCTCCCCCTCCAAAGGCGCCCTCGCCGACATCCCCGACCCGGCCGTGCTCGCCGCCGAGTACGCCGCGGGCGGCGCGGCCGTCATCTCGGTCCTCACCGAGCAGCACTACTTCAAAGGCAGCCTCGGCGACCTCGACGCCGTCCGCGCCAAAGTTCAGATCCCGGTGCTCCGCAAGGACTTCGTGGTCACCCCCTACCAGGTGCTCGAAGCCCGCGCCCACGGCGCCGACCTCGTGCTCCTCATCGTCGCCGCCCTCGACCAGGACACCCTCGTCTCGCTCCACGAGCGCATCGAAGGCCTCGGCATGACCGCCCTCGTCGAAGTCCACACCGAGTACGAGGCCGACCGCGCCCTGCGCGCCGGCGCGAAAGTCATTGGCGTCAACGCCCGCGACCTGACTACGCTCGACGTGGACCGCTCGGTGTTCGAGCGCATCGCCCCCGGCCTGCCCCGCGACGTCGTCAAGATCGCGGAATCGGGCGTCAGGGGCACCCGCGACCTCATCCGCTACGCCAGCGCCGGCGCCGACGCCGTGCTCGTCGGCGAGGGCGTCGTCAAGACGAAGAGCCCGCGCGACGCCGTCGCCGAGCTGGTCACCGCCGGGTCCCACCCGGCCACGCCGCGCCCGATCTAGCGGTCGCGGACGACACACAGGTGCGCCCTGAGGTGCGCGGCACCGCGCGCCCGGGCAGCGAGTTGCGAAGGGGAGCGAGACACCGTGCCTAATCCAGATGCCAGCGGCCACTGGGGCGAATTCGGGGGCCGCTTCGTCCCCGAAGCGCTCATCAGTGCCCTCGACGAGCTCGAGGCCGCCCACACGGCCGCGCTCGCCGACCCGGCGTTCACCGCCGAACTCGACAAGCTCGGCCGCGAGTACGGGAACCTGCCGTCCCCGCTGTACTTCGCCGAGCGGCTCTCCGCAGAGGCCGGGGTGGAGGTCTGGCTCAAGCGCGAGGACCTCAACCACACCGGCGCGCACAAGATCCGCAACGTCCTCGGGCAGGCCCTGCTGACCAAGCGCATGGGCAAGACCCGCATCATCGCCGAGACCGGCGCGGGCCAGCACGGGGTCGCCTCCGCTACGGCCGCCGCCTACTTCGGGCTCGAATGCACCGTGTACATGGGCGAGGAGGACACGCGCCGCCAGGCGCTGAACGTCGCCCGGATGCGGCTCCTCGGCGCCGAGGTGGTCCCCGTGACCACCGGTTCGCGGACGCTGAAGGACGCCATGAACGAGGCCCTGCGCGAATGGGTCGCCTCCGTGGACCACACGCACTACCTCATCGGCTCGGTCGGCGGCCCTGCCCCGTTCCCGCAGCTCGTGCGCGACTACTGCCGCGGCATCGGCGACGAGGCCCGCGCCCAGTTCCTCGAGCGCACCGGGGCCCTGCCGGACGTCGTCGCCGCGTGCGTGGGCGGCGGCTCGAACGCGATGGGCATCTTCACCGCGTTCCTCGACGACGCCGACGTCAAGCTCTTCGGCTTCGAAGCGGGCGGCGACGGGTACGACACCGGCCGCCACGCCGCGACCATCACCGCCGGGCAGGTCGGCGTCCTCCACGGCGCCCGCACGTTCGTCCTCCAGGACGAGGACGGCCAGACCATCGAGTCGCACTCGATCTCCGCCGGCCTCGACTACCCGGGCGTCGGCCCCGAGCACGCGCACCTCGCCGCCACGGGGCGCGCCGCCTACGAGCCCGTGGACGACGCCGAGGCCATGGCGGCCCTGGAGAAGCTCGCCCGCACCGAGGGCATCATCTGCGCGATCGAGTCCGCGCACGGCCTCGCCGGGGCGCTGCGCCTCGCGAAGGGCCTCAAACCCGGCTCGCGCGTCCTGGTGAACCTCTCCGGGCGCGGCGACAAGGACATGGGCAACGTCGTCGAGTACTTCGGCTTCGCAGGCGCCCCTGAGAAGAGCGGGGAGTAGCCGTGCACGCCGCCGACGCTTTCGCGAAGACCAAGGCCGAGGGCCGGGCCGCGCTGGTGGGCTACCTGCCCGCGGGCTACCCGACCCTCGCCGACTCGATCAAGGCCGTCGACATCATGATCGACCACGGGGCCGACATCATCGAGCTGGGCCTGCCCTACTCGGACCCGGTGATGGACGGCCCGGCGATCCAGAAGGCCGCCGACCAGGCCCTCGCGGGCGGGTTCCGCACCCGGCAGGTGTTCGCGGTGACCGAGGCGGTCGCCGGCCGCGTCCCGATCCTCGTCATGACCTACTGGAACCTCGTGGAGCGGTACGGGGTCGACCGGTTCGCGCGCGACTTCGCCGCCGCGGGCGGGGCCGGGCTCATCACGCCCGACCTCATCCCCGACGAGGCGGGGGAGTGGATCGCGGCCTCGGACGCGCACGGCCTCGACCGGGTCTTCCTCGTCGCACCGTCCTCCACCGACGAGCGCATCGCCTCCACAGTGGCGGCCTGCCGCGGGTTCGTGTACGCGCAGTCGGTCATGGGCGTCACCGGCGCCCGCGCCGCCACCTCCGCGGCCGCACCCGCACTCGTGGAGCGCACCCGCAGGCACACCGACCTGCCGATCGGCGTCGGCCTCGGCGTCCGCTCGGGCGACCAGGCCGCCGAGATCGGCGCCTACGGCGACGCGGTCATCGTCGGCTCCGCCATCGTCAACTGCTACCTGGAGTCCGAGGACATCCCCACGGGCCACCAGAAACTCGCCGAGCTCACCGCGGACCTCGCCGCGGGCGTGCGCCGGTAGCGACACGCAGGCCCCGCGGGCGCCGCCCGCGGGGCCTCGCCGCGCCCGCACCGCGGGGCGATATGGGCGGTATGCGAAACCTGCACCGCCGCATCGGGAGCCGCGAGGCGAGCCGCGGCGTGGGACCGGCTCGGGCCCCTGCCAGGCCCCGCTCGCGCAACCGATAGGTTTACTCGTCGTGGACCTCGCATATATCCCGAGCCCGTCGGAGTCCGTCTGGCACCTCGGCCCCATCCCGATCCGCGCGTACGCGCTCTGCCTCATCGCGGGCATCGTCGCCGCCTGCTGGATCGCCGAGGCGCGCATGCGCTCGCGCGGCGCCCCCAAGTGGGCCGTGCTCGACCTCGCCGTGTGGGCCGTGCCGTTCGGCATCGTCGGCGCCCGCATCTACCACGTCTTCTCCAGCCCCGACGCCTACTTCGGCCCCGACGGCGACCCGTGGAGGGCCCTCGCCGTCTGGGAGGGCGGCCTCGGCATCCCCGGCGCCGTCGCCCTCGGCGCGGTCGGCGTCTGGCTCGGCTGCCGCCAGCTGAAGCTGCCGTTCGCGATGGTCGCCGACGCGATCGTCCCCGGCATCCCCGTCGGGCAGGCCATCGGCCGCCTCGGCAACTGGTTCAACCAGGAGCTCTACGGCAAGCCCCTCGACACCTGGTGGGCCGTCGCGATCGACACCGACCACCGGGTCGCGGGGTACTCGCAGTACTCCACGTTCCACCCCACGTTCCTGTACGAACTGCTGTGGAACGTCGGCGTCGCGCTCGCCGTCGTCCTCGCCGACCGCAAGGCCAAGTTCGGGGCCGGGCGCGCCGTCGCCCTCTACGTCGCCCTCTACGGCATCGGCCGGTTCTGGATCGAGGGCCTGCGCATCGACCCCGCCGAGGCCTTCGGCGGGCTGCGCCTCAACCAGTGGATGAGCGTCATCGTCGTCGTCCTCGCCGTCGCCTACCTGATCTTCGCGCGCGGCACCCGCCAGGTCTTCGTCATCGACGGCGGCGAGCGCGTCACCGTCGACTGGGACTCCGCCGAGGCCGCGGCCGCCGGCTACGTCGACGGCGCCCTCCCCAAGGGCGCCGAACCCGGCGAGACCGCCTCCGCCGAGGACGAACCCGAACCCGAACCCGACCGGCCCGAGGACGACGTGATCCCCGACGAGCCGCTCGACGTCGAGCCCTCGTCCGACGCGGGCAAACCCCGCGAGGACAGCTGACCCCACCCCCGGGCAGGTGCAGATGCAGAACCGAAGAGCCGTAGTCGTCGGCGCCGGCGTCGCCGGACTCGCCAGCGCCATCGTCCTGTCCCGGCTGGGCTGGCAGGTGGCGCTGCTGGAGCGGCGCGAGCGCCTCAAAGGCGACGACCTCGGCATGATCCTCTGGGCCTCGGGGGTGCGCGCACTGCGCGCGCTCGGCGTCGACGCGCTGCTCGACGCCTCCGGGACCCCGGTGGACCGCTTCGAGATGCGCAATGAGGAGCGCCTGTCGAGCTCGTTCTCGGCGGCGATGCTCGGCGCCGACGACGGCACGCCTTCGGTCATGGTGCACACCGCGATGCTCTACGAGGCGCTCGTGTCGCGCCTGGGCGACAACGTCCAGGTGCACCCGGCGACCCAGGTCGACCGGATCGACATGGTCGACCTGGCCGCCGGTGACGCCTCGCGCCGCTGGGACGCCGAGCTCGTCGTCGCCGCCGACGGCATCGACTCGCCGAGTCGCGCCATCATCGCCCCCGGATCGCCCACAGTGGACGCCGGGGTGGTGTGCTTCCGCGGCCTCGTGCCCGCCCACCGAGCCCCCGAGCGCACTACCGACGCCGTCGAGATCTACGGCCCCGACCGCCGCCGCTTCGGCTACGGCGACCTCGGGCACGCCGGGGCCTGCTGGTGGGCGACGGTTCCCGGCGGGATGCGGCCCGAGTCGCCGCAGATCCAGCACGAGCTCATCAACCGGTGGTTCGCCGACTGGCCCGCGCCCGTGGGCAAGTTCATCGCCGCGACCCGGCCCTCGGAGCTGACCCAGCAATCGGTCCGGTACGTGTGGCCGGTCCCGCCGGCGTTCCACCAGCCGGTGGGCGCGGGCGGCCTGGTGCTGCTGGGCGACGCCGCGCACGGCGTCGCGCCGATCCTCGCGCAGGGCGCGAGCCTCGCCCTGGAGGACGCGGTGACCCTCGGCTGGGCGCTGCGCCGCAGTCCCGAATCGGTGCCGGCCGCACTCGGCTCCTACGACCGGGCCCGCATGGCGCGGATCAAGCGCGTCGCCCGCCTCTCGCGGCGCGTCCACACGATCGCCTCCGGCGGCAGGGGCGTGACGAAGAGCCTCCTGCGGGCCGTGCCCGACTCGTGGGTGCAGCACCAGGCGGCGTCCCTGTCGGACTGGCAGCCGCCGCGCTGAGCGGAATGTGAACGGAGCGTCCCGGCAAAACGGACATCGATGGGCCCCCGACATCAACCCTGGCAGAGGGGTATGACATCGGTCGGCGCAACGGCGCAACGGCGCAACGGCGCAACGGCGCAACGGCGCAACGGCGCAACGGCGCAACGGCGCAACGGCGCAACGGCGCAACGGCGCAACGGCGCGCGGGAACCGCTCGATGAGGACGCTTCCGCTCCATGCAGACCGGTGTCGACCCCGGCAGCGGTCCACGCCCGCGCCTCGGCGAAGCGGCGGGCCCGGCCACCCCGAGTGGAACCCGCCTCGGCGCGCTGGCGCGAGCAAGGCTTGCCGATTACGCTTTCGTGCCATGCAGATCCGTGACGCCCGCCCCGAGGACTGGCCCGCCGTGTGGGCCTTCGCCCAGCCGGTCGTCGCCTCCGGCGAGCACTTCGTGTGGGAGAGCGACACCCCCGAGGAAGTCTTGCGCGCCTTCTGGATCGAGCGAGAGGCGCCCTCGAGCGCCCTCGTCGCCGTCATTGAGGACCGCGCCGACATGGACCGCGCCGGCGAGAGCAGCGCCGACATGGACCGCGCGGGCGAGGGCAGCACCGGCCAGGACGGTCCCGGCGCAAGCGGATCGTCCGGCGGGCGCGTCGCCGGGATCGCCGCGATTCAACCCAACCACGCCGGCCGCGGCTCGCACATCGCCAACGCCGGGTTCATGGTCGACCCGGCCGTCCGCGGCCAGGGCGTAGGCCGCACCCTCGGCGAGGCCGCCCTCGCCCGCGCCCGCGCGGACGGCTTCACCGCCATGCAGTTCAACGCCGTCGTCGCCACCAACACGCCCGCCGTCGACCTCTGGCACTCCCTCGGCTTCCGCACCCTCGCCGTACTCCCGGGGACCTTCCGGCACCCCGTCCAGGGCCTGGTCGGCATGCACCTCATGTTCCGCGAACTGTGACCCGCGCAGCCCCTGTGTAGCATCAAATCCGCTATGAACGAACTGCGCGAGTCCATCCTCTCCGTAGGCGTGGCCGACCCTGAGACGGCCGTCAGCGTCCACGCCCTCCTCGGCTCCGACCCCGCCCTCCTGGCGCGGGCCGGCGAGCTCCCCCAGAACAAGCACGCGGTCGACGCCTGGGTCAAGGCCGCGTTCCTGCGGCCCGAGGGCCCCTTCCTCGAAACCGCCGCCACCGCCGTCGCCGACGTCCTCGGCGAAGCCCCGGACAAGCCCACCGACGATGTCCTCGCGGCCATCACCACCCGGCCCCGCACCCCCTACGACCTGCGCGCCGCCACCGGCCTCACCGAAGCCGACCTCGACGTCCTCCTCCCGCACCTCGAAGCCGCCGGCCTCATCCGCGCCGAAGCGAACCCCCTCGACCCCGACGCGCCGTTCTGGACCATGGAGCACCGCTTCGCGCGCTTCCACTACGCGATGCTCGCCCAGCACCTCCCGCGCTGGCGGCGCGGGTACATCACCGACAAACTGTGGCGGATGACCCACGCCCGCTTCGACCGGTACGTGTGCCGCCCCGAATTCCACCGCCTCGCCCGCGAATGGGCGCTCAACGACCCGGCCGCCGCGCAGACCACCCGCCTCACCGTCCCCGACCCGCGCTTCCGGCAGCTGCGCACCATCGAACTCGCCGCCTGGAACGCCGCCGGCGAACCGATCGCCCTGGGCACCATCCGCTGGAAGTTCCAGATGGTCGAACGCCAGCTCAAACGCCTCCGCTACGTCAGGCGGCTCCTCGGCGACCCCAAGACGCGCCTCTACTGCATCGCCCCCCGCGTCGAAGCCGCCATCACCGCCGACCCCGCCCCGGACCTGTTCGTGATCGGCCCCGCACAGCTGCTGCGGCGCGGCGCGGACGAGCCCGCGAACGCCCCCGAAACCGCCCCCAACGGTGACTTACACCCCATTTCCCGGCTGGTGGGCGCGGAGACGCGACGGGTAGGCTGAGGCTTCTTTCCCCGTATCCGAAACCTTGAGGAGTGACGATGGCGGCAAGCGTGGACGCGGTAGTGGCGGGAGCCGGTGGATTCATCGGCGGACACCTGGTGGCGAGCCTCCTCGCCGAAGGCAAGACCGTTCGCGCCGTCGACGTCAAGCCCCTCGACGAGTGGTACCAGGTCCACGGCGACACCGAGAACCTCCAGCGCGACCTCGCCGACCTCGACGCCTGCCGCGAAGCGGTCGGCGACGGCGCGGCCGAGGTCTACAACCTCGCCTGCAACATGGGCGGCATGGGCTTCATCGAGAACAACAAGGCCCTGTGCATGCTCTCGGTCCTCCCCTCCACCCACATGCTCATGGCCGCGAAGGACGCCGAAGTCGGGCGCTTCTTCTACTCCTCTTCCGCGTGCGTCTACGCCGGCTACAAGCAGACCGAGGCGGACATCGCCCCGCTGAAGGAAGAGGACGCCTACCCCGCCGACGCCGAGGACGGCTACGGCTGGGAGAAGCTCTTCTCCGAGCGCATGTGCCGCCACTTCCGCGAGGACTTCGGCCTCGAGACCCGCATCGCCCGCTACCACAACATCTACGGGCCCGTCGGCACCTGGGACGGCGGCCGCGAGAAGGCCCCCGCCGCCACCTGCCGCAAGATCGCCCTCGCCGCCCTCAAGGGCGAGAAGACCGTGGAGATCTGGGGCGACGGGGAGCAGACCCGCTCCTTCACGTACATCGACGACTGCGTCCAGGGCACCAAGATGTTCACCCGCGGCGACGTCACCGAGCCCCTCAACCTCGGCTCCTCCGAGCTGACCACCATCAACAACCTGTACTACCTGGTCGCCGACATCGCCGGGATCGACATCGAGCTCAAGCACGTCGACGGCGCCCTGGGTGTGCGCGGTCGCAACTCGGACAACACGCTCATCCAGAAGTACTACGGCTGGGAGCCGTCCATCAGCCTCCGCGAGGGCATGACCAAGACCTACGAGTGGGTCTACGACCAGGTCAAAGCCAAGTACAGCCTGTAATGTCCGACCCGAAGCTCCGCCGTGTCGACGTCCTCGGCGTCGGCGTCTCCACCGTCAACCAGGCGACGGCGCTGGCCGAGGTGACCCGCTGGGTCGATTCCGGTGAACGCCACTACGTGTGCGTCACCGGCGTGCACGGCGTCATGGAGTCCCAGCGCGACCCCGAGCTCCTCGCCATCCACAACGCCTCGGGGCTCACCACGCCCGACGGTATGCCGATGGTGTGGGCCGGGCACAAGGCCGGCGCCGACTGGATGGACCGGGTCTACGGGCCCGACCTGATGCTCAACGTGCTCGCCCGCGCCGCCGAGCGCGGCTGGACCTCGTTCCTCTACGGCGGCAAGGACGGCGTGCCCGAACTGCTCGCCGAGAAGCTCGCCGAGCGCATTCCCGGCGTCAAGTTCGCCGGCATGTACTCGCCGCCGTTCCGCCCCCTCACCGAGGAGGAGGACGCCGAGATCGTCAAGCGCATCAACGACTCCGGCGCGCAGCTGGTGTGGGTGGGGCTCTCGACGCCGAAGCAGGAGCGCTGGATGGCCGCCCACCGCGACCGCCTGAACGCCCCCGCGATGTTCGGCGTCGGCGCCGCGTTCGACTTCCACGCCGGGCTCGTTCCGCAGGCCCCGCCGTGGATGCAGCGCAACGGCCTCGAATGGCTCTTCCGGCTCACGAAGGAGCCCAAGCGGCTCTGGCGCCGCTACTTCCAGAACAACCCGGCCTACCTGCGCGAGATCCGCAAACGGCCCCCGTTCCTGCGCGACTAGCGAACAACGACGCCGCCGCCCCGTCCTCGAAACCGGGCGGCGGCGTCTTCTCGTAGTGCATCCGCCGACGGTAACCAGAGGCCTATCGGTGTCCGATTTGCCGCGGTTCACCTTTCACTGCGCCTGGGCGATGTCGTACCCATGGGTCAGGGTTGAACTGGGGGCCCAGCGATGTCCGAATTGCGGAGACCCTCCGTTCACCTTTCCCGCTGCAACCGCTCTCGCCGCCCTTTCCGCCCCTGGCGGCACAGCGGCGCTAGGCTGTGGCGCATGGTCGACATTCCCAAAGAGATCACGCACACCGGGCACCACCCCCGCATGGCCGTCGTGTGGTCGGTCCTGTCGGCCGAGATCGAGCGATTCGCCGCGGGCACCGGAGCGACCCTCCGCATCCTCGATGTCGGCGGCGGCTCCGGCGGGTTCGCCGTCCCCCTCGCCGAACTCGGCCACGACGTCACCGTCGTCGAACCCAGCGCCAACGCGCTCGCGTCCCTGCGCCAGCGCGCCGCCGACGCGGGCGTCACCGACCGCGTCCGCGCCGTCCAGGCCGACGCCGACGAACTCCCCGACGTCGCCGAGCCCGGCACCGCCGACCTCGTCCTGTGCCACTCGGTCCTGGAGATGGTCGACTACCCGGACACCGCGCTCGACGCGCTCCGCCGCGTCTGCGCGCCCGGCGGCGGCGTGAGCATCCTCGTCGCCAACCGCATCGCCGCCGTCCTCGGCAAGGCCCTCGCCGGGAACTTCCCGGCCGCGCTCGACCTCCTCACGCACGTCGACGGCGTCATCGCGGGCCGCGACACCATCAAGCGGCGCTTCGAGACCGCCACGCTCACCGCGCTCGTCGGCGGCTCCGGCCTCGTCACCGAGCAGGTCCACGGCGTCGGCGTCGTCGGCGACCTCCTCCCCGCCTCGGCCGCGAAGGCCGAGACCGGCACCGGCGAGGCCCTGCGCGAGTTCGAACTCGCCACCGCCGCGCGAGTCCCCTTCCGGGACATGGCCACCCACATCCACCTGCTGGCCCGCAAACCCATGCGCTGACCGGGCCGAGGCAGCCGACGCCCACCGCGTCTACGTCGAGGCGCGTAGACGCGGTTACGTCCGCACGCCGAAGGCACCGCGGCCTGCCGGACCGTAGCCTGGACGCGTGACCTCGCCAACCGCCGCACGGGCCAAGATCCCGGAACTCGCCTTCGACATCGGCCTCGCCCTGCTCCTCGGCGCCCTCACGGCCGGCACCACGATCGGCGCGACCGACGACCACCGCCCCGGGCCGCTCGCGTTCGCGCTCATCGGCCTCACCGCCGCGTTCCTCGCCGTGCGCCGCTCCTGGCCCGAGGTCACCCTCGCCGGATCCCTCGCGGGCCTGTACGTCTACCTCTACCTCGGCCTGCCCGAAGGCCCGATCTACCTGCTCCCGGCGGTCGCGGTCTTCTTCTACGCGTTCGCGCGGCCGCTCAAGACCGTCCTGATCGTCCTGTCCTGCCTCTTCGCGGTCAACACGGCGTTCCAGACGTTCGTGCTCGGCGACGTCCCCGACCTGTGGGTCAACGCCAGCATCACGTTCGTGTGGCTCGGCATCGCCGCCGCGGGCGGGCGCATCGTCAGGGAGGCCCGCCACGCCAGGTCCCGCGAACGCGAGGCCGAACGCGAGCGGTACCGGGCCGACGAGCGCGTCCAGATGGCCCGCGAGATTCACGACGTGGTCGGCCACAGCCTCGCCGTGGTCAGCATGAACGCCGGTGTGGCCCTGCACGTCTTGAAAAAGCACAGTCTGGAGCAGCGCCGCCGGCGCGGCCCCGACGGCGACGGCGCGCCGCCCGAGGTCGTCGAGAACCTGCAGGCGATCCGCGACGCCTCGACCCGCGCGCTCCAGGACCTGCGCGCGACCCTCGCGCCGCTGCGGCAGGGCCGCCAGCCCGAACTCCGGCCGACCGGCGCGATCGCCGACATACCGTCTCTCGTGGAGGCTGTGCGCACCGGCGGCCTGCAGGTCGAGTACACGGTCGCGGGGGAGCCCGGTCTCGTGCCGACGAACATCGCCGCCACCACGTACCGGGTCGTCCAGGAATCGCTGACGAACGTCATCCGCCACGCCGAGGCGACCAAGGCCGTCGTCCGGATCGAGTGCGAGCCTCAGGGGATCCGCATCCTCGTCGAGGACGACGGCCGCGGCGGGCCCATCGACTTCGACCGGATCGGGCAGGGCGTCACCGGCATGATGGAGCGGGTCCTGACCAGCGGCGGCGCCTTCAACGCCGCGCCCAAACGCGGCGGCGGCTTCGCCGTCACGGCCGACATGCCGTACGGCCGCAGCACCGATTGACGGCCCGCGAGCGTCGCCGACCCACGGCCCGCTTTCGCGGCGCGGGCGGCTCGCCGCCGTCGCCTACAGTGCAAGACCGGCTCATCAGGACAGCAACGGAGGACCGCATGATCGAACTCGTGATCGCCGACGACCAGAGCCTCATCAGGATGGCGCTGCGCAACCTCTTCAACAGCGAGGACGACATCCATGTCGCCGCCGAGGCCGAGAACGGCCAGGAGGCCTGGGAGCTCGTCTCGCGGCTGCGGCCCGACGTCGCCCTGCTCGACATCCGCATGCCCGGCATCGACGGGCTCGAAGTGCTGCGGCGCATCAGCCGCGACGCGAACCTCGCCGCCACCCGCGTCGTCATGATCACGACCTTCGAGGTCGACGACTACATCTTCGACGCGCTCTCCAACGGCGCCGCCGGGTTCGTCATGAAGGACACGTCCCCTGACGACCTGCTGAAAGCCGTGCGCCTCGCCGCCGCCGGCGACTCCCTGCTGAGCCCCGACGTGACCCGCAAGGTCATCAACGCGTACGCCGAACGCGGCACCGGCACCGGCAAGCCCCACCCGAACCTGTCCCACCTCACCGAACGCGAACTGGAGATCCTCCGCTGGGTCGCCACGGGCCTGGCCAACGACGAGATCGGCGAGCGCCTGTTCATCAGCCCCGCCACCGTCCGCACCCACGTGGGGAAGCTACTGACGAAGCTCACGGCCCGCGACCGCGCGGGACTCGTCGCCATCGCCTACCGGTCCGGTTTGGACATCCCCGAAGTCTGAGCCGGACGGGGAACGCGGCCCGCGCGGGTCGTCGCCGGAGCGTAGACGCGAGCACGCTCCGACGCTGATGCGCGTCCGGCCCGGGGCGGCGAGATTGGGAGGCATGGCATCCCGATCCGAAAGGACCCCACCCGTGTCGACCCCCACCCCGAAAGGCGCGCGCCTCGCGTTCGCCGGCTCCCGGCGCGGCCGCTGGCCCGCCCTCGCCGCCTGGGCGATCCTCGCCGTCATCGGCTTCACCCTCGCCCCGAAACTCGGCGGCATCCAGGACGACGCCCAGATCAACTGGCTCCCCGCCGACGCCGAATCCACCGCGGCGAAACACCTGGCCGACACCGAGTTCAACCGGAACAACCTGGTCAGCCTCCTCGTCGTCTACACCGCCGACACCCCGCTCACCCCCGCAGCGCACGCCGCCGCCGAAACCGACCGCGCCGCCCTCGACGCACTCGCGGCCCCCGGCGAGCGCACCGCGGGCCCGATCCCCTCTGCGGACGGCCGGGCGCTCATGCTCGTCGTCCCGCTCGCCGACACCGCCATCGACGCCGACGGCGAAGCCCTCTTCGCCGAAGCCGACGCCATCGTCCGAGAAGGACTCCCCGAAGGCCTCGAAGCCGGCTTCACCGGCGGCGCCGCCGCCTCGCGGGACATGGAGTCCGCGTTCGAACAGCTCGACGGGCCCCTCACCTGGATGACCGTGGCCGTCGTGGCCCTCGTCCTGATCCTCACCTACCGCTCCCCGCTGCTGCTGCTCCTCCCCATGGTCTGCATCGCCCTGTCCGAGCAGCTCGCCACCGGCCTCGCCTACCTCCTCGGCCGGTACGCGGACGTCACCGTCAACGGCCAGAACACCGGCATCCTCACCGTCCTCGTCTTCGGCGTCTCCACCGACTACACGCTCCTGCTCGTCTCCCGGTACCGCGAGGAACTGCTCCGCACCGAGGACCGGTTCGCGGCCATGCGCGCCGCCCTCACCGCCTCGATGCCCGCGATCATCGCCTCCGCCGGAACCGTGGTCCTGGCACTGGCGGTCCTGCCGCTCGCCGCGGTCTCCAGCACCGCCGCGCTCGGCCCGGTCCTCATCGCGGGCGTCGCCAGCGCCGTCCTCGCGTCGCTGACCCTGCTGCCCGCCGTGCTCTCGCTCTTCGGCCGGGCCGTGTTCTGGCCCCTCGTGCCCCGCCACGACCCCGCCGGGGCCGCGGCCCCGGCCCAGCGCCGCCACCGCTTCTGGGGCCGCGTCGCCACGGCCGTCTCGGCCAGGCCCCGGCTCATCGCCGTCGCCACGACCGCCGGCCTCCTCCTGCTGTCCCTCGGCTGGACCGGCCTGTCCGTCGGGCTCGAGCGGTCCGAACTGCTCACCACCGAGACCGACTCCCAGCGCGTCAGCGCCGCGATGGCCGAGCACTACCCGGCCGGAGCCTCCGAACCCGTCGAGGTGTACGTCCGCGACGCCGACACCGACGCCGCCCTCGGCATCCTCGAAGCGGCCCCCGGCGTCGCCCAGACCGAGGCGGCGGTCCGCGCCGACGCCTCCGACTGGGTCCGCATCGACGCGGTCCTCGCCGACGAAGCGTCCTCCGACGCCGCGGAGGCCACGGTCCGCGACCTGAGGGACGCCTTCGCGGACAACGGCACCATCGACACCGCACTGGTCAGCGGACCCACCGCCACGCAGCTCGACCTCGCCGCCGGCAACGACCGCGACCTGCGGCTGCTCGTCCCGCTCATCCTCGCCGTGGTCCTGCTCGTGATCGTGCTCCTGCTGCGGGCGCTCGCCGCCGCGCTCGTGCTCATGGCCTGCACCGTCCTGTCGTACGCCGCCGCGGTCGGCACCGCCAACCTGGTCTTCAAGGGACTCGGACAAGACAATGTGGACACCGGCTTCCTGCTCATGGGATTCCTGTTCCTCGTCGCGATGGGCATCGACTACACGATCTTCCTCATGACCCGCGTCCGCGAAGAGGTCCCGCGATGGGGCCACCGGGTCGGTACGCTCCGGGCCCTCACCGTCACCGGCGGCGTCATCACCTCGGCCGGACTCGTCCTCGCCGCCACCTTCACCGTCCTGGCCCTCATGCCGCTCACCATGCTCATGCAACTGGGCGTCGTGGTCTGCGCAGGCGTCCTCCTCGACGCGATCGTCGTCCGCTCCCTCCTCGTGCCCGCGCTGGCACTGTGGATCGGCGAACGCTTCTGGTGGCCGAGCCGCATCGCGAAGCGGCCCGCCGCTCGCGACCGAACGAGCGCCTGACCCGCGCCGGCGGCGGTCCCGACACCGGGGCCGCCGCCGACGCTTTCGCACGTGATGTGGCCGAACCGACACGAAACCGGCTAGCCTCGGGCCATGCCCACGAGCTCGTACCTCACGGCGATGCGTCCCGCCTACGGCACCGGCACTCTCGCCGATGTCATGCCGACCGCCCTTGCGGCCCTGGGCATCCCCTCCCGCGGCGTGAACCTGCGCAGCGCCGAGCTCGACGGCGTGCGCCGCATCGCGGTGCTCCTCCTCGACGGCTTCGGCTTCCACCTCCTCGGCCAGGCCGCCCAGGCCAGCGACACCGTCGGCGCCATCCACCACGGCGAACTCGGCACCCTCACCCCGATCACCGCCACCGTCCCCTCCTCGACCCCGATCAGCCTCGCGTCCCTCGCGTGCGGGCTCCCGCCCGGCGAGCACGGCATCATCGGCTTCACCGTGCGCGTGCCCGACACCGGCGACCTGGTCACCCACATCCGCTGGGACGGCGCCCCCGACCCCGAGACGTGGCAGCCCGAGCCGACCTGCTTCGAGCAGGCCGACGCCCAGGGCGTGGCCTGCACCGTCGTCTCGAACGGGACCTTCCGCGACACCGGCCTGACCCGCGCGATCTACCGCGGCGCCGACTGGCTCCCCGCGATCGCCCCGCACGAGGTCGCCGAAGGGGTCCTGGCCGCGCTGGCGCGCGGGGACCGGAGCCTCGTGTACGCGTACCTGCCGGACGTGGACACCGCCGGGCACTTCCACGGGATCGGCTCGCCGCAGTGGCTCGAGGCGGTCGCGAAGGTGTCGGAGGCGATCGACGGGATCCTCACGGGCCTGCCGAGGGACGCGGCGCTGCTGGTGACGGCCGACCACGGCATGGTGAACATCACCGACCGGCTGCACCTGGACCGGCGGCCCGACCTGACGCACGGGGTCGAAGCGGTCGCGGGCGACGGGCGGATGCGGTACCTGTACGCCGCGCCGGGCGCGATCGAGGACGTGCGGCAGGCGTGGACGGCGGCGGTCGGCGAGCGCGCCGAGGTGATCGACAAGGACGAGGCGGTCGACCGCGGCTGGTTCGGCCCGAAGGTCACCGAATCGAGCCGCGAGCGCATCGGCGACCTGGTGGTGGCCTGCCGCGGCACGTTCGCGATCGTGGGCGTCGAAGGCGAGCCGCCGCACGTCGCGAGGCTCATCGGCCACCACGGCGGCCTCACCGCCGCGGAGATGGCGGTCCCGCTGTGGAGCTACCGCAACGGCTGAGCGCCTCGAATACAGGTCGAGTCCCGCGTCGGCGGGAACCGCGGCCTCGGAGTCGTGCACGTCGACATCGACGCCGGAACACCTCCACGTCGGTGGAGAGCGGGGCACCCAGCGCCAGGATCGACGGAATGTCGGCACCCGAGGATACGATTCGCCGGTGAACGGTGAGCTCAATCGCTTCATCGGGCCTGATCTGCCCGATGACGACCTGCCGATCCTCCATGTCGACATGGACGCGTTCTTCGCGTCCGTGGAGATCGCGCGCGACCCCTCGCTGCGCGGCAAGCCCGTGATCGTCGCCGGGCTCGGACCGCGCGGGGTCGTCGCCGCCGCCTCCTACGAGGCCCGCGAGTACGGCGTGCACTCGGCCCTGCCGACCGCGGTCGCGCGCCGCCGCTGCCCCCACGGCGTCTTCATCACGCCCACCACCTCGTACGGCGAGGTCTCGCGCGCGGTCATGGCGATCTTCCGCGAGTTCACGCCGCATGTGCAGCCGATCTCGGTCGACGAGGCGTTCCTCGACGTCGCGGGCGCGCGCCGCCTCATCGGCTCGCCGGTCGCGATCGCCCGCGCGATCCGCGAGCGCGTCCGCGCCGACCACGGCATCACCTGCACCGTGGGCATCGCCTCCACGAAGTTCCTCTCCAAGCTCGCGAGCGAGGCCTCCAAACCCGACGGCCTCGGCGTCGTGCCCGCCGCGACCGAGCTCGAGTTCCTGCACCGCCTGCCGATCCGCTCCGTGTGGGGCATCGGCGAGAAGACCGCCGAGAAGCTCACCCGGCTGGGCATGCGCACGGTCGGCGACCTCGCGCGCCTCGACGTCGACAGCCTCGCCTCCTCGGTGGGCACCGCCAGCGCCGAGCACCTGTACGCGCTGTCGCGGAACATCGACCCGCGGCCGGTGCAGCCCGAGCGGGTCGAGAAGTCGATCAGCAACGAGACGACGTTCGACCGCGACGCCCCGGACGGCGCGGTGTGGGGCCCGGTCCTGCTGGAGCTGTCGCGGAAGGTCGCGTCGCGGGCCCGCAAGGCGGGCTGGGCGGGGCGCGGCGTGACGGTGAAGATCCGCTTCGGGGACTTCCGCACGATCACGCGCTCGCGGATGCTGGCCGCGCCCACCGATGTCGGCCGCGAGATCTACGCCGCCGCAAGGGAACTGGCGGACGGTGCGGCGACGGCGCCGGTGCGGCTCATCGGGGTGAAGCTCGATCACCTGGTCGAGGCGGCCGCGGTGGGCCGGCAGGTGGCGCTCGGCGAGCCGGAGCACGGGTGGCGCGACATCGAGACCGTGATCGATGTGGCGAGCGCGAAATTCGGGAAGGGCGCGGTCCGGTCGGCGGGCCGGCTGGCGCGCCGTGACTCGCGTGTAGACACCCCGGAATCGGGGAACCCGGGGCGGTGAGTGCCGGGCCTCGGCGAAGCTTGCGAGCCGTGAATCGGTCCTGCACCGAGGCGCCCCCGGCCAGCTCGCGCATCCAGGCCAGAACGGACTGATTCAAGCACGAACTGCCTTCCGCCTCGGGCGAAAGCCTCGTAGACTTGGATGCAAGCAGTGGAGTCGCCGTGGCGGTGGCTCCGTCGAGCACTAGCGCAGGAGGAGTGTCGTGCCGCTCTCCGACCACGAACAACGTCTGTTCGAGCAAATCGAGCAGTCCTTGTCCGAAGACCCGCAGTTCGCCTCTGCTGTGCGCGCCCACGACCCGGCGCACGTGACCCGGCGCAGGCTCATCCTGGCCGGCATCGTCACCGTCCTCGGGATCGGCGTCGTCATCGGCTCCGTGATCGCAGGGGGCGACGCCGCCATGTTCGGCGCCCCGATCGGCGCGGTGCTCATGTTCGGCGGCCTGATCCTCGGTCTCTGGGCGCAGCGCCGCGGCACGAATGTGAAGCTGAAGGCGGTCGACGGCAAGGCCAGCCGACCTGTCGGCGGCTCGAAGTCCCCCAAGCCCGGTGGTTTCACCTCCCGCATGGAGGAGCGGTGGCGCCGCCGCCGCGACAACGGCGACATCTTCTGATCGACTTTCGCGTGCTGCGGCACGACCGGCAGCGCGAAAAACCGGCCCGGCGGGGGAGTTCCCCCGCCGGGCCGGTGCATGTGCAGCGGCGTTGCAGCGCCCGGGTGCGACCTGGCCTAGCGGCCGCGCAGCATGGCGCGGCGGGCGCCCTTGCCGGCGTTGGCGCTGGTCGGGATCGGGCCCTTCGGGATGGCCATGCCGATGCCGAGCGCGTCGAGGCGCTTGGCGATGTGGTTGGCGTCCTTGGAGTCGATGTTCTTGGGCAGCTTCATGAGGCGCTTGCGGACCTCGGTGACCGAGAAGTCGTCGTTGGCGGTCTCGCCGACGAGGAACGTGTAGATCGGGGTCGAGCCGACCACGCGCGAGATGCGCTTCTTCTCCTGGCCGAGGAGCTTGCGGACCTTGCCGCCGCCCTCGCCGAGGAGGACCACGCCGGCCTTGCCGACCGCGCGGTGCACCATCTGCGTCTCGGACAGGGCCGCGACGCCGGGGGTGACCTGCCAGCCGCGGATGCCGTCGATGAGCGCGTACGCCGCGCCCGGCTTGCCCACGGCCTCCTTGTTCACCACTTTGCTCGTGCGCATGTTGAGCACGATCAAGCCGGCCAGGAGCGCCACGAACACGGCGCTGACGTACCAGAGCAGCGAGAACTTCGCGAAGATCACCAGCGCGGTAATGATCACGAACGGCAGCAGGATCGCGGCGGCCTCCAGCGGCACGAACAGCTTGTCGCGCTGGTGCGTGAACTTGATCGCCATCCCGATGGTCTTCAGGCGCGACCCGAACGTCTCTTTTTCCTGCTGCTTTGCCATGTCGTCAATTCTAATGGGCGGTCGGGGACGTTCAGGACCGGGCCGATTCGCGGCCCGGGCGGATCTCGCCTGCGCCTCGCAGGCCTCGCCGAGACGGGCTAGTTCGCGGCGCCCTGGGTCTGCCGGGACCGGGCGTCGATCGCCTGCTGGTACAGGCGTCCGGCCCGGTACGAGGAGCGCACGAGCGGGCCGCTCATGACCCCGGCGAAGCCGATCTCCTCGGCTTCGGCGGTGAGCTCAACGAACTCCTCGGGTTTGACCCAGCGGTCCACCGGGTGGTGGCGCTTGGTCGGGCGCAGGTACTGGGTGATGGTGATGAGCTCGCAGCCCGCGGCGTGCAGGTCCTTGAGGGCCTGGGAGACCTCGTCGCGGGTCTCGCCCATGCCGAGGATGAGGTTCGACTTGGTGACCAGGCCGTCCTCGCGGGCCTTGGTGATGACCTCGAGGGACCGCTCGTAGCGGAACGCGGGCCGGATGCGCTTGAAGATGCGCGGCACGGTCTCGACGTTGTGCGCGAGCACCTCGGGGCGGGACGAGAATACCTCGGCGAGCTGCTCGGGGACCGCGTTGAAGTCGGGGATGAGGAGCTCGACGCCGCAGCCGGGGACGGCCGCGTGGATCCGGCGGACGGTCTCGGCGTAGAGCCAGGCGCCGCCGTCGTCGAGGTCGTCGCGGGCGACGCCGGTGATCGTGGCGTACTTCAGGCCCATGGTCTGCACCGACTCGGCGACCCGGCGGGGCTCGTCGCGGTCGAGCGCGTCGGGCTTGCCGGTGTCGATCTGGCAGAAGTCGCAGCGGCGGGTGCACTGGGAGCCGCCGATGAGGAACGTCGCCTCGCGGTCCTCCCAGCACTCGTAGATGTTGGGGCAACCGGCTTCTTGGCAGACCGTGTGCAGGCCTTCGCTCTTGACGAGGCTCCGCAGTTCGGTGTATTCCGGGCCGGTCTTGGCCTTGACCTTGATCCAGGAGGGTTTCTTCTCGATCGGGGTCTGGGCGTTGCGCACTTCGAGGCGCAGCATCCGGCGTCCTTCAGGCTGTACGGAAGTCACCGGCCCAGCCTACGCCGTGCCGGCGCCGGTCGGCAGGTGTCGCTGGGCACAGCGAGGGCTTCGATGAAACGTAGGATGACGTTCCCGCTGCTCTAATGGGGGCGAGCGAGTAGAGGAGCAACTGTGGAACTCATTCACCAGGGCAAGGTCCGCGACGTCTACGCCGACGGCGACGACCTGATCCTCGTCGCCTCCGACCGCGTGAGCGTCTACGACGTGGTCCTGCCGACGCCGATCCCCGGCAAGGGCGCGCTCCTCACCGCCCTGAGCCTCTGGTGGTTCGAGCAGCTCGCCGACATCGTCCCCAACCACGTGATCTCCGCCGAGGACGTGCCCGCGGAGTTCAGCGGGCGCGCGCTGCGCGTCAAGCGCCTCGAGATCCTCAAGGTCGAAGCGGTCGTGCGGGGCTACCTGACCGGCTCCGGCCTCGCCGAGTACGGCAAGACCGGCACCGTGTGCGGCAATGAGCTGCCCGAGGGCCTGGTCGACGGCTCGCGCCTGCCCGAACCGATCTACACCCCGACGACCAAGGCCGACATCGGCGACCACGACCTGCCGATGACCTACGAGGAGACCGTCGCGAAGCTCGGCCCCGACCTCGCCGCCCGCATCCGCGACCTCACCTTCGCCATCTACAAGACCGCTGCGCAGCGCGCCCTCGCCAAGGGCATCATCATCGCGGACACCAAGTTCGAGTTCGGGATCGACGCCGACGGCACGCTCCGCCTCGCCGACGAAGTGCTCACCTCCGACTCGTCCCGCTTCTGGGAGGCCGCGGCCTGGAAGCCCGGCCAGACCCAGCCGTCCTTCGACAAGCAGTACGTGCGCGACTGGGCCCGGTCCACCGGCTGGAAGCCCACCGGCGCCGACGCCGCCGCCGAGGCCCCCGAGATCCCGCAGGACGTCGCCGACGCGACCCTCGCCCGCTACATCGAGGCGTACGAACTCCTCACCGGCCGCACCTGGAGCTAGTGCCTGCGAAGTGCGGGCCGCCCTCGCGAACGGCCCGCACCGCCACCATCATCCTCAGGACTCGAACAGCCCCTGGCCGACATAGCCGCCTTCGGGCGCGCCCGGCGGGAGCACGAAGACCGCGCTGCCCTCGGCGGTGATGAACTCGTTCAACCGGTCCGAGGCCGCCATCTTCTCCTGCGTGTCGATGAACACCTGCGGGTCCGCCTGGAACGACGCGAACAGCAGCCCCGCGTCGTACGGGTGCTCGGCGTGCATGTGCCCGTCGAGGTGCCCGTCCGTCACCGCATCAGAACTCACGTCGCCCTGCGTCAGGAACCCGTAGTCGTAGTTGTAGCCGCGGCGCACCATCGCCGCGTCGTGCACGACCGCCACATGCGAGTCCGCCGGGACCGCTTGCAGCCCTGAGCTGTCGAGGACTTCGAAGTCCGGGTGGTCGAACTCGCCGCCGCCGCTCAGCGGCGCCCCCGAGTCCCGCTCGCGGCCGAACGTCAGGTTCTGGTCCTCCGCGGTGAGCATCGACCAGTCCGGCAGCCGCATCCGGATCTTGCGGAACACGAGGTACGTGCCGCCCTCGAACCACGACGGCTCCGCATCGACAGCCCACACGCGCTCGTCGAACAGCTCGGACCCGACCTGCGGATTCGCGCTGCCGTCCTTGAACCCCATGAGGTTGCGCGGTGTGCCGCCGTCCGGCGCCGACGAGAAGCCCTGCTGCACCCACCGCAGCCTGCCGCCCATGACCGCCCGCTTGCGCAACTCCAGGAACGCGTTGCTCACCACCTGCTGGTCGTCACCGCAGACCTGCAGGAACAGGTCCCCGCCCGACCAGGCGGGGTTGAGTTTGTCGCCGTCGAACTCGGGCAGCTCTGCCAGCTTCGACGGCTGCACCGACTCGAGTCCCGCTTTCGCGAACGCGCCCGGGCCGATCCCGAACGTCACCGTGAGCCGCGCCGGGTCCAGGCCCGCCGCCACGGCTTCGGCGTCGAACTGGTCGTCCCCGTCGATCGGCGCCTTCGGCGGCGCCTCACCGGCGGCGAGCGCCGCGGCCACCGCCGACCAGTCCTGCAGCAGCGCTTGCAGATTCGCCGCGACCGCCGTGGTCTCCAGCGCCGCACCCGTCCCCAGTGCGGTCACGGACAGGTCGAACGCCGCGAACAGCGCGTGCCGCTGCGCAGGCGTCTCGATCCCCGCCTGCCTGGCCCCGTAGAACGGCTCCGTGCCGGAGTGGTCGTGCCCGGCCTCGCCGCCGTCCTCATGCCCGCGGCGCTCGCCGATCGCGGCGCCCACCCCCGCGCCGACGGCCGCCGTGATGGTCGCCGCCGCCAGCGCGGTACGCCTCGTGACGACCGCCTCGCCGTGCTCGTTCTCCTTGGGCGGCTTACGGAACCGCATCCACAACCCGACGAGCACATCGACCGCGACGAACGCCGCCAGCGAGATCCCCAGGAGCGGGAAGAACCAGCCGACCCCGGCCGCGACCGCGACGATCACCGCGATGAGCCACCACGGCAGCCCGCGCAGACCCCCGCGCGGGTACGGGCGGCCCACACGGCCGCCCTTGGGGCGGCGTTGCCACCACATCCGGTAGCCCCACACGATCAAGAGCACGAACGCGAGCATCGCCGCGGCGAGGATCACCTGGTTCGCCAGGCCGAACAGCAGGCCCATGTGCGCGGCGATGACCACGTTCGTCACCTGCGCCATGACCGGCCAGTCCCTGAACCGCAGCTCCTCGGTCACCTCGGGAGCGCCCGAACCGGTATCGACGATGAGCTGGTCCTGCCGCAGCGGGATCGACCGCTGCTGCTCGTTGACCAGGTACTGGGTGCTCGAACCGCTCGGCAGCGTGATCTGCATCGGGTCGCTCGCACCCGCGTCGAGCGCGGACCGGTACACCGCGTCGAGCAGCGCCACCGCGAACGGCGAAGCGCCCGCGGCGCCCGAGTGGTCGTGCGCCGCATGGTCGCCGCCGCTCGCACCCGAGTCCACGGCCAGCGCCGGGGTGCTCCAGCTCAGCGCCGCCCGCATCTCGCTGACGTTCTCGCCCGCGTACCGCGACCAGGTCACGCCGGTGACCGACAGGAACACGAGGACCGCGACCAGCCACAGCCCGACCGGGCCGTGCCACGCGAGGGTCCTCCCACGGCCCGACCCGCTCGGCTTCGGCCGCCAGAAGCCGCCTGCGCGGCGCTTGCGGGCGATCCAGAGCACCAGGCCGCCGAGCGCGACCACCCACAGCCAGCTGGCCGCGAGTTCACTGTAGAGCCGCCCCGGCTCGCCCAGGTGCAGGCTCCGGTGCAGCGTCGAGACCCACTCGCGCACCGGCCCGGCCTGCGAGGACCCGTACGAGGTCGAGTCGCCGAGCACCGTGCCCGTGTAGGGGTCCACGTAGACCACGGCGGACGCACCGGACTCGCGGACCACCCCGTCATCGACCAGGACCGCCGTGGAGGCGTCCTCGCCGGCGGCGGGGCGCACCGCCGTCACGGTCCAGTCCGGATGCGCCGCGGTGACGGCCTCGACCTGATCGACGAGGCTCACGTGCTCCCCGCCGGGCTCGACCGTGCGCAGATCCTGGTATCGCACGTCTTCCACGGCGTAGGACAACGCGTAGGCCAAGCCGGTCACGGCCGCGACCAGCAGGAACGGGGCGATGAGTATCCCGGCGTAGAAATGCAGCCGGAGCAGCAGCTGCCTCAGGGCAGCCGAAATCTTGGGTTCGTCTGACATGGTTCGCTTTCTGAGCAGCCCGGGGTGCGAGCGGTCGCACCGCTCGTGAGCCGTCGACACGGCGTCCCGCGGGCAGGATTCAGCGTCGAAGAACGCTGGGGGACAAGGGGACTCAGGAAACAGCGAACCGCGGTGGACCGCGGTGGGAGATCTGCGTGCGCACCTCCGGCACCGGGCGCGGCGGCTGCGTCCGCAGCACGAACCGGTGCGGCCGGATAACGACGAGCGCGCCCGCGCCGAGCACGCGGACCACGCGCGCGAAGAGCAGCGTCAGCGCGTCGAGCAGCGTCGCGAACGCGGCGTCGCCGCGCGCCAGCCACGACGCCTGCACCAGGGCGGCCGCGATGTGCACCAGCCACATGCTCAGGCCCGCGCCGTGCGCGTGGCCCACGGCGGCGACCGCGCCCAGCTCGAAGAACTCGTGCAGCCCGAACTGGGCCGCGAGGCACAGCGGCGCGAGTGCGAGGAAGCCGCGCTGGCGTCCGCCGATGCCGTAGGCGGCGGCGAAGAGCAGGGCGACGGCGGCGGCGAACTGGAGCCGGCCTGGCGCGTGCCCGCCGCTCCACAGGTGCAGCAGCAGTGAGGCGGACGCCGAGACGGCGGCGAACACGGCGGCCCGCAGCAGTCGGAACGGAGTCTGTCTCACTTGCACAGGCGTATTGTGGCACGGCGCCGGACACGCGAGCACCCCCGCGTCAGGCATCCGACACGGGGGTGTCCAGAGTGCTAGGCCCGCTTGGGGCCGTACGTGAGGCGGCGCAGCAGGACCTCGAACGGCCCGCGCTTCCCGGCCTTGTCGAGCGCGACGGCGACGGCCACGGTGCACAGCCATGTCCCGAACGCGACGCCGAACGCGGTCAGGTAGCCGATGTCCTCGCCGAGGCCGAAGCCCCACACGGTGAGCAGCGGCGCCATGATGACCGACTGCAGCAGGTAGCAGGTGAGCGACCGCTCCCCGACCGCCGCCAGCACGCCCGGAACGCCCCGGCGGCCGTAGCCGCGCAGCTTGTGCGCGAGGAGCGCGAACCCGCAGATGTAGCCGAGGCCGGCGTACATGCCGCCGAGCAGCGTCAGGTAGGTGGCGGCGATGAAGACCGCGGGCGAGGGCTCCCAGGCGCCGAGGGCGGTGAGCGCGTACGGCAGCGAGCTGAGCACGTTCACGATCATGCCGGTGATGAAGACCGTCTTGAGCTGCGGCAGGTGCTCGGACGGGCGGTCGATCCAGCCCGAGCGCTGCAGCATCATGCCGGCGGCGACGAGCGGGATGAACATGGCCAGCAGGACGCTGACGACGTCGAGACTGACCGACAGGATCGCGCCCATGAGCATCTGGCCCACGTACGGCGGGACGCCGTCGATCGCCATCGGTTCGCCGCCTTCGCCGCCGCCGCTGAAGAGCAGGCCCAAGACCGGGAGCCCGATGACGACGAGGTAGAGCGAGGACCACACCAGCCACCGCTTGAGGGCCTTGTCGGAGAGGTGCACGAAGAACAGCGCGACCAGGCCGGCCGCGCCGTACGGGGCGAGGATGTCGCCGACGAACAGGAACGTCGCGTGCACGAAGCCGAAGGCGATGAGCCACCATGAGCGGCGGCGCAGGACCTTGCGGACGGCCTTCGCGTCCAGGCCGCGTGCGAACATGCGCGAGGCCATGACGGCGATCCCGAAGCCGTACAGGATCGCGAACATCGGCCGGGACCGCTCGGCGATCACCAGCTGCTCGATGAACAGCGCGACGTGGTCGGCGGCGGACTGCCCGGTGAAGTGGCCGTACCTGTCGGAGGCCATGCCCCACATGTGGACCGGGACGTTCGCCAGGGCGATGAACAGCAGCATCCCGCCGCGGGCGATGTCGGGCGCGAGCGAGCGTTCGGCCTTGGCGATCGGGGCGGGCGCGGCCGGTGGACCGGCGGTGGTGAGCGGGGTGGCGGTCACGAGTCTCCTTCGGACGTGTCACGGGTGTGTCGCGGGTTTCCGCGCGCAGTCGGGGAAATCGCGTGTCCCTGACGGTAATGCCGTTGCCGCGCGGGCACTGCCGCCCGCGGTACCTGCTTCGTCCCCCCGGGGCACTATCCCTCCCGGCAGCGTCGTACCGGGGGAGGACGACTTTCGTCGACCGCGTCCGGACACGGCGCCGCCCCCCGCGCCATGCGGCACGGGGGGCGGGTGCTTCTTTCAGGACTTCTTGGGGCCGTAGGTGAGTCGGCGCAGCAGGACCTCGAACGGGCCGCGCTTGCCGGCCTTGTCGAGCGCGACCGCGACGAGGATCGTGACGAGCCAGGTCCCGAACGCCACCCCGAACGCGGTGAGGTAGCCGATGTCCTCGCCGAGGCCGAAGCCCCACACGGTGAGCAGCGGGGCCATGATGATCGACTGCAGCAGGTAGCAGGTGAGCGACCGCTCGCCGACGGCGGCGAGCGCCCCGGGGACGCCCCGGCGGCCGTAGCCGCGCAGCTTGTGGGCCAGGAGTGCGAACCCGCAGATGTAGCCGAGCCCGGCGTACATGCCGCCCAGGAGCGTCAGGTAGATCGAGCCGACGAACAGCGGCGTCGAGGGTTCCCAGGCGCCGAGGGAGAGCAGCGCGTACGGCAGCGAGCTGAGGACGTTCACGATCATGCCGGTGATGAAGACCTTCTTGAGCTGCGGCAGGTGCTCGGAAGGATGGTCGATCCAGCCCGAGCGCTGCAGCATCATCCCGATCGCCACGAGCGGGAGGAACAGCGCCAGCATGAGGCAGAGGACGTTGAAAGCGGGCGATATGACGGCGCCCGTGATCATCTGCAGGAGGTACGGCGGCATGTCGCTCGTCGTCGTCGGGGGCGGGCTGCTGTAGATGAACGCGAAGACCGGGAGCCCGATGACGACGAGATAGGCCATGGAGCCCCACAGCCACTTCTTGAGCGCCTTGTCCGAGAGGTGGACGAAGAACAGCGCGATGAGGCCGGTGGCGCCGTAGGGCGCGAGGATGTCGCCCCAGAAGAGGAAGACGGCGTGCAAGAAGCCGAAGGCGATGAGCCACCACGAGCGGCGGCGCAGGATTTTGCGGACACCTTTGGCGTCCAGACCGCGTGCGAACATGCGCGAGGCCATGACGGCGATCCCGAAGCCGTACAGGATCGCGAACATCGGCCGGGAGCGCTCGGCGATCACGAGTTGCTCGATGAAGAGCGCGACATGGTCGGCCGAGGACTGACCGGTGAAGTGGTTGTACTGGTCGGTCGTCATGCCCCACATGTGCAGTGGCACGTTGGCGAGGGCGATGAACAGCAGCATCCCGCCGCGGGCGATGTCGGGCGCGAGCGAGCGTTCGGCCTTGGAGATCGAGGCGGGCGGACCCGGTGGACCGGAGGTGGTGAGGGGGGAGGCGGTGGACACGACGGGCTCCTTTGTGGTCGTGACGGACTTGCGGTGGCTTCCGGCTCCAGTCTAAAGAATTCGCGTGCGCTTCACGGTAACGCCGGATCCCGCCGGTGCCGGCCGCCCGCGGTACGTGTTTTGAGGCCGTAGTGCGCGTCGTGCCATGGGAGGGAGACCGCGTCCGGACACGGCGGTGCCCCTCGCCGAGCGGCGGGGGGCACCGCCGTGTTTCAGGCCTTCTTGGGGCCGTAGGTGAGTCGGCGCAGCAGGACCTCGAACGGGCCGCGCCTGCCGGCCTTGTCGAGCGCCACGGCGACGGCCACTGTGCACAGCCAGGTGCCGAACGCGACGCCGAACGCCGCGAGGTACCCCAGGTCCTCGCCGAGGCCGAAGCCCCAGACGGTGAGGAGCGGGGCCATGATGATCGACTGCAGCAGGTAGCAGGTGAGCGACCGCTCGCCGACCGCCGCCAGCGCCCCCGGGACGCCCCGGCGGCCGAAGCCGCGGAGCTTGTACGCGAGGAGCGCGAAGCCGCAGATGTAGCCGATCCCGGCGTAGAGGCCGCCGAGGAGCGTCAGGTAGACCGAGCCGACCCACAATGCAGTCGAAGGCTCCCAGGCGCCGAGTCCGATGAGCGCCACGGGAAGCGAGGTGAGGACGTTCACGATCATGCCGGAGAGGAAGACCTTCTTCAGCTGCGGCAGATGGGCTTCGGGGCGTTCGATCCAGCCGGCGCGGTGGAGCATCATGCCCGCGATGATCAGCGGGAAGAACGTACCGGTGACGGTGATGCCGAGGACGCCCGTGGGAGAGGCGATCGCGCCGACCAGCATCTGGTCGAGGTACGGCGGGAGGTCGAACGACGGCGGCCTGCCGCTGCTGGTGAAGAAGAACGCCATGACCGCGTTGCCGATGAGCACGACGTACGCGATGGAACCCCAGAGCCACTGCTTGAGCGACTTGTCGGAGAGGTGCACGAAGAACAGGGCGATCAGGCCCATCGCGCCGTACGGGGCGAGGATGTCGCCGAAGAACAGGAAGACGGAGTGGAGGAGGCCGAAGGCCAGGAGCCACCACGAGCGGCGGCGGAGGATCTTGCGGACGCCCTTCGTCTCGATGCCGCGCGCGAACATGCGCGAGGCCATGATCGCGATGCCGAACCCGTAGAGGACGGCGAACATCGGGCGGGAGCGCTCGGCGATGAGGAGCTGCTCGATGAAGTAGGCGATGTGATCGGCCGTCGACTGCCCGGTGTTGTGGTTGTACCGGTCGAGGCTCATGCCCCACAGGTGGACCGGGACGTTGGCGAGGGCGATGAACAGGAGCATGAAGCCGCGCGCGATGTCGGGCGCGAGCGAGCGCTCGGCTTTCGCGATCGGCGCTGGCGCCAGGGGCGGCGCGGGTGGATCGGCGGTGGCGTTGGGTGCGGTGGTCACGACGGGCTCCCTCACGGGGTGGGTACAAGGGTGTGGGTTTCTTTGTCAGCCTAGGGATATCGACGCTGGAACGCGGTAGTGCAGGCCCCCTTCCGGCACTGCGGCCAGCGGTACCTGAGACGAGAGTCGGCAGTATCCGAGACGGACTCGGGTTAGGGAAAGTGTCGTACCTCCTGCGTATTTTTGATCCAGGGGTCCCTCTTGTGTCCGTTTTGCCATAGACGCTCCGAGGCGCTCCCGGACACTCCCGAAGATGCAAAAGAGCCCCGCCGCAATCGCGGCAGGGCTCCCTTGCGTTGTGTCGCTTAAGGCTTCGTGAACAGAAGCGCCGCGTTGTGGCCGCCGAAGCCGAAGGCCGTGTTGAGCGCGGCGTTCAGCTCCACCTTGCGGGCCTCGTTCGCCGCGACGTCCAGGTCCAGGCCCGGGTCGGGGTTCTCGAGGTTGATCGTCGGGGGGATGACCCCTTCGACGATCGCCAGGATCGCCGCGATCGACTCGACCGCGCCCGCGCCGCCGAGCAGGTGCCCGGTCATCGACTTGGTCGCGGTGAGCACCACGTGGTCGCCCACGACGCGCTTGATGCCCTTGATCTCCGCCATGTCGCCGACCGGGGTGGACGTCGCATGGGCGTTGACGTGGCCGATCTCCTTGGGGTCGATGCCGGCCTGCTTGATCGCCGCCGCCATCGCCCGGCCCCCGCCCCGGCACTCCGGGTCGGGCTGGACGATGTCGTACCCGTCGGAGGTCAGGCCGGAGCCCGCCACGACGGCGTAGATCCTCGCCCCGCGCGCCTCGGCGTGGTCGCGGCGCTCCAGGATCAGCGCGCCGGAGCCTTCGCCCATGACGAACCCGTCGCGGTCGCGGTCCCAGGGACGGGAGGCGTGCGTCGGGTCGTCGTTGCGGGTCGACATGGCCTTCATCGAGGAGAACCCGGCCATCGGCAGGCCGCCGATGACCGCCTCCGCGCCGCCCGCCACGACCACGTCGGCACGGCCGAGGCGGATCATGTCGGCGGCCGCGGAGATCGCCTCAGCAGAGGTGGCGCACGCGCTGGTGGGGGCGTGCACGCCGGCCTGGGCGCCGAATTCCAGGCCGACCACGGCCGCGGGGCCGTTGGGCATGAGCATGGGCACGGTGAACGGAGAGACCTTGCGCGGGCCGCTCTGCTCCAGGATGTCGTCCTGGGCGAGGAGGGTCAGCGCCCCGCCGATGCCGGATCCGAAGACGACGCCCAAGCGTTCCTTGTCGAGGTCGTCGTTCAGCCCCGCGTCGTCCCACGCCTGCTGAGCCGCGACGAGCGCGATCTGCTCGGAGCGGTCGAGTCGGCGCAGCCGGACCCGGGGCAGGACCTCGGAGGGTTCCACTGCCAGCTCGGCGGCGATACGGCAGGGGAGTTCCTGTGCCCATTCGTGCTCGAGCAGGTGGACCCCCGACCGTCCGGCCACGAGTGCTTCCCAGGTCGAGGCCACGTCGCCCCCGAGGGGGGTGGTCGCGCCGAGCCCGGTGACGACTACCTCAGTCACATTTAGCCCTTTTCGATGTAGGAGACGGCGTCGCCGACGGTCTTGAGGTTGGCGACCTCGTCATCGGGGATCTTCACGCCGAACTTCTCTTCGGCGGCGACGACGACCTCGACCATGGCGAGCGAGTCGACGTCCAGGTCGTCGGTGAACGACTTGCCGTCGGCGACATCGTCGGGGTTGACGCCCGCGACCTCTTCGAGAATGTCGGACAGGCCTTCGCGGATCTCGTCACGAGACAGAGCCATGAGTTATTTCCTCTCGATAATTACGGGCAGCGGATGACTTGCCCGGCGTAGGTGAGTCCGCCGCCGAATCCGAACAGGAGGATCGGGGCGCCGGAGGCCACCTTGCCACTTTGTACCAACTTCGACAACGCCAGCGGCACCGATGCCGCGGACGTGTTGCCGGAGTAGACGATGTCCTCGGCGATGACGCAGTCGTCGCTGAAGTCGAGGCGCTTGGCGATGCCCTGGATGATCCGCAGGTTCGCCTGGTGCGGCACGAAGGCCGCGAGCTCGTTGACCTTGAGGCCCGCGCGCTCCGCGACCTGCTCGATGAGCGGCGCGAGCTGGGTGGTGGCCCAGCGGAACACGGTCTGGCCGGCCTGCTTGATGAACGGGACGTCCTCCTCGATGCGGATGACGTCGCTCATCGACGGCTCGGAGCCCCACACGACCGGGCTGATGGCCAGTTCCGGGTCGTCGGTGCCCTCGACCACGACCGCGCCCGCGCCGTCGCCGAAGAGGACGCACGAGGTGCGGTCCTCCCAGTCGGTGACGGCGGTGAGCTTCTCGGCCCCGATGACGATGGCGCGCTTGGCACTGCCGATCCGGATGGCCATGTCGGCCTGGGCCAGCGCGTACTCGAAGCCGGAGCAGGCGGTGTTGACGTCGATGGCCGCCGGCGTGCTGAGCCCGAGGGCCTCGGCGACGCGGCAGGCGGTGTTGGGGCAGGTGTCCTTGGCGGAGACCGTCGCGACGATGACCATGTCGATGTCGCCGGGGCCGTACCCGGAGTTCTCGAGGGCCTGCCGGGCGGCGTGGACGGCCATGTCGGCGACCTTCTCGCCGTCGGCGGCGATGCGGCGCTCCTTGATGCCGACGCGGGAGACGATCCACTCGTCGTTCGTGTCGACGATCTTGGACAGGTCCTCGTTCGTGAGGATCTTCTCCGGCTGGTAGTGGCCGACGCTGACGACACGCGATCCGATGACGCTCACTCGACTCCTTCGTTCGCTGCGAGTCCGGTGGCGACCGCCAGGTCCTCGGGGGTGTTCACGTTGACACGGTCGACGCCCTTGAGTGCCCGCTTGGCCAGTCCGGTGAGCGTCCCTGCAGGCGGCAGCTCGATGACCGCCGTGACGCCCAGTTCTCCAAGCGTACTCATGCAGGCGTCCCATCTGACCGGCGACGTGACCTGAGCCACGATCTGCTGCAAGGCGGTCTTACCGGAGGTCACGGCCTTGCCGTCGCGGTTGGACAGGAGCGTCCGCACCGGGTCGGCGGTGTCGATCCCGGCGGCGACGGCCTCCAGGGCCTCCTGCGCCGGGGCCATGTGCGGGGTGTGGAACGCGCCGGCGACCTTGAGCGGGATGATCCGGGCCTTTTCGGGCGGGTTCTGGGTGAGCTTCTCGATGGCGGCCACGGGGCCGGCGGCGACGATCTGCCCGGCGCCGTTGCGGTTCGCGGGCCAGGCGCCGGACGCCTCGATCGCGGCGAGGACCTCGTCCTCGACCCCGCCGAGGACGGCGGCCATCGTGGTCGGCTCGATGTTGCAGGCGGCGGCCATCTCGCGGCCGCGCACGGCGGCGAGGCGGACGGCGGCCTCGGGGGTGAGGACCCCCGCGATGGCGAGCGCAGTGAGCTCGCCGACGGAGTGCCCGGCGACGACCAGGTCGGCGGTGGCGAGGTCCCCGGTGAGGAGCCGTTCCGCCGCCAGCAGCCCGGCGGCCACGAGCAGCGGCTGGGTGTTGGCGGTGTCGGTGATCTCGTCCTGCCCGGCGGTCGTGCCGAGGCGGACGAGGTCGAGGTCGATGATCGAGGACCATTCGCGGAGGCGGGCCTCTGCGGAGGGGTCTTCGATCCACGGCGTCAGGAACCCGGGCTTCTGCGAGCCCTGCCCGGGAGCGAGAATGGCAAGCACACTATGACTTTCGCATCGAGGACAGCTGATACGGGAGCAGTCGGAGGACTGAAAGCCCGTTCGGTTCTTGTAGGGAATCTACAACACTCGTTGTCAACTGCGAGAACGCCGGGTGCCCGAAGCGTTCTCCAGGCGACCTATGGTCAACCCCACACGAAGGACGAACGCCTCATGCGGTTCGGTGGGGGAGAAACCGGTCACCTCCTGGATGCGGCGGAGGCGGTAGCGGACCGTGTTGGGGTGGACGTACAGCTCGCGGGCGGTCCCCTCGAGGACGCCGCCGGAGGAGATGAACGCGTCCATGGTCTCCAGCAGCTCGCCGCCCGCGCGGCGCAGCGTCATGTAGACGCTCTCGCGCAGGGAGCGGCGGGCCTCCTCGTCGCCCGCGATCGCCCGCTCCGGGAGGAGCTGGGTCGCCGTCACGGGCCGCGGCGCGTCCGGCCAGGCCGGAGCCGCCCGGTGCCCGGCCACGGCCGCCAGCGCGGACGTGGAGGCGTCCGCGAGGCCGGTCACGGTGGGGCCCACCACGATCGGGCCGTCGCCGAACTGCCCGGTGAGCTTCTCGACGATCTCGACGGGCTCTTTGACGCCGCCGAGGAGGAGCACGAGGCGGGCGCCGTGGACGCCCGCGAGGATGTCGAGTCCGAGCCGCCTGGCGGCGCGCTGGACCGAGTGGAGCACGAGGGTGGCCTCGCCGCCGGGGGTCGCGCCGCAGACGACGGTGATCGTCTGCGTCTCGGACCAGCCGAGGGCCGCGGCGCGGCTGATGAGCTCGTCGGAGTTGTCGCCGCGCAGCAGCGCGTCGACGAGCATCGCCTGGAGGCGCGCGTCCCAGGCGCCGCGGGTCTCGGCGGCCCGGGCGTACACGCGGGCGGAGGCGAAGGCGATCTCGCGGCTGAAGCGCAGCACCGACTCGCGCAGCTGGTCGGTCTCGCCGTCGGCGGCGAGCGCGGGCACCTGCTCCTCGACCACGTCGATGACGACCTGGATGAGGGCGACGGTGTGCTGCAGGCTGATGGCGCGGGCGAGCTCGACGGGGGCGGCCTCGAACACCATGTCGGAGGTGCCGAGGTCCTCGCCGCCGTTGCGCAGCCACTCGAGGAACTGCCGTACCCCGGCCTGTGCCACGAGGGTGACCATCGAGCGCTGCTCGGCGGGCAGGTCGCGGAACCAGGGCAGGCGTTCGTCCATCCGGGTGAGGGACTGCGTCGTCAGCGCCGATGAGGAGCGTTCGATGTTCTGAATGGTCGTGGCCAGATCCATGCCCTATAGCCTGCCAGACGTGGCGCGCGCCGCGCATGGCCGTCTGTCGGAATAGCGCGGCCGCCACTACTGTTGCGCGGAAGAGCACCACGACAGCCACGACAGAGAGGCGGCCCAATGGCCACGGTTGCACTGACCAAGGACAACTTCGAGGAGACCGTCACCGGCAACGGGATCGTGCTGGTGGACTGGTGGGCCGACTGGTGCGGCCCGTGCAAGATGTTCGCGCCCACGTTCGAGGCGTCGAGCGAGAAGCACCCTGACGTCGTCTTCGGGAAGATCGACACCGAGGACCAGCCGGAGCTCTCGGGCGAGGCCGGGATCCAGTCGATCCCCACGCTCATGGCGTTCCGCGACGGCATCCTCCTCTACAGCCAGCCCGGCGCGCTGCCGCCCGCCGCGCTCGAGGAGATCATCGAGAAGGTCAAGGAACTCGACATGGACGCCGTGCGCGCCGAGGTCGAGAAGGAAGAGGCCGAAGGCCACGACCACGACCACGAAGGCCACCAGCACTAAGCAGGTCGCCGAACGGGCGGGGCCGCGAGCGCAATGCTCGCGGCCCCGCCCGTTCGCCATGCGGTGCAACGGGATTCCACGGTCAGTGGCGCGGTCCGCCGCGCCGCTGCTGCGGCAGGCCGCCCGCCAGCTCGTGGAACGCGCCGACGGCGTCGGCCGTCTCGATGGTGGTGAGCTGCTCGGTCGTCAGGGTCGACGGCGACGGCTCGTGCGGCTCGTCGTGCGCCTCGATCAGGCGCAGGTCGCGCCGGGCCGCGGCCTTGCGGCACACCTCGCGGGCGAAGCGGGCGTTGCCGAGCGGGTCGATCGCGCCGGAGGCGACCACCGTCTCCAGCAGCTCCAGCAGGGCCTCCGCGGCCTCGCGCGAGAACCGCTCCCCGTCGGCGTCGAGCACGAGGTGCGCGATCTCGAGGAGCTCCGGCGCCGAGTACGACGGGAAGTCGACCACCGTGGGGAAGCGCGAGCGCAGGCCCGGGTTGGTGCCGAGCAGCCTGTGGATCTCGTCGGGGTAGCCCGCGAGGACGATGACGAGTTCATCGCGGCGGTTCTCGGCGGCCGTGAGGATCTCCTGCATCGCCTCGTCCCCGAACGCGTCGCCGCCCTCGATGCCCTCGTTCGCGAGGGAGTAGGCCTCGTCGATGAACAGGACGCCGCCCACGGCCTCCTCGATCTTCTCCCGGGTCTTCTGCGCGGTGTGCCCGAGGTGCTGGCCGACCAGGTCGCCGCGCTGCGTCTCCACGACCTTGCCGTGCTCGAGCAGGCCGAGACCGGCGAGCAGGTCCCCGACGATCCGGGCCACCGTCGTCTTGCCGGTGCCGGGCGGGCCGGTGAACACGAAGTGCTGCGGACGGCTCGCCGCCCGCAGCCCCCGCTCCTTCTTCAACGCCGCCATCCGGTACTGCGCCTCGAGCAGGTTGATCTGCTGCTTGACCGGTTCGAGCCCGATCATCTCGGCGAGCCGGCGCGCGGCCCGCTGCAGATGCGCCTCCCGGTCGTCCGCCGGCCATGCCGGCGCGATGTCCGGGTCCTCGTGCCGGACCATGTTCAGCTGGACCTTCGCCTGCGCCTTGTCCGCCCGCGAGGCGAGCGCCTGCTCGGCGAAGCCCTCGGCGTCGGGAGCGAGCCGGTAGGCGCGCTGGTAGGCCTTCGCGGCCTCCTCTGCCTTGCCGAGGCCCTGCAGCGCGTGGCCCCGGATGAAGGTCGTGTACGCCTCGAAGTACGGGTTGTCCGTGGCGTGCGCCAGGCCGTCGAGGACCTGCAGGGCCTCGTGGTAGGCCTCCAGGTGCACCAGCGACGATCCGAGGTAGAGCTGCGTCTCGTCGCCGATCGGGTTGCCCGTCTCGATCTCGCGCGCATCGGTGAGCACGCGCTCCCAGTCGCCCTGCTCGTACGCGCAGCGCGCCAGCAGGAACCGGGTGGCGTCGTCCTGCGGCTCGACCGGCTCCAGCTCGCGGCGGGCCCGCTCGTACTCGCCCCGCTCCACCATCCGCGCCGTCTGCGCGAGCCAGGCGTCCCAGGGGTTCTCCAGTGAGAAGCCGATGAACGACCCGAGCAGGAACGAGGACCGCAGCGGGATGCCCGTCTCCTCTCGGAGCCGCCCGGTGTACTGGTGGTGCTCGAGCATGCGCTGGAGCGCCTCGTCCTGCCGCTCCCCGCAGGCGTGGAGCCCGAGCCAGGCGTCGAAGCAGTGCGGGTCGTAGTCCAGCAGGTGCTCGAAGCAGTCCGCGGCCCGCACCAGGTCCTCGTTGCCGAGGAGTTCGACGCCGCGGACGAAGACGTCGGCGGCGGATTCGGACGCGGTGGAGTAGGGCATGGTCGCTCCGTGCAGAGAAGGGTCCGGCGAATGCCCTCACTGTAGCCAGCCGCGTCGAGCGCCGCGACACGCCGAACGGGCCGGGAGGCTTCCGCTTCCCGGCCCGTTTTCGTTGCGGCGCTTAGGAGTCGCCGCCCGCCTCGCCCGCTTCGGCGGCGGTCGGGTCGGTGATCTGGTACTTGGCGGCCGCCTGGGCCGCCAGCTCCGGCTTGACCTCGCCGCGGGCGGCGAGCTGCTGCAGCGCGGCCACGGCGATCGACTCGGCGTCCACGTTGAAGTGGCGGCGCAGGGCCCCGCGGGTGTCGGAGTGGCCGAAGCCGTCCGTGCCCAGCGAGGTGTAGTCGCCCGGCACCCAGCGGCTGATGAGGTCCGGCACGGCCCGCATGTAGTCGCTGACGGCGATGAACGGGCCCTCGGCGCTGGCCAGCTTCTTCGTCACGTACGGGACGCGCTTCTCGGCCTCCGGGTGGCGGAGGTTGTGGCGGTCGGCCTCGACGCCGTCGCGGCTGAGCTCGGTCCAGGAGGTGACCGACCAGACGTCGGCGGCCACGCCCCAGTCCGCGGCGAGCAGTTCGGCGGCCCTGGTGGCCCAGGACATGCCCGAGCCGGAGGTCAGCAGCTGTACTCGGGGGCCGGGGCCCTCCGCGGTCTGGACCTTGTGGATGCCCCTGAGGATGCCCTCGACGTCCACGTCGGCCGGTTCGGCCGGCTGCACGATCGGCTCGTTGTAGACGGTCATGTAGTAGAAGACGTGCTCGCCCTCGCCGTACATGCGGCGCAGGCCGTCCTGGACGATGTGCCCGATCTCGTAGCCGTACGCCGGGTCGTAGGAGACGACCGCCGGGTTGGTGTGCGCGAGGAGCAGCGAGTGGCCGTCCTCGTGCTGCAGGCCCTCGCCGTTGAGCGTGGTGCGGCCGGCGGTGGCGCCGATGAGGAAGCCGTTCGCGAGCTGGTCCGTGGCGGCCCAGATCGCGTCGGCGGTCCGCTGGAACCCGAACATCGAGTAGAAGATGTAGAACGGGATCATCGGCTCGCCGAGGGTGTCGCCCGCCGTGCCCGCGGCGGTGAACGCGGCCATCGAACCGGCCTCGTTGATGCCCAGGTGCATGAGCTGGCCCTGCTCGGACTCCTTGTAGGAGAGGAACAGGTCGCGGTCCACCGACAGGTACTGCTGGCCGTGCGTCGACCAGATCTTCGCCGTCGGGAACATCGCGTCCATGCCGAACGTGCGCGCCTCGTCGGGGATGATCGGGACCCAGCGCTTGCCGGTCTCCTTGTCCCGCATGAGGTCCTTGAGCAGGCGGACGAGCGCCATCGTCGTGGCGGCCTTCTGCTTGCCCGAACCGCGCTTGGCCGACTTGTACGTCTCCTCGCCCGGCAGGTTCAGCGGAATGACCGTGTTGCGGCGCTTGGGGATCGGACCGCCCAGGGCGGCGCGGCGCGCCTGCAGGTACTCGTCCTCGGCCGAGCCGGCCTCGGGCTTGACGTACGGCGGCAGGTACGGGCTGGCCTCGAGCTGCGCGTCGGTGACGGGCATCTCGAGGGCGTCGCGGAAGCCCTTGAGGTCGTCGAGCGAGAGCTTCTTCATCTGGTGGGTCGCGTTGCGGCCCTCGAAGGTCGAGCCCAGCTTGTAGCCCTTGACGGTGTGCGCGAGGATCACCGTCGGCTGGCCCTCGTGGTCCATCGCGGCCTTGTACGCGGCGTAGATCTTGCGGTCGTCGTGGCCGCCGCGGCGCAGGTTCCAGATGTCGTCGTCCGAGAGCGGCTGCGCGAGCGCCTTCGTGCGCGTGTCGCGGCCGAAGAAGTGCTCGCGGATGAACGCGCCCGACTCGGCCTTGAACGTCTGGAAGTCGCCGTCGGGGGTGGTGTTCATGAGGTTCACCAGCGCGCCGTCGGCGTCGGCGGCGAGCAGCGGGTCCCACTCGCGGCCCCACATGACCTTGATGACGTTCCAGCCCGCGCCGCGGAAGTACGACTCGAGCTCCTGCACGATCTTGCCGTTGCCGCGCACCGGGCCGTCGAGGCGCTGGAGGTTGCAGTTGACGACGAAGGTGAGGTTGTCGAGCTCGGCGCCGGCCGCGAACTGGAGCGCGCCGCGCGATTCGACCTCGTCCATCTCGCCGTCGCCGAGGAACGCCCAGACCTGCTGCTTCTTGGTGTCCTTGATGCCGCGGTCGTCCATGTAGCGGTTGAACAGCGCCTGGTAGATCGCGTTGATCGGGCCCAGGCCCATGGACACCGTGGGGAACTGCCAGTAATCGGGCATGAGCCGCGGGTGGGGGTAGGACGGCAGGCCGCCCTGGGGGCGGGAGACCTCCTGGCGGAAGCCGTCGAGGTCGTCCTCGGTCAGCCGGCCTTCCACAAAGGAGCGGGCGTACATGCCGGGGGAGGCGTGGCCCTGGAAGAAGATCTGGTCCCCGCCGCCGTCGTGGTCGCGGCCGCGGAAGAAGTGGTTGTAGCCGACCTCGTACAGGTTCGCCGCGGAGGCGTACGTGGAGATGTGGCCGCCCACGCCGATGCCGGGTCGCTGCGCGCGGTGCACGGTCATCGCCGCGTTCCAGCGCACGTATGAGCGGATGCGGTGCTCGATGGCCTCGTCGCCGGGGTAGTGCGGCTCGGCTTCCACCGGGATGGTGTTGACGTAGTCGGTGCTCGTGGACGCCGGTACGCCGATCTGGCGCTTGCGGGCGTGCTCGAGCAGCCGCTGCATGACGTAGCGGGCACGGGTGCGCCCGCCGCCGTCGAGGAGGCCGTCCAGGGATTCCAGCCACTCGCTGGTCTCCCCAGGGTCAGTGTCCGGTACTTGGGTCGGCAATCCGTCACTGATGGGCGGCCGGTTCTGTTCCGTGGTCACGGGCGATCCCTCGTTCTAAGACTGCGGCTTTGCAGGGTTGCTCTTCAGGCAGCAGAGTGTCTTCGTTTTCTACCATCCTCCCTTGAATCTACCGCGGCCATCAGGCACCCACCCGCCTTGATGCGACCGCGCCCACACTCCCCGCGACTGTGAAACGCGCTCACCTGCTACGCCGCGGACGCCGTCCCGGCAAGCGAGATCACCGCCATGTGAACGTGTCCGCACGAAGTCCCTCCGCGGCTTTGCGAAAGCCGCCGCGGACCGCTTTTCCCGCGCCTGCGCGAGCGCTGGATATGCCACGGCTCATATGGTCTACTTCATATGCTGTGCAGAGCAGAGCGGGACGCTCTGGCAGACCGACCAATGGAGGGGACGAAGTGAACGCTCCGAGCAGCCCGGTGGACTCATCGAGCGTGGTGCAGCGACTCGGGCTCGAAGGCGTCGAGTCCGTCATGGAGATCGGCTTCGACACCGATGTCGACGCCACCTTGCGCAGCGCCGTCGTCGAGGCGGTCGGCGAGCTCCTCGACGAGGACTCCGACGAGATCGTGGGCGCGGTCATCCTGTGGTGCCGCGAAGAGGACGGCGACCTGGTCGACCTGCTCCTCGACGCCCGTGATCCCCTCGCCGACGACGGCGTCGTCTGGCTCCTCACCCCCAAGGCGGGGCGGCGCGGGCACATCGAGCCGGCCGACATCGAGGAGTCCACGACCCTCGCCGGCCTCAAGTCGACGAAGACCCTGAACGCCTCCCCCGACTGGGTCGCGTCCCGCATGGTCGTCGCGCGCCGCTGAACCGCGGGCGCCGCTCACGACCGGGAGCTGCTGACCATCCTGCGCTTCTCACGACCGGGCGCTGCTCACGGCCCTGCGCATCTCACGGCACTGTCGCGCGGGTCCGCTTCGGGCGGGCCCGATGACCGGCCTGCGCGGCCGGCACTATCGTTCAGCGCATCACCGACCACCGCCCTCCGCCGAGGGCCGCACCGCGAGGAGCGCGCATGCCGATCGAGACCGGAACCAAGGCCCCCGGCTTCACCCTGAAAGACCAGAACAACCAGGAAGTGAGCCTCACCGACTTCCTCGGCGAGAAGCACGTCCTGCTCGTGTTCTACCCGTTCGCGTTCACCGGCGTGTGCGAGGGCGAGCTGTGCGGCATCCGCGACAACCTCGACGCCTACCAGAGCGACGACGTCCAGGTCCTCAGCGTCTCCGTCGACTCCCCGTTCGCCCACAAGGTCTGGGCCAAGCAGCAGGGCTTCGAGTTCCCGCTGCTCAGCGACTTCTGGCCGCACGGCGCGGTCGCCCAGGCCTACGGCGTCTTCAACGACGAGAAGGGCATGGCGAACCGCGGCACCTTCGTCATCGACAAGCAGGGCGTCGTCCGCTTCGCCGAGATGAACATGCCCGGCGAGGCGCGCGACCAGGGCGCCTGGCAGAAGGCCCTGTCCGAACTGGCCGCTTAAGACGAACCGCGAGGGCCGCCGGGGTCGCCCCGGCGGCCCTTCGCGCTTTCCAACGACCTATTCGGCGGCGCGCGCGGGGTCCGCTTCGCCCCACGGGCTCAGGAACACGTACATCACCATCGGATAGCGCTCGCGCAGCCGCGACTCCAGCTCCCGGCAGGTCCGCTCGATCTGCTCGCCGCTCGCGCTGTCGCTGAAGTCGATCTTGGCCGCGACGATCACCGAGGTCGGTCCGAGCTGGAGCGTCAGCAGGTCCTGGACGGCCGTAATGTGCGCGCCCGCCTCGAGCTCCGCCCGCACCGCCCCGCGGAAGCGCGGCGGCAGGCTCTTGCCGATGAGCAGCGAGACGTTCGCGTGGCCCAGCAGCACCGCGACGACGAGCAGGAGCGCGCCGATGAGGATCGAGGCGGTGCCGTCGTACACCGGGCTGCCGGTGATCTCGGTGAGCGCCAGGCCCGTCGCGGCCAGGAGCAGGCCGATGAGCGCGGCGAGGTCTTCGAGGAACACGGCCTTGAGGCTCGTGTCCGGAGTGTGCCGCAGGAAGGCCCTCGGCCGCACCGACCAGCGCTGCGACTCGCCGCGCAACTGCACGATCGTCCGTCCGAAGGAGACCGACTCGAGGACGAACGAGATCGCCAGCACGATGTACGAGAGCAGGTAGTCGCCCTCGGCGCCGTCGTGGAGGGAGTGGAAGCCGTGGGTGATCGAGAACAGGCCGCCGGCCACGAACGTGAGCGCCGCCGCGAGCGCGGCCCACAGGTAGGCGGTGCTGCCGTAGCCGAACGGGTGCCGCTCGTCGGCCGGTTTCGCGCTGTTGCGCAACGCGATGTAGAGCATGACCTCGGTGACGGTGTCGGCCGCCGAGTGCGCGGCCTCCGAGACCATCGCGGCCGAACCGCCGAGGATGCCCGCGATGAGCTTCGCGAGCGCGATGCCGAGGTTCATGAGCGCCGCGACGAGCACGGTGACGACGCTCTCGGAGTTGACGGTCGCCGGTGCTTCGCTCACGGCTCCGAGCCTATGCGAGCGGCACTGCCCGCGGCGACCGGTTCGCCCGTCCCGGAACGAAAGGGCCGGGCGCGGCGTTGCACCGCGTCCGGCCCGGTTCACTCATTCGCTTGCGGCGCTGTGCTGCTCACCCGCTCTTGGCGCTGTGCTGGCTATTCGCCTTCGGCGCTGTGCTCTCTATTCGCCTTCGGCACTCTGCTCTCTATTCGCCTTCGGCGAAGCCCCACTCGCCCACGTTGTAGAAGACCCGCATGGTGGTGGCCCAGTTGTCGCGCACGTTCACGACGTCCCTGTCGACCATGACCAGCTGCGGAGTCCACGCCAGCGGCAGCTGCACCGACTGGTCGAGGGAGATCTGCGCGGCCTCGTTGTTGAGCTCGGCGGCGCGGTCGCGGTCGAGGGTCGTGGCGAGCTCCGCCACGATCGCGTCCACCCGGTCGTTCTGGAACCCGGTGTGGTTGCCCTCGCCCCAGTAGTCGGCCGCCGAGGCCGCGAACAGCGGGGTCTCGATCCAGGAGAACAGGATGAGGTCCCAGTCGCGGGCCTCGAGCACCGAGTTCAGCTCGCCGCCGGGGATCGGGTCGGTGGTGAGGTCGATGCCGAGGTCGCCCAGGTAGGTGATGACCAGGTCCTGGATGATCGGCGTGAAGGCCTCGCCCTCGATGCCGGTGCGGAAGCGCAGCGAGACCGGCTCGCCCTCGGGGGTGAGCAGCGCGTCGCCGTCCCAGGTGTACCCGGCCTCCTCGAGGATCGCGCGGGCCGCCTCCTGGTCGCCCGAGCCGAGGCCGGAGTCGCCGATCTGGTCGGTGTGGTACTCCGAACCGGGGCGGAAGAGCACGTTCGTCATCGTCTCGGTGTCCTCGAACGCGGTGCCGTACGCGCGGGCGTTGATCTCGTCGGCGTCGATCGCGGTGAAGACCGCCCGGCGCAGCGGCTCGGCGGCGAGGAACGGGTTGTCGAAGTTCGCGTCGATGTGGGACCAGCCCGACTGGGGCGCGACGCTGTACTTCAGGTTCTCGTCGGCCGCGAGCTGGTCGAGGATCTCGGGGTCGAAGCTGGAGGGCGCGGCCCCGTGGACGGTGCCCTGCCGCAGCTCGGTCGCCATGGCGTCCGCGCCTTCGATGTACTTGAGCGTCAACGAGTCCAGCGTGGACTGCTGCGAGCCGGTCCACTCGGGGTTCGGCACGTACTTCGCGTAGTCGCCGAGCACGCCTTCGGTCATCCGGAACGGCCCGGCGCTGTAGTCGAGCGGCGGGTTCTCGGAGAAGTCGGCGACGGACGCGGCCATCACGGCCGGGTCGGTGCGCCAGTCGGCGTGGCCGCGGGCCTCGGCGATGTGCGCGGGGTGGGTGATGACCTGCGCGGCGTACCACTCGGCGTCGAGGTAGCCGTCCTTGTAGGTGACGACGATCGTGCTGCCCTCGCCCTGCTCGATGGAGGCCACATTGGAGCCGTAGTCGGTGGCGGGGGTGCACCCGGCGCACTGGGCCTCGTCGGAGGACGTGGCCTTCCAGTGCCACACGAAGTCGTCGAGGCCGATGGGCGTGCCCTCACCCCAGGTCGCCTCGGGCTTGAGGTGGTAGGCCACCGTCATCGGCGACTCCGCGAGCAGTTCGGGCCCTTCGGAGTAGATCCCGTCGTTGTAGTGGATCTCGCCCGCCTGGTCGTACGTGAACACGGTCGGGCGCAGCGGCTGGTTGATGATCGAAGTGGACAGGCTGGAGCCGTAGATGTCGGCCTGGCCCCAGGCCTCCCATTTGCCGCCCACGGCCCAGACCAGGTCGCCGCCGTCCTCGCGCGGCCCTGAGTTGCAGGTGGTGGGTTCGGTCAGGCAGTCCTCGAAGCCGACACCGGTCTCGGCGGCTTCGTCGCCGCCGCAGGCGCTGAGGCCCAGGGCGAGGACGGCGGTGGCGGCGGCGAGGCTGGTGGCTCGCAGGCCGCGGCGGGGTTGGTGCTCGGGCATAGCAGGCTCTTTCACGTCATTCAGGGGGAAGCGCTCATTGGCACGCATCACACCATAATGCCACCCGAAACAAAAGTCCACTAAAATGATAGGAATTCTGGTGCGTGCGGTCGCTCCGGATCAGCCGGACCTGCCATAGGTCAAGCGCCGCAACAGGATCTCGGCCGGTCCCCGGTTGGAGCGGCGCGCCGCATGGCCTCAGTGCACAGCGGCGACAGCAGCCAGGTCCCGCACGTCACCAGCAGGGTGCGGCGGGATCGGATCGGTCCGCGGTACCCGATGCCCCGATCAAAGTATCGACTGTGGAAACCGCGGTCAATGATCCTGTCATCGGGTGTTCACCGCGTCGAAATCGTTATCATGCGGCACTATCCCAACCCTTTATCTATGGGTTAGATTTTGCCTTGTCTTAACTCGCGCCGGCGGCCCGCCGGCGTCCGAACCCCCGACCGCAAGGAGGCGGAAGACATGGTGGAAATGGCTCGATGGCGCAGAGGTGCCGGGCTCGCGGCGACGGCACTGCTCGGAGCGGCGGCCCTGGCGGCATGCGGCGGCGGCGAAGCCGAGGACGACGGCACCCTCAAGATGGTCGTCTGGGGCGGTGACGCCGAGAAGGCGAACTACCAGGCCCGCATCGACCTCTTCGAGGCCGCGAACCCCGACACCAAGATCGAACTCCAGCTGATCCCCTCGGACCAGTACGAGCAGAAGGTCCAGACGATGATCGCGGGCGGCGACGGCCCCGACATCATGCAGGTGGCCGAGAACGTCAACTCCTACTCCTCCAAGAGCCAGCTCGTGCCGCTCGACGAGCACATCGAGGCCGCCGGCCTCGACATGGAGCAGCGCTTCGGCCCCGCCGGCGACCTCTACACCTACGAGGACCAGACCTACGCGATCCCCGACCGCTCGGGCGCGATGGTCGTCTTCTACAACAAGGACCTCTTCGACGCCGCCGGCGTCGAGTACCCCACCGCCGAGTGGACCCAGGCCGACGCCGAGGCCGCCATGGCCGAGCTGACCGACCCCGCCCAGAACCAGTGGGGCTACGGCGGCGCCGGCTGGTGGGCCCAGTGGTGGAGCTTCGCCTACCAGAACGGCGGGCAGATCATCGACGACAGCGGCCAGCCGACCGCGAACTCGCCCGAGGTCGTCGAAGGCCTCCAGTGGGCCAACGACCTCCAGTACCAGCACCACTACGCGCCCACCGCCGCCGAATACGCGGACATGGGCCCGGACATGGGCGGCGACCAGGCGTTCGCCGCGCAGACCGTCGCCATGAACACCACCGGGTTCTGGGGCATCATCGGCCTCAAGGAAGCCGACTTCAACTGGGGCATCGCCCCGATGTGGCAGGGCGACCAGCAGGCCGTCTCCGGCTTCGGCTCCGGTCTCGCGGTCACCCGCGACGCCGCCAACCCCGAGCAGGCCTTCGGCGCCATCGACTTCCTCACCGACACCGAGGCCCAGACCGTCGTCATCGACGAGGCCCTCGACGTCCCCGCGAACCTCGAAGTGCAGCAGTCCGACGCCTTCCTCAAGCCCTCCTGGGCCCCCGAGGGCCTCAACATGGGCGCGTTCGGCGAGTCCTCCGAGTTCATCTTCCGCGCCCCCTTCATCCCGGAGTGGAACGAGATGATGGCCGCGTTCGACGACAACCTCGGCACCTTCTGGAACGAGGGCGGCGACGCCAAGACCGAACTGGACAAGGTCCAGACGCAGCTCGAGTCGATCATCGAGTAGCAGGACACTCCATGTCGAACGTCGTCGTCGACGAAGCCCCCGGCGCCGCGCGCGAGTCGCGCGGCGCCGGGAGGCGTCGCCCCAAGATGTCCAAGCGGCGCAAGAAGGAAGCCCTCTACTTCTGGCTCTTCATCTCGCCGTGGCTGATCGGATTCGTCGGGTTCCTGCTCGGCCCCATGATCGCCTCCGTCTACATCTCGCTGACGGAATGGGACTCCTTCACGCCGCCCGAATGGGTCGGCCTGGATAACTACGCCAAGGCGCTCACCGAGGACCCGATCTTCTGGAAGGCGCTCTGGAACACCTTCTTCTTCGCCGCCGTCTCCGTGCCGCTCGGCCTCATCATCGGCGTGTGGCTCGCGAACCTGCTCAACAAGCGCGTCAAGGGCCGCAAGCTCTTCCGCACCTTCATCTACCTGCCCACGCTCGTCCCGCTCGTCGCGACCGCGATGGTCTTCAAGATGGTCCTCGCGCCCTCAGGCCCGCTCAACGACCTGCTCGGCTGGTTCGGCATCGACGGCCCCGAATGGCTGCTCAGCGCGACCTGGATCAAGCCCGCGCTGATCATCCTCTCCGTGTGGGGCGCCGGCGGCGCCACGGTGCTGCTGCTCTCGGCCATGAACGGCATCCCGCGCGAGCTCTACGAAGCCGCCGAGATCGACGGCGCCAGCCCGTGGCGCCAGTTCTGGTCCGTCACGTTCCCGCAGATCACCCCGGTGATCTTCTTCAACCTCATCATGGGGCTCATCGGGGCGTTCCAGATCTTCTCGCAGGTGTACATCCTCGCGCCCGGCGGCAACGTCGGCGGGCCCGACAACGCCAGCCAGATGATGGTGACCCTCCTGTTCCAGGAGGCGTTCTCCTTCTACCACTTCGGTTACGCGTCGGCGGTCGCCTGGCTGCTCTTCGTCGTGATCTTGCTGTTCACCCTGCTCGCCTTCCGCACCGCCGGCAAGTGGGTCTTCTACGAGACGGAGGTGAAGTGATGGCAGTCCTTCCCCCGACCGCGGTCACCGAGCAGGCGGCCCCGGACGGCCGCAAGAAGCAGAACACGGACGACACCGCCCAGAAGCGGCTCTCCGTCTTCAAGGCCTCGCCCGCCACCTACGCGGTGCTGCTCGTCGTCTCCGCGATCTTCTTCGTGCCGTTCATCCTCATGATCTCGATCTCGCTCGCGAGCGTCCAGACCAGCGCCGAGAACGCGTTCACCGTGTTCCCGACCGAGTTCGAATGGCGCAACTTCACCGAGGTCTTCACCGGGACCGGGCTGCCCGTGGGCCGCTTCATCGGCAACTCGGTCATCATCGCGACCCTCTCCGCGGTCGGCCAGGTCATCTCGTCCTCGCTCGTCGGCTACGCCTTCGCGCGGCTGCGGGCACCGGGCAAGAACTTCATGTTCATCCTGGTGCTCGCCACCATGATGATCCCCGCGCAGATCACGATGATCCCGCAGTTCCTGCTGTTCAAGGAGCTCGGCTGGGTCAACACCTACCTGCCGCTGATCGTCCCGAACTTCTTCACCAACGCGTTCAACGTGTTCCTGGTGCGGCAGTTCGTCTCCCGCATCTCCAACCAGCTCGACGAGGCGGCGCAGGTCGACGGCCTCGGCTATTTCGGCGTCTACCGCCGGATCATCCTGCCGATGATGTGGCCGATCCTCACGGCCATCGCGATCTTCACCCTCACGCACGCGTGGGGCGACTTCATGGGCCCGCTCATCTACCTCAACTCCGAGGAGTCCATGCCGCTCGCGCTCGGCCTGCAGTACATGACCAGCACGAGCAACGCGATGCAGCTGCCGCCGTGGAACCTCATCATGGTCGGGTCGATCATCCTGACCCTGCCGATGATCGTCATCTACTACCTCGGCCAGAAGTACCTCTACGAAATGAACCTCCAAGGTGGAAGTGCTGGTGTGAAGTGACTGATCCGTCCACCGCGACCGTCCGGCTCGGACGCTCTGGGCTCGTCCTCGACGACCGCGAGGAGACCCTCCTCTGCGCCTCGCTGTTCTACTTCCGGCTGCCCCGCGAGGTCTGGGAGGCCCGGCTCGCGCAGGTGCGCGCCACCGGCTACCGCGCGATCGACGTCTACCTGCCGTGGAACTTCCACGAGACCGCCCCGGGCGTGTGGGACTTCGAGGACCGCCGCGACGTCGGCGCGTTCCTCGACCTCGCCAACGCGGCCGGCCTCGCGGTCATCGCCCGCCCCGGCCCGTACATCTGCTCCGAATGGGACGGCGGCGCGCTGCCCGCATGGCTCGCGCTCGAAGACGGACTCCAACTGCGCCAAGCCGAACCGAAGTTCCTCGCCCAAGTGGAGCGTTGGTTCGATCAGGCGATGCCGCTCCTCGCCGAGCGCCAGTGGGGCCGCGGCGGCAGCGTCGTGGCCGTCCAGCTGGAGAACGAGCTCGACTTCTTCGACACGCACGACCGCCACGCCTACCTCACCGCCCTGCGGGACATGGCCCTCGGCCACGGCATCGACGTGCCGCTCATCGCCTGCGCCGGCCAGGGCGACCTCATCGGCGCCACGGGCGGCGTCGACGGCGTCGTCCCGGCGTTCAACTTCTACCCCGACGACCGCTCGCCGTTCGTCGAGGCCGAAGTGCGCCGCTACGCCGACCTGGTGGGCGCCAAGGGGCTCCCGCTGCTCGTCACCGAGACCAACCGGGCCCACGCGACCCTGCGGCGGCTCATGGTGAGCGGCGCGACCCTGCTCGCGCCGTACCTCCAGGCCTCCGGCTACGACCTCGGGTACACGCCCTCGGTCGGCAACTGGGGCGACCCGGGCGGGTTCATGACCCACGACTACGACTTCGGCGGGTTCCTGTCCCCGGTCGGCGAAGCGCGGGCCGAGACCGCCGACGCCCGCGCGCTCGCGGCCCTGGCCCGCACGCTCGGTCCCGCACTCGCCCGCGCCACCACCGCTGCGGCCGAAGGCATCAGTGTCAACGTCCCGACCAGCGACTCCCCGTCGCTGCTCCGCCTCGACGGCGGCGGCACGCTCACCGGCGTGCCGAACCTCGGCGAACGGCCCGGCAAGGCCGCCTTCGCCACTGCGAACGGCGAGATCGCGGTCGAACTCGCGCCGCTCTCGTGCGCGCTGGTCACCCGCGACCTCCCGCTGGAGCGGTTCGGACTGCCCGGCACGCTGCGGTTCTCCTCGGCGGACCTCGTGGACGCGGGCCCGGAGGGCCTCACGGTCGCCTCGCGCGGCGCGAGCGTCGTAGTGGTCGAGACCGCGGACGGGGAGCTCGTCACCGGCGAGCACACGCCCGAGCTCGGCGAGCGCTTCACCATGGCCGTCACCGCGGGGACCTCGCAGTGGCACCTCGTGTTCCTCCACACCGACGACGTGCCCGCCCCCGGCGGGGAACGGATCGTCTTGGGCGGCAACGAGAGTGAGCCCGAGGCGATCACTGAAGCGGTCCGCATCGACCTCGAGACCCGCACCGGTGAGACCTCCCGGCACGACCTGCCCCCGGCCTCGGAGGAGGTCGGCGTCTACCGCGGCCGCACCCACTACGCGGCCTCGGTCGAGGGCGTCGGCGAACTGCTCATCGCAGGCGCGGGCGACATCGTCGACCTCGCGCTCGACGGCACCGCACTGCCGAGCTTCGCGAAGTTCGGTGCGACCGTTCGCCTCCCGGTCCAGGGCGCGGCGCGGCTCGACGCCACCGTGGAGACCTGGGGCCACGCGAACTTCGACGACTCGCGCCTGCCCGGCCTCGCGATGGGGTCGCTGCGCGGCCTCGGCCGCGTCTGGGCGGTCGCGTCGAGCGAGGACGTCACAGCACTGTGGACCGTTGCAGGCGGCGAGCAGTGGGCGGGCGACCCCGCACCCGTGCGGACCCTCGCGGGCTGGAGCAGCACTCGGATCGGACGCCCGGTCACGTACCGGCGCACCCTGCCCGTGGACGGCACGAGCCACTACGCGCTGCACCTCGACGGCCTCCAGACCCCGTGCGAGATCACTGTGGACGGCATCTCGCGCATCGTGAGCCCGAACGACCCGTGGGTGCGACTCACCCCCGGCGAGGGCCGCGATGTGGCGATCACCATGGCGCACTGGCCGGTCGACAGCGGCGGCGCTGCCCTGCTCCGACTGGAGCCTGTGCGAGACTGGCAGGTCGAGGCGCAGCCCGACCACGCCCTGCTCGCACTGTCCCAGAAGGACGGCAACGGCACCGCGGTCGTGCTCCCGCTCGAACTCGCTCCGGGGGAGGAGGCCTGGCTGGACGTGCCCGTCCCGCCAGGCGGCCGCTCCCTGCGGTTCGAGGGCGCGCAGGTGCGCGTCAGCGCGTTCGCGCGCGGCGAACTGCTCGGGCGCGTGTGGCTCGACGACGCGGCCCGGCCGAAGTTCACCGGCGGCGACCCCGGTCGACTGTGGATTCCGGGATCATGGAACACCGGCGCGGTGCGCCTGCTGGTCCACGGCACCGCCGGCGGCGACCGGCCGCGCCTCGCGCGCGTCACCGCCGCCGCCTCGCCGGAATGACCTCAGGGGGTGTCCGGAGATCCCCCGCCCGGGATCACCGGACGCCCCAGTAGCTGCACAGGAGCCCACATGGCCGTCACCAGGCGCACCTCGCGCGACATCCGCAGCGAGTCGCGGCTCGACGTGCTGCACGCCCTGCTGGCGGCGGGCGAGGCGAGCCGGGGCGACCTGGCCGCCTCGACCGGCCTGAGCAACGCGACGGTGGCCACGGTGGTCAGCGACCTGCTCGAAGGCGGCATCGTCACCGAGGCGCGCCGCACCGGCGGTCGCATCGGACGGCCGACGACTACGTTGCGGCTCAACGGGAACCGCGGCCGGATCGTGGGCGTCGACGTCGCGGAGACGTACGTGCGGGCGACCGTGTTCGACTCCGCGCTCGACGAGCTGGCCTCCGCCGAGGTCGCCACCGACGAGCACCAGGACGAGCACGACTACGTCGCCGACTCCATCGTGCAGGCCATCGACCGGGCGCTCGGGCAGAGCGCGGCCGAGGGCGCTCCCGCCACCCGCGACGACGTGCTCGGCGTGGGCATCTCGCTCCCCGGCGGCATGCAGCGCCGGGCCGAGGTCGCCGTCGTCGTGCCGAACGCGCCGTGGCTCCACGTGGACCTGCTGCGCGAGCGCATCGGCCTGCCGATGGTCGTCGACAACCCGCTCAAGGCGATCGCCACCGCCGAGCTCTGGTTCGGCGAGGGCCGGCGGCACAAGAGCATGATCACCGTCAACCTCGGCACCGGTGTGGGCGCCGGGATCGTCCTGGAGGGCACCATCCTCCGCGGCGCGCAGAACGGCGCGGGGGAGTGGGGCCACAGCCTGCTCGCCCTCGACGGCCGCCGGTGCCGCTGCGGGCGTGCGGGCTGCGTCGAGGCCTATGTGGGCGCGGCGGGCATCCAGCAGACGCTCGCGGCGATCGCGCCGGACCACCCGCTCGCCGCCGTCCCCATGCAGCGCGATTTCATCGCGGCGTTCGCCGCCGCGCTCGAGTCTCCGGCGCACCCGGCGCTGACCGAGACCCTCGAACGCACCGCCCGCTACCTCGGTTCGGCGATTGCGGACCTGTGCGCGATCGTCAACCCCGAGATGATCACCCTGACCGGTTGGACCGCCTGGGCCCTCGGCGACCACCTCGTGCCGGCCGTGCGCCGCCGGGTGCTCGAGGAGGCCCCCGGCGACTCCGCCGCCGACCTCGCGATCGAGGTCTCCACGGTGCGCGGCAACTCGGTCGCCACGGGCATAGCGACCATCGCGTTGGAGCGCTTCCTCGGCGACGTCGGGCTCGTGACCACCCGGGTGCCGACCGCCATCTGACCCCGCCCGCGTGTCGGCGGCGGATGGGAGACTGCGGGCATGGAGAAGTACGACGTCAAGAAGGCCCACAAGCAGCTGTACTCGCCGCCGAAAGGCGCGTTCGCCGTCGTCGAGGTGCCGGAGTTCCGGTACCTGGCGGTCGACGGCAAGGGCGACCCGAACACCGCGGACGCGTACGCGGACGCCGTCGCGGCCCTGTACGGGACGGCGTACACGCTGAAGTTCGCCAGCAAGCGGACCCTCGGCCGCGACTTCGTGGTCGCCCCCATGGAAGGGCTGTGGCGGGCCGACGACCCGGCCGCGTTCCTCACCCGCGACAAGGACGCCTGGGAGTGGACCATGATGATCGGCCAACCGGAGTGGGTCACCGAGGAGATGGTCGTGGCCGCCGCGGGCGAGGCCGCCGCGAAGCACCCGAACCCGGCGTTCGAGCACCTGCGGCTGGTCGCCTTCACCGAAGGCCTCTGCGTCCAGACCCTGCACATCGGCTCGTACGAGGCCGAGACGCCGGTCCTGCAGCGCCTGCACGAGCACTACCTGCCGTACAACAAGCTCACCTTCAACGGCGACCACCACGAGATCTACCTCAGCGACGCCCGCCGCACCGCGCCCGCGAAGCTCAGGACCATCCTGCGCCAGCCCGTCAAGCCCCTGGAATGACCCGCTGACCCCCGGGGTACTCCGAGGGCATGAACCCACCGCTGGTGCTGCCCGAGTCCTACTGGATCGCCTCGACCGAGGCCACGACCTACCCGGCCGCGGCCGACACGGTGACCACCGAGGTCGCCGTCGTCGGCGGCGGCATCGCGGGGCTGTGCACGGCCTGGGAGCTGGCCCGCGCGGGCCGCTCGGTGGCGGTGATCGAGGCCGACCGGATCGCCGCCGCGGTCACCGGCAACACCACGGCCAAGCTCAGCGCGCAGCACGCCGCCATCTACGCGCACCTGCGCGACGCGTTCGGCACCGCGGCGGCCCGCGACTACGCCGAGGCGCAGACCGGCGCGATCGCGCACGTGGCCGCGATCGCGGAACGGCTGGGGATCGACTGCGAGCTCGAGCGGGCGCCCTCGTTCGTCTACACCGAATCCGAGGAGGGCGTCGCGGCAATGCGCGAGGAGGCCGAGGCCGCCCGCGAAGCGGGCCTCCCGGCCTCCTTCACGACCGAGACCGGGCTGCCGTTCCCCGTCGCGGGCGCCGTCCGGGTGGAGGACCAGGCCCAGTTCCACCCGCGCCGCTTCCTGCTCGCGCTCGCCGCGGACCTGACCGCGCAGGGCGCCAGGATCTTCGAGGAGTCGCGCGTGACCGGCCTCGAGACCGACGACGGCACGCACGTCCTCGCCTTCGCGGGCGGCGGCGAGGTCCGCTGCGACCAGGTCGTGATCGCCACGCAGTTCCCGGTGATCGACCGGATCAAGCTGTTCGCGCGGCTCACGCCCCGCCGCGAGCTGGTGGTCGCCGGAGCGATCCCCGAGTCGGCGGATCCCGGCGGCATGTACATCACCGGCGAGCAGGGCACCCGCTCGGTGCGCACCGCGCCTTACGGCGAAGGGCGGCGCCTGCTCATCGTCACCGGCGAGGCGTTCACCCCCGGCGACGCAGGCACCGCCGAGAGGCTCGACCGCCTGACGGCGTGGACGACGGAGCGGTTCGGGGTCGAGTCGATCGAATACCGTTGGGCCGCACAGGACTACACCACCACCGACCGGGTCCCGTTCGTCGGCGAGCTGTCCGGGGACGACGGCGTGTACGTCGCCTGCGGCTTCGGCGGCTGGGGGATGAGCAACGGTGTGGCGGCGGCGCGGACCATCGCCGCGACGATAGCGGGCACGCCGCCGCGCTGGGCCGAGCTGTTCGGCCCCGGGCGCTTCCACCTGCTGCGGGAAGGCGGCAAGCTCGCGAAGGCCCAGTCGAAGGTCGTGGGGCACTTCATCGGCGACCGCCTGCCGCACGCCGCCCCGTCCGAGCCCGAGGAGCTCGCGCCCGGCGAGGGCGCGGTGATGCGTATCGGGGGCGCGCTCCGGGCCGTCTACCGGGACGAGGACGGCGGCCTGCACACCCTGTCGGCCACGTGCACCCACCTCGGCTGCGTCGTCGGCTTCAACGACGCCGAGCGGAACTGGGAGTGCCCGTGCCACGGTTCGCGGTACGCCCCCAGCGGCGCCGTCCTCCAGGGGCCCGCGACCTCGCCGCTCGAGGCGCACCCGCACCACTGACCCGTGACCGGCTTCATGATGCCGCCGGCCCGCCGCCGAGGTATGTTTCGTTAATTAGCGAAATAGCGAAGGGGGCGACCGTGATCGACGAGTGCAAGGCCCTCTCCAACGAGACGCGCCTGCGCATCCTCAACTGGCTCAAGGACCCTGAAGCCCACTTCCCGTGCGGTGACACGGCGGAGCTGGGCGTCTGCGCGGGCCTCATCCAGCAGAAGTCGGGCGCCTCCGCCTCCACCGTCTCCGCGCACCTCGCGGTCCTCCAGCGGGCCGGGTTCCTCCAGGCCACCAGGCGCGGCCAGTGGATCTACTACCGCCGCGACGAAGCGCGCATCCGCGCGTTCACCGAAGACCTCCACCGCACTCTCTGAGAAAGGCCCCCGATCATGCCCGCAGCCCTGTCGATCCTCGACCTGGCGCCGATCGCGCCGGGACGCTCCGCGCGCGAAAGCCTCGCGGCGAGCGTCGAACTCGCCCGCGCCGCCGAACGCAGCGGCTACCGCCGGGTCTGGTACGCCGAGCACCACAACATGCCGACCATCGCCTCCAGCGCCACGGCCGTCGTCATCGGCCACGTCGCCGAGCACACCGACTCCATCCGGCTCGGCGCCGGCGGCATCATGCTGCCCAACCACTCCCCGCTGGTCATCGCCGAGCAGTTCGGCACCCTCGAGACGCTCTTCCCCGGCCGCATCGACCTCGGCCTGGGCCGCGCGCCCGGCACCGACCGCCAGACCATGCGCGCCATCCGCCGCGACGCGACCTCCGCCGACACGTTCCCGCAGGACGTGCTCGAACTCCAGGGCTACCTCAGCGGGCAGTCGCGGGTGCCGGGCGTCCAGTCCGTGCCCGTCCCCGACACCGAAGTGCCCCTGTACCTCCTTGGCTCCTCGCTCTTCGGCGCACAGCTCGCCGCGCAGCTCGGCCTGCCGTACGCGTTCGCCTCGCACTTCGCGCCGGACGCGCTGTTCGAGGCGGTCGCCGCCTACCGCGAGGAGTTCCAGCCCTCGGAGCAGCTGGACCGGCCCTACGTGATCGCCGGCGTGAACGTCTTCGCCGCGGAGGACCGCGAGGAGGCCGAGGCCCAGCGGGAGATCTCCTACCGCAACCGGACCCGCGCCTTCATCAAGCGCGGCCAGGGGCAGCAGGAGTTCAGCGACGCCGAGGTCGACGCCTTCCTCGCCTCCGCGGCAGGGCAGCAGCTCGCGTCGATGACCAAGTATACCGCCACCGGGTCCCCTGAGGACGTGCGCGCCTACCTCGAGGCGTTCGCCGAGTCCGTGCGCGCCGACGAGCTCATCACCGCCCACCACGCCCAGGAGGTGCCCGACCGCGTCCGCTCGGTCGAGCTCACCGCGAAGGCCATGGGCCGCCGCTAGATCGGCCGGTCAGGCGTACTGCTCTGCGGCCACATGCAGCGCCGCGATGAACGCCGTGGTCGCCGGCGGGTCCGGCGGTTCGCCGTAGGTGACGAGGTGGATCCGGCGGGTGCGGTCGATCCCGGTCGCCTCGATGTCCTCCCGGCGGTGGGTCCGCAAGGCCAGGCCCGGGGCGGTCGTCACGCCCAGGCCCGTCGCGACCAGCGCCTGCTGGACGATGATCTCGTCACTGGTGTAAGCGATCTCGGGGGTGAACCCGGCCGCCTCGCACAGTTCGAGGAGCTCCTGGCGGCAGCGCGCGCACCCGGCGATCCACGCGGAGTCGCGGTGGTCGAGCAGCGTCTCGCCCGCCCGCGAGCTGAGGAGGTACATCGGGTCGTCGAAGAGGTGCACGCCGCGGATGTCGCCGGGCAGGTCCTCCTCGTACCGGAACACGACGGCGGCGTCGACCTCGCCCGTGCGCAGCATCTCGATCGCCGCCACGGGATGCGCGTCGACCAGTTGCAGCTGGATGCCCGGGTGGTCGCGGCGCAGCGCCGCGGCGGCCTCCGGCACAAGCGTGCTCAGCGCCGACTGGAACCCGGCGACCCGCACCCGCCCGGTCCGCAGGCCCACCATCGCCTCGAGCTCGGCCTCGGCCGCGTCCACGCGCCCGATGATCTCGGTGGCGCGGCGCGCCAGCATCTCGCCCTCGGGGGTGAGCCGGATGCCGCGGCCGACCCGCTGGACCAGCCGGGCCCCGGTCTCGGCCTCGAGCCGGGCGAGGTGGTGGCTCACGGACGGCTGCGCGTAGTGCAGGTGCTTGGCGGCCTTGGTGACCGAGCCGTGGGCGGCGACCGCCGCGAGGACCCGGAGCCGCACGATATCGAGCATGTATCAATGCTATCTATAGGTTTCCACAGGATCTGGCATTGGACTGATGGATCGATCCGGGGCAGGCTGAAGCCATGACAGCCACGATCACCGCGACACCCGCACTGACCGGTGTCACCGCCGCAATCCGCGCCGCGCTCCGCACCGCCGCCGACTGGGACGGGGCCGCCCGCGCGGTCGCCGACGCGCTCCGCCCGATCCTGCCCGGCCCCGAACTCCTCACCCCCGAGCAGCGGCTCGGCGACCCGAACGGGCCGACCGGGCACGTCCTGTACGCCGAACCCGACGGGAGCTTCTCCGTGACCGCCGTGATCTGGCGGCCGGGCCAGACCACGCGGATCCACGACCACATCACCTGGTGCGTCGTCGGCGTGCTCCAAGGCGTCGAGCACGAGGAGCTCTTCGACGAGCACCTCAACCGGATCGGCGTGAGCGACAACCAACCCGGCGAGGTCAGCGGCTTCGCCCCGCCCGGCGACATCCACCGGATCGTCAACACCGGCACCGAGACCGCGATCTCCTTGCACGTCTACGGCACCGACCTCACTAGGGTGGGCAGCAGCGCCCGCCGCTACTACGAGTCCGCGAACGCGGAGAAGTGAGACTTCCCATAGCACTCAAGCGAATGGACCACGTCGGCATCGTCGTTGAAGACCTGCCGGCCGCGATCGAGTTCTTCGTCGCGCTCGGCATGGAGCTGGTGGGGCAGGCGCCCGTAGGGGGCGAGTGGGCGGACAAGCTCACCGCGCTCGAGGGGCTCAGCGCCGACATCGCCATGCTGCGCACCCCGGACGGCCACGGCCAGGTCGAACTCTCGACGATCCACCACCCGAAGGCCGCGAACCCGGCACCGTGGGAGCCGGTGAGCACCCCGGGCATCCCGCGCCTCACGTTCGTCGTCGACAACGTCGACGAGGCCTTCGACCAGCTGCGCCCCCACGGCGGCGCACTCGTCGGCGAAGTGGCCCAGTACGAGGACATGCTCAGGTACGCCTACATCCGCGGCCCCGCCGGCGTCATCGTCGGCCTGGTCCAAGAACTCGGCTGACAAAAGAAAACCCCGACCGGCCCCGGCGATCCGGTGGCACGCGAATGCCACCGGATCGCCGTTTCGCTACGCGCCGTTGAGGCGCTTGATCGCCTCGACGAGTTCCGGGTCGTCCGACTGGAGCCGGCCCTGGAACCCCGCATCCTGCAGCGGGTAGCGGTTCATGAGGATCAGCGTCTCCGCGGTGTTGGCGATGCCCTCGTAGGCGACCTCGATCGCGTCGTTGATCCGCTTGGTCATCGCCCGGCTGACGTCCTCGCCGGTGAACTCGGGCGCTTCGAGGAAGCACACCAGGCGCATCGGCTCGTCGCCGTACAGCCGGCCGTCGTAGGCGACGTTCTCGCCCGAGTACTCGCGCAGCCAGACCTGGATGTCGGGACTCATGCGGAACGCCTCCTCGATGGCGGCGGTCACCTCGATCATCAGCTGCTGCTTGGCTTCGCGCCCGATTCCGGCGGGCGCTTCGATGAAGAACTGCGGCATGGGGAGGACTCCTGGTTCCTGCAGGGGCGGACTCGGACGCCGCCCGTTGCAAGTACCGATACGGCGGCCGGTGAAAACTCATCGCGTGCCGCCGATGAGTTCGCGACCGCCCGCGGGTCTGTACCGGTGAGGGAACGAGGAAGGGAGCATCGGTGACGGAGACCGTTCTGGCGGGGCCGCAGGCGGGGGAGTTCGCGGCGCTCGCCGCCCCGCACCGGCGCGAGCTGCTGGTGCACTGCTACCGGATGCTCGGGTCGGTGCACGATGCGGAGGATCTGGTCCAGGAGACGCTCTTGCGCGCGTGGCGCGCCTACGACCGGTTCGAGGGCCGGTCGTCGCTGCGGACCTGGCTGTACCGGATCGCGACGCACGCGTGCCTGCGCGCGCTGGAGAACCGCGGTCGCCGCCCGATGCCGTCGGGCCTCGGCGGGCCCAGCGGCGATCCCGGTGGCCCCCTTGAGGAGCCGCCGCAGGAGGTGCTGTGGCTGCAGCCGCTTCCCGACGCGCTGCTGAGCGCCGACCCGGCGCAGATCGCTTCGTCCCGGGAAGGCACCCGGTTGGCGTTCGCGGCGGCGCTGCAGCATCTGCCCGCCCGGCAGCGCGCCGTCCTGATCCTGCGCGACGTGCTCGGCTGGCGCGCCGCCGAAGTCGCGGAGCTGCTCGACACCTCCACGGCCGCGGTCAACAGCGCTCTGCAGCGGGCCCGCGCCCAGCTGGAGCAGGCGGGCCCGGCCGAGGACACGCTGGTCGAGCCGACCGACCCCGAACGGCGGGCGCTGCTGGACAAGTTCGTGGCGGCCTTCGCCAACAGCGACGCCGAGGCGCTCACCAGAATCCTGCGCGACGACGCGGTGCTGGAGATGCCGCCGTTCACGTCCTGGTTCGCCGGGGCCGGCGCCATCGTCCGCTTCATGGACGCGCAGGGCTTCGCCGCCTGCGGCGGCGTCCCGATGATCCGGACCACCGCGAACGGCCAGCCCGCCCTCGCGTCCTACCAGCGCTGCACGGACGGCGTCTGCCGCCCCCACGGCATCCACGTCCTCACCCTGACCGCCACGGGAATCGCCCGCATCAGGACCTTCCTCGACCCCGGCCTCTTCCCTACCTTCGACCTGCCGATCGCCCTCCCCGGCGGCGACCGGCGAGCGTGAGCCCTTGCGCGACAGGCGAAGCACCACAACCGAGGCGTTCGCACCTTGACTGTGAAACACCACTACATGTAGCGTGAAGTGACACTATTCATTTCCGATCGAAGGAGTGTCATGAGAAGCCGCGCTTCCGAGTTCGCCGTCCGCGTCTCCCTTGTCGTCATGGGCGTGTTCACCGCCGTGCCGGCGCTCGCGCTCGTGCAACCCGACCAGCTCGAATCGAGCTACGGCGTCACGGACCCCGATCCGATGCTCTTGACCCTGCTCCAGCACCGCGGCATGCTCCAGCTCCTAGCCGGTGCGGCGCTCATCTGGGCCGCCGCTCGCCCCGGCGTCCGGATTCCTGTCGCCCTCGGGCTCGTGGTCGCGAAGACCACGGCATTGGCGCTGACCGCGAGCCGCCCAGAGGCACAGGACCGGGCGAGCGCCTTCATCCAGGGCTTCGACGTCGTATGCGTCGTCGCGCTCCTGTGGATCATCGCCGCTACGCTGCGAAGCGCGCGCGGTGCCGCTTCCCCTGCCTAGGGTCGCCGCCCGGGGCGGCGCGGTCGCGATTCGTATAGTCGGTGGTCGTCGATCCCGCTGTAAGAAAGGACCCCGGTCGTGCGAATGACGGAGTTGAGCGAGCGCGCAGGCGTGCCCATACCCACGATCCGCTACTACATCCGCGAAGGGCTCCTGCCGCCCGGGAACCTGACCAGCCCGAACCAGGCGACGTACGGCGAGGCCCATGTGCACCGCCTGACGCTGATCCGCGCCATGGTCGAGGTGGGGGAGATGCCGATCGCGGCGGTGGCGCGCCTGTTCCAGCATCTCGAGGACAAGAACGCCGACGAGTACACGACGCTCGGCCTGACCCAGTACTCCCTCGTGCGCACCGCCGCCCGGGAATCCACACTGGATGAACCGGGTGCGGCCGAGGTTCAGGAGCTGGTGGACCGCCTGGGCTGGCGGGTGAACGACCACCATCCCGCCAGGGCGATGCTCGCCTCGGCGGTCCGGACGCTTCGCCGGCTCGGGCAAGAGGACGTGCTCGATCTGCTGGAGCGGTACGCCGCGAGCGCACACGATCTGGCCGAGGCCGAGGTCGGCGTCGTCCTCGAACGGGACGGCTTGGACAACCGGGCCGAGGCCGTGGTGACCGTCGGCGTCCTCGGCGACGCCATGCTCGCCGCCTTGCGGCGCCTGGCAGCAGAGGACGTCATGACACGCGCTCTCGAGACCGCCGCTCGCGACGCGAACGGCTGAACGCCCGGCGGGCGGCACCTGCGATTCGTCGCCGACCCGATCGGACACGATGAGCAGGCGTTGTGCCTGAATGCGGGACCGGGCCCACGGACGTGAAGTAGCGTCAGGTTAGCCAGGCCGGGGCCCGGGACCTGATAGGTCGCGCCTTCGAGGAGCGAGAGCGTTCCCGCCCCTCCCTGAGCCCGAGGCGTACGCGGAGCAATCGGACCGCCGCTCGCCATCCGAACTCCCGATGGAGGCACGCGATCATGGGCAGCATCAGCGGAACGAATCTGGACAGGCTGCGAGGAGACTTGCGCGGACCCGTTGTCGCCCCAGGGGATCCGGGCTATGACGAGGCCCGCAGCATCTACAACGCCATGATCGACCGCCGCCCGGCCGCCCTCGCGCAGTGCGCCGACGTCGCCGACGTGCGGGCCACGATCGCCTTCGCGCAGGACGTCGGGGTCGAACTCGCGGTCCGCGGGGGCGGCCACAGCGGACCGGGCCTGTGCCTGGTGGACGACGGGCTTACGCTGGACCTGTCGCCGATGAACTGGGTGCGCGTGGACCCCACAGCGGGTATCGCGCAGGTGGGCGGCGGCGCTGAACTGGGCGCGCTCGACCATGCCGCCCACACCTTCGGCCTCGGCATCCCCTCCGGGATCATGTCCACGACCGGGGTCGGCGGCCTCACGCTGGGCGGCGGGCACGGGCACCTGACCCGCAAGTACGGCCTGACCATCGACAGCCTGACATCGGCCGACGTCGTCCTCGCCGACGGCACCTTCGCGACCGCCTCGGAGACGGAGCACCCCGACCTGTTCTGGGCGTTGCGGGGCGGCGGCGGGAACTTCGGCGTCGTCACGTCCTTCACCTTCCGGCTGAGCGAGGTCCGCGATGTCGGAGTCGGACTGACCTTCTGGCCTCTGGACCGCATCCAGGAGGTGCTCCGGTGGTACCGGGAGTTCCTGCCCGCCGCACCGGAGGACCTCAACGGGTTCTTCGCCCTCCTGTCGGTGCCGCCCGGCCCGCCGTTCCCCGAGCCGATCCACGGGCAGAAGATGTGCGCGGTGGTCTGGTGCTACACCGGCGACCTGGAAGAAGGCCGCCTGGAGGAGGTCCTCGCCGTGGCGAACGATCCGGCGCCCCCGGCCTTCCACTTCACCGCGCCGATGCCGTACCCCGCCCTGCAGGGCATGTTCGACGAGCAGATCCCGAAGGGGCTCCAGTGGTACTGGCGCGGCGCCTTCTTCGACACGATCTCCGACGCGGCGATCGACGTGCACGAGCGGTACGGCAACGCCCTGCCCACCGAGTCGGCGACCATGCACCTGTACCCCGTGGACGGGGCCGCCCACCGGGTGGGTGCGGACGAGACCGCTTGGGCGTACCGGGACGCCGTGTGGTCCGCGGTGATCGCCGGGATCGACCCCGATCCCGCCAACGCCGACCTGATCCGCCAGTGGTGCGTGGACTACTCGACGGATCTGCATCCGCACTCCATGGGCGGTTCCTACGTCAACTTCCTCGGCTCCAAAGAGGGGCCCGAACGCGTCCGATCGACATACCGCGGCAACTACGACCGGCTCGCCTCGGTCAAGCGCGCCTACGATCCGGAGAACTTCTTCCACGCCAACCAGAACGTCCCGCCGGCGGCCGGTTGAGGACGCGAGCCGCCCCGGCCAGCTGAGGAGGCGAGTTGAGCGGGCGATCGGCTCTTGATCTGGCTCTTTTCGGCCCCTGGCGGATGCTCCGCCGGGGGCCTTCGTGCTGGTGGGTGCTACAGGGATCGAACCTGTGACCACCTCCTTGTAAGGGAGGTGCTCTACCGCTGAGCTAAGCACCCGGAGGGCGCGCGGGAGCGCGCCGAGCCTGAGACAGGGTACCTGAACGAGGGCTTGGGCGCGAGTGGCGGGTGGCGGGGGCGTTCGCATGGTGGGCGTGCGGGGAGGCCTGGGGCACAGGGCGGAATTTCGTGGAAGCTTCAAGTGTTGGGGCAGTCGTGGAAAAGCTACGCGTGGACATCTGGTCCGACATCGCCTGCCCTTGGTGCTACGTCGGGAAGGCCCGGTTCGACAAGGCCGTGCAGCAGCTCGACGGGAAGGTCGACGTCGAGATCCGGCACCGGTCCTTCGAACTCGACCCGCACCGCGAACCGGGCGACACCGCCCCCGTCGTCGACATGCTCGTCAAGAAGTACGGCATGAGCCCGGCCCAGGCGCAGGCCGGGGAGTACCGGCTCGGCGACCTCGCCAAGGCCGAAGGCCTCGAGTACCGCACCGAAGGCCGCGATCACGGCAACACCTTCGACCTGCACCGCCTCCTGCACCTCGCCTCCGAGCGGGGCCTGGAGGCCGAGGTCTGGCAGGCGTTCTACATCGCGAACTTCGCCGACGAGGCCTCGATCTTCGAACGCGAGCGCGTGATCGAGGTCTCGGTCGCCGCCGGACTCGACAAGGACGAGGTCGTCGCGGTGCTCGACGACCCCGAGGCCTACCGCGAGGCGGTCCGCGCCGACCAGGCCGAGGCCGCCGCGCTCGGCGCCACCGGCGTGCCGTTCTTCGTGGTCGACGAGAAGTACGGCGTCTCCGGCGCCCAGCCCACCGAGCTGTTCGCCGAGGTCCTCGAAAAGGCTTGGGGCGAAAAGCGACCGGCGATCACCACGATCACCGGTGCTGAAGGCGCCGAGGCGTGCGGCCCCGACGGGTGCCCCGTCTGACAGCACTTCAGGCGTAACTGGCGAAACCTTCACGAACGGGCACCTCCGGGAATATCCTGAGGCGAATTCCGCTCGATCGAGGAGGCGATAGCCATGCCGATGGACCGCGAGACGCAACTCAGGCTGGTGAAACTGCGCGACGACACCGGCGTGCTCTCGCTCTACGTCAACGCCGACCCCCGGCAGGAAGGTTCCACACCACCCTGGAAGACCCGGCTCGACCAGGGCCTGAAGCAACTGCTCGAAGCCGTCGACAACGGCACGCGCTCCGCACTCGGCCGCCGCATCGAGGAGATGAAGCTCGACATCGAGCAGCTCGTCCGCCCCGGCGCGCCCGGGATCGGCCGCGCCCTGTTCATCGGCCTCGCCAGCGGCCAGACCTACAGCGTCGAGATGCAGACGCCGCTGACCGACCGGATCGCCCTCGCCCCCCGCTCCCACATCGCCCCGATGTTCGGCGCCTGGGCCGAGGGCTCGCCGATCGGCATCGCCGTGGTCGACGGCAAGGGCATGCGCCTCCTCGACAGCCGCTTCGGCAGGTGCGAGGAGATCTCCGGACTCCACTTCGCACTCGACACCGCCGAATGGCGGGTCATGAAGGGCCCCAGCGCCACCCGCAGCGCCTGGGGCGGCCGCGACGGCATCAGCGCGAACAACCAGCACGACCTGTTCGACTACCGCATCGCCGAGCACCTCCAGAAGTTCCTCGCCGCCGCCCACTCCACACTGGAGGAGCACGTGGCGACCTTCGGCTGGGAGATGCTCGTCGTCAGCGGCGAACCCGAACTCGTCGAGGCGGCCTCCAAGTCGCTGCACAACGGGTTCAAGGCCGACGTCGTGCCCTCGCAGCTCGTCCTCAGCCAGTCCACGCCCGCACAGATCCAGCAGGCGCTCGCGCCCGAGATCGCGGCCGCCCGCGCGGCCCGGGACGCGCGCCTCACCGCCGACTTCGCCGAGTCCCCGCGCAAGACCGCCGCGGGCTCCGAAGCCGTGCTCGACGCGCTCCAGGGCGGCCGGGTCGACCGGCTCGTCATCGAGCGCGACTCGGTGTGGAGCGGCCGCCGCATCCCGGACGGCACGGTCCTGGCCGACGCGATCGCCCCCGGCGAGCCGGAGCTGGCCTCGGCCATCGCGGACGCGCAGCTCGGCGAGGCGATGATCGAGATGGCGCTGGCTTCGGACGCAAGGGTGTCGATCCTCAGCGACGGCGTCGGGCTCGACGAGAAGGCGGGCGGCGTCGGCGCGTTCCTGCGCTGGTGAACACCGCTTGAGTTCGCAAGTTAGGTTATGCTAACCTATCTTCGGCAGTACGATCCAGGGCCGCGGGTCTCTCACCTCCCGCGGCCCTGAGCCGTTCCTAGGCGAAGGTGGTCGCCAGGAGCGCGTCCACGAGCAGGTCGTACTCGTCGTCGGCCGACTGCGGCATATAGGCCCCGGCCACGAACGCGTTCACGCCGTCGACGTCGACCAGCAGGATCACGATCCGCTCGTACTCGTCCGCGGTGAACTGCGAGGCGTCCCACGAGGCGGTGGACTCGGCGAGGACGCCGGCCCGACCGTCCACAGTGACCTCGGTGAGCACCGGGACGGAGGCGCTGCCGTTCTCCCCGCCCGCCGCGGCGCCCTCGGCCCAGACCCGGGCGACCGTACCGGCGGTCTTGCCCATGGCCTCCGGGTCGAACGGCAGCTCCGGAATCGCGTAGCGCCCCGCGGAGAAGGCCGCGTACCAGTTCTCGGCGAGCTCGATGTTGTAGAGCGACGCGTCATGGGCGTAGTCGTAATCGGTCGGCCCCTCGGCATGCTCCCACCGGTCGTTCGGGATCGGCACGCTGGCGCCCAGCGGCTCCACCACCAGGAACTCGCCGGAGAACGCCGGGACCTCGGGGGACGGCGACCCACTCGGCTGCGCCGCGCCGGACTCCTCGGTGGACGCCGAGGCGGACTCCTCTGCGGCGGAACCGGAGTCGTCGTCGGAGATGACGTAGCCGACCACGCCGCCCGCGAGCATCAAGACGACCACGAGCGCGATGGCGAGCACGCGTCGGTTCCCGCGCTTCGGCTGCGGCGGCAGGGGAACGGGGCCGTACGCCGGCGCCTGCGGCGGGTACGCGGGCGGGGGCGTCGGCTCGGGGCGGGCCTCCAGGCTGGGGCGCGTCGGTTCGGGTGCGGGCGGTTCGCCGGCCTCGTAGCCGGGTCGGGCCTCATGTTCGGGGTTGGGCATGCGAAGCATCCTAAATGAGCTGGATTTCCCGACAGCCCCGCAGCTCCGCCCTTCACGGGGAGCATCGGCGGGTGTGGCTCAGTTCATGCGAAGCGTGCTCTCCCAACGGTTCCCAGCGCGAGACCCGGGGTGCTACCTTGAATTCATCAGTCGATGAATTACATCATCGCGAGCCACCCCAAGGAGTGCGCCATGTCAACCCAAGCGGAAGTCATCGTCGTCGGAGCCGGACCCACCGGCCTGCTGCTCGCGGGCGACCTCGCCGAAGCCGGCGTCAGCGTCCTCGTCCTCGAGGGCCGCGGCGCGGACCTCTCGAACCTCTCCCGGGCGTTCGGCGTCCACGCCCGCACCCTCGAGGAGTTCGACGCCCGCGGCCTCGCGGAGGAGCTCATCGCCTACGGCGGCGCCCAGCTGCCCGGCATCCGCCTGTTCAACCGCGTCACCCTCCACCTCGCCGACCTCGAGACCCGCTTCCCCTACCTCCTCATGACCCCGCAGTACAACGTCGAGGAGGTCCTGCGCCGCCGGGCCCTCGCGGCCGGCGCCTCGATCCGCTACGACCACAAGGTGACCGGGCTCGACCAGGCCGACGGCCGGGTCACCGTCCACACCGTCCAGGGCGACTACACCGCCCGGTACGCGGTCGGCGCCGACGGCGTCAAGTCCGCCGTGCGCCAGGCCATCGGCATGCCCTACCCCGGCGAGGCCGTCCTGAAGTCGATCATGCTCGCCGACGTCAAGCTCACCGATCCGCCGCCCGAGAGCCCCGCCATCCAGGGCATCAACGGCGCCTTCTGCTTCGTCGCCGCCTTCGGCGACGAGTACTGGCGGATCTTCGCCTGGAACTCGGCCGACCAGAAGTCCGACGACGCGCCGATCGAACTCGAGGAGATCAAGGAGGCCGCGCGCCTCGCCTTCGGCACCGACTTCGGCATGCACTCCCCGCGCTGGATCTCCCGCTTCCACTCCGACGAGCGGCAGGTCCCGAACTACCGCGACGGCAGCGTCTTCCTCGCCGGCGACGCCGCCCACTGCCACTCCCCGGCCGGCGGCCAGGGCATGAACACCGGCCTCCAGGACGCCGCGAACCTCTCGTGGAAGCTCGCCGCCGTCCTCCGCGGCGCCGACCCGGCCCTGCTCGACACCTACAACGCCGAGCGCCACCCGGTCGGCAAGGCCGTCCTGCGCTCCAGCGGCGCCATCATCCGCCTCGCCACGGAACGCTCCAAGATCAAGGCGGCCATCGGCGGCCTCGCCGCCGCCACGGCGCTGCACATCAAGCCGATCGAGGCCAAGGCCATGGGCATGATCTCCGGCGTCGGCATCCACTACGGACACGACAAGGGCGAGGACCAGCTCGTGGGCCACCGCGCCAACGACATCGCGCTCGCGGACGGCACCCGCCTCTACGAGGCTCTGCGCGGCGGGAAGTTCGTGGTGCTCGACAGCGCCGAGTCCTACGCGGCGGGCTTCGTCGCCGACGCCGACTCGGCCGCCCCCGACGGCACCGTCAAGATCGTCCGCCCCGACGCCTACATCGGCTGGGCCGGCGAGGACGACCCCGCCGCGATCCGCGCCTACCTGGAGAGCCACGCGGGGAAGAGCTGAACACCGAACACCACCGCGGCGGCGGGCTCCGGCCCGCCGCCGCACCCGCGTGCCCGGGGGCTTGCACCTGCGGCTGCGCGACCGTCGCTTGAGGATCGCGAACGCCCTCCCCGCCGAGCAGTGCGCTCGAGGTGAGGGCGTTTCGCATGGTGCCGAAGTGCATTCACTCCGTGTTCACCGGTTGCAGGTTGCCGGTTCGCGGCATTTGTCGTTCACTGGCCCTCCACCCGATTTCCTGTGAGAAACAGGGCATCCTGAGATATAGAGGTTCCATGACCACCATCCTCAGTAGACGGAATGTCCTCGGCGCCGGCCTCGCGGTCGGCGCCTCCGCCGTCGCCTCCGGCGCCCTCGCCGGCACCGCCCAGGCCGAAGAGGCCTTCGGCGGCTCGCTCATCGGCGCCGCCCGGGGCGACCAGCTCCACTTCATCACCTTCAACCTCCGCTACGAGGGCGGCGACCCCGCGCCGCGCACGTGGGACGAGCGCCGCCCGCTCGTGAAGTCGGTCCTGCGGCGGGAGAAGCCCACCGTCCTGTTCACGCAGGAGGGCCTCTACGGGCAGAACCAGGACGTCCTCGAGGACCTCAAGGACCACGACTGGATCCACCTCGGCCGCCTCGGCGGCTCCAAGAGCGAGGCCACCGCGGTCTTCTGGGAGCGCAAGCGCCTCAAGGTCCTCGAGTACGACCACCTGTGGCTCTCGGACACCCCGCTGCTCATCGGCTCCAAGAGCTGGGGCAACAACGTCGTCCGGATGCTCACCTGGGTCCGCTTCCAGGACCTGCGCACCGGCGGGGACTTCTACGTCGTCAACAACCACTTCGACCACCAGTCCGAGCCCTCGCGCCAGAAGGGCGCGCAGATGAACCTCGACGTCATCGCGGCGTGGACCTCCCCGGTGATCGTCGCCGGGGACTTCAACAACACCCCGGACACCCCGATCTACCAGATCCTCACCGACGGCGGCCTCGTCGACACCATGCTCGCCGCCGAGGAGCCGGTGACGCCGGTCTACGGCACGTGGAACGGCTGGAACCCGGTCCCCACTGAGGAGGAACGGCGCATCGACTGGATCCTCACCACCCCCGAGGTGCGGATCCTCAAGGCCGGTGTGAACACCTACGCCAAGGACGGGCGCACGCCCTCCGACCACTGGCCGGCCCAGGCGCTCGTCGAGCTCCCGTAAACGGACTCCAGGGCGGCGGCGGCGCGGATACCGTGGAAAAGGTGAACGACGCGCTGATCGCCGCCCCGGAGGGCTCCCGTAACGACGGGGGCCACCCGCTCCTGGGGCCTGTCGATCCGCCGTTCCTGCACGTGATGACCTACAACCTCAAGTCCGCCTCCGGCAGCGCCCCGCATTCGTGGTGGAAGCGCCGCCCTCTCGTCAAGGCCGTGCTCGAGAACGAACTGCCCTCGATCATCTGCACCCAGGAGGGCCGCTTCCGCCAGCTCCTCGAACTCCGCGAGGACCTCGACGGCTACGACTGGGTGCACCTCGGCCGCGGCGGCGGCTCCCGCAGCGAGGCCACCGCGATCTTCTGGGACTCGGCCCGGCTCCTCCCGCTCGAATACGACCACCTCTGGCTCTCCAAGCGCCCCAACGTGATCGGCTCCCGCAGCTGGGGGAGCGGCACCGTCCGGATGCTCACCTGGGTGCACTTGGAGGACCGCGCCACCGGACGCCGCCTCTACGTGGTCGACAACCACTTCGACCACCGCTCCGAGAAGGCCCGTCGCAAGGGCGCGCGGATCCTCCTGGACACCGTCGACCGCTTCCTCGACCCGGTCGTCGTGGCCGGGGACTTCAACTGCGGCCCCGACTCCGCGACCTACCGGGCCCTCACCGGCGGCGGACTCGAGGACGCCTGGGAGACCGCGGCCGAACGCGTCACCCCGAACTGGGCCACGTTCAACCGCTGGCGCGCCAAGCCCTCGGAGGGCCCCACCCGCATGGACTGGATCCTCGCCAGGCCGAGCGACGACTGCGCCGTCGAGATCCACCGGGTCGGCGTGAACGCCTACGCCGAAGGCGATCTGACCCCCTCCGACCACTGGCCGGTGCAGGCGCTGCTCAGACTCGTGCCGCGGCGGGGGCGGACGTCGCACCGAGGAGCGAGCGGATCTCGCTGACCGCGGCCCTCCCGGCCCGGTTCGCCCCGACGGTGCTGGCTGACGGGCCGTACCCCACCAGATGCACGCGCGGATCGACCGCCACCCGCGTGCCGTCCATGACGATCCCGCCGCCGGACCCGCGCAGTTTCAGCGGCGCGAGGTGGTCGAGCGCCGCCCGGAACCCGGTGGCCCACAGGATCGTGTCGACCGCGACGAAGCGGCCGTCGTCCCAGCGCAAGCCGTCGGGCGTGATCCGATCGAACATCGGCAGCCGGTCGAGCACGCCCGCGTCGCGCGCGGCCCGGATCTGGGGTGTCACCGGCACCCCGGTGACGCTGATGACCGACTGCGGGCGCAGGCCCCGCCGCACCCGCTCCTCGACCATCGCGACGGCCTCGCGGCCCCGGTCGGGGTTGAAATCGCCTGCGCGCCATTGCGGTTCGCGACGCGTGATCCAGTGCGTGGACGCGGCGAGCGGATCGATCTCCAGCAGGTGCTGGATGCCGGAGATCCCGCCGCCGACCACGGCGACGCGACGGCCCGCGAACGCCTCGGGGCCGCGGTACTGCGCGGTGTGCAGCTGCCGGCCGTGGAACCGGTCCTGCCCGGCGTAGCGGGGCCAGAACGGGCGCTCCCAGGTGCCTGTGGCGTTGATGAGCGCGCGGGCGATCCAGGTGCCCCGGTCGGTGACGACCTCGAGGCGCTCGTCGGGGAGCGACCGCACGGCGCTCACGGACACCGGCCGCTGCACGCGCAGGTCGAACTCGCGCTCGTAGTCGTGGAAGTACTGCGAGATCACGCCGGACACGGGCGTGGCCGGCTCGGGCTCGGGCACGTCCATGCCCGGCAGCCGGTACACCCCGTTCACCGTCGCGAAGGTGAGGGTCGGCCAGCGGAACTGCCACGCGCCGCCCGCGCGCGGGGCGTGGTCGAGCACCGCGAACCCGGTCTCGGGCGCGAAGTGGCGGCGCAGGAAGTAGGCGGCCGAGAGCCCGGCCTGCCCGGCCCCGATGACGACGACCTCGACCTCGCGAATCACCTCTAGTGGAACGAGCGCGCCGAGCGGGCGATTCCGCGAGGTGAGGCCCTTCACTCACTCGGAGCGCTGAACAACTCCCGCATGGTGAAGGCCTCGGCGGTGGGGCCCTTCTCGCGCAGGATCGTCAGCCGCTTCTCGGCCTCGGGCAGGGTCGGCCGGTGCCCGGCCGGGACCCACCACATCGCCGAGTACGCCTCGGCCATGTGCGCGAACCACTCGCGCCGCCGCTTGAGCATCGCGCGGTGCTCGGGTCCGAAGACGTAGGCGTGCAAGGCCTCCGGCGAGGTCCACACGGACATGTTCACCGCGAGCCACTCGTCACCGAACACCCGGAACTCGGTCGCGTCGGCCCCGCCCTCGTCGACCAGGCGCCACACGAACCCCTCGGCGCGGTCCGCGACGGCGTTCACCTCTTCCAGCATGGAGGTGAACCCGTGCATCAGCTCACTGTCGAAGGGCGCCAGGATCCGCCCGATGTTCACTTGCGCCAGTTCGTATCCCGCACTCATGGCAAGAAGCGTGCCAGCGCCCCGACCCCGCCGTCAACGGTCAGGGCTGAAACCCGGTCGCACCCCAGTCGACCGGGTTTTCGGCGCGGGCCTCAATCGCCGAGGGGCGTCAGGAACTCGAGCCGGTTGCCGAACGGGTCGCGGGTGTAGCAGCGCCGGTAGCCGATGAAGTCCGCGTCCCACTCGACCGGGCAGCCGGCGGCGGCCAGACGTGCGGCGAGCGCGTCGAGGTCCGCGACGAGGATGCCGGGGTGGGCCTTCTTCGAGGGCACGTGGCCCGCTTCGACGCCGAGGTGGAGTTCGAGGGCGTCGGTGCGCAGCCACAGGCCGCCGCGCTTGGCGAGCTCTGGCGGCTTCTCGACCTCGGTCATGCCGAGGACCCCGACGTAGAACGCGCGGGCGGCGTCCTCGCCCGCGGGGCGGATGGCCAGTTGCACGTGGTGGACGCCGTAGCCGAAGAGCGAGGCGCCTCGCTGCGGGTTCATGGTTCGCTCCTTTGCGAGTGGGGCGTGTCGGCCGGTGACGGCTCGATGAGAAGAAGGCGGCGAGGAGGAACGCGGAGGCGTTCGGCGTCGAGGCGGTCGGACGAAGCGAGGGGCGGACCGGCAACGGTCCGCCCCTCGCGTTCGTTCACGGCGCTAGCTCGCCAGCAGTCCTCGGAGGACGTACTGGAGGATGCCGCCGTTGCGGTAGTACTCGGCCTCGCCCGGGGTGTCCAGGCGGACGACGGCCTCGAAGGTGGTCTCCGCGCCATCGGGGCTCACGGCGGTCACAGTGACCGTGGCGGGGATGCCGTCGTTGATCGCGGTGACGCCCGTGATCGAGACGGTCTCCTCGCCGGTGAGGCCGAGGCTCTGGTGCGACTCGCCTTCGGGGAACTGGAGCGGGAGGACGCCCATGCCGATGAGGTTCGAGCGGTGGATGCGCTCGTACGACTCGGCGATGACGGCCTTGACGCCCAGCAGGCGGGTGCCCTTCGCGGCCCAGTCGCGGCTGGAGCCGGTGCCGTACTCCTTGCCGGCGAAGACGACCAGCGGGGTGCCTTCGGCGGCGTAGTTCTGGCAGGCGTCGTAGATGGTCGAGACCGGGCCGCCGGCCTGGGTGAAGTCGCGGGTCCAGCCGCCTTCGGTGCCCGGCGCGAGCTGGTTGCGCAGGCGGATGTTCGCGAAGGTGCCGCGGACCATGACCTCGTGGTTGCCGCGGCGCGAGCCGTACGAGTTGAAGTCGGCCGGGGACACGCCCTGGTCCTTCAGGTACGAGCCGGCGGGCGAGTCGGCCTTGATGGAGCCGGCGGGGGAGATGTGGTCGGTCGTGACCGAGTCCCCGAGCTTCGCCATGACGCGGGCGCCCGTGATGTCCTCGACGGCGGCCGGGGTGGCCGGCATGCCCTCGAAGTAGGGGGCCTTGCGCACGTAGGTCGAGGCGTCGTCCCATTCGAAGGTGTTGCCGGTCGGGATCGGCAGGGACTGCCAGGTCTCGTCGCCGTCGAAGACGGAGGCGTACTCCTTGAGGAACATGTCGCGGCCGATGTTGCCGTCGACGACCTCGCGGATGTCCTCGGCGGAGGGCCAGATGTCGCGCAGGAACACGTCCTGGCCGTCCTTGCCCTTGCCGATCGCGTCGGTCGTGAGGTTCACGTCCATCGTGCCGGCCAGCGCGTAGGCGACGACCAGCGGCGGGGACGCGAGGTAGTTCATCTTGACGTCGGGGTTGATGCGGCCCTCGAAGTTGCGGTTGCCCGAGAGGACGGCCGCGACGGCGAGGTCGCCGGTCTGGACCGCGGCCGAGGTCTCCTCGGGGAGCGGTCCGGAGTTGCCGATGCAGGTGGTGCAGCCGTAGCCGACGAGGTTGAACCCGAGCTTGTCGAGGTACGGGGAGAGTCCGGCGCGGGTGAGGTAGCCGGTGACGACCTGCGAGCCCGGCGCGAGGGAGGTCTTGACCCACGGCTTGGAGAGCAGGCCGGCCTCGACGGCGTTCTTGGCGAGCAGGCCCGCGCCGACCATGACGTACGGGTTCGAGGTGTTGGTGCACGAGGTGATCGCGGCGATCACGACGGCGCCGTGGTCGAGTTCGAACTCGCCGGTCTCGGACTTGACGGTCTGCGGGTTGTGCGGCCGGTTCCCGTTGGGGGACTGGGCGGGGGCGTCGGAGCCCGGGAAGGACTCCTCGCCGGCCTCGTCGGTCACGTAGTTGGCGACGTCGCGGCGCCACTGGTGCCCGGCCTGGTCGAGCTGGATGCGGTCCTGCGGGCGCTTCGGTCCGGCGATGGAGGGCACGACGGTGGAGAGGTCGAGCTCGAGGTACTCGGAGTACGCGGCCTCCTTCGACGGGTCGTGCCACATGCCCTGGGCCTTGGCGTAGGCCTCGACGAGGGCGATCTGCTCCTCGGTGCGGCCGGTGAGGCGCAGGTAGTCGACGGTGCGCTCGTCGATGGGGAAGATGCCGCAGGTGGAGCCGAACTCGGGGGCCATGTTGCCGAGGGTGGAGCGGTCGGCGACGGGCACGGCGGTGACGCCTTCGCCGTAGAACTCGACGAACTTGCCGACGACGCCGTGGTCGCGGAGGATCTCGGTGATGGTGAGCACGAGGTCGGTGGCGGTGGTGCCGGCCGGGAGGTCGCCGGAGAGCTTGAAGCCGACGACGCGCGGGATGAGCATGGAGATCGGCTGGCCGAGCATCGCGGCCTCGGCCTCGATGCCGCCGACGCCCCAGCCGAGGACGCCGATGCCGTTCTCCATGGTGGTGTGCGAGTCGGTGCCGACGCAGGTGTCGGGGTAGGCGACGCCGTCGCGGGTCATGACGACGCGCGCGAGGTGCTCGATGTTGACCTGGTGGACGATGCCGGTGCCGGGCGGGACGACCTTGAACTCGTCGAAGGCGGTCTGGCCCCAGCGCAGGAACTGGTAGCGCTCGCGGTTGCGCTCGTACTCGCGCTCGACGTTGCGCTTGAAGGAGTCGGGGTGGCCGAAGAAGTCGACGATCACGGAGTGGTCGATGACCATCTCGGCGGGCGCGAGCGGGTTGACCTTGGCCGGGTCGCCGCCGAGGTCGCGCACGGCCTCGCGCATGGTGGCGAGGTCGACGACGCAGGGGACGCCGGTGAAGTCCTGCATGATCACGCGGGCGGGCGTGAACTGGATCTCGGTGCTGGGCTTGGCGGCGGGGTCCCAGGAGCCGAGCGCCCGGATGTGGTCGGCGGTGATGTCCGCGCCGTCCTCGTTGCGCAGCAGGTTCTCGAGGAGGACCTTGAGGCTGTACGGCAGCCGGTCGTGCCCCTCGACCTTTGCGATGTTGAAGATGTCGTATTCGTGTTCGCCGACCCGCAGCGTCTCGCGGGCGCCGAAGGAGTCCGTGCTCACCATGAGAGCTCCTCGATTCAGGATTTGAAGGTCGGCTTCAGTCTGCCCCAACCTGAAGGGCCGGGAACCGGGGTCGGGCAGAGCCGCCGACTCTAAAACAGTACGTCCGTCTTATTTACGAGGCCAACTGTAGCACTCGATGTTTCGAGGGAGTTGCTTAGCCGAGCCTAACGAGGGGCTGCGAGGCTGCATCTTGATGCGGGAGAACGCATCCGGGGTACCGGGGCAGTTTGAAGGCCGACGGCGGCAGGCGTTTCGGTGTGCGGTGCGCCTGCCACCGTCGGCCCGGTGCGGTGGATATAAGTCTTAATTCGGACTATACGCTTCGGGAAATCCGGGTCACGACCGCCCCGGCTCTCCGTCGTCTCGCGCCCGATCCCATAGGATATATCCTATAGGATCTTAGGCCGCCAGGCGGGGACCCGCGGCCCGCTGCTCGCCGAGCCAGGACTCCACCTCGTCCGCCGTGCGCGGCAGCCCGGCCGAGAGGTTCTCGCAGCCTTCGGCGGTGACCCGCACGTCGTCCTCGATGCGGATGCCGACGCCGCGCAGCTCCTCGGGCACCAGCTCGTCGTTGGCCTGGAAGTACAGGCCCGGTTCGACGGTGAGCACGAAGTCCTCCTGCACCGCGCCCTTGTAGTAGTGCTCGGGGCGGGAGTTCGCGCAGTCGTGCACGTCGAGGCCGAGCATGTGCCCGAAGCCGTGCAGGGTCCAGCGGCGGTAGATCAGCGAGTCCTTGTCGAGCGCCTCGTCGACAGAGCCCGGCAGGACCCCGAGGTCCTTGAGGCCCTCGGCCAGCACCCGCATGCAGACCTGGTGGATCTCCTGGAACTCGGTGCCGGGCTTGATGACGTCCATGCCCGCCTGCTGCGAGGCGTGCACGATGTCGTACACCTCCCGCTGCAGCGGCGTGAAGTTGCCGCTCACCGGAAGCGTGCGGGTCACGTCGGCGGTGTAGAGGTGGTTGTTCTCCACGCCCATGTCCATGAGGATCAGCTCGCCCGGCGTGGTGCGGCCGTCGTTGGTGATCCAGTGCAGGGTCGTCGCGTGCGATCCGGCGCCCACGATCGAGTCGTACCCGAGGCCGTTGCCCTCCAGGCGCGAGCGCAGCCCGAACACGCCTTCCAGGGTGCGCTCGGGGATCGAGCCGCTGGAGGGCAGCACGCGCGCCACGTCCTCGAAGCCGCGCACCGTGATGTCGACCGCGTTCTGCAGCTGCTCCAGCTCCCACGCGTCCTTGACCAGGCGCAGCTCCGAGAGCACCGCGGCGAGTTCACCGTCGCGGGTCAGCTGCGGGTGGCCCTCGGCGCCCAAGGCCGGCTCCTCGGCCGCGAAGCGGGCGTCCACGCCGGCGTCGAAGCCGCGCAGCACGCGCACCTTGCCGCGCTCCAGGCCCTGCAGCTCGCTCTCGAGCCGCTCCACGTCGCGGACCTCGATGCCCAGCTCCACACTGGTCTCCTGCAGGGAGCGCTTGCGGCCGATCCACAGCTCGCCGTACTTCGCGGAGCGGAAGAACTCGTCCGAGTCGTAGCCCTTGCGCGGGCGCCGGTACAGCACCGCGTCGTGGCCCGACCCGTTCGAGTGCAGCACGAGCACGCCCTCGGGGTCGAGGTCGCCGGTGAGCCAGGCGAAGTCCGAGCCCGCGCGGAAGCGGAAGAAGGTGTCGTTCGAGCGGGTCTTCTCGTACCCGGTGGGAACGACGACCGTCTCGCCCGGGAAGGCCGCCGAGACCGCCTCGCGGCGGCGGGCCGTGTAGGCCGCCTGCGCCGACTCGGCCACGTCGAGCTCCGTCGCGCCCCAGCCGGTGCGCATGAAGTTCAGGAACTTCTCGGGGAACTTGGGGTCGTGTGGCCGCTCGCCGGACTTCTTCTCAGCCATGACAGGTCCTTCCCATCCAGGCGGTGCAAATGTTCGGCTCGCAAGCTTCGCCGAATGAGCATTGAGGTGGATGTGCCTCACCACGACGGTACTACTGACGTGAGAGCGCGATGGCGGCTAGTGCGAACGCCTGAGCCACCGCTACCCTGGAAATCGTGACCGATCGCGCCAATTCGTCGCTCAATCCTCCCGCCGGCGCGGGGGCCGGGCCCACGAGACCGAGCGTCACGCTCTCCGGCTCCCAGCTCGAGCAGATCCGCCGCCTCGTCGCGGTCGGACGCGCCCCCTCCGTCGACGAGTACGTCGCCGCCGCCGTCGCCGAGCGCCTCGAGCGCGACCGCTCGCTCAGCGAACTCCAGGACCTCTTCGAGCGCAAGGGCAGCGCCCCCAGCGCCGAGCACCTGGCCTGGGCCCGCGAGAAGCTCGGCGTCGACGACAAAGAAGGAGAGGCCGATACGTGATCGGCGGCCGCATCCTGGACGTGTCCGCGATCGTCGGTTTCGCCACCTCCATGCCGTACCCGCAGGCCGTCGTCTTCACCGCGCTCGAGCAGAACGTGGTCCTCGCGATCCCCTCCGGGGCCCTCGCCGAGGCCTGGTCGCAGGCCCGCCGCCGCGACCGCGACGCCCTCCTCGTCCTGCTCGGCCTGCCCGTCACCGTCGTGATGGACCTCGACCAGAAGTCCGCCCGGGACGTCGGCCTCATGCTCTCGCGCTCGCGCCAGCACGGCAACATCGCCGCCGGGCACGTCGCGTGGTGTGGCCTGAACCGCCCCGGCTGGCCCATCGTGACGGGCGAGCCGAAGACGCTGCTTGCATTCGACTCGAGCCTCGAGATCGACCAATTGCCTTGAGCCGCGAACCGAAGGACAATGGAGGAGCGCGCGTGACCGCCGTACAGGAGCAGACCATGAGCGATCTCGGTCAACTTGACTACCGACCCCGCAAGTCCCGCATCGGCGCCTGGATCGGCGCGGCCGTCGCGTTCGTCGGCTTCACCGCCCTCTCCTTCACCCTCGGCAGCCAGACCTTCGAGGGCGGCGCGATCACCTGGGCCGACCAGGCCGCCATGATCGGCCTCGGCGTCATCGGCGCCGGCATCGCCCTCAGCTTCCTGCGCCTGCGGGTGCGCGCCGACGAGAAGGGCATCGAGGTGACCAACGTCGCCTCCAAGCGCTACTTCCCGTGGCAGCTCGTCACCGCGATCAACTTCACGGACAAGATGACTTGGGCCACCGTGGAACTCGCGGACGACGACGAGATGTCGATCATGGCCGTCCAGGTCAGCGACAAGGAACGCGCTGTGGCGGCGATCAAACACCTGCGAGCACTCTTGGAGCAGTCCCGCAGCTAGGTGCTAGTATTGCGTGTCGATCGCACCGTGCCGTCCCAGACGGCGAACGGTGCCGCAAGCGGAGTCCAGCTCCCACCCGCAGCCGGGACCCCCTCACGGGGGCGCCGACAGGTGAACGGGTCACGTACGGCGACATGATCGCCGTGCCCTTGGAGTGGACCCTGGCTGACGCCGGGGTCTTTTCTTTTGGGGACCTCACTCGCGTGAGGCCTGTGCTGGGTCACGCTTGCACCGACAAGCCGCCGGGGCTCCCGCCCCGACGACCGGAACAGCCACAGGGGCGCCGATCTCAGCATCGGCGAGCATCGCGAACACCAAGGAGGCCCCATCAGCGATCTGCGTATTAACGACCAGATTCGGACCAAGGAAGTGCGCCTGGTCGGCCCGGCAGGGGAGCAGGTCGGCATCGTGTCGATCGACAAGGCCCTGCAACTGGCCGCCGACGTCGACCTGGACCTGGTCGAAGTCGCACCCACCGCCCGTCCGCCGGTCTGCAAGCTCATGGACTACGGCAAGTACAAGTACGAGTCCGCCCAGAAGGCCCGTGCCTCGCGCCGGAACCAGCAGCAGACCGTCATCAAAGAGATGAAGCTCCGGCCGAAGATCGACAAGCACGACTACGAGACCAAAAAGGGTCACATCGTGCGGTTCCTCACGGCCGGGGACAAGGTCAAGATCACCATCATGTTCCGCGGTCGCGAGCAGTCGCGCCCTGAGCTCGGCCGGCGCCTGCTGGACAAGCTCGCGGAAGAGCTGTCCGACCTCGCGATCATCGAATCGGCCGCGAAGCAGGACGGCCGCAACATGATCATGGTCGTCGCGCCGATCCGCCCCAAGGGCGAGATCATCAAGGCGAGCGGTGGCAGTGGTGGCGGACGCAAGAGCCGCGGCGGCGACGCCGAGCAGGCCGAAGCGGCCCCGGAAGCGGCCCCTGAGGAGACTCCGGCGGAGGCTCCCGAGGAAGCCGTGGCAGAGGCCCCTGAAGAGGCTCCTGCGGCGACGCCCGCCGAGAAGCAGCCCGAGGCCTGACCCCGAGCACCTGACTCACCGGCCGGTAGCGGGCGCCGCAGTGCGCCCGCCCCGACCGGCATTGAACACAGAGGAGAAGCACGATGCCGAAGATGAAGACCCACAGCGGTGCCAAGAAGCGGTTCAAGGTGACCGGCTCCGGCAAGCTGATGCGCCGCAAGGCCGGCAAGAACCACCTCATGGAGCACAAGAGCGGTCGGTTCAAGCGTGAGCAGCAGGGCCGCGGCGAAGTCGCCCCCGCCGACCAGAAGCAGGTCCGGAAGCTGCTGGGCCTCTAAGCCCACGCTCCGTTTGACACCCATCCGCTTTTAACGCAAGGAGACTGAACTGTGGCACGCGTCAAGCGTTCGCTGAACGCCAAGAAGAAGCGCCGCGTCGTACTCGAGGAGGCCAAGGGCTACCGCGGGCAGCGCTCGCGCCTGTACCGCAAGGCCAAGGAGCAGCTGCTCCACTCGTACACGTACTCGTACCGCGACCGCAAGAACCGCAAGCGCGAGTTCCGCAAGCTGTGGATCACCCGCATCAACGCGGCCGCCCGTGCGAACGGCATCACCTACAACCGCTTCATGCAGGGCCTGTCCCTCGCTGAGGTCGAGGTCGACCGCAAGATCCTCGCCGAGCTGGCCGTCAACGACGCGGCGGCGTTCACCGCCCTCGTCGAGGTCGCCCGCAAGGCCCTCCCCGCGGACGTCAACGCTCCCGCCGAGCAGTAGATGCCACTTGACCCACCCGGGACGGACGCGCTCACCGCGCGATCGTCCCGGGTCGTCAATGCCCGGAAGCTGCAGCGCCGCCGCGCCCGCGACAAGGCCGAGCGGTTCCTCGCCGAAGGGCCGCAGGCCGTCCGCGAGGCCATCGGCGCCGGGGTGGTGGAAGACCTCTTCTACGACTTCGACGCCGACACCCGCCACTCGGACCTGATCGACGCCGCCGTCGCCGCGGGCGCCCACGTGCACGCGTGCACCGACGACGGCCTGGCCGCGCTCGCAGAGACCGTGACCCCGCAGGGGCTCGTCGCCGTCTGCCGGTTCCTCGAGCAGAGCCTTCCGGAAGAGCCGCGCCTGGTCGCGGTGCTCCACGGCATCACCGACCCCGGCAACGCCGGCACGGTGCTGCGCGCCGCCGATGCGGCCGGGGCCGACTGCGTGGTCTTCGCGACCGACTCGGTCGACCCGTACAACGGCAAGTGCGTGCGCTCCTCCGCCGGGAGCCTGTTCCACCTGCCGGTGGTGCGGGCCGCGGACACGGCCGACGCGCTCGACCTGTTCCCGCACGCCCAGATCCTCGCCGCCGCCGCCGACGGCGACGACCTGTACGCGCTCGACGCCGCCGACGAGCTTGCCGCGCCCACGGTGTGGCTGTTCGGCTCCGAGGCCCATGGTCTCGATGAAGCCACGGCCGCGCTCGCGCACCGCAAGGTCGGCGTCCCGATCTGGGGCAAGGCCGAGAGTCTGAACCTCGCAGTCGCCGCTGGTGTCTGCCTTTATGCGAGTGCTGCCGCCCAGCGCAGGAAGTTAGAATGGCGTCATGTCAATCGGCTCTCGCGAATTTATCCAGCCCGCCGGGTGCGGGCTGTGGCGTTAGTCGTCCACGTCTTCCCCTAGCGGGCTGCGGCCGAGCCGCCTGCCTTCCTTAGACTCCTTTAGGTCCCGCCAGGAGAAAGACGTTATGAGCACAGACAATGAGGCTGGCCTGCTCCAGCCCGAGGCCCTCGCCGGGGCCGTCAAGGACGCCGCCGCGATCATTGCGGCCGCCTCCGACCTCGAGGAACTCGCCGCGGCCAAGTCCGCCACACTCGGCGACAAGGCCCCGGTGTCCTTGGCCCGCAGGGCGATCGGTTCGATCCCGGGCAAGGAGCGCGGTGAGGCCGGCCGCAATGTGAACGCCGCCCGCACCGAGATCACCGGCCTGTTCGAGGCCCGCGAGGCGATCCTCAAGGCCGCCGAGGCGGCCCGGATCCTCCGCGAGGAGACCGTCGACGTCACGGCCCGCACGCCCCGCCGCCGCCAAGGCGCGCGCCACCCGATCAACGTCCAGATGGACCGCATCGCCGACCTGTTCGTCGCCATGGGCTACGAGATCGGCGAAGGCCCCGAGGTCGAGCTCGAGTGGTTCAACTTCGACGCGCTCAACATCCATCCCGACCACCCGGCCCGCACCATGATGGACACGTTCCACATCGCGGACGGCAAGGGCGGGTACGGCTCGAACATGGTGCTGCGCACGCACACCTCCACGGTGCAGATCCACACCATGCTCACGCAGGAGCCGCCGATCTACACGGTCGCGCCCGGCCGCGTGTACCGCACCGACGAGGTCGACGCGACGCACTCGCCGGTGTTCCACCAGACCGAGGGCCTCGTGGTCGACAAGGGCATCACCATGGCCGACCTCAAGGGCACCCTCGACCACTTCGCGAAGTCGGTCTTCGGCGCCGAGGCGATCACCCGCCTGCGCCCCTCGTACTTCCCGTTCACCGAACCGAGCGCCGAGGTCGACGTCTGGTTCGCCGCGCACAAGGACGGGCCGCGCTGGATCGAGTGGGGCGGCTGCGGCATGGTCAACCCGCGCGTCCTGCGCGCCTGCGGCATCGACCCCGAGGTCTACTCGGGCTTCGCGTTCGGCATGGGCGTGGAGCGCGCGCTCATGCTGCGCCACGGCATCACCGACCTGCGCGACATCATCGACGGCGACGTCCGGTTCCCCGCCGGGCTGAAGGTGGAGGAGTAGACGATGAGGATTCCCGTTTCCTGGCTCGCCGAGTACGCCGCCCTGCCCGCGGACCTCACCACGGAGGCGCTCGACGCCGCCCTGGTCGAGGCCGGGCTCGAAGTCGAAGAGGTCGACGACCTGCGCGGCCGCGTGACCGGCCCGCTCGTGGTCGGCCGCGTCGCCTCCATCGAGGAGCTCACCGAGTTCAAGAAGCCGATCCGCCACTGCTGGGTCGAGGTCGGCGAGGCCGAGCCGCGCTCGGTCATCTGCGGCGCGCGGAACTTCGCCGAAGGCGACCTCGTCGTCGTGGCGCTGCCGGGCGCCGAGCTGCCCGGCGGCTTTAAGATCGGCTCGCGCAAGACCTACGGCCGCCTCTCCGACGGCATGATCTGCTCGGCCCGCGAACTCGGCGTCTCCGACGACCACGAGGGCATCATCGTGCTCGAGAGCGGCACCGTGGGCGAGGACGCCCGCCCGCTGGTCGGCCTCGACGACGTCGTGTTCGAGCTGGCGATCACCCCGGACATGGGCTACTGCTTCTCCGTGCGCGGCATCGCCCGCGAGGTCGCGCACCGCCTCGGCGTCGCGTTCACCGACCCGGCCGCGAAGGCCGCCGAGCCCGCCGCGACCGAGCACCCGCCCTACCCGGTGCGGGTCGAGACCGACGGCTGCACGCGCTTCACGCTGCGCGAGGTGCGCGACGTGGACGCGAACGCCGAGTCGCCGGAGTGGATGGCCAAGCGGCTCACCCAGGCCGGGATGCGCCCGCTGGGCCTGGCCGTGGACGTCACGAACTACCTGATGCTCGAACTGGGGCACCCGCTGCACGCCTTCGACCGCGACGCGCTCGAGGACGTCATGGTCGTGCGCCGCGCGAAGCCGGGCGAGACGCTGACCACTCTGGACGGTGTGGAGCGCAAGCTCGACCCCGAGGACATGCTGATCACCGACGGCACCGGCCCGCTCTCGCTCGCGGGCGTCATGGGCGGCCAGACCTCCGAGGTCGGGCCGAACACGCGCAACGTGCTCATTGAGGCGGCGCACTGGAACCCGACGGCGATCGCCCGCACCTCACGGCGGCACAAGCTCACCTCCGAGGCGTCCAAGCGCTACGAGCGCGGCGCGGATGCGGCGATCTCGCTGCTCGCCGCCCAGCGCGCGGCCGACCTCCTGGTCGAGTACGGCGGCGGGACCCTTGTGGACGCCGTGGCCGACATCGACGACCGTGAGCCCGCGACGCCGATCGTCATGCCCGTGGACCTGCCCTCGCGCACCGTCGGCGTGGACTACGGCCGCGAACTGATCGTGGCGATGCTCGAAGCCGCCGGCTGCGAGGTCATCGGCGGCATCGTCAAGGAGGGCACCGTGGAGGGCGGCGACGTCCTCACCGTGGTGCCCGCGTCCTGGCGCCCCGACCTGACCGACCCGGCCGACCTCGTGGAGGAGGTGGCCCGCCTCCACGGCTACGGCCACATCCCCTCGAGCATCCCGCGCGCGATCGCCGGGACCGGCCTGACCGCCTCGCAGCGGCGCCGCCGCCGCGTGGCCCGCGCCTTGGCGGACCACGGGTTCACCGAGACGTACACGTTCCCGTTCGTCTCCCGCGACCGCGCCGACGAGCTCGGCCTGGACGAGAAGGACCCGCAGCGCGAGGCCGTCGCCGTGCTCAACCCGCTCGACGACGCCGCGCCGCTGCTGCGCACCACCGTGCTTGCGAGCCTGGTGAACGCCGTCCGCCTCAACCTGGCGCGCGGCGCGAAGGACCTCGCGGTCTTCGAGGAGGGCCTGGTCTTCCAGCCCGCCGAGGGCTGGAGCGACCTCGAAGTGGTCGCGCTGCCCGTCTCCAAGCGGCCCGAGGACGAGGCCATCGCGGCCGCGATCCGGCGCCTGCCCGTGCAGCCGCGCCATGTGGCGGCGGTGCTGTGCGGCCAGGCCGTGCCCTCCGGCGTCGACGCGCCCGGTCGGGCCGCGGACTGGGCCGACGCGGTCGAGGCCGCCGAGGTCGTGGCCGCCGCATCTGGCGTGGATCTTCAAGTCGCCCAAGGGGAGGCCGCGCCGTGGCACCCCGGCCGGTGCGCGGAGCTGCGGGTGGACGGCGTCGTCGTCGGCCACGCGGGCGAACTGCACCCGGAGGTCTGCGAGCGCCTGGGTCTGCCCCGGCGCACTGCCGCGATGGAGCTGGACTTGACGGCCCTGCCGCTGCCGGACCTGGCGCCCGCGCCGGTGATCTCGCACTTCCCGGCCACGCTCATCGACGTGGCGATCGTCGTCGCCGAGTCGGTCCCGGCCGGCGAGGTCGAGGCGGCCCTGCGCGAAGGCGCGGGCGAACTGCTCGACTCGCTGCGGCTCTTCGACGTCTACCGCGACGCGAAGCTCGGTGAGGGCAAGAAGTCGCTCGCCTTCAAGCTCGAGCTGCGCGCCGCCGATCGGACGCTCACGAACGAGGAGGGCGTGGCGGTGCGCGACGCCGCAGTGGCGGTCGCGGCCGAGCGGTTCGGTGCGGCCATTCGGGACTGACCTCCGAAAATGCCTTGGGGCGCGTCATCGCAGGTGCGATGGGGCGCCCCATTTGCATGTCCAAATCGGATGGTTACGCGCAGTTAACACTGAGCCGGGGGTTAGCGGATGGTCCGCGCCTTTTAAGGTACGTGGTGTGAATAACGGGAACCCCTCTCGCGTCGGCAGGCGGCGGAGGCGGACCGGCTCGGAGCAGGGCGGTTCGCCCGGGCACCGCAGAGCCGGAGCCCGCGGCGCCGGCTACAGCGGCAGACGCCGCGCGGCCGGCGCGTCGGCCGTCGCGATCCCCTTGCCCGGCAAGCTGGACGACCTCGAACTCAACCGGCTGCACCTGGCCGTCGCGGGAGCCGTGGGCCTCGTGATCGCCATCGGCGTCACCATCGTGCTCGCCAACCTCCCCGGCGGCGGCGCGGGCGGCGCCGACCAGGAGGACGCCGCCTACCTCTACGCGGGCGGCCAGGCCCTCCCCGCCGACTTCGCCGACCGGCACCCCTCGCTGGTCGAGCAGATCAACGCCGAACTCGAAGCGCGCTACGGCCTCACCCCCGAGCAGCTCTACGACGAGGCCTCCCGGCCCGACGGCCTCCGCGTCGTCCTCACCCTCGACCAGGCCCTCCAAGAGGCCGCCGAGCAGACCCCCGGCGAGGCCGGGGTCGTCGCCGTCGAGCCCGGCACGGGCGCGGTGCGCTGCTACTACGGCGCCGAGCGCACCAGCGGCACCGACCAGATCGGCGCCGCGGCACCCCACCCGCCGTCCTCGGTGTTCGACATGATCACCGCCGCCACCGCACTCGAAGGCGGCGCCTCCATCGAGTCCTGGTGGAGCGACGGGGACGCCGACGTCAACCTCGCCACGGCCGTCCAGGAGTCGCGGACCGACGCGATGGACGCCATCGCCGGGAAGTACGGCGTCGACGCGGTGCTCGAGACCGCACACCGCATGGGGCTCAACGCCATCGCCGACGGCGAGGGCACCGTCTACGACCTGAGCGCAGGCGAGTACGGCGGGCTCGACGCCGCCGACTTCGGCACCTACCCCGTGAGCGTCGTCGACATGGCGAGCGTCTACGCCACCATCGCAGCGGACGGCCTCCAGGCCGACACCCACTTCATCGAGCGCGTCATCGACGCCGACGACGCGGAGGTCCCGCCCGAGCAGGAGGTCGCCACCAACCAGGCCCTCGCCGACACCACCGCCCAGGACCTGCAGTACCTGGGCCTGGGCGAAGCCGAGGCGATCGAGGACCGCGACTTCTTCGGCGCGGGCGCCGACTACCACGGCGAGACCACCCAGTCCTGGTTCGTCGGCGCGATACCGCAGCTGAGCGTCGCCGCCTGGGCCAACGGCGAAGCCGCCGCCGACGGCGGGGTCTCATTGTGGCGCAGCGTGATCGACACCGCCATCGAAACGAACGACTACGAGGCCGAGCGGCTGCCCGGGGCCTCCGGCGAAGGCGAGGACCTCACCGAGGACATCGTCGGCGACGACGGCCAGATCGACCCCGACAGCGCGTACTGCGAGGCCAACCCCGACGCCGACGGCTGCGGCGGCGCGACCTCCGCCGCACCGAGCGCCTCCGGCTCGCCCTCGCCCGACGACACCAGCGAGGAGCCCGAACCCGACCCGGACCCCGACCCGACGTCGTCCGAACCCGAGCCCGAACCCTCGACTTCCGACGAGCCCGACCCGGAGCCGTCGACCTCAGAGGCGTGCAACTGGCCTTGGTGCTGACCTCCTCGGATACGATGCCGCGCATGACTCCGAACGGCTTCCCGCGGTCGCGGCTGCTCCTGATCCTCTCGATCGCCGTGCCGCTGGCGGTGCTCGGCGACGCGATCTGGGTGCGCACCGACCCCACCGGGCCGCCGTGGCAGGGCCTCGACGACTGGTGGAACGGCCTCGTCGGCGGCCCGGCCGACACCCCGCTCTGGCGCGCGGCGGCGTTCTTCGACGTCCTCGGCGGCGAACTCGGCCTGGTCCTCGGCGTGGTCGGCGTGATCGCGCTGCTCTTCGTCCGGCGCTGGCGCTCGGCCGTCTACGCCGTCGCGGCCATCGCGGCGACGAAACTCGTCACCGACGCGATGAAGGCCGTGGGGGAGCGGCCCCGCCCGGCCGACATCATGGTGGACACCGGCTCGTGGGCGTTCCCCTCGGGGCACAGCTCCCGCATGGCCGCAGTCGTGGTCGTCATCGCCGTGCTCGTGGTCCCGGCCCGCCACCTGCGGCGCTGGTGGCCCGCGGCGGTGGTGCTGACGTGCGCCATGATGCTCTCCCGGAACTGGCAGCACGCCCACTGGCTGACCGACACGCTCGCGGGCGCGGCCACCGGCGCGGCCGTGGCCGTCTTCACCTGGTGGGCGTTCACGCCCCTGCTCGACCGCGAGCGGGCCCTGCGTGACGGCACCGCGTTCGAGACGGCGGGCGCTGGGGCACAAGAGGCTGGCTCGGAGCGCTTAAGCTGGTGGCAGTTCATTCTGAGAGGTGCCCCCGATGACCATGCCCGACCCGTACTCCCAGCCGCAGGAACCGCAGCAGCCGTACCAGCAGCCCGCCCCGCCGCCGTACGCGCCGTACCCGCCGCAGCCCTACGGGTACCCGCCCTACGTGCCGCCGCGCCCCACGAACGGCATGGCGATCGCGGCGATGATCTGCGGGATCGTCGGCGTGTGCAGCCCGATCGGCATCCTCGGACTCATCTTCGGCAGCATCGCGAAGCGCCAGATCCGCGAGACCGGCGAGCAGGGCGAGGGCATGGCCACGGCGGGCGTCGTGCTCGGCTGGATCGGCGTCGCCGCGACCATCGTCTTGATCGCGTACTACATCATCATGTTCGCGTTCATCGGCTCCGCGGTGAACGAGCTCGAGAACGGTGACTGGTACAGCGACTTCCCCACCGACGAGCCGACCTGGGCCCTCAACCTGATCGGTGTCCTTTAAGGATGCATTCTGACGTGGCGACCGCCGTGTTCTCGGCCGCGAGGACCGCGAACACGACGGCCGCGGCCGGGCGGCCCACGCTCCGCAGGGCCGGCGCCGGGTGGTGCGCTCGAGGCGGGTGCGACCAAAGTCGGAGGCGCGGTTAGGCATCCAGACTGAGGCCGGGACCTCCCGGACATGATGGGATGGGACCATGACCAGCCCGCCGCCCCGTCCCCTCGCCGACCGCTTCCGCGGCGTGCAGCGCTCCGCCGTGATCGCCGCCGTCCTGCTGTTCGCCGTGGGTTCGGCCCTGCTCGCGCTCGGCAGCTACGAGCGGTTCGGCATCGAGGTGCCGCAGGCGGTGCGGTTCGTCCCGCTGGCCCTGGTCTGCGCGGGCGTCGTAGTGCGGCGCACCTGGCCCGGGATGGCGCTCGCCTTGGGCCTCATCGGTTTCGGCATCGAGGTCGCGATCGGGTTCTCGCTCGCGGTCGTGTTCGTGTTCAGCGAGAACCTGTACGCGTACGCCCGGTACGGCTCACGGCGCGGACTGCGCGCCATGGTGCCGATCGCGGTCGCCGCGGTGCTCGCCACCGGGATCTACATCGCGGCGACGGACGGCAGGGCCGCCGCGGTCATCAGCATGCTGGCCATCAGTGCGCTGGTCCTGATCTCGCCGATCTTCTCGGCGATCATCGTGCGCCAGGCCCATGAGCGGGCGGCGCTGGAGTCCGAGCGGGCCGAGCAGGCCACCCGCCTGGCGGACGTGCGCCGCCGCGAGGCGGTGCTGCGCGAGCGCACCCTGATGGCGCGCGAACTGCACGACACCGTCGCCAACTACCTGTCGGCGATCGCGTTGCAGTCCACGGCCCTCCAGGCCCGCAAGGACCTGGACGCCGAGACGGTGCGGACCTCGGTGGCCGCGATCCGCTCCTCGAGCGTGGAGGGCCTGGCGGAGCTGCGGCGCATCATCGGCCTGCTGCGGGCCGACGGCGGCGCGGGCGAGGAGCTGGCGTCGTTCCGGCTCGACCAGGTGCCCGAGCTGGTCGAGCGGATGCGCAAGGTCGGCCTCGACGTGGACTTCGCCGTGGAGGGGCCCGCGCGGGCGCTGCCGGGCGAAGTGGAGCTCACCGCCTACCGGGTGGTGCAGGAGGCGCTGGCGAACGTGCTGAAGTACGGCTCGGACGCCTCGGTCGCGATCCGCTACGAGGATGCGTGGATCGTCGTGGAGGTCGAGAACGCAGTGCGCCCCGGCGCCGGAGACGTGCTCAGCGGAGGCGCGGGCCTGGTCGGCATGACCGAGCGGGTGCGCATCCTCGGCGGCGAGGTGCGGGCCGGGCCCGAGGGCCGCCGCTGGCGGGTCCGCGCCGAGATCCCCACCGGGGGACTCGAGGAGCCGCCGCAAGCGCCCGCAGCAAGCCGATTCCCGAAACGGAGTGCACAACGATGATCAAGGTCCTGCTCGCCGACGACCACGCGGCGGTCCGCGCCGGACTGCGGATGCTCCTCGACAGCGCCGAGGAGATCGAGGTGGTCGGCGAGGCCGCCGACGGGGTCGAGGCCGTCGCGCTCGCGAGGGAACTCCACCCCGATGTGGTCGTCATGGACGTCCGGATGCCCCGCAAGGACGGGATCGCCGCCGCGGCCGAGCTGCGGGGCGTCGCCGACGTGCTGGTGCTGACCAGCTACGGCGAGGACGAGAACGTGTTCGACGCGCTCCGGGCGGGGGCCAGCGGGTTCCTGCTCAAGGACGCGGACGCCGAGACCCTGGTCGAGGCGGTGCGCACGATCGCGCGCGGCGACGGCCTCATCTCCCCGGCGGTCACGCGCGGCCTCATCGCCGAGTTCGCGCGCTCGCGCCCGGCCTACGCCCCGATCGCGGTCGACGGCGCCGGGCTGGCGAACCTCACGCCGCGCGAGACCGAGGTGCTCGCGCTCATCGGCGAGGGCATGTCGAACGCGGAGATCGCTGGCGAACTGGGCATGGCCGAGGCGACGGTGAAGTCGCACGTCACGCGCGTACTGGCGAAGCTCGGCCTGGCCAGCCGGGTGCAGGCGGCCATCTTTGCTCGCGAGCAGGCGCGTTGAGAGCAGGGCGCGGCGTTGGGCGGCCGGCGGTCGGTCGTCGCGCGCGAACAGGGGCGATGATCACGTCCCAGTGTCCGGAATACGACCGCCCTGTCACGGCTGAATGCTGATACAGTACTCTGCATAGTCATTCAGCATGGAGGTTTCCAGTGACTTTTCAGGTCGCCGTGGCGGGCGCCAGCGGCTACGCCGGGGGCGAGGTGCTCCGGCTGCTCGCCGACCACCCGCAGCTCGACGTCGTCGCCGCGGGCGCGCACAGCAACGCCGGTGAGTACATCACCGCAGTCCACCCCCACCTCACCGCGTACGGCGACCGACGCTTCACCCCGACCGGCCCGGAGGCCTTCGCCGAGGCCGACCTGGTCGTCATGACCCTCCCGCACGGCCAGTCGGCCGCGCTCGCCGCCCAGCTCCCGGCCGGCCAGAAGATCGTGGACCTCGGGGCCGACCACCGGCTCGAGGACGCCGCGGCCTGGGAAGCCTACTACCCGGGCCCGCACGCCGGGACCTGGACGTACGGCCTCCCCGAGCTGCCCGGCCAGCGCGAGGCCATCAGTGCTTCGACGCGGGTCGCCGCGACCGGCTGCTACGCCGTGGCCACGATCCTCGCCCTGCGGCCGCTCCTCGATGCCGGCATCGCCTCGCCCGAGGACGTGGTGGTCGTCGCCGCCTCCGGCACCTCCGGCGCGGGCAACGCCCCGAAGAAGAGCCTCCTCGCGAGCGAGGTCATGGGCTCGATGAGCCCGTACAAGGTCGGCGCGCACCAGCACGTGCCCGAGATCAAGCAGGCCTCCGGCGCCGCCTCGATCTCGATGACGCCGCTGCTGGCGCCGATGCCGCGCGGCATCATCTCCACGGTGACCGCCAAGGCCGCCGGCGACGTGACCGCTGCGGACGTGCACGCCGCGCTGGTGAAGGCCTACGACGGCGAGCACTTCGTGCGCGTCCTGCGCGAAGGCCAGTGGCCCTCGACGGCCGCGACGTACGGCACGAACGCCGTGCAGCTCCAGGGCACTGTGGACAAGGACTCGGGCCGGATCATCGTGACCGCGGCGGTCGACAACCTCGGCAAGGGCGCGGCCGGCCAGGTCGTGCAGTGCGCCAACCTCATGCTCGGCCTCCCCGAGGCCGCGGGCCTCACCGTGAACGGAGTGGCACCATGACGATCACGACTCCGCAGGGCTTCAAGGCCTCCGGCGTCACCGCCGGGCTCAAGGCCTCCGGGAAGCCGGACATGGCGCTCGTCGTGAACGAGGGCCCGCTGCAGGTCGCCGCGGGCCGCTTCACGGGCAACCGCGTGAAGGCCGCGCCGGTCAAGTGGACCCAGCAGGTGCTCACCACCGGTCGGCTCAAGGCCGTGGTCCTCAACTCGGGCGGCGCGAACGCCTGCACCGGCGCGCAGGGCTTCCAGAACACGCACACCACCGCCGAGAAGACCGCCGAGCTCCTCGGCTGCGGCGCCGTCGAGATCGCGGTCTGCTCCACCGGCCTCATCGGCGAGCAGCTGCCGATGGACAAGCTCCTGCCCGGCGTCGAGGCCGCGGCCGCCGCGCTCGCGGCCGACGGCGGCGAGCAGGCCGCGACCGCGATCATGACCACGGACACCGTGGCCAAGAACGCCGTCGTCCGCAGCCCCGCCGGCTGGTCGGTCGGCGGCATCGCGAAGGGCGCGGGCATGCTCGCCCCCGGCCTCGCGACGATGCTCGTCGTCCTCACCACCGATGCGGTGGTCGACGCACCGCTCGCCGACGCCGCACTCGGCACCGCCTGCCGGTACTCGTTCGACCGGCTCGACTCCGACGGGTCGATGTCCACCAACGACACCGTGCTCCTCCTCGCCTCGGGCGCCTCCGGCGTCGAGGCCGAAGCGGACGCGTTCATCACCGCGCTCACGGAGCTGTGCAAGGACCTCGCGCACCAGCTCCTCTCGGATGCGGAAGGCTCCACTAAGGACGTCACGATCACCGTTTCGGGCGCCGCGACCGAGGACGACGCCGTGGAGGTCGCCCGCTGCGTGGCCCGCGACAACCTCGTCAAGACCGCGCTGTTCGGCTCCGACCCGAACTGGGGGCGCATCCTCGCCGCCGTCGGCGTCGCCAAGGCGCCCTTCGACGCGGACGCGGTCGACGTGGCCGTCAACGGCGTGTGGATCTGCAAGGCCGGCGCCGCCGGGGAACCGCGCGACCTCGTCGACCTCAAGGGCCGCGAAGTACTGATCGACATCGAGCTCCACAACGGCCCGGCCTCGGCCACGATCTGGACCAACGACCTGTCCCACGACTACGTTCACGAGAATTCGGCGTACAGCACATGAGCGCGATAGACGACCTGGCCCCGCACCTCCAGAAGGCCCTCGGCAAGGCCGAGACCCTCATTGAGGCACTGCCGTGGCTCCAGCGCTTCACCGGCTCCATCGTGGTGGTCAAGTACGGCGGCAACGCCATGATCAACCCCGAGCTGCAGGCCGCGTTCGCCGCGGACATGGTGTTCCTGCACTACGTGGGCATCAAGCCCGTCGTGGTGCACGGCGGCGGCCCGCAGATCTCCTCGATGCTCGCGAAGCTGAGCATCGACTCCGAGTTCAAGGGCGGCCTGCGCGTCACCACCCCTGAGGTCGCGGACGTGGTCCGGATGGTCCTGGTCGGCCAGGTCGGCCGGGAGCTGGTGGGGCTCATCAACAACCACGGGCCGTTCGCCGTCGGCATGTCCGGCGAGGACGCCCAGCTGTTCACCGCGAAGCGCCGCTGGGCCGACGTGGACGGCGAGCAGGTGGACGTCGGCCGCGTCGGCGACGTGGCCTCCGTTAACACCGCGGCCGTGGACGACCTCATCGACGCCGGGCGCATCCCGGTTGTCTCCACTGTGGCCCTCGACCACGACGGGGTCCTCTACAACCTCAACGCCGACACCGCCGCCGCCGCGCTCGCCGAAGCCCTCGGCGCGCAGAAGCTCATCGTCCTCACCGACGTCGAAGGCCTCTACGAGAACTGGCCGGACAAGGACTCGCTCCTGCGGCAGGTCACCACCGACAGGCTCGCGGAGATGCTGCCGTCCCTCCAGGCGGGCATGGTCCCCAAGATGGAGGCGTGCCTGCGCGCGGTCAAGGGCGGCGTCCCGCAGGCGCACGTCATCGACGGCCGCGTCCCCCACTCCACCCTGCTGGAGATCTTCACGACCGACGGCGTCGGCACGATGGTCCAGGAGTCGAAATGACCTACTCGGAGCAGATCAAGGCCCGGTACGCCGCGGCCCTCATGGGCAACTACGGCCTCCCGCCCGTCGCGATCCGCGAGGGCGAGGGCCGGTACGTGACCGATGTGGACGGCAACACGTACCTGGACATGATCGGGGGCATCGCCGTCTCCAGCCTCGGCCACAACCACCCCGCGCTCGTCGAGGCCGTCAGCCACCAGGCCGCGCGCCTCGCCCACACCTCGAACCTCTTCCTGCACGAGAAGGAGGTCGAGCTCGCCGAGAAGCTGCTCGACCTGTGGGGCAACCCCGGCAGGGCCTTCCTCTGCAACTCGGGCACCGAGGCGAACGAGGCCGCGCTCAAGCTCGCGATCCTCCACGGCACCGCCCACGGCAAGCCCCGGATCGTCGCCACCGAGAACGGCTTCCACGGCCGCACCCTCGGCGCGCTGTCGATCACCGGCAAGGCCGCCATCCGCGAACCGTTCGGGCCCTTCGGCCGCGACGTCGTGTTCGTGCCCTACGGCGACGCCGACGCGCTCAAGGCCGCGGTCGACGACACCGTCGCCGCGGTGTTCCTCGAACCCACCCAGGGCGAGACCGGGGTCGTCCCCGCACCGGCCGGATACCTCAAGGCCGCAAGGGCACTGACGACCGAGCACAACGCGCTGCTGGTCCTCGACGAGATCCAGTCCGGGTTCGGGCGCACCGGCGCCTGGTTCGCCCACCACGCCGAAGGGATCGTCCCCGACGTCGTGACCCTCGCCAAGGGCCTCGGCGGCGGCGTCCCGATCGGTGCGGTCCTCGCCACCGAACCGGCCGCCGCGCTCTTCACCAAGGGCGTCCACGGCTCCACCTTCGGCGGCAACCCGATCGCGTGCGCCGCCTCCCTCGCGGTGATCGACACGATCGAGCGGGACCACCTCTTCGCGAACGTGCTCACCCTCGGGCAGCGCCTCGGCGACCGGCTCCTCGCCGACCCCCGGGTCACCGAGGTCCGCGGCCAGGCGCTGTGGCGCGGCATCAACCTCACCGAGCCCGTCGCGGCCGCAGCGGTCGAGCACCTCATCGGCCTCGGCGTGCTCGCCAACGCCCCCCGCCCCGACACCGTCCGGATCGCACCTCCGCTCACGATCACCGCATCGGAGCTGGACGCGTTCTGCGACAAGCTCATCGAGACCCTCGACATCGTGTACCCGCACCCGCCGGCGCCGCTTCGCGACGCCTCTCCCCGAACCGGAGGGGCTTCGCCCAGCAAGCCTCATGCCCCAGGAGGTCGACCGTGACCGTCAAGCACTTCTTGAAGGACGACGACCTCACCCCCGCGCAGCAGGCCGAGATCCTCGACCTCGCCGCGAAGATGAAGGCCGACCGCCACGGCTTCCCCGCGCTCGCGGGCCCCAAGTCCGTCGCGGTCGTCTTCGAGAAGCCCTCCACCCGCACCCGGCTGTCCTTCGACATCGGCATCGCCGAGCTCGGCGGGCACTCGGTCGTGATCGACGCCCAGTCCACGCAGCTCGGCCGGGGCGAGACCGTCGCCGACACCGCCCGGGTCCTCTCGCGGTACGCGAGCGCGATCGTGATCCGCACCTTCGGCGACGACCGCATCGAGGAGCTCGCCGCCCACGCGAACGTCCCGGTCGTCAACGCCCTCACCGACGGCTGGCACCCCTGCCAGCTCCTCGCCGACCTCCAGACCATCGCCGAGCACCGGCCGCTCAAGGGCACGAGCATCGCCTACCTCGGCGACGCCGCGTTCAACATGGGCAACTCCACGGTGATCGCCTGCTCGATGGCCGGCATGCACGTCCGCGTCGGCGCGCCCGAAGGCTACCGGCCCGCCCCGGAGGTCCTGGCCCGGGCCGCCGCCATCAACGCCGAGACCGGCGGATCCGTCCAGGTGACGGCCGACCCGGTCGAGGCCGTCACCGGCGCCGACGTCGTGACGACCGACGCCTGGGTCTCGATGGGCATGGCCGACAGCGAGAACCGCATCCAGGAGCTGACGCCGTACCAGCTCAACGGCGACCTCCTCGCCCACGCCGCCCCCGACTCGATCGTCCTCCACTGCCTCCCCGCCCACCGCGGCGAGGAGATCACCGACGAGGTCATGGACGGCCCCCGCTCGCGCGTGTTCGACCAGGCCGAGAACCGGCTCCACGCCCAGAAGGCCCTCCTCGCCTGGCTCCTCAAGGACCGGCGATGAACCAGCCGACCACGAAGGCCGCCCGCCAGGCCCGCATCGTCGAGCTGATCTCGGGCAGCCCGATCCGCTCCCAGACCGAGCTCGCGAGCCTCCTCGCCGCCGACGGCATCGAGGCCACCCAGGCCACGCTCTCGCGCGACCTCGAAGAGCTCGGCGCGGTCAAGGTGCGCGGCACCGACGGCGGCTCCGCCGTCTACTCGATCTTCGCGGAAGGCGAACGGCCCCTTCGGGACACCGAGGTCGCCTCGGACCGCCTGCAGCGGCTCCTGCGCGAACTCCTCGTCGGCGCCGACCACTCCGGCAACATGGCGGTCCTGCGCTGCCCGCCCGGCGCGGCCCAGTACCTCGCCAGCGCCATCGACCGCTCGGGCCTGTCCGACGTCATCGGCACGATCGCCGGCGACGACACGATCGCCGTGATCGCCCGCGACGGCGTCACGGGCGCCCAGGTGGCCGACCAGATGCTGCACTGGGCCGGCAAGGGACCCGACCCCTATGCCGCCCACGAGCCCGTGAACGACGCCAAGGAGCACCAGCAATGACCGTCAAGCACACCAAGGGAGACGCCGCGTAATGGCGAAACTGTGGGGAGGCCGCTTCTCCGGCGGCCCGGCCGCCGCCCTCGAGGCCCTGAACGCCTCGATCGGCTTCGACTGGCGCCTCGCGCCGTACGACCTCAAGGCCTCCAAAGCCCATGCGCGCGTGCTCAACCGCGCCGGGCTGCTCACCGCGGACGAGCTCGAGAAGATGCTCGCCGCCCTCGACGAGCTCGGCGACGACGTCGCCTCCGGCGCCTTTACCGGCACCGTGGCCGACGAGGACGTGCACACCGCGCTCGAACGCGGCCTCGTCGAACGCCTCGGCGACCTCGGCGGCAAGCTCCGCGCCGGCCGCTCGCGCAACGACCAGATCGCCACGGACCTGCGCCTGTACTGCCGCGACCACGCGAAGGGCCTCGCCGCGGACCTCACCGACCTGGTCAGCGCCCTGACCGAGCAGGCCGCCGGCCTCGTGGACGCGCCCGCGCCTGGCATGACCCACCTCCAGCACGCCCAGCCGATCACCCTCGGCCACCAGCTCCTGGCGCACGCGCAGGGCCTCCTGCGCGACCTGGACCGCCTGCGGGACTGGGACAAGCGCGCCGCGCTGTCCCCGCTGGGCTCGGGCGCGCTGTCGGGCTCCTCGCTCCCGCTCGACCCGGTCGCCGTGGCCGAGGAGCTGGGCTTCGACGGCCCCGTCGCGAACTCGCTCGACGGCGTCTCCGACCGCGACTTCGCGGCCGAGCTGCTGTTCGTGTGCTCGATGGTCGGCATCCACCTCTCCCGCCTGGGGGAGGAGGTCATCCTCTGGTCGAGCCAGGAGTTCGGCTGGGTCGCACTGGACGACGCGTTCTCCACGGGCTCATCGATCATGCCGCAGAAGAAGAACCCGGACGTCGCCGAGCTCGCGCGCGGCAAGTCGGGCCGCCTCGTCGGCAACCTGACGAGTCTGCTCGTCACCCTCAAGGGCCTGCCGTTCACGTACAACAAGGACCTCCAGGAGGACAAGGAGCCGGTCTTCGACTCGCTCGACAACCTGGCGCTCCTGCTCCCGGCCGTCACGGGCATGGTCGCGACCATGCGGTTCAACACCGAGGTCCCACGCGCCTCGGCCCCGACCGGGTTCAGCCTCGCCACGGAGATCGCGGACTGGCTGGTGCGCAAGGGCGTCCCGTTCCGCAGCGCCCACGAGATCGCCGGGTCCTGCGTGGCCCACTGCGAGGCGCGCGGCATCGAGCTGCACGAGATCGCCGACGCCGACCTGGCGGGCATCTCCGAGCACCTCGACCCGACCGTCAAGGCCGTGCTCGATGTGGACGGCGCGCTCGCGGGCCGCACGACGCCGGGCTCGACGGGCCCGAAGCCGGTGGCCGACCAGCTCGCGCAGGTGCGCGAGCAGATCGACGCCTGGCGGGCCTGGACCGAGTAGCGTCCGCCGCCTTCACCGTTCAGCGGCCCGTGCCTCGCACGGGCCGCTGTCGCGTTCGCTAGCCGCGGACGGGCTGGCGGTGGACGACCCGGGTCTCGCCGCAGTCGCGCACCGCGCCCGACCCGAGCTCGGACGGCGTGACGCAGATGGCGACGGTCAGGTACTCGATCTGCGTGCCGTAGGGGCCGGTGAGGTACTCGGTGTAGGAGGACCCGCCGTCGGTCGAGACGGGGACCGTGAGTTCGGCGACCGGCTTGCCGTCACGGTCGTAGCCGATGAACTCGACGTGGCGGTCCCGCGGGACGACCGGCAGGCACATCTGGCCGTCGGCGTAGGTGTAGGTCTTGCCGGTGAGCTTCACCGGCGGCATCTCGGGGATGCCGAGGACGGACCAGTCCGCCTCGCCGGCGGTCGCGAACACCGTGCAGCCGTCCTCGCCCCGGTCCCAGGCGCTGAATGAGGTCGGCGCGGCCGAGGCGGGGCCGGCGGCGGCGAGGATCGCGAACAGCGCCGTGAGGACCACCAAGGCGGCCCTCACGGCGTTGCGGACGGCGTGCTGCGGGGGGTGCATGGCGACTCCGAGTCGTCCGGGGCGCGCGCCCAACCCCGCGCTCCGTCTAATATTTACAGACCTAAATATCCGTGAAGTCCTGGCGGGCGTCAAGCTCCTTGTCCAGGCGCCGCAGCCGCACGGCACTGAACACCGTGAAGAAGCCCCAGATGATCGCGAAGAATCCGATGGTCACGACCAGCGCGACCGCGCCCTCCTCCGGGTTGGCCAGCAGCAGGACGCCCAGTACGACCCCGGCGAGGCCGGAGATGACGAACAGCCAGCGCCCGCCCGCGTCCCGCGAGAGCCCGAAGCCGCTCACGATCGAGACGAGGCCGGAGATGATCGCCCAGATCGCGATCACGTAGAGCAGCGCGAGGGCGCTGATCCCGGGCCAGAACAGGGCGATCAGACCGGCGACCACGCCGACGACGCCCATGACGATCAGCACGCCCCGGCCCCTGGACCGCCTGGCGCCCATGACGATCGCGGTGATGCCGTCCACGATGGCGTAAGCGCCGAACAGGATGACGAGCACGTACAGCGTGATGCCGGGCCAGAACACGGCCATGGCCCCGAAGATGATCGTGAAGACACCGCGAACCAGCACCCAGGCCCAGTTCCTGGCGAGCAATTCGATCATCGCAACCACCCCGTTCCACCTGCGATAACGCTCCTATCCACGAGGCTAGACCCAACCCGGGCGGACAGTGCGCCTTCCCGAAAACGCGACACGGCGGACGCCTCCGAACGCGAGCTGAGCCGAAGCGGCGAAAGCCGCATGCGCCGGCGGTGCGAAAAAGGCGTTTTGCGATCGCGGGGGCGCTGCGTAGGCTGCGGGCGTGAGCGATGTGCTGCGAGGGTTCCCGTCAGATCCGACCGCTCTGGCGGAGTTGAACCACCGTGAGGCGGCCGGGTGGCTGCTGGCCGACGGGTGGAACGTGTGCGGGGTGGGGGACTGGGCCACGGTGTGGCGCTCGCCGGACGGCGAGCTGGCCGCGAGGGTGAGCCCGTTCGAACCGGCCTACGGCGTGTTCGTGCGGCTGTGCCGAGCGCTGGCGGGCAATCCGCTGCTGCCCCGGATCGAGCTCGACGCGCCGCTCGAGGGCGGCGGTCGGCTCACGGTGCTGGAGTTCCTGGTGCCGACCGACAAGGACCGGGCCGCCGAAGTGTGGCGGCGCTGGGACGCCGATGTGGAGGGCCCGGTTGCGGCGGTCCGGGCCGAGGCCGAGAAGTTGAGCGCCGAAGCGGCGGAGGCGGTCCCGTACTGGCGCGGCCTCGACCGCAACCCGAGCAACGTGATGGCGACGCCCGCGGGCGAGCCGCGCCTGGTCGACCTCTTCTACGCCGAGGGTCTCGAGATCTACACCGACCTCCTGGCGGATCCGGCCAAGGTGCTCGCGCGCTTCCCCGCCGAGCAGCGAAAGTACATGGCCGAGATCGGCGCGGTCATGCGGCTCTCGCAGCCCGGTGAGATCGCCGCGATGCGCAGCGCCGCCGTCCGGCCCGACTGACAGCACCGCGGCCCGGGCTAAGCGCCGGGGCCGCGGTGTTCCTGTTTCCTTGCAGGGCTAGCGGGTTGCGGCCATTTCGCGTTCGGCCGGCTGCGGCTCGGTCTCCGGTTCGACGGTGACGTGCGGCATGGCCTTGTCGAGCCACCGCGGCATCCACCAGGCGCCCCTGCCCATGACCTTCATGATCGCCGGGACGAGGAGGCAGCGGATCACGAAGGCGTCGATGAAGATCGCGACGGCCATGCTGATGCCGAACTGCTGGAGCAGGCGGGCGTCGTCGAGGACGAACGATCCGAAGACCGCCATCATGATCGCCGCGGCGGCGGTCACCACGCCGCCAGTCGACGCGAGGCCTCTGCGGACCGCTTCGACCGGGTCGCCGGTGCGCTGCCACTCCTCGCGCATCCGCGACATGAGGAACACCTCGTAGTCCATCGAGAGCCCGAAGATGATCGCGAAGGACATGACCGGCACGAACGCCTCGACCGGTCCGGCCGGGATGCCGAACATGCCCTCCTGGAAGATCCACGCGACCACGCCGAGGCTCGCGCCGATGGTCATCAGGTTGAGGATTGCGGCCTTGATCGGGATGAGGATCGAGCGGAACACGATCATCAAGAGCAGGAGCGAGAGCCCGACCACGAACAGGAGGAACAGCGGGGCCTTCTCGATCATGATGTCGCTGAAGTCGATCGCGGCGGCGGTGGAGCCGCCGACGAGCTGCGTGCCCGCGACGTCGTTCAGCACCTCGTCGCGCAGTTCGTGCACGAGGTCCACAGTGGCCTGGTCTGCCGGTCCCGACGTCCCCGCGACGGTGGACATCCACAGGTCGTCGCCGATCGCGAACGGCGGCGAGGCCATCGCGACCGTGTCCATGTCGGACATGGCCGCGAACGCCGCGTTCGCCTCGGCCTCGGTGCCGTCGGTGACGACCATGAGCGGACCGTTGAAGCCCTCACCGAACCCGTCGGAGAGCAGGTCGTACGCCTCGCGGCTGGTCGTGGTCTCCGCGTCCGTCCCGGCGTCGGCGAAGCCCAGCCGCAGGTCCAGCAGCGGCGTCGCGAGGGCCGCGAGTCCGCCGGTCACCAGGATGATCGCGAGCCACGCCCGCTGCTCCACGAACCGCGACCAGCCGATCCAGCGCGAGCCCGGGGCCCGCTTGGCCTTCGCGGCCTTCTTGCGCACGGACTTCTCGATCCGCTTGCCGAACAGCGCCAGCAGCGCGGGCAGCAGCGTCACCGAGGCGAGCATCGTCACGAGCACCGTGAGCGCCACCGCGATCGCGACCGCCTGGAGCGAGCCGAGGCCCAGCGCGAACAGGCCCATGAGCGCCACGATCACCACCGAGCCGGCGAACAGGACCGAGCGCCCGGCCGTGTCGAGCGCCGTCGCGGCCGCCGCCTTGCGGCTCGCGCCGTGCTGGAGTTCGGCGCGGAAGCGGGCGAAGATCAGGAGCGCGTAGTCCACGCCCACACCGAAGCCGACGAGGAACATGATGGGCGTCAGGAACGTCGGCAGTATGACCACATGGGACACGAGCATCGAGAGGCAGAACGCGGTGCCCACGGCGAACAGCGCGGTGATGAGCGGGAGGCTCGCGGCCAGCAGGGACCCGAACATGAACACGAGGATCACGAGGGCCGCGAGCATGCCGATGCCCTCGGCCGCGCCACCGCCGCCCTCCCCGGCCTCGCGGATCACGTCGCCGCCCAAGGCGAACTCGAGGCCGCCACCGGAGGCCTCCTCGGCCTTGGGGATCAGGTCCGCCGCCTCAGCGGTGGTCCCGTCCCAGGTCAAGGTCGCGTAGCCGACCGTGCCGTCCTCACTGACCGCGCCGTACTCGGCGAACGGGTCGCTCACGGCGGTCACGCCCGGCTCGTCGGCCAGGTCGGCGAGGAACGCCGCGACGCGGTCCCGCTCCGCGGCCACGTCGTCCGCGGCGAAGACCACCTGCACGGACAGTTCGTTCGCCTCCGGGGCGCGCTCGTCGAGCAGGTTGGAGAGCTCCTGCGACTCGGTGCCGGGCATCGAGTTGTCGTCTTCGAAGGCTGAGCCGACCGCGCCGGAGGCGCCGATCGCGGCGGCGAACACGAGGACCCAGAGGAGGAGTGCGATCAGCGGGCGGCGCTGCGTCCAACCGGACAGCCGCGCGAGTGCCGAGGGCTTTGCGGCAAGGTGTGGTTCCATGCCGACAACTGTCGTGGCCCGGGCCGCTCCGCCGCATCGCCTCAGCAGCGGTATTCGCCGTACGTCCCAGGGATGAGGCGCTGCCCTCGGCGTACGTCACCAGTCGCACGGGCGCCTTGACGGCGCCGCATAGACTGCCTGCTGCCCCCGCAGCCCCCTCCCTGGACAGGAACCCCGCATGACCGAGCCCTATGTCGACGGCATCGCCTGGATCGTGCGCGGCGCGCGCACCAGGAAGGCGATCATCACCGCCCCCGACCGGTCATCGGGCCTGGACGAGGCCGCCGTGCGGCTGGACCGGGCCCTCGACGGGTTCGCCGGCCCCGTGCCGCCCTGGTTCGACTTCATGCGCCGACCCGCGAGCATGCTCGTGTACCTCCTCTTCGCGGCGGCGATCGCAGTGGCCGCGGCCCTGCTGACGCCGCTCGACGCGGGCACGGCGGTCTTCCTGGGGTTCATCATCGGCGCGCTCGCGGCGGCCCTCGCGGTCAAGGGCGGCGACGCGCTCGCCCGCCGCCGCTCCGGCGGCAAGGCCCGCCCCGAAGACGTGATCCGCGAGGTCGCGCCGCTGGCGCGCCCGGCGAACTACGTCGTGGACCTCGCCGAGGCCCTGTTCGTGCACGCCCCGGGCATTGAGGCCGAGATCCACGGCCTCTCCTGGCGGGCCGCCTCGCCCGATGCGGCCGAGAGCCGCTCGGCCGAGGCCGAGCTGCTCAGGCGGCTGGCCGAGTTCGACGCCGACGAGGCCGCCGATTACGAGGACTTCCTCAAAGCCCCCCGCGACCGGTAGCTACGACCCGTCCGTCCACGTAGGACGCACGAGCCCCGATTCGTAGGCCGTGACGACCAGCTGCGCCCGGTCGCGCGCCGAGAGCTTCGACATGATGCGGCTGACGTGCGTCTTCGCTGTCGCGGGGGAGAGGAACAGGGACCCGGCGATCTCGTCGTTGCTCATGCCCGTGGCCACGAGCTTGAGCACCTCGGTCTCGCGCTCGGTGAGCGCGTTCAGCTTCGAGCTCGGCTCCGGCCGGGCGACCCGCCCGGCGAACTCCGCGATGAGCCGCCGCGTCACCCTCGGCGCGATGAGCGCCTCGCCCACCGCGACCACCCGGATCGCGTGCAGCAGCTCGTCCGGATCGGTGTCCTTGACAAGGAACCCGCTCGCCCCCGCGCGCAGCGCCCGGTACACGTAGTCGTCCTCGTCGAAAGTGGTCAGGATCACCACTTTGACGGCGTCCAGCTTCGGGTCCCGGCCGATCCGCTCGGTCGCCTCCAAGCCGTCCACATTGGGCATTCGGATGTCCATGAGCACCACGTCCGGGCGGTGCCGCCGCGCCAGCTCCAGAGCCTCCGCCCCGTCGCTCGCCTCCGCGACCAGCTCGATGTCCTCCTCGTCGCCGAGGATCGAGGCGAACCCCGCCCGCACCAGCCGCTGGTCGTCCACCAGCATCACCCGGATCACCTGTCAACCTCCAGCGGCCACGTGGCCTCGACCGAGAAGCCGCCGTCATCGCGCGGCCCCGCGTCGAAGGTACCGCCGAGGCCCTCCGCCCGCTCGCGCATACCCGTCAACCCGTTGCCCGCCCCTTTGGCGCCCTTGGCATCGCCGCCACCGTCGTCGACCACCGCCACCGCCAGTGTCGACGTCCCCGTGACCACCTTGATCTGCACCCGCTGCGCCTTCGCGTGCCGCAGCACGTTCGTCAGCGACTCCTGCACCACCCGGTACGCCGCCGCGTCCACCGCCACCGGCAGCGCCGCCCGCCCGTCCACGCGCAGCTCCACCTCCAGCCCCGACGCCCGCGCCGCGTCGACCAGCAGCGGCAGCTGCTCCAGGCTCGGCCCCGGTCCCGTCGGCGAGTCCTCCCCGGGCTCGCGCAGCACCCCGACCATCGCCCGCAGCTCCCGCAGCGACGACTGGCTCGTCTCCGCGATCACCTGCAGCGTCTCCTCGGTCCGGTGCAGCGGGTCCTTGCGGAGCTTCCGCAGCGCCGCCGCCGTCTGCACGTTGATGAGCGACAAATGGTGCCCGACCGCGTCGTGCAGCTCCCGCGCGATCCGCAGCCGCTCCTCGGCGACGCTGCGCCTCCGGGCCTCCCCCAGCGCGTTCTCGGCCTCGGCCCGGTAGGCCCGATGCCGGGCCACCACTTCGCCCAGCGCGACGATGGCGACGAACCAGCCCGCCATGAGGATCGTCGAGACCAGGGAGATGTGGGCGAACCCGCTCATCACCTCGGGTATGAGCAGCACCAGGAACGCACCGGCGGTGACGGCGCTCGCGGCCCGGATGCGCCCGAGCGCCGCGAGCGTGTACAGGGCGATGATGAACGTCAGCAGCGTCGGGCCGTCGATCGACGAGGACGGGTAGTACAGGATCGAGCACGCCAAGGTGGTGATCGTGACCGTCAGCGGAAACCGGCTGCGCACGAACAGCACTGCGCACGCGACGACGGTCACCGCCCAGCCCAGCGGCTCGAAGAGCCCCTCGCTCCACGGGCCGCCCAACGCCAGGACGATCAAGTCCCAGCCGACGACGAAAGCGGTTGCGGCGACGCCGACGATCACATCGCCCTTGCGGTCGGAGAAGCGGTCGAACACGCCCCAAGCCTAGGCAGGAGGAGCGCCCGACCGGAGCCGGGCGCTCCTTTCGACGCTACTTCGTGAGCCCGGCCCGGCGCAGCGCCTCGGCCATCGCGCTCTGCGGGGCCGCCTGCTGGCCGCCGCGCTGCTGGCGCGGCTGCTGCCGACCGCCCCCCTTGCCGCCCTTGCCGCCACCGCCTTGGCGCTGGCCGCCGCCGCGTGATTCGGCGCCGCCGGCCGCCACCTCGTCGTCCAGGCGCATGGTGAGCGCGATGCGCTGGCGCTGCAGGTCGACCGAGACCACCTTCACCTTGACCACGTCGCCGGGTTTGACGATCTCGCGCGGGTCCGACACGAACCGGTTGGCCAGCGCCGAGATGTGCACCAGGCCGTCCTGGTGGACGCCGATGTCGACGAACGCCCCGAAGGCCGCCACGTTCGTCACGGCCCCCTCCAGGAGCATCCCGGGCTCGAGGTCCGAGACCTTCTCCACGCCCTCCTTGAACGTGGCGGCCTTGAACTCGGGGCGCGGGTCGCGGCCGGGCTTCTCGAGCTCGGCGAGGATGTCCGAGACCGTGGGCACGCCGAAGCGGTCGTCGGCGAAGTCGGCGGGCTTGAGTTTCCGGAGCGTTTTCGCGTCGCCCACGAGGCCGCCGATCGGCGCGCCGGTGGCCGCGAGGATGCGCTCGACCACCGGGTAGGCCTCGGGGTGCACGGCCGAGGCGTCGAGCGGGTTGGCCCCGCCGGCGACCCGGAGGAACCCGGCGGCCTGCTCGAAGGCCTTGGGGCCCAGGCGCGGCACGCTCAGGAGGGCCTTCCGGTCGGCGAAGCGGCCGTGCTCGTCGCGGTACGCCACGATGTTCGCGGCCACGCTCTCCGAGAGCCCCGACACCTGCGACAGCAGCGGGACGGAAGCGGTGTTCAGGTCCACGCCGACCGCGTTCACCGCGTCCTCGACAACGGCCTCAAGGGATCTGGTGAGTTTGGACTCAGTCAGGTCGTGCTGGTACTGGCCGACGCCGATGTGCTTCGGCTCGATCTTCACCAGCTCCGCGAGCGGGTCCTGGAGCCGCCGCGCGATCGAGACGGCCCCGCGCAGGGACACGTCCATGCCCGGGAGCTCCTTCGTGGCGTACGCCGACGCCGAGTAGATCGAGGCCCCGGCTTCGGAGACGACGATCTTGGCCAGTTCGGTGGTGCCGTTCACGGCTTTGATGAGGTCGGCCGCGAGGCGGTCGGTCTCGCGGGAGGCCGTGCCGTTGCCGATGGCGATGAGCTGCACGCCGTGCTTCTCGACGAGTGCGCCTAGGGTCGCCAGTGAAGCGTCCCAGCGGTTCTGGGGCTGGTGCGGCATGATCGCGGTCGCGTCGAGCACCTTGCCGGTGGGGTCGACGACGGCCACTTTCACGCCGGTGCGGTAGCCCGGGTCGAGGCCCATCACGGTCTTCGGCCCGGCCGGGGCCGCGAGCAGCAGGTCCTTCAGGTTCGCGGCGAAGACCTTCACGGCCTCGTCCTCGGCGAGCTGCCACAGCCGCATCCGCAGGTCCACGCCCAGCTTGACGAGGATGCGCGTGCGCCACGCCCACGAGACGGTCTTGGCGAGCCACGCGTCGGCGGGCCTCCCGTCGTCCCGGATCCCGAACTTCGCGGCGATCACGGCCTCGCAGTCGGCCCCGTCCGCCTCCGACTCGCCGGGCTCCAGCGAAAGCGAGAGCACCTCCTCCTTCTCGCCGCGCATGAGCGCGAGCACCCGGTGGGAGGGCAGCGTGGTGAACGTCTCGGCGAAGTCGAAGTAGTCCGAGAACTTCGCGCCCTTCTCCTCGGCCCCGCTGCGGACCTTCGAGACCAGCCGGCCCCGCCGCCACATGCGTTCGCGCAGGTCGCCGATGAGGTCGGCGTCCTCGCCGAACCGCTCGGTGAGGATCGCGCGCGCCCCGGCCAGCGCCGCGGCAGTGTCGGGTACCTCTTTCGCGGCGTCGACGTACGCGGCGGCCGCGGTCTCGGGGTCCTGTGAGGGATCACTCAAAAGCAGTTCCGCGAGCGGTTCCAGGCCCGCTTCGCGGGCGATCTGCGCCTTCGTGCGGCGCTTCACCTTGAAGGGCGCGTAGAGGTCTTCGAGCCGCGACTTCGTGTCGGCGGCATCGATCTGCGCAGCGAGCGTCTCGGTGAGTTTGCCCTGCTCACTGATCGATTCGAGCACCGCTTTGCGGCGGGCCTCCAATTCGCGCAGGTAACCGAGGCGCTCCTCGAGCGCACGCAGCTGCTCGTCGGAGAGGCCCCCGGTGGCCTCTTTTCGGTACCGGGCGATGAACGGAACGGTGGAGCCGTCGTCGAGAAGCGAGACGGCCGAGCGGACTTGATGGGCGCCGACCGAGAGTTCTTCGGCGATGCGTTGATCGATAGCTTGAGCCACGGGAGGATTCTGCCAGAGCGCTGCGACAACATGGCTTGAAGCCGGAAGCCCCGACCCCCCGGTGGACGCTCGGCCGGGCATTGGGTAAAGTTCTATCCCGTCGCCGGGGGAACGAAAAAGCCCCTGGAAATGACATGCGGACGTAGCGCAGTTGGTAGCGCGACACCTTGCCAAGGTGTAGGTCGCCGGTTCGATCCCGGTCGTCCGCTCGGAGCTCGAAAGAGCGCTATCCCGGACGATTAGCTCAGCGGGAGAGCACTCCCCTGACACGGGAGAGGTCACTGGTTCAATCCCAGTATCGTCCACAGAAGCGAGTTAGGCCCAGGTTCACAAGGCTTGGGCCTTTCGCGTCAGGGTGGGTTGTCCGAGTGGTTAGGTAACGGCCTGCAAAGCCGTGCACACGGGTTCGAATCCCGTACCCACCTCCACACCATCTTTTTCCGTCACCGGCCATGTCGCCACTCCGCTGGTCTGGCGGTGCTGCGGCTTTGCAATGCCTATTCCGAATGCGCGCGGCGTACCCTATCGTCTTCGCCGAGTCACTCGACCGGTGCGACCAGTCGCTTCCGCGTCTTTCCGGCGGGCGACCGACGCCGACTCGGGCCGTGGTTTCGTCCATGCCCGCCAGTGAAATGACCATCGACAGGCATGTCAAGCGCTCGTAGGGTCGATCGCAAGTCCTTCGAGCCGTTGCGGCTTCGTCCGCATCCGGCGGATTCGATCGACGACGCGACCGGCCCACGGTTCCGCCCGGCACTGCGATCGTGAGCGACCGGCGCGTGCCCGGTTCCGGGCTCCCGAAAGGGGTCCCCGACGTCTCCGCGCCACAGAAACAGAGCCCTCACATGACCATCGACCGCAGACAGCTGCTGCGCCTGGCCGGAGCCGCCGGCCTCGGCACCGGGCTGCTGGCCGGCTGCACCGCCTCCGAAGAAGGGTCGGCCATCGCGTCGGGCCCGATCGACCTGAAACTGTGGACCCACGACCCCGGCTACGCGACCTATTTCACCGGTGCGGCATCCGATCCGGACCTCGTCGGCGGCAGTCCGTGGACCTACGCGGTCGACGTCACCTCGATCGCACCGGCCGACATCGTCTCGCGCCTGGTCAACCAGGCGGTCGCCGCGCGACCCCTGCCGAACCTGGCCGGACTCGTCATCGACCAGTTCCCGCGGGTCATGCGCGCCGGGATCGCCCAGAACCTCTTCGTCGACCTCACGAGCCTGACCGAGCCGCTGGGGGACCAGCTGCTCAAGACCCAGCCGTACACCGTCGACGGGAAGGTGTACGCGATCGAATCCGACAACTCCGTCTCGGTCATGTACTACCGCGCCGACCTGTTCGCCGAGCTCGGCATTCCCGCGGACGTCGCCACCTGGGAGGAACTGCTCGGGATCGGCGCCGAGGTCGCCGCCGAGACCGGCCAGGCGATCGGCATGGTCTCCAACGGCGACAACGGCGCCATCGTCAACGGCTTCGCCCAGATGCTGCTCCAGCGGGGCGGGAACCTCTACGACGCCGACGGCGAACTGACCGTCCTCTCCGACGAGTCGATCGAGGTCCTCGCGCTCATGGCCGAAGGGGTGCGCTCCGGCGCCCTGCTGTCGATCACCGACCCCTACGGCGGCGCGGCCGCGGCCGCCCTCAAGGACTCCAAGCTCATCGCCACCGTCATGCCCAACTGGTACAAGGTCTACGGCCTCGAAGCCAACGTGCCCGACCAGGCCGGTGTCTGGCGGGCCCGCACCATCCCGGCGTTCGCCGCGGGCGGGCACATCGCCTCGACCATGGGCGGCACCGCGTTCGCCGTCCTCAAAGGCCAGGCCGAGACCGACGCCGCCGTCGACTTCCTCCAGCGCACCTACCTCACCCCCGAGGGCCAGCTGGCCCGCTACGGCGCCGGCGCCTACCTGCCGACCCTCGTCGACCTCTACGACACCCCCGAATTCCAGCAGATCACCGACCCGTACCTGGGCGATCAACGGATCCTCGAGGTCTACGGGGCAGGGGCGAACGACATGCCCGTCTTCTACCAGGCCGCCGGCGCCTCCGTCCTGCGCGACAGCCTCGGCGGCCCCCTCCTGCGCGCCATCCACGGGCAGGCCGACCCCGAGGAGGCCCTCCGCGAGGGCCTGCGCGCCTACGAAAGGCAGGCTCCGGCATGAGCACCGCCACCGCCGCACGCCGACCGCGATCGGACACCCACAAGTGGGCGCCCTACGCGTTCATCTCGCCCTTCTTCATCCTGTTCACGCTCTTCATGCTCGTGCCCATCGGCGCGGGCTTCTACCTGAGCCTGACCGACTGGGCCGGGCTCGGCTCGCCGGAGTACATCGGCTTCGCCAACTACACGCGCCTGCTCCAGGACCCCAGCTACGGTGCGGCCCTGGTCAACACCGCGATCTACACCGTGTTCGCCCTGGCCGTCGTGCTCCCGGCCTCGCTGCTCATCGCCCAGGCCCTCAACACCCGCGGCCTGAAGCTCCGCGACTTCTTCCGGCTCACCTACTTCATGCCCGTGGTCCTCTCGCCGATCATCATCGCCCTCATCTTCGGCCTGATCTTCGACGGCGAGTACGGACTGCTCAACGCCGTGCTCGAAGCCCTCTTCGGCTTCGGCGGCGTCTCCTGGCTCACCGACCCGTTCTGGGCCCGCACGGTCGTGGTGGTCCTGGTGCTGTGGCGCTGGACCGGCTATCTCACGATCTTCTTCCTCGCCGGCATGCAGGCCGTCCCCCGCGAACTCCACGAAGCGGCCGAAGTGGACGGCGCCGGCCCCGTGCGCCGGTTCTTCTCGATCACGCTCCCGCAGCTGAGACCCGTCACCGCGTTCATCGCCGTGACCATGCTCGTCAACACCGCGCAGATCTTCGAGGAGCCGTTCCTGCTGACCCAGGGCGGCCCCGGCGAGTCGACGCTCTCGCTGTCGATGTTCATCTACCGGGCCGCATTCCAGCGGCAGGAACTCGGCTACGCCGCCGCCGCCGGCGTGGTCATGTTCATCATCGTCTTCGCCCTAGGACGCGCCGGTTCCAGCGCCTTGGGCGTAGGGAGGACCCGATGACCGCCACCGCCGCCAGCACCGACAAGGCCGCACCCCGTTCAACGCCCCGACGGGCCCGAACAACGGTGCGCCCGGCCCGCATCGGCCTGTACCTGACGCTGTCCCTGCTGGTCGCGATCTACCTGGCGCCACTGGTGTGGGCGTTGTCGTCCTCCTTGAAGGACCGCAGCGACATCTTCTCGTTCCCGCCCCGCCTCTGGCCCGAACCGGCGACCCTGGACAACTACGCGAACCTGCTTTCCGGACACCCGTTCTGGAACTGGATGCTCATGAGCACCGGCGTCGCCGGGGTCAGCACGGTCGCGGTGGTGTTCCTGTGCTCGCTCGCCGGATACGGATTCGCCAAGTTCGAGTTCAAAGGCAAGCGGATCCTGTTCGACGTCATGTTCTCCTCGCTCGCGATCCCCTTCGCGGTCATCGTGGTGCCGCTGTTCATCCTCGTTGCGAAACTCGGTCTCGCCCACCCGCTGTTCGCGCTCGTCGTGCCCTGGGTCGCCCCGGCGTTCGGGATATTCATGATGCGCCAGTACGTCGAGCAGTCCATCCCGGACGAGATCCTCGACGCCGCCCGCATCGACGGCTGCTCGGAGTTCCGCATCTACTGGACCGTGGTCCTGCCGCTTCTGCGCCCCGCGCTGGGCGCGCTGGCGGTGTGGAGCTTCCTGGGCGCCTACAACAACCTGCTGTGGCCGCTGGTCCTCGTCTCCGAACCCGAGTTCTACACGGTCCCGCTCGGCATCCAGGCGCTGTTCGGCGCCGAGGGACGCCAGTACGACCTGGTGCTGGCCGGCTCCGTCCTCGCGGCGATCCCGGCGATCGCCGTGTTCATTCTCCTGCGCAAGCAGCTGGTCTCCGGCCTGACCGCCGGCGCGGTGAAATCTTGACCGCCGACCGGCAGGGGACCTGACGTGCAGCTGAGCGGGTCACGCGCAGGCCCACTGTCGGATCCGCTGCAATGCAACGGATCCGACAGTGGGCTTCCCGGGCGCGCGATCGGCCTAGGCTTCGATGAAGTCGATGTTGGGCAGACCCGTCGCAGCGGTCGCCGCCAGTCGGATGGTGTTGGCTCCGGCCTGCAGCGGCACCGTCACGGTCTCGGTGCTCCATCGCGGCCCCTGTCCGGCATCTGCCGGACAGGGGCCGCCCTGCGCGGCACCCGCCGCCCGGCTCCGCTCGTACCGGCCGGCCCGATCGCGCGGGTTCACCGCCTCCGCTCCCTGGGTATCCACCAGTCCACGGCTCTGGCGGACTTCCGAACGGCAGGTGGCGACATGGCACGGCATCCCGGCGCCGAAGCGTGGGTGCCCGAATCGGGCGGTATCACGCGGCTGCGCAAGGCGGCCCGGTCCTGCGAGGGCTGCGACCTGTACCGCGAGGCCACGCAGACCGTCTTCGGCGAAGGGGCCGAGGACGCCCGCCTCTTCCTGGTCGGCGAGCAGCCGGGCGACGTCGAGGACCGCGAGGGCGAGCCGTTCGTCGGCCCGGCCGGGCACCTCCTCGACCAGGCGCTCGAGGAGGCCGGCATCGAGCGGTCCCGGATCTACCTCACCAACGCGGTCAAGCACTTCAAGTTCGAGCACGTCGAGCGGACCGGCCGCCGCCTCCACAAGAAGCCGACCCGCGGCGAGACGGTCGCCTGCCGCCCCTGGCTGCTGGCCGAATTGAACGCGGTCAAGCCCGAGCTCGTGGTCGCCCTCGGCGCGACCGCCGCGCAGTCCCTCATGGGAACCGACTTCCGCGTCAGCACCCAGCGCGGCGAGCTGTTCGACCTGGACCTCGCCGAGCTCGACGAACCGTGCGAGTTCCTGGCCACCGTCCACCCTTCGGCGGTCATCCGCCTCTCCGGCGACGAACGCGACGAGGCCCTGTCCCGGCTCGTCGCCGATCTCGGCAAGGCCGCCGAGACCGTCGGCGCCGCGCACCGCTAGCTCGGAACGCCAACGGCCCCAGGGAAAACCCCGGGGCCGTTGACTACAGCGTGCTTACGCGGCGTCCTCGGACACCGCCTCGCCCTCGATCTCGACGGCGTTCCCCTCGACGGCGTTCGCAACGCCCTTGATCGGGATGCGCTGCGCCTGCGGCGCCGACTTCACGGCCCCCGAGACGCGAATCGTCAGGATGCCGTCGGCGACCTCCGCGCTGAGCTGGTCGGCGGTGACGCCCTCGCGAAGCTGGAACTCGCGGCGGAACGTGCCGCCCGCGAGACCCCGCACGAGGTAGCGGTCGCCCTCGGCCACCTCGCGCTCGCGGCGCTCGGCGGTGATCGAGAGGCGGCGGCCTTCGAGCTCGACGGTGACGTCCTCAGGGCTCACGCCCGGAACCGCGGCGGTGACCACGAGGTCCTCGCCTTCGGTGTAGACGTCGGACCGAAGCGTGTACTGCACCGAGCGCTGGCCGAAACCGGCCCGCGCCAGGCGCTCGAACTCGCGGTCGAGCTGCCGGAAGGCCGCGTAAGGGTGCTGGTAGCGAACGATCATGGTGGCTGTCTCCTTCCTCAGGATTAGCACTCGGTGGTGGAGAGTGCTAACGACCTATACGACGCCCGCCCCGATCCGAATATTTCTGCCGTGGCCCGGATCACGCGAGCGGGCTATGCGGTGGCGTCGCGCAGCGGCAGGTCCCACACCTGGTTCACCAGGTCGTCCTTGCCGAACATCCGCACCGGCTCCTCGTTCACCAGCGTGAACCCGGCCTCCTCGTACAGGCGCCGGGCCGCGTCGAGGATGCTCACCGTCCACAGCCGCATCGACAGGTACCCGGCCTCGCGGGCGAAGTCGACGCACTCGCGCACCAGCATCCCGCCCACGCCGTGCCCGCGCGCGGACGGCTCGACCCACAGCAGCCGCAGCTTCGCGACCTGCTCGCCCGCGTCCACGCACAGGATCGATCCGACCGGCTCGCCGTCCAGCTCGGCGATCCAGCCCGCCTCCCGCGCGGGGTCGTGCCGCTCGGCGTAGTCGGCGACGATGCGCGCGATGAGCGCCTCGTACTCCTCGTTCCAGCCGAACTGCTGCCAGTATCCCTTCCCCTGGCTGTAGACGATCCAGCCGAGGTCGCCCGGCTGCAGCCGGCGCAGTCGCGGTGTGTCCATGCGGCGCCTCCCTTGTCCGTTTCGGTCGATCCTCCACGCTATCCCACCAGGCAAGAGCCGCACCGATACCCGATTGCGCAGGCCGCCTCCCGGCCTACAGAATGGCGCGATGGAGATCGCCATCCGCCCCAAGCTCGACCGCGCCGCCGTCGAGGCCATCGTCCGCAAGCACCTACCGGGGCCGGTCGAGGTGGTCGGCCACGAGGAGTTCAAGGACGGCTTCTTCAACGCCGCGCACGCCCTCGCGCTGGCGGACGGCCGCCATGTGGTCGTCAAGGTCGCCCCGGACAAGGAGCACAAGCTGCTGCGCTACGAGGTCGACCTCATGGCCACCGAGATCGAGTGCTTCGAACGCGGGCTCGCCGCGGGCGTGCCGATGCCCGCGCTCCACTACGGCGACCCCGAGGGCGGCGTGATGATCATCGACCGGCTTGAGGGCGTGACGCTGCCGAACGCCCGGGCCGACATGTCCGATGAGGACTTCCTGGCGGTCCGGCGCGAGGCCGGGGCCTTGAGCGCCCGGTTCGCCACGGTCACCGGGGAGCGGTTCGGGTATCCGCGCAAGAGCGGCCGCACGGTCGCCGACACCTGGTCCGCGTCGTTCCTGGCGATGGTCGACGACGTCCTCGCCGACATCGCCGAGAACGGTTCGCCGCTGCCGCGCCCGGCCGAGGAGATCAGGGCGGTCGTCGCCGCCGAGACGGACCTGCTCGACGAGGTGACCCGCCCCGCGCTCGTCCACTTCGACCTGTGGGACGGCAACATCTTCGTCGTGCGCGGCGAATCCGGTTGGCGGGTGGAGGCGTTCATCGACGGCGAGCGGGCCTTCTACGGGGACCCGATCGCCGAACTCGTCTCGCTCACGTTCGGCTCCGACGAGGAGCAGGCGGCCTCGGTCGAGGGCTTCCTGGGCCGGCGGATGACCGCGGGGGAGGAGCGGCGGCTCGCCCTCTACCGCGTCTACCTGATGCTCATCCTCGTCGCCGAGTGCGAGGTGCGCGGCTTCGACGAGGAGCAGACCGCCCACCAGCGCGGCTGGTCGACCGAGAGCCTGGTCGCGAACCTCGCGCTGCTGGAGGCCCCGCGTCCTTAGTGGGCGGCGCCCGCCGGGTGCTCGTGGTCGTGGTCGTCAGGATCGGTGCGGGTCGCGTCCCGCTCCTTCGTGGCGCGGGCGAGGCCGTACGGCGGCATGTTGATGTACGACGTGTCGTAGTCGCCGGCGCGGACCTTGTAGAGCTCGTGCCACAGGCCGACCTCGCCGTTGCTCTTCACGTTGCGGTTGAACCACTTCCAGAAGCCGCGGTGGGCGTGCACCTGGGAGTGCGCGTAGCGCTCCAGGTGCGCGTCGCTGCGCCAGTACTGGACGACCATGATCACGCGGCCGCCGATCATGGTCCGCGAGTCGAGCAGGCCGAGCTCAGGATCGGCTTGGAGTTCGCTGAGCATCTTCGGCATCGACGCGAACACCGGCACCCACTTGCGGAATTTCCAGAACTTGTTGATGCGCATGCCGACCGTGAAGACCACGAGGTCGTCCTCGTAGTCGACCACGACGCGACCGGGCCTGACCTTCGCCACGTGCAGTCCTCCAAGGGGTTGCGAGCATGCCTCCCCTTAGAGACTAACGAAGCGTGTTCGCCTCGTGTCAAGCCGCTGGACGGATGCTGCTGCCGCGCTTCGGTTCTCCGGCTAGTGCGGCCACTGCCATCCGGCGACGGCGGGCAGGTCCTCGCCGTGGGCGCGGGTGTGCTCGCGGGCGGCGTGCCTCGCGTCCTCCATCTGCTGCCGCAGGCCAGCGGCGTTCTGACCCAGGCCGGGCACGCGGTCGATCACGTCGATGACGAGGCGGAACCGGTCGAGGTCGTTGAGCATGACCATGTCGAACGGCGTGGTCGTGGTGCCCTCCTCCTTGTAGCCGCGCACATGGATGTTGTCGTGGTTGTTGCGGCGGTAGGTGAGCCGGTGGATGAGCATCGGGTAGCCGTGGAAGGCGAACAGGACCGGCTTGTCGGTCGTGAAGACCGTGTCGAACTCGCGGTCGCCGAGGCCGTGCGGGTGCTCGGTGTCGGGCTGGAGCCGCATGAGGTCGACGACGTTGACGACCCGCACGCGCAGCCGCGGCAGGGTCTGGCGCAGGATGTCCGCGGCGGCCAGCACCTCCAATGTGGGCGCGTCCCCGGCGCAGGCGAGCACGACGTCGGGCGACTGGCCGTCGTCGGTGGAGGCCCACTCCCAGATGCCGAGGCCCCGTTCGCAGTGGCGCACGGCCTCGTCCATGCTCGTGTACTGGAGCGCGGGCTGCTTGCCGGCGACCACGACGTTCACGTACTGGCGGCTGCGCAGGCAGTGGTCCATGGTGGACAGGAGGGTGTTGGCGTCCGGCGGCAGGTAGACGCGGACGATGTCGGCCTTCTTGTTCATCACGTGGTCGATGAACCCGGGGTCCTGGTGCGAGAAGCCGTTGTGGTCCTGGCGCCACACGTGGCTCGACAGGAGGTAGTTGAGCGAGGCGATCGGCCGGCGCCAGGGGATCCCGCGGGAGGAGTCGAGCCACTTCGCGTGCTGGTTGAACATCGAGTCGACGATGTGGATGAACGCCTCGTAGCTGGTGAACAGGCCGTGCCGCCCGGTGAGGAGGTACCCCTCGAGCCAGCCTTCGCACAGGTGCTCCGAGAGGGTCTCCATGACGCGCCCGTGCGGGGCCTGGTGCTCGTCCGTGGGGTAGATGTCGGCCTGCCACTGCCGATCGGTGGTCTCGAAGGCCGCGCCGAGCCGGTTCGACTCGACCTCGTCGGGCCCGAAGAGCCGGAACCGGTCCGGGTTGGCGCCGATGACGTCGCGCAGCCACTTGCCGAGGACCTTCGTGGCCTCGCCGACGGTGCGGCCGTGGCCCTCGGTCTCCTGGCCGTACTCGCGGTAGTCGGGCAGCACGAGGTCGCGCAGGAGCAGCCCGCCGTTCGCGTGCGGGTTGGCGCTCATGCGCTGCGCGCCTTGCGGATGCAGGTCGAGCAGTTCGCGCACGGGCTTGCCGGTGGCGTCGAACAGCTCCTCGGGCCGGTACGAGCGCATCCACGTCTCGAGCATCGCCAGGTGCTCGGGGTTCGTGCGCACGGCCGAGAGCGGCACCTGGTGGGCGCGCCACGTGTCCGCGACGGGCACGCCGTCCACTTCGGTCGGTCCCGTCCAGCCTTTCGGGGTGCGCAGGATGATCATCGGCCAGCGCGGGCGGACCGGCGTCCCATTGGCACTGCGGCGGGCGTCGGCGCGGATCTCGGCGATCCGGTCGAAGCACGCGTCCAGGGTGGCGGCCATCAGCTGGTGGACGCTCGCGGGGTCGTCGCCCTCCACGAGGAACGGCTCGTAGCCGACGCCGCGGAAGAACGACATGCGGTCCTCGTCGGAGATGCGCGCGAAGACCGTCGGGTTGGCGATCTTGTAGCCGTTGAGGTGCAGGATCGGCAGGACCGTGCCGTCCGAGACGGGGTTGAGGAACACGTTGGAGAACCACGAGCCGGCCAGCGGGCCGGTCTCGGCCTCGCCGTCGCCCACGACGCAGGCCACGGTGAGGTCCGGGTTGTCGAACGCGGCGCCGAACGCGTGCGAGAGCGCGTAGCCGAGCTCGCCGCCCTCGTGGATCGAGCCGGGCACCTCGGCGGCGACGTGCGAGGGGATGCCTCCGGGGAAGGAGAACTGGCGGAACAGCCGCTTCATGCCCTCCTCGGAGTGGTTCACCGACGGGTGCAGTTCCGGGTAGGTGCCCTCGAGCCAGGTGTTGGCGACGATCGCGGGGCCGCCGTGGCCGGGGCCGGTCACGTAGATCATGTCGAGGCCGCGGGCGGTGATGCAGCGGTTCAGGTGCGCGTAGATCAGGCTGAGGCCGGGGCTGGTGCCCCAGTGGCCGAGCAGGCGCGGCTTGACGTGCTCGGGGCGCAGCGGCTCCCGGAGCAGGGGGTTGTCGAGCAGGTATATCTGGCCGACGGTGAGGTAGTTCGCGGCCCGCCAGTAGGCGTCGATGCGGGCGAGCGCTTCGTTGTCGAGCGGCTTGGCGGCGAGGCCGGATCGGGTCGTGTCCATGCGTCCGAGGGTGCCGTATCAGGCGCGGCTTAACCGTGATTCGCGGGAATTCCTCGCGTGCGCCGGCTCGGCGGTCAGTCGACCTCTTTGAGCATCCGCTCCACGGACGCCAAGCGGCCCTTGAGCTCCGCGAGGGAGGCCTTGATCTCCGCCGAGTCCTCGCGGGCTTTCGCCGCCAGCTCCCGGTAGTTCGCCTCGCGGGCGGCCGACGCCTGCGCCTTCTTGGTCGACGCCCAGACCAGCATCGAGACGATCACGATCGCGGCGATCAGGAAGGCGAATCCGAATACGAACAGCATCCCGGCTTGTCCCATGGACATAAATCTGTTTCCTTTCCTTGGTCGCCCGGTGCGGGCAGGGTCGGCAGCGCCGCCTTGACGATCTGCGGGGAGACCTGCAGCGTGAACGGGACCGCCTCGAAGTACTTGACGGCCCGGCCGTCCTCCGAGAGCTCCAGCGACCCCGTCACCAGGCCCGCGGCCTGGAGCTTCTGCAGGTGCATGTGGAGCAGCGGGCGGCTCATCCCCAGCTGGCGGGCCAGGTGGCTCACGTACTGCCGCCCGTCCGCGAGCGCTCCGAGGATGCGCAGGCGGTGCGGGTTCGCCAGAGCCGAGCAGGCCGCGAGCAGGGCCGCGCCGGTCAACTCCTCGGGCTCCATGTAAACCATCCTTGTCGTATGTCAGAAAAGTCTGACACATGTCGGCGGTGCACGCAAACCCAGGGGTCGGCGGTAAACCGATTGCCCTCCCGGGCACCGAACCTGAAGAATCTGGTCATGCTCGCCGACCACCTGCCGGTCTACCGGCTGCGACTCCGAACCGAACGCCTCGAACTGCGCCTGCCCGCGACCTTCGACGAGATCGCCGAGCTGGCCGAGGTCGCCGTAGCGGGCGTCCACGATCCGGACTTCATGCCGTTCGGCATCCCGTGGACCGCCGCCGAGCCGAAGCAGGTCGCCCGCGGCGTCGCCCTCTGGTACCACCGCGCCATCGGCCGTTGGGACGAGCAGGCCTGGACCCTCCCGTTCTACGTCTTCCGCGACGGCGAACCGATCGGCGTGCAGGACATCAAGGGCCACGAGTTCACCGTGACCCGCGAGGTCAGCACCGGCTCCTGGATCGGCCGCGCCCACCAGGGAAAGGGACTCGGCAAGGAGATGCGCGCGGCCGTCCTCCACTTCGCGTTCGCCGGGCTCGACGCCGAATTCGCCACCAGCGGCTCCTACGACGGCAACGCCGCGTCGGCCGGCGTCTCGCGCAGCCTCGGCTACCGCGAGGACGGCATCAAACACCCGGTGGTCCAAGGCGTCCGCCGCACCGAACAGCGCTGGCGGCTCTCCCGCGAGGACTGGGAGGCGAACCGCAAGCACGAGGTCGCCATCGAAGGCCTTGACGACGACGTACTGGACATGCTCGGCCTCGGGAAGGAACCATCGTGAAACTCGCCGACTACCTGCCGGTCTACCGGCTCCGGCTGCGCACCGAACGCCTCGAACTGCGCCTGCCCGACCTCGACGACCTCGTCGCGCTCGCCGACCAGGCCGCCGCCGGCATCCACGACCCGGACTTCATGCCGTTCGTAGTGCCGTGGACCGAATGCGAACCGGTCGAACGCGGCCGCCGGACCCTGCAGCACCAGATGGGCGTCATCGCGGGCATCACCCCCGAGCGGTGGATGCTGCCGCTCGTGGTGATCCACGACGGCGAGATCGTCGGCATGCAGGAGGTCGGGGCCGCCGACATCAAGGTGACGCGCGAGGCCACCACCGGCTCGTGGCTCGGGCGCGCGCACCACGGCCAGGGCATCGGGACGGAGATGCGCGCGGCCGTGCTCGACTTCGTCTTCACCGGGCTCGGCGCCGACTTCGCGCTCAGCGCCTCGTTCGAGGGCAACGGGCCTTCGGAGGGCGTCTCGCGCAAGCTCGGCTACCGGGCGGACGGCATCGACCACAAGGTCTTGAACGGCGTGCGCCGCCAGGACAACCGCTGGCGGCTTTCACGCGAGGACTGGGAGGCCCACCGCAAGCACGAGGTCGCGATCGAAGGGCTCGACGCGGCAGCGCTCGCAATGCTCGGCCTGGGCGAGGCCGAGCAGTCCGAGCGGTGACCGGGGCGGGCGCGGCGCAGGCGTGAGCCGCGCCCCAATCGGTCCCAAGGCCCTATCAAGGCCCGGTGAACGATGCGCTAAAGTAATCACCGTTCCCCGGTCAACACCGGGAGCAATGCGGACGTAGCGCAGTTGGTAGCGCGACACCTTGCCAAGGTGTAGGTCGCCGGTTCGATCCCGGTCGTCCGCTCCAGATCGAGAAGCCCGGCAGCGATGCCGGGCTTTTTCGCTGCCCGGGCAGCGGGGCAGGCTCGGGGCGGACGCCGGGCTTTTCCACTGCCCGGGGTCTTCGTCGCCCTGGCATCGGGGCGGGCTCGGGCCGGGCCTTTTTCGTTTCCTGTTCATGTCGCGTACACCAGGGCTGCGGAACACCGTCGTATTCTGCCCTCGTCGGATGAATCCCGGCCGGCACATTCCATTCTCGACGGAAGTCTCCTACATGCCGCATGCTCACGTTTCCACGACCTACCTCGAGCTCAACGCCGGGTTCGACCCGTACGCGCGGAGCGTCGCGATCCCCGCGGAGACCGACAACAACGGCATCCATGTCTGGAAGCGCGGCCGCGTGCGGTTTCGCCACCCGGTGGTGCAGACCCAGTTCGCGATCTCCCTGCTGGGCGAGTACGCCGCAACGGACGACTTCGGCAAGATGTTCCTCGCAGACGTGAACGCGCGCGACCTGCTCAAGCACGCCGCCGACGGCTGGGTCCTCGAATACGGCTTCGACTTCTCGCTGCACGGCGACGTCGCGAACACCATCCACGCGCCGTGGCGCTCCGCAATGGCGCAGGGGCTGTTCCTCTCGCTCGCGACCCGACTCCAAGCCGCCACCGAAGACCCCTACTGGCTCGAAGCCGCCCACGGCGTCTTCGCGACCCTCCACGACGAGTCCTCCCCGAAATGGGTGACCTTCACCGACCCGGACGGGTACACCTGGTTGGAGGAGTACGCGGGGGACGTCGAGCCGATGCGAGTCCTCAACGGCCACATCTTCGCCATGTACGGGCTCTACGACTACTGGCAGGCGACGCAGCACGCCGACGCCCTCGCGCTCTTCAACCGGGCCGCCGCGACCGTCCTCCGGTACGTGCCCCACCTCCACGTCCCCGGCCAGGTGTCCTGGTACGGCATGCGCATCCAGGACAACCCGAAGGCCCAGTCCCCGAAATACCACGCCATCCACATCCGCCAGCTCGGGATGCTGGCCAACATGACCGGGGACCCGGAGTTCCGCGAACTCGCCGGCCTCCTCGCCGGCAATCCCCGCTGAGCCGCCCGCCGGGGCGGTTCGCTAGGCCTTGGCGTTCCTGGGAATCCAGCGGACTCCCATTTCCTCCTCGGACACGGGCGTGCCCGGCAGCGGGCCGCGGCCCGGGGCCCGCAGCGCCTGCAGGTACAGCTCCAGGATCCGCAGCCGCACCCCGCGGGTCCGCGCGGCGTCGCCGATGGCGATCGAGGCAAGGGACTCGGTGATCATGATGATGTCGCCGATCGCAATGTCCTCGCGGATCACCCCCGCGCCGTGCAGCCGCCGCATGAGCGCGTCGTTCAGCTCGGCCCCCGCCACTCCAGCCGCGAACATGTCCGGCGTCGGCGTGAACGTCCCCGCCAACTTGACCGTGATCGACGCCGTGTCGGCCGCCACGACCTCCCTCATGAAGTGGCAGAACGCCTCCCACACGTCGCCCTCGGCCTCGACCGCCTCCTGCACCAGCTCCACATGCCGCGCCAGGCCGTCCCCGCACAGCTTGCGCAGCAGGTCCTCCTTGCTCGGGTAGCGGCGGTACAGCGCGCTGATGCCCACCCCGGCGCGCTTGGCGACCTCCGCAATCGGCGCCTCGGGGTTGGCGACGAACACCTCGTGGGCGGCTTCGAGGATGAGCGTGTCGTTGCGGGCGGCCTGCGCCTTGCGCCCGCTGAGCGGCTTGTCGGTCATGACGGCATCCTATCCGGAACAGAGCGATTCATTCTGTTGCACCTTTCTCCAGTACGCCTTCGACCGGCCGCGCCCGCGAGGGCCCGACCGGTCCGAACGCAACAACTCAGTGCTCGGCCTTCGCCTGCTTCGGCAACCCGAAGGCCACCAGGAACGCCACCACCGTCAGGCCCACGGTCAGCCCCGTGACCCACCGGGCAGCGCCCATCGCCTCTGCCGCGCCGCTGCCGATCGCGAACTGGCCGAAGAACACCGTCCCCAGCACCGCGACACCGAGCGCGGCCGCGCCCTGCTGGAACGACTCCAGGAGCCCCGAAGCCGAGCCGACCTCGTGGTCCTCCAGCTCGCCGGTGATGATCCCGAACAGCGGCACGAAGATCATGCCCATCCCGATCCCGTAGAACAGGAACGCCGGCGACAGCGCCCAGGCGCCCGGCGCCGAGTCCGCACCGAACTGGAGCCACAGCACCACCAGGGAGGCGGTCATCATCGCGAGGCCCAGGTGCAGCACGCCGCGTCCGAGCTTCGGGGCGAGGCCCGCGCTGGCGCCGGAGCCGATGAAGGCGCCGACCGCCCAGGCGGCCATCGCCAGGCTCGCCTTGAGCGGGCCGAAGCCCAGGCCGAGCTGGAGGAACAGGCCGACCGCGAGCGAGAAGCCGGTGACCGAGCCGAAGAAGACGACCACGAACGCGATGCCGGAGGTGTACGAGCGCTTGGCGAACACGCTCAGCTCGATCAGCGCGGTCCTGCCCGAGCGGGCGCGCTTGATCTGGCCGCGCACGAAGTAGGCGAGCACCGGCACCGAGGCGACGAGCATCGCGATCGACCAGGCGGGCCAGCCGAGTTCGCGGCCTTCGACGAGCGGGACGAGCAGGAGGCTCATGCCGACGGCGGCGATGACCGCCCCGCCCAGGTCGAGCTTGAGGCCGCGGGTCTGCGGGGCCCCGGCCGGGAGGACCTTGGTTCCCAGGACGAATGCGGCGATGCCCAGCGGCAGGTTGATGAGGAAGATCGAGCGCCAGCCGGAGCCGAAGAGGTCGGCGTCGACGAGGAGTCCGGCCACGATCGGCCCGGCGATCGAGGCGAGGCCGATGAGCGGGCCGAAGACCGCGTACGCCTTGCCCATGTCGCGACCGAACAGGTCGCGGATGAGGCCGAAGCACTGCGGCACCATCACCGCGGCGAAGGCGCCCTGCACGAGGCGGGCGGCGAGCAGCAGCTCGATCGAGCCGGCGGCGCCGCACGCGAGCGAGGCGGCGAGGAAGCCGACCAGGCCGATCATCAGGACCCGCTTGCGGCCGAACATGTCGCCGAGGCGTCCGCCGGTGAGCAGGCCGATCGCGAGGGCGAGGGTGTACCCGGCGGCGAGCCACTGGATGTGGGAGGCGGTGCCGCCGAGTTCGGTGCGGATCGCGGGGGCGGCGACGTTGACGATCGACGCGTCGAGCAGGTTGAGGAGGGTCGTCGCGAGGATCGCGATGAGCCCGAGCCAGCGCCGCGGGTACGTGGCGGGCGCTTCGCTTGCGGCCGAAGCGGTCTCGGCGATGGCGGGGGAGACGGCGCGGGCGGGCGCGGCCTCGGTGGTCGGGGTTTCGGCGGTGAAGGTCACGGATGCCTCCGGGCTCTCGGTGATTCAGTGGAACGGAACGCTTGATTCCACTATAACAGACCGGAACGATCTGTTCCACTACGAGGGCGGATTTTTCTCGAGGTCCGCGAACATGGGCGCTGGGCAGCGAAAACGCCCGGCCGACGGGCGACCGGGCGTCGAACAAGCGGGCGGATCAGGTCTGCTGGGTCCCCTTGAGCAGCTCGAAGATGATGATCAACGCGACCGCCGCGATCACGAGCCACAGCGTGGCCTTGCGGAACTTGTGCCGGGCGCCAGGGGAGAACCACATGACCGCCGCGAGGATGAGCAGCACCCCGATCACCACGCCTGGCGCGGAGCTGATTCCTTCGTCCACCTTGATCCCAATCCCGTCGAGCGACCGTGTCCCGAATGTTCTACCGGTCGCGCACTCAATCATTCAGGCCGGGGCCCGGCCGGTCAACCCGTTCGCCGCCCCGGGGCGGTGATCCACCGGACCCGCCCGGTCACAGCAGGCAGCTCGTGCCCTCGGCGGTGCGCTCGTGGAAGTACACAGTGATCTGCGCACTGTAGTCGGCGGTCTCGCCGGACCCCGGGCTCTGCTGGATCACCGTGCAGTGCGCGGGCTCGGGCCGGATGTAGTAGTAGCCGACCTCGGCGACGACGTTCGAGAAGCCTTCGCCGTTCAGCTTGTCGCGGGCGGCGAACGTGGTCTCGCCGGTCACGTCGGGCACCGGGCCGCTGCCCTCCTTCACGGTCTCGTCGCCGTCCGGGGTCTCGTCGTCCTCGTTCCCGCCGGTGTTGCCTTCGGGCTCGGAGCCGCCGCCTTCCGTGCCGCCCTCGTCCTCCGCGGCGGAGGTCTGCTCCGCGGACTCGGTGGGTGCGGCGCTGACGGACGACGAAGGCTCCTGTGCGGCGGCCGAACCCGGGTCCGAGGCCGACGCCGTGGGAGTGGACGTGGTGTCGTCGTCGCCCGCGACGTTCCCGTCGCCGGAGAACGGGTTCAACGCCACGACCGCGATCACCGTCAGCGCCAGCACGGCCGCGGCGCCGATGAGCACCATCCGGCGGCGCTTGCGCGGGTCCTCGGCGGGCGGCTCGACCACTGCGGGCTGCGCGGGCGGCGTCACCGGAGGCGCGAACGCCTGCGAGGCCGGCAGCGGGACGCCCGCGGTGCGCGCCTGCGCAGCACCCCCATCGACCGGCGACACCGCAGGCGACGACCCGTACACGGGCGGCGTCGCGGCGGGATGCTCCCCGGTCGTCGCCGCCCGGGCCGCCGCGGCGAGGACGTCACCGGACTCCCAGCGGTCCTCAGGGGATTTCGACAGCGAGCGGGAGACGATCCCGGCGACCTCGGCCGGCACGTCGGCGGGCAGCGCTGGCGGCTCGGAGTACAGGTGCCCGTGGATCACCGCGGCCGGGTCCGCGGCGTCGAACGGCGGCGTCCCCGTGAGGCACTCGTAGGCCACCGCCCCGAGCGAGTACAGGTCGGACGCGCCCGTGACGCCCTTGTCCCGCAACTGCTCCGGCGAGACGTACGGCGCCGTCCCCAGCACCTGGTCGCTGGGCGTAAGCCGGGACCGGTTCGCGAACAGCGAAATCCCGAAGTCCACCACCTTCACCCGGCCGTCGGCGTCGATGAGGATATTCCCCGGCTTGATGTCCCGGTGCACGATCCCGCGCCGGTGCGCGGCCGCGAGCGCCTCAGCGGCCTCGGCCACGATCCGCATCGTCCGGGCCGGGTCCAGCCGCTCCTCCCGGTGCAGCAGCTCCGCGAGCGACACGCCGTCGACGAGCTCCATCACCAGGTACACGACCGTCCGGTCGCCGTCCGGCTCCTCACCGAAGTCGTAGACCTCCACGCACCCCGGGCCCTTCAGGCTCGCCAGGGTCTTCGCCTCGCGCTCGAAGCGGTCACGCGGCCGCTGCGCGCCGTCCAGGCCCGCGTGCAGCACCTTCACGGCGACCGTGCGGTCCAGCCGCTCGTCCTCGGCCCGCCACACCGCGCCCATCCCGCCGGAGGCGATGACGCGGTCGAGTCGGTAGCGGCCGGCGATGAGCGTTCCGGAGTCCACGGGCAATCCTCGTTCGGGGTGTCCTGTTCGCGCGATCGCCTGCGGGCCATGGAGGGAGGGAACCGGCGGCTCGCGGTGTCGGCCCTGCTGTCGGGCAGGGGGTCTACTCTAAAACGCGTCCGCGACGGACCCGTCGCCGCCTGTGCGGTGACGCGCGCTACCCGGCGGCCGTTCGGGTCCCGGCGGCATGAAATCCCGTAGGCTGACAAGCGAACCGGAGCGGCGATCGCGACAGCAAGCGTCACCAGGCGGCCCACAGGCGTGCCGGACGAGGAGTAGCCAATGACCGAATTCATCGAAGTCCCCAAAGGCCTGGACCGAGTCATCGTCGCCGACACCGAGATCGGCGACGTGCGCGGCGAAGAGGGCTTCTACCACTACCGCCAGTACAACGCCGTCGAACTCGCCCAGCGCTGCTCGTTCGAGCAGGTCTGGTACCTCATGACCCACGCCGCGCTTCCCACCCGCGCCCAGCTCGACGAGTTCAAGACCCAGATCGCGCCCTACCGCACGCTCACCCCCGCGCTCCGCGAACTGCTGCCCCACCTCAAGGGCTCCTCACCCCTCGACGGCCTGCGCACCGCGCTCTCCGCGGCGTGCGCGGCCCGGCCCATGAAACCCGTGCTCGACATCGACGAGGCCGCCCGCGCCGACGACGCGCTGTTCGCCTGCGCCGTCACGCCCACGATCCTCACCGCCATGTGGCGCATCGGCCAGGGCCTCGAACCCCTCGACCCGCGCGAAGACCTCGGCTACGCCGCCAACTACCTCTACATGATGACCGGCGAGGTGCCCTCCGAAGCCGCCGCGCGCGCCGTCGAGCACTACCTCATCCTCACCATCGACCACGGCTTCAACGCCTCCACCTTCACCGCCCGCGTCATCGCCTCCACCGGCGCCGACCTCGGTGCGGCCCTGGTCGGCGCGATCGGCGCGCTCTCGGGCCCACTGCACGGCGGCGCACCCGCCCGCGCACTCGACGCGCTCGACGCGATCGGCTCGCCCGAGAACATCGACGACTGGATCCGCGGCGAACTCGAGGCCGGACGGCGCATCATGGGCTTCGGCCACGCCGTCTACAAGACCGACGACCCGCGCTCGCTGCACCTGCGCGACGTCGCCGACGAACTCGACGGCGACATCGTCGACTTCGCCAAGACCGTCGAACGACGGGTCATCGAGATCCTCGCCGAGGTCAAACCGGGACGCAAGCTCTACACCAACGTCGAGTTCTACGCCGGCGTCGTGATGGAGCTCGCCGGCGTGCCGCGCACGATGTTCACGCCCACGTTCACCACCAGCCGCGTGGTCGGCTGGAGCGCCAACATCCTCGAGCAGGCCCGCGACTCCAAGATCATCCGCCCGCGCGCCCGCTACGTCGGCACCCCGCCGCCCCAGCCGGTCCCCGAAGGCGGCTTCGCCGACTGAGAACGACGAGACCGCCCCGGCCGCGCCGCGGCCGGGGCGGCTCGAAAGCGACCTTCCACCGGGCCGAGCCTTCGGCGCGAGTCCGCGAGTCCGCGAGTCCGCGAGTCCGCGAGTCCGCGAGTCCGCGAGTCCGCGAGTCCGCGAGTCCGCGAGTCCGCGAGTCCGCGCTTCCGGGAGTCCGCGAGGACGCGCTCCCCTGCGAGGCCCGCTCGCGGTCGCTCACGCTTTCGGGCGACATGCCCGCGGCGGGGCCGCGTTCCTGTCGCACCCCCGCGGCAATGTGGGAACTACCTTTCCCCGGGCGGGTGGGGGATAGGGATGGCAGGCACGCGACCAGGGGCCGGCGGACACGCCCAAGCTCACAGGTGAGCCGCCGCGCAGATCCGCTGCGCGGCTCGCACGGGGTGGATAGCGTTGGAGCCGTGGCTCAAAGTCTCTACCTCGCCAGTCTCGACCCCGGCAGCGGCAAGTCCGCCGTAGCGGTCGGCGTCATGGACCTGCTCACCCGGCGGGCCGGCTCCGTAGCCGTCTTCCGCCCCATCGTCCGCGACGAGCACGCACTCCCGTCGCCCAACACCACCCCGCTCGGACTGACGACGGACGCCGCCTTCCAAGGCGACCCGATCATCACCCTCCTCCGCGACCAGTACCGCCTCCCGAGCCCCTACGAGGCCTCGGTCGGCGTCACCTACGCCGACGTCCGCGCCGACGCGGACGCCGCCCTCACCCAGATCGTCGAGCGCTACCACGCGCTGGCCGACGCGAACGACGTCGTCCTCGTCGTCGGCTCCGACTACTCCGATGTGGGCGCCCCCGTCGAGTTCACCTTCAACACCCGCATCGCCGTGAACCTCGCCGCGCCGATGCTCCTCGTCGTCACCGGGCACCGCAAGCACCCCGCCGACATCGCCGCGGCCCTCCGCTTCGGCACCGCCCAAGCCGAGGCCGACCACGCCACGGTCCTGGGCACCATCGCCAACCGCGTCGACCCCGCCGACATCGAACTGGTCAAGGCCTCGCACCCCGGCACCGGCGTCATCGCCGAAGACCCGGTCGTCGTGGCGCCCACCGTCGGCGAACTCATCGAGGCCGCCGACGCGACCCTCATCTCCGGCGACCCCGACGTCTTCACCCGCACCGTCGGCGACGTCGTCGTCGCCGCCATGACCCTCCCCAACCTCCTCACCCGCCTCGCCGACGACAAAGCCGTCATCCTCCCCGGCGACCGCTCCGAAGTCCTCCTCGGACTCCTCGCCGCCCACCAGGCCGAAGGCACGCCGAGCCTCTCGGCCGTGTTCCTCACCGGCGGCATCCGGCCCGAACCGCAGATCCTCGACATCGTCGCCGGCCTCGACTCGCGCCTGCCGATCGCCCTCGTCCAGCACGACACCTTCGACATGGCCAACCTCGTCGGCGACGTCTCCGGCTCGCTCGCCGCCGGCGGCCAGCGCAAGATCACCCGCGCCCTCGAGGACTTCGCCGCCGGAGTGGACGGCGAGGACCTGCTCGACCGGCTCGCGCTGGCGAAGCCGACGGTGGTCACGCCGGTCATGTTCGAGCACGCGATGATCGGGCGCGCGAAGGCCCTCGACAAGCACATCGTGCTGCCCGAGGGCGCGGAGCCGCGCATCCTCAAGGCCGCCGAGATCCTCATGCGGCGCGACGTCGCCCGCCTGACGCTCCTCGGCGAGGAGTCCGAGATCCGTTCGCAGGCCGCGCAACTGGGCGTCGACCTGGGCCGGGCCTCGATCATGAACCCCGGCGACCACGAGATCCGCGAGCGCTTCGCGAAGGAGTACGCGCAGCTGCGCGCCCACAAGGGCGTGACGTTCGAGCAGGCCTACGACACGGTCGCGGACGTCTCCTACTTCGGCACGATGATGGTGCACACGGGCATGGCCGATGGCATGGTCTCGGGCGCGGTGCACACCACGGCCCACACGATCCGGCCGTCGTTCGAGATCATCAAGACGAAACCCGAAGTGGCCGTGGTCTCCTCGGTGTTCTTCATGTGCCTGGAGGACCGGGTCCTCGTGTACGGGGACTGCGCGGTCAACCCGAACCCCAATGCGGAGCAACTGGCCGACATCGCGCTATCCTCTGCTGACACCGCCATCGAGTTCGGCGTGGAACCGCGCGTGGCGATGCTCTCGTACTCCACCGGCACCTCGGGCCACGGCGAAGCCGTGGACAAGGTCCGGGCGGCCACCGAGATCGTCCGGTCCCGCAGGCCGGGCCTCCCGGTGGAGGGTCCGATCCAGTACGACGCCGCCGCCGATGCCGGCGTCGCCGGCACGAAGCTCCCTGATTCGCAGGTGGCGGGGAAGGCCACGGTCTTCATCGTCCCCGACCTGAACACCGGCAACAACCTGTACAAGGCCGTGCAGCGCTCCGCCGGGGCGATCGCGGTGGGTCCGGTGCTCCAGGGCCTGCGCAAACCCGTGAACGACCTGTCGCGGGGCGCCACGGTGCCTGACATCGTCAACACCGTCGCGCTGACCGCCATCCAGGCGAGCCAGCCCGCCTGAGCCCGCGAACACCCGGGCCCCGGCGGGCCCGCGTCCGCGGAGGCCGCGCGCGAGAAAGGAATGCCATGAGCGCACCGGTCCTGGTGATCAACTCCGGGTCCTCGTCGATCAAGTACCAGTTGGTCGACGGCGAGACCCTGGAGGCCTCGACCTCGGGGCTGATCGAGCGCATCGGGCAGGCCGAGTCGGTCCTCACCCACCGGCACGCGGGCGAGCAGCACCAGTCGACGACGCACCTGGCCGACCACGCCGCGGGGCTCGAGGCGATGGTCGCGGCGTTCGAGGAGCACGGGACTCCGCTCTCGGGGGCCGGGCTGATCGCGGTCGCGCACCGAGTGGTGCACGGCGGCGAGCGGTTCGTGCAGCCGGTGGTCGTGGACGACGAGGTCGAGCAGGCCATCGAGGCGCTGTCGGCGCTCGCGCCGCTGCACAACCCGGCGAACCTGGAGGGCATCCAGGTGGCGCGCAAGCTCTTCCCGAAGCTCCCGCAGGTGGCGGTGTTCGACACGGCGTTCCATGCGACGGTGCCCGAGCGGGCGCACCTGTACGCGGTGCCGAGCGCGTGGCGCGAGGAGCACGGGGTGCGCCGGTACGGCTTCCACGGCACCTCGCACGCGTACGTCTCCCGCAAGGCCGCCGAGCTGCTCGGCAAGAGCCCCAAGGAAGTCAACGTGATCGTCGCGCACCTCGGCAACGGCGCTTCGGTGTCCGCTGTGGAGCGGGGCCGCTCGATCGACACGTCGATGGGGCTGACGCCGCTCGAGGGCCTGGTCATGGGGACGCGCTCGGGCGACATCGACCCGGCGATCGTCTTCCACATGCACCGCCGGACCGGCGCTTCGTTCGAGGACCTCGACGCGGCGCTGAACAAGGAGTCGGGGATGCTCGCCCTGACCGGGCAGATCGACATGCGCGCGGTCGAGTCGGCCGCGGAGGCAGGGGACAGGGCGGCGCAGATCGCCCTGGAGATCTACTGCTACCGGATCCGCAAGTACATCGGCTCGTACATCGCCGCGCTCGGCGGGGCGGACGCGATCGCGTTCACTGCCGGCGTGGGGGAGAACAGCGCCGAGGTGCGCGCGGGCGCGCTCGGGTCGCTCGTGGCGCTCGGCGTGCACCTCGACGAGGCCGCGAACGCGGCGGGCGGGCCGGTCATCTCGACTCCGCAGTCGCCGATCACGGTGATGGTCATTCCGACCAACGAAGAGGGCGAGATCGCCTCGCAGACGGCGGCGCTCCTGCGCTCCTGACCCCCGCGCACCCGCGTACAACAGGGCCGCGCCCGGGAAACCGGGCGCGGCTCCGCGCTTTCTCCGACATAGATCACTCTCGGTGTGTTTATCTTCACTTCGTGCAGCCGGCCAACGGGCCTACTGAGCAGGAGGGCATCCGCATGAGAGTCGTCTACCGCATCCTCGCCTACGTCATCGCCGCCGAGGTCGCGCTCCAAGCCGCATTCATGGCCTACGCCATCGCCGGCCTCTACATCTGGGTCCAGGACGGCGGCGTCCTCGACTCGGCCGTCCTGGAGAGCGAGGACGTGCCCTTCGACGAGGCCGTCGGCTTCATGCTCCACGGCATCAACGGCATGATGATCATCCCGGTCCTCGCCCTACTCCTGTTGATCGTCTCGTTCTTCGCGAAGATCAAGGGCGGCATCCGCTTCGCCGTCATCCTCCTCCTCTGGGTCGCCCTGCAGATCTTCCTCGGCCTCTTCGGCCACGAAGCCGCGATCTTCGGCCTCTTCCATGGCATCGTCGCGTTCGCGGTCTACGGGACCGCGTTCATGGCCGGCTTCCGCGCGAAGCGGCCCGCCCCGGAGCCCGCGGTCGGGAATGCGCCTCAGTAGACGCGCGAAGACGCTCGTCGCGGTGGCCGCCGCCGTCGCGGTCATCGCGCCCATCGCCTGGTTCTGGCAGGCCAGCCTGGTGCCCGACGCCTACTCGGTCGCGGACATGGGCCGCCACGACCACGGCGGCGGGGCGCCCGGCGGCGCCGCGTCCACGATCCCGGTCGACGAGCTCACCGTCCCGGCCGACCGCGAAGCGGACGTGCGCCTCACGCTCACCGCCGCACAAGAGCGCTTCACGCTCGCGTCCGGCCGGGAGTTCGACGGCTACACCCTGAACGGCTCCTCGCCGGGCCCTGCGATCCGCGCGGTGCAGGGCCAGCTCGTCGAGGTGACCCTGGAGAACGCGAGCGTGCCCGACGGCGTTACCCTCCACTGGCACGGCGTCGACGTGCCCGGCGCCATGGACGGCGCCGCGGGCGTCACCCAGGACGCCGTCGGCGTCGGCGAGTCGTTCGTCTACCGGTTCGTCGCCGACCAGGCCGGCACCTTCTGGTACCACTCGCACCAGGTCTCCCATGAGCAGGTCCTCGGCGGCCTCCTCGGCCCCCTCGTCATCACCCCGGCGGCCGGTGCCGGCGCCGAGGTGGAGGCGCTCGCGCTCGCGCACCTCTACGGCGGACGGCGCACCGTGAACGGCCGGGACGGTGAGGACCGGGTGGCGGCCGAGCCGGGAGACACGGTCCGCGTCCGCGTGGTGAACACCGATTTCGGCGTGATGCCGGTCTGGGTCGACGGCGCGCCGTTCCGCGTCGCCGCCGTCGACGGCACCGACCTGCACGGCCCCGCCGAGGTCGAAGGGGCGGCCGTCGAAGTGGCCGCGGGCGGACGGATCGACCTCGTGTTCACCGTGCCCGAGAGCGGCGTCGTCCGCGTCAACCTCAGCGGGGCGGCCCTGCTCGTGGGCGAGGGCGGCGCCGCGGCCTCCAAGCCGCCGGACGACGTCCTCGATCTGCTCCACTATGGAACGAAGGCGCCCGTCGGACTCGCCGCCGCGGCCCCGGACCGCGAGTTCGAGTTCAGGATCGGGCGCCGCCCGGGATTCCTCGACGGCAAGCCCGGGTTCTGGTGGACCGTCAACGGCGCCATGACCCCCGAGGTGCCGATGTTCACTGTGGCGTACGGCGACGTCGTCCGGATGCGCATCGCGAACGACAGCGGCGAGGCCCATCCGATGCACCTGCACGGCCACCACGCCGTGGTGCTCGCGCGCGACGACGTCGCCGCGACCGGGAGCCCCTGGTGGGTCGACTCGCTCGAGGTGCGCGATGGCGAGGAGTTCGAGATCGCGTTCGTCGCCGACAACCCCGGGATCTGGATGGACCACTGCCACAACCTGCCGCACGCCGCCGAGGGCCTGGTCGCGCATCTGGTCTACGAGGGGGTCGGCGCGCCGTTCCTCATCGGCGGGCCCGCCGGGAACCGTCCGGAATGAGGCGCGGCGGGGGAGCGGTGCTCAGGTCGGGGTGCAGGCGGACGGGTCGCGAGGGACGCGGGACCGGGCCGGCAGGCGAAGGGCGGGCCGGGTCTTCCCGGTCCGCCCTTTCGCTCGCTGGTGGCAGGTCGGCGGGTCAGACCCCGCCGGCCAGGAGCTTGGTGAGGGTCGTGTCCATGTCGACGTAGCCGGATTCGCGGCCGCGCGGCACCAGGCTGTAGGCCCGGCGGAGGAAGCGCTGCACGACGCCGCGGTTGATCTCGAAGAGCGCGTTCCCGTCGGGCGAGGAGAGGGCCAGCGCGACCGATTCGCCCCGAGGGGTGGTCCAGGGCCACACCCGGACGTCGCCGATGCCCGTGGGCTCCTCCAGGCCCTTCGCGAGCAGCTCCCGCGAGAAGGACCAGGCCACCTGGTCGGCGTCGGTGCCGTCGGGGTGGAACATGACGCAGACGGCGTAGGGATCGTCCGGGTCGTAGCGCAGGCTCGCGCGCACACTCACCGTCGCGAAATCGGGTGCGACGAGCCGCATGGTGGTGCCGATATCGACTGTCGCCGATCGTGCCATGCTCATAGCGTTACCCCCCAGTGTGCGACCGGCTCCCCCCGAAGCCGGTCGTCATTCCAATCCGCCGCCGCACCGGAGGTCCGGAACTTCGGCCGCGAACAAGTCGTGATTCAGGTCTATCATTCAAGCCGTTGCGTCGTACGATGATCCGCAAGACCGAGACCGGCGCGTTCCCCTGATAAGGGGGCAAATTCTGACAAAAGACCGCGGTCAATCATCGTTCTATGTCGTAATTACAACAACGTCCTTCACTCTTTAGCGGTACTATTCCCGGCCGCCAGTCCGCCCAGTCGCAAAACGGCGTTACGACTCGGTTGCGAATCCCTGAAAATATGGACGTGAATCAGGCGGCGCGGCGGTGATAGCGTTTGACCGACGTTCTCGGACTCCTTGGAAGGGGCGAACCATGGGCCAGAGCCAGTGGACCGAAGTCGATGCGTTCCTCTCGTCGCTGCTCGTCGGCGAGGACGACACCCTCGCCGAGGCGACCGCCGCGGCCCAGCGCGCCGGCCTGCCGCCGATCTCGGTCTCGGCCGCCCAGGGCAAGCTCCTGTACCTGCTGGCGAAGACGCTCGGTGCGAAGCGCGTCCTGGAGATCGGCACGCTCGGCGGCTACAGCGCGATCTGGATGGCGCGGGCCCTGCCGAAGGACGGCCACCTCGTCAGCCTCGAGTACAGCCCGCGGCACGCCGAGGTCGCGAGCGGGAACATCGCCCGCGCCGGGCTCGTGGGGATCGTCGAGATCCGCGTAGGCGCGGCCGCCGAGAGCCTGCCGAAGCTGGCCGCCGAGGGCGGCGAGCCGTTCGACATGGTCTTCATCGACGCGGACAAGGGCGGGTACCCCGACTACCTCGACTGGTCGCTGCAGCTGACGCGGCCCGGCGGACTCATCGTGGCCGACAACGTGGTGCGCGGCGGGGCCGTGGCCGACGGGCTCAGCCGGGACCCGAACGTGCAGGGCGTGCGGTCCTATCTGGAGAAGGTCGCGGCCGACCCGCGCTTGGAGGGGACCGTCATGCAGACCGTGGGCGTGAAGGGCTACGACGGCCTCTCGATCGCCCGCGTCGTCGAGTGACGTGCGGGTGCGCCTGAGCCGCGCTCTTTCGGGTGACACTTCGCTTGCGGAGGCCCGTTCTTGTCGTACCCGCGCGGGACGCTGGGCCTACGATCCTTCCCCTCTTGTGGTGGGTGGGGGGTGGTGGGTGGGAGGTCACGGGCGTTCGCGCACGGGAGTCGGCGCCGGTGTCAGCGGTGCTGGTAGTCCGCGAAGCGGCGCAGCACCAGCCCGATCAGGCGGGTCATGAGCCGCCTCGGGCGGCGCGGCAGCAGATGCGCCTCGGGCCAGTTCTTCCAGTCCGGCACCACATAGCCCTTGTCGCGGTCGAGCGCCCGCAGCGACTGCCGCACGATCGCCTCCGGGTCGGCCAGCAGCCAGCCCAGGCGCCGCTCGTCGTACTTGATGCCGTTGGCGATCGGGAAGTCCGTGTCCACCGGCCCCGGGCACACCGCGAGCACCTTCACGCCCGTGCCCTGCACCTCCACCCACAACCCCAGGCTGTAGTTCACGACGAACGCCTTCGTCGCCGCGTACAGCGACATGTACGGCTGCGGCTGGAACCCCGCCATCGACGCCACGTTCACCACCGCCCCCGAACCGCGCGCGACCATCCCCGGCAGGAACCGCTGCACCAGGTCCGCGACCGCCACCACGTTCACCATCGCCACATCGCGGTTGTAGTCAGCGGCGATCTCCGCGTCCCGCCCGAACGTGCCGATCCCCGCGTTGTTCACCAGCACTTCGACCGCGATCCCCGCGCCAGCCAGGGCCTCCGCGATCCGCTCCGCCGCGCCGGCCACCGCCAGGTCCTGCACCGCCACCCGCGCCTGCACGCCGTGCGCCGAGCGCAGCTCGGCCGCCAGCGCCTCCAGCTTCGCCTCCGACCGGGCCACGAGGACCACGTGGTGCCCGCGCGCCGCCAGCTGCCGCGCGAAGGCCGCGCCGAGACCCGCGGAAGCGCCCGTGACCAGCGCCCACGTTCCCTCGCCCATACCGGTCCCCCTCAGCGATAATGGAAAAGCAGGCCCCAGCGTAGCGACCGGCGCAGCCGCGGCGGTCGCGCCGCAGGCAGCGGCGTTGAGGGCCGAAAAGCAGCAGGTAGGCTTGCCGCACCATGTCGATACCGGCCAATCCCATCACGCGGCGACTGGCCCTTCCGGGCTGGTCGGTCCTGCGATTCAGCCTCACGCTCGTCGCGGGGGCGCTTCTGGCCGCGGCAATCGTCACCGGGGTGCTCGTCGTCTTCTGGATCGGCATCCCCGTCGCCGTCTTCGTCCTCCTCGCCATCCGCTTCTGGGCGAACACCCAGCGGCGCGTCATCGGCGAGCAGCTCGGCGTCCACATCCCCGTCCCGTACCAGCCCCGCGCGAAGGGCCGGTTCGACCAGCAGGCGCTGTGGCTCATCCGCGAGGCCGCCACCTGGCGCGACTTCGCGTGGCTCGCCATCGACGCGACCCTCGGGTTCATCGTGAACCTGCTCTACCTCGGGGTCTTCGGCATCGCCGTGTACTACCTGGTGCAGCCCCTGCTGCTCGCCACGGTCTTCCACGCCTCGCCGAGCCCGTTCGTCAACGACTTCGGGTTCTACGACTTCGACACCCCCGCCAAGACCCTCATGCTCGTGCCGTTCGCGCTCGCGTGCGGCGTCGCCTGGTGGCGCTGGGGCGAACTGCTCCTGCGCTGGTACGCGCACCTCGGCGTGCTCCTGCTCGGCCCCACCGCGAAGGCACTGCTCACCGAGCGGGTCTCCGAGCTGCGCCACGCGCGCGACCAGACCGCCGACCACGCCGCCGCCGAGCTGCGCCGCATAGAACGAGACCTCCACGACGGCGCGCAGGCCCGCATCGCCGCCCTCAGCCTCACCTTGGGCATGGCCGAGGAACTGCTCTCGAACGACCGGCCGAAGCAGGCCGCCGCGCTCGTCGGCGAAGCCCGCCAGGCCTGCTCCGACGCGCTCGAGGAGATCCGGCAGCTCGTCCGCGGCATACACCCGCCGGTGCTCGCCGACCGGGGCTTCACCGGTGCGCTGCAGGCGATGGCGCTCGACCACCCGCTCCCCGTGTCCGTTGTGGACCGGCTCGTGGGCAAGCTGCCTCCGCCGCTGGAGGCCGCCGCGTACTTCGCGACGAACGAGATCCTCACCAACATCACCAAGCACGCCGAGGCCACCCAGGTGCACGTCGTCGTCAACCGCGACCACCGCCAAGTGGTCATCGAAGTCCGCGACGACGGCGTCGGCGGCGCGAGCTTCGCCTCCGGCGGCGGACTCGACGGCGTGCGCCGCCGGCTCGCCGCCTTCGACGGCACCGTCGACCTCTCCAGCCCCGAAGGGGGCCCCACGGTCGTCACCATGACCATCCCCGCCGCCCCGGTCGACCTCGACGCCGCCCATAATGTGGCCAGGCCGTACCCGTCCTGAACCGGATAGACCGCAGCCGCGCCGGGCACAGCGGCACCGCACCGGTGCCAGGTCACACGCCACCGCCGCGGGACACGTCGAACGGGGCGCCGACCCCGACCATCGCAGCGCGAACGACCGATCTGAACAACAAGGGGTGCAAGATGGACGTCGTCCTCGCCGAAGACCACTCGCTCCTGCGCGACGGCCTGACCCGCATGCTCGAGGCCTACGACTTCCACGTGGTCGAAGCGGTCGACAACGGGCCCGCGCTCGCCGCCGCCCTCCTCAAGCACCGGCCCGACGTCGCCGTGGTCGACATCCGCCTCCCGCCGACGTTCACCGACGAAGGCCTGCGCGCCGCCATCGAGGCCCGCCGCCACATCCCGGCCCTGCCGATCCTCGTGCTCTCCCAGTACGTCGAGCAGCTCTACGCCCGCGAACTCCTCGGCGACCGCCGCGGCGGCGTCGGCTACCTCCTGAAAGACCGCGTCTCCAACGTCGCCGAGTTCATCGAGGCCCTGCGCCGCGTCGCCGCCGGCGGCACCGCCATGGACCCCGAGGTCGTCGCCCGCCTCCTCGGCAGGCAGCAGAACCGGCTCGACGCCCTCACCCCCCGCGAGCTCGAAGTCCTCGGCCTCATGGCCGAAGGCCGCACCAACGCCGCCATCGCCGCCAGCCTCTACATCACCGAGAAGGCCGTCGGCAAGCACTCTGCGAACGTCTTCCGCAAACTCGGCCTCGGCCAGTCCGAAGACGACAACCGCCGCGTCCTCGCCGTCCTCGCCTACCTCGAAGGCAACTGAGGCCCCGGCGACACGGCCGAAGCGCCTGGAGGGCCTACGCCCCCTGTGGCGCGGGGCATCATCGGCCCGAAAAGCACCCGTCCGCCCCACTGCGCACGCGCTCGCACGCGACGACGATTGCACGGTCGGACGAATCGAAAGCGAGGCCGCGCGATGGCCACCATCACCCAGACGGGCCCCACCCCGGCCCAGGCCGGGCCCAAACCCGTCCACGGCGACGTACGCGACGCCGGGCGCCAATCCCTCATCTACCTCTTCCTCCTCGTGCCGATGGCCGCGCTCGCCGCCGCCGTCCCCTTCGCGTGGACCACAGGCCTGCTCAGCTGGACCGACATCGCCCTCAGCGTCGGCTTCTACCTCCTCACCCTCCACGGCATCACCGTCGGCTTCCACCGCCTCTTCACCCACGGCTCGTTCAAACCGAACCGGCCCGTGAAGATCGCGCTGGCGATCCTCGGCAGCATGTCGGTGCAGGGCCCGCTCATCACCTGGGTCGCCGACCACCGCCGCCACCACGCGTTCTCCGACAAAGAGGGCGACCCGCACTCGCCGTGGCTCCACGGGACCTCCGCCTGGGCCCTGAGCAAGGGCTTCTGGCACGCCCACATGGGATGGATGTTCCAGCCGCGCAACACCACCAACGAAGAGCGCTTCGCGCCGGACCTGCGCCGCGACCGCGACCTCGTCATGGTCGACCGGCTGTTCTGGGTGTGGACGGTGGCGACGTTCTTCCTCCCGGCGCTGCTCGGCGGCCTCATCACGATGTCCTGGACGGGCGCGGCCACCGCGTTCTTCTGGGCGAGCCTGGTCCGCGTCTCGGCCCTGCACCACGCCACGTGGTCGACCAACTCGATCTGCCACATGATCGGCGAGCGGCCCTTCAAGAGCCGCGACAGGGCCGCGAACTTCTGGCCGCTCGCGCTGCTCTCCGGCGGCGAGTCCTGGCACAACTCCCACCACGCCGACCAGACCTGGGCCCGCCACGGCGTCAAGCGCGGACAGATCGACACCTCCGCCCGGATCATCTGGCTCCTCGAGCGGGCCGGCTGGGCGACTGACGTCAAGTGGCCGACGCCCGAGCGCGTCGCCAAGCTCACCGCCCACTAGCGTCGCCGCAGGTCGCACGCGCGAGCCCGGGCCGGTCAGGATTCGAGAAGCGGGTGTCGTACCCCCCGTCTAAAGTGGCGATCATGAGCAGAGCCGCGAACCACTCCGACAGGCACGACGCCGACAGCCACGACCTCATCCGCGTCATCGGCGCCCGCGAGAACAACCTCAAGGACGTCAGCGTCGAGCTGCCGAAGCGCCGCCTGACCGTGTTCACCGGCGTCTCCGGCTCCGGCAAGAGCTCGCTCGTGTTCTGCACCATCGCGGCCGAGTCGCAGCGGCTCATCAACGAGACCTACTCGACGTTCGTGCAGGGGTTCATGCCGTCCATGGCGCGGCCCGAGGTCGACCGCCTCGAAGGGCTCACCACCGCGATCATCGTCGACCAGGAGCGGATGGGCGCCAACCCCCGCTCCACCGTGGGCACCGCCACGGACGCCAACGCCATGCTGCGCATCCTCTTCAGCAGGCTCGGCAGTCCGCACATCGGCTCGCCCAACGCCTACTCGTTCAACGTCCCCTCGGTGAGCAGCAGCGGCGCGATCACCGTCGAGCGCGGCGACAAGACCACCGCCAAGAAGGCCACCTTCAACCGCCTCGGCGGCATGTGCCCGCGCTGCGAGGGCATGGGCCGCGTCAACGACTTCGACATGGGCGCGCTCTACGACGACACCCTCTCGCTCAACGAGGGCGCGATCAAGGCGCCCGGCTACAGCATGGACGGCTGGTACGGCCGCGTCTTCGCCGGCGCGGGCCTGCCCATGGACAAGCCGGTCGGCAAGTACACCAAGAAGGAACTCCACACCCTCCTCTACCAGGAGCCCACCAAGGTCAAGGTCGACGGCGTCAACCTCACCTACGAAGGCCTGATCTCCAAGATCCAGAAGTCGATGCTCTCCAAGGACATCGACTCGCTGCAGCCGCACGTCCGCGCGTTCGTGGAGCGGGCCGTGGTCTTCCAGACCTGCCCCGACTGCGAGGGCACCCGCCTCGCCCCCGAGGCGCTCTCCTCGAAGATCAAGGGCAAGAACATCGCCGACCTCTGCGCGATGCAGATCAACGACCTGCGCGAATGGGTCCGCGAACTCGACGAGCCCACCGTCGCGCCCCTCCTCGCCGGCCTCCAGCACCTGCTCGACTCCTTCACCGACATCGGCCTCGGCTACCTCTCGCTCGAACGGCCCACCGGCACGCTCTCCGGCGGCGAGTCGCAGCGCACCAAGATGATCCGCCACCTCGGCTCCTCCCTCACCGACGTCACGTACGTCTTCGACGAACCCACCATCGGCCTCCACCCGCACGACATCAAGCGTATGAACGACCTGCTCATCCAGCTGCGGGACAAGGGCAACACCGTGCTCGTCGTCGAGCACAAGCCCGAGGCGATCGCCATCGCCGACCACGTGGTCGACCTCGGCCCCGGCGCGGGCACCGGCGGCGGCACCATCTGCTACGAAGGCACCGTCGAAGGACTCCGCAAGAGCGACACCGTGACCGGCCGCCACCTCGACGACCGCGTCAAACTCAAGGACGACGTGCGCAAACCCACCGGGCAGCTGGAAGTGCGCGGCGCGAACTCCCACAACCTCCAGGACGTCGACGTCGACATCCCCGAAGGCGTCCTCACCGTCGTCACCGGCGTCGCCGGATCCGGCAAGAGCTCCCTCATCCACGGGTCCGTGTCGCCGCGCGAAGGCGTGGTGACGATCGACCAGGGCGCCATCCGCGGTTCGCGCCGCAGCAACCCCGCCACGTACACCGGGCTGCTCGACCCCATCCGCAAGGCCTTCGCGAAGGCCAACGGCGTGAAGCCGGCCCTGTTCAGCGCCAACTCCGAAGGCGCCTGCCCCACCTGCAAGGGCGCCGGCGTCATCTACACCGACCTCGGCATCATGGACACCGTCGAGTCCACATGCGAGGAATGCGGCGGGAAGCGGTTCCAGGCGGCCGTGCTCGAATACCGCCTGGGCGGCAAGGACATCAGCGAGGTCCTCGCGATGCCCGTCGCCGAAGCGGAGGCGTTCTTCAGCGACGGCGAGGCCAAGACCCCCGCCGCGCACAAGATCCTCGACCGCCTCGCCGACGTCGGCCTCGGCTACCTCACCCTCGGCCAGCCGCTCACCACCCTCTCCGGCGGCGAGCGCCAGCGCCTCAAGCTCGCGACCCACATGGGGGAGAAGGGCGGCGTCCTCATCCTCGACGAGCCGACCACCGGCCTCCACCTCGCCGACGTCGACCACCTCCTGGGCCTGCTCGACCGGCTCGTGGACTCCGGCAAGACCGTGATCGTCATCGAGCACCACCAGGCGGTGATGGCCCACGCCGACTGGATCATCGACCTCGGCCCCGGCGCGGGCCACGACGGCGGCCGGATCGTCTTCGAAGGCACCCCCGCCGACCTGGTCGCCGACCGCTCGACCCTGACCGCCGAGCACCTCGCCGAGTACGTCGGGGCCTGACCCCGGCACCGTGACGGACCGAGTGCGCGTGGCCGCGACGCGACCACGCGCACCGCTGTAGTCGGCGCTACTGAGGGCTGTTGTGCGCCTTGCGCAGTGGGCAGCGGGCTGGTGCGCCGCGATCGCATCGCGGCGGTTCCCCGCTCTCGGTTCGCCGCCGCCCGGCATCCGGATCGTCCCGCTTCGAGCGTCGCTCCTGGCCCCTGTCGGCGCGCGGTGGCAGAATGTTGCTCGTGACCAGCCGATCGATCCCCGAACAGCGCCTGCGCGACCTCGCGCTCCTGCGCCGCGTGCGCGACCGCATCGACCGCGAGTACACCGAACCGCTCAACGTCGAGGCCCTCGCGCACGGCGTCCACATGTCGGCCGGGCACCTCAGCCGCGAGTTCAAGGCCGCGTACGGCGAATCGGTGTACTCCTACCTCATGACGCGGCGCATCGAACGCGCGATGGCGCTGCTGCGCATCGGCGAGCTGAGCGTCACCGAGGTGTGCTTCGCGGTCGGATCGTCCTCGCTCGGCACGTTCAGCACGCGCTTCACCGAGCTCGTCGGCATGCCGCCGAGCGTCTACAAGGAGAAGGCCGCCGACGCGACCGAGGGCATCCCCGCGTGCGTCTCGAAGCAGATCAGCAGACCGATCAGGAATCGAGAAGCGAGCGCGGGCGGCAAGAAATAGGGTTGCCGGCATGGACATCAACATTTACCAGGCATACCTGCCGCAGAACGACCCTGAGGCCGCTCTCGAGTTCTACCGGGACGTGCTCGGCTTCGAGGTCCGGGGCGACGTCGGCTACGAGGGCATGCGGTGGATCACCGTCGGGCCCGCCGGGCAGCCGGACGTCTCCATCGTCCTGCACCCGCCGGCCGCCGACCCCGGCATCACGGACGAGGAGCGGGCGACCATCGCCGAGATGATGGCCAAGGGCACCTACGCCTCCATCAACCTCTCCACCAAGAACCTCGACGAGGTCTTCGCGAAGCTCCAGGAGACCGCCGAAGTCGTCCAGGAGCCCACCGACCAGCCGTACGGCATTCGCGACTGCGCCTTCCGCGACCCGGCGGGCAATATGGTCCGCATCAAGCAGCAGTAGACGAACGACCACGCCCGGCCGGACCTCCGGCCGGGCGTCCCTCCCTCCCCTCGGTCCGGCGGTCGCCGAACATGATGGGATGTCACCATGACCGCCGCCCTCCCGGACCGCGAAGCACGGCTCCGCCGACTCGCCGCCGCCTGCTCCGCACCCGTCGAGATCGAGCACGACCCAGGCACCGGGGCATGGACGTACACGTGGACCGACGGGCCGACCGCCGAGCAGATGCGCCGGGACGCCGAGGCGGCCGAACCCGAAGCCGCCCGCGGACTGCGGTACCTGCGCCGGTACTCGGAGAGCGTCGTCGCCCTCGGCGCCGTCCGCCTGGCCGTCGCCACCTCGGCCGAGGACGCACTGCAGCGACCGGAGATCAGCCCCGCCACCGTCGAAGCGCTCTGGTGGGACGTGCCGCATCCCGGCCCGGCGACCGAACGCGAGCGCTCCCTCGCCTACGCGGTGGTCTACGAGGTCCACGACGCCCACCACCGCAACCAGGCCACCGCCCGCGAGATCTGCGAGAGCGTCGCGCGGTACGGCCTCGCGCCGCTCCTGCACCGCGTCGGCGCGCCGCTGGCCCCCATCGAGACCCTGACGGCGCATTACGCGCCCACCCACGCGCACCCCGGCTGGCACTTCCGGCTCGCCCCCATGAGCGCGACCGCGGCCTTCGAAGCCGTCCGCCACGACCCGAGGGCGACCCGCGAACGCATCGAGGCCGCCCTCACCCTGCTCCCCGAACTTCCCGACATGTACGCCGCTGCCGGGGAGCACCTCCGCGCCCGCCTGCGCTGAGCGACTCGCCCGCACTGCTCGAGACGCGGCCGAGCGCTGTGACCGACCCCACGACACTTCACTGACATGAGATGTCAGTGGACCTCGCGCACACTGCCCTCCATGACGATCACCGCCCACGCTCCGGACTACGACACCGCGCCGCCCCGCGCCGGCCGCGCCGAACGGCTCCTGCTGCCCGCCACGTTCATCACCAGCCTCGGCAACGGCATCCAGCTCGTCGCCTCCGCCATCCTCGTCTTCACCACCGGCGAGAGCGCCCTGGCGGTCGGCTGGCTCTTCATCGCCGTCTCGATCCCGCCCGCCCTGCTCTCCCTCTGGTTCGGCACCCTCGCCGACCGCTTCGACCGCCGCACCCTCTGCCTCATCGCCGACCTCGCCAGCGCCGCCGCCGCACTCGTCCTGCCGGTCTGGATGCTCGCAGGCGGCGACCCCGGCCCCGTCGCGTACGGCACCGCCTTCGCCCTCGCCCTCCTCGCGGCCATGTTCATGCCCGCGAGCAACGCGCTCATCAAGGAACGCGTCCACCCCGCCCGCGTCGCCCGCTTCAGCGCGCACTACGAGATGGCGCTGCAGATCGGCACGCTCCTGGCCGCCTCCATCGGCGGGTTCCTCATCCACTTCGTCGGCACCACGCCGCTGTTCGTGTTCAACGGGGCGACCTTCCTGGCCTCGGCCTGTGTCTTCTGGGTTTTGCGCCGCGCCCCGCGCGCACCGGCAGTCGTCGAGACGGCCGCCGAAGCGAAGGATGCGCAGGGCGCGCCGCTACTGCGGCTCGGGTTCCTCTACGCGGTCTGCCAGGTCATGACGATGGTCAGCAACACCACCCTGATCGTGCTGGTCTACGAGGGCTTCGGGCGCGGCGCGGGGGTCTACGGGCTCGTCGACGCGCTGGCGGGACTCGGGTTCTGCGTCGCGGCCGCCTGCTATCCCAAGGTGAGCAGGCGTTTCGGGCAGCTGCGGACGGCACTCGCCGGCGGTTTCGGGTGCGCGCTGTTCTCGTTCGTGTTCCCGATCCACTTGGCGGCGCTGCTCGTCTGCATCCCGCCCGCGGCGTTCCTGATCGGCCTCTCGCGCGTCGGACTGCGGTCGCTGCTGCTGGCGGCGGTGCCGGACGTTCGGGCCGGCCGGGTGTTCGGGGCGGTCAACGCGGTCGGCCTGGGCCTCTCGGCGGGCATGACCGTGGTGGTGGCGTGGGTGGCGGACACGACGCACATCCGCTACGGGTTCTACGTGCTCGGCGCGGTCTGCGCGGTGGCGTTCGCCGCGACGGCCCTCACCATGCTGGTCGGAGTCAGGCGTGCAGGGCGGCCGCTTCCAGGGCGCGCCGCCGCATGAGGGCGCGGAGGGACTCGGGTTCGAGCACCTCGAGGCCGCCGAGGCGCAGGAGTTCGCCCACGGCGTGGGCGTGGGTCTCGATCGGGACGGTGGCGATGGTCCACCCCTCGTCATCGACGGTGCCCTCGGCGATGGCCGCGACCGAGTCCGCGTCGAGGTTGTCCGGGGCCTTCGCGACCGCCTCGGGCGAGAACCGCACCAGGGCCTCGCCGCGGTAGCGGCGGGCGTCGAAGTCGTCGAGCTGCCGCGACCACCACGCCGCGAGGTCGAAGTCCTCGGGGCGCTCGAACGTCTGCTCGGTCTTCCTGGCCGCCAGCAGGTTCGTGACCTTGTACATGCGGGCCGGGCCGGATGCCGCGGTCGCCACCAGGTACCACTGGCCGCCCTTGAGCACCAGGCCGAGCGGGCACAGCTCGCGTTCGATCTCCTTCGGCTCCGCCCAGCGCGAGTACGTGACGTGCAGCCGCCGCCGCTCCCACGCGGCGTTCGCGACGAGCGCCAGGAACGGCACCGGCTCGGCGCGGCGGAACCAGCCCACGACGTCGAGGTGGAACAGCCGCCTGGCCTCCTCGGCGCGTTCCCGCTGGGCCTGCGGCATCGCGGCGGAGAGTTTGAGTTCGAGCGCGGCGAGTTCGGTCTGGAGGCCCAGGTCGGTCGCGGCGGCCGGGACGCCGGAGAGCGCCAGCGCCTCCGCCTCGCCTTCGGTGAGACCGGTCAGCTTCGTCCGGTACCCCTCGAGCAGCCGGTACCCGCCCGCGTGGCCGCTCTCGCCGTAGATCGGGATGCCCGCGGCGGCAAGGGCCTCGGCGTCCCGGTAGACCGTGCGGACCGAGACGCCGAGCTCCCCGGCCAGGCGCTCGGCGGTCATGCCCCCGTGCTGTTGCAGCAGGAGCAGCATCGAGACGAGACGACCGGCGCGCATCACCCCAGTATCCCCGCGCCTCAGGAGCCCGCCGCGCGGCTCGCGCTCGGCCCGTGCAGCCGCTCGTCGCGGCTCCGCAAGGCCGCCACCGCATCCGACCTGAAAGAGTTTCAGGAGGGCTGTTCCGCGGGGCGGCGTTGTGACATCATCGGCTGATGCTGCGACTCACCGATTTCATCATCGACTGCCCGGACACGATGGCGCTCGCGGGCTTCTACTCCGAGGTCACCGGCCGGCCGGTCAAGGACGGCAGCGACGGCGACTGGGCGGGCATCGTCTTCGGCGAGATCGAACTGGCCTTCCAGCGCGTGGACGAGTACCGGCCGCCGACCTGGCCGAGCAGCGAGCACCCCAAGCAGTACCACCTCGACTTCGAAGTGGACGACATCGACGCCGAGGAGCGCCGCCTCACCGGCCTCGGTGCGACGCTGCAAAAGGACAACACCGGGCCCGAAGGATACGGCTTCCGGGTCTACACGGACCCGATCGGCCACCCGTTCTGCCTGTGCCGCAACAAGGGCGTCGTCTGGCACGGCGACGAACCGGTGTGGCCCGCCAGGAGCTAGCGACGCGTCCGCGCGCACAGGGCCGCCCACGGCGGCCCGTGCGCGCGGTGCCGTCTCGACCGCCGTCACCGGCGGGCGACGGACGGACCGCAAGGCACGGCCTGAACCTGACATGTTCGGGCTGCGCGGTCCGACACCGCCCGCCGGATCCCTTGTGGCCCGGTTGGCCTGCGGCGCGGCGTACACATGTTTGACAAGGGCCCGGACTGGGAAAACGCCCCGGTATGAAAGCCAAGGAGCACGAGAACGAGCGACCGACAGCGACCATGCCGAGAGACGTCGACACCCGGCTGGGCTGGTTCGACCGTTTCGCCACGAAGGCCTCCGAGTTCGCCGCCCGCGCGCCGTTCTTCTCGATATGCATCCTGGTGGTGCTGATCTGGGCGCCGACGATCATCTGGCTCCAAATGGACACGTGGCAGCTGATCATCAACACCACGACCACGATCATCACGTTCCTCATGGTCGCCCTGCTGCAGAACACCCAATCGCGGAACGACGCGGCCCTGCAGCACAAGCTCAACGCCATCGCCAGCGGCCTCGCCGACGTCATGCAGCAGCTCTCGGACGAGCCCGGCAAGGTCGACATGCAGGACCGCCGCGCGGAGCTGCGCCGCGCCGTGGGACTCGAAGAGGACGAGAGCGCGTGACCCCGCGCCGACCGCGATGGTGAGCGCGGTAGGAGCAACGTGAACGGAGCGTCTACGCAAATCGGACATTGATGGGTCCCCCGTTCCAACCCTGACACGGGGGTCCGACACGGGTCGCGGCTAGTCCTTCGAATGGCGCTCCAGGAACTGGTAGACCTCGGTCTCGTCGACGCCGGGGAAGGAGCCGATCGGCATCGCGGCGAGCTGGGAGCTGGCGGCGCGGGCGGTGGGCCAGGCCTGTCCCGACCAGGCGTCGGCGAGGACCCGCGGCGGGTTGCGGCAGCAGTCCGGGTCCGGGCACTTGGAGACCGAGCGGGCCTTGGTCTCCTTGCCGCGGAACCACTTCGCGGACTCGTACGGGACGCCGATGCTCAACGAGAAGAGGCCGTCGGCACTGCGCTCGGTGCGGGCGGTGCACCAGTACGTGCCCGTCGCCGTGTCCGTGTACTGGTTGAACGCGTTGAACTTGTCGGGCACGTCGAACACCTGGCGGCTCGTCCAGTAGCGGCAGATCGGCTGCCCCTCGATGGCGCCGGTCGGGTCGGCCGGGAACGCCACGTCGTCGTTCTCGTACGCCTTGAAGATGATCCCGGACTTGTGGACCTTCTGGAAATGGGTCCGGATGCCCAGGTGGTGGGTCGCCAGATTGGTGAAGCGGTGCGCGGCCGCCTCATAGGACACCGCGAAGTTGTCGCGCAGGTCCTCGACCGCGATCTCCTTGCCCGTCATCGACTGGCGCATGAACGCCACGGCGCTCGACTCGGGGATGAGCAGCGCCGCGGCGAGGTAGTTCGTCGCCACGCGCTGGCCCAGGAACTCCAGGTAGGTGCGGGGCACCTCGTGCTGCAGCACATGGCTCGCGAGTGCCTGGAGCAGCACGGTGCGCGGGTCGTGCGAGCCGGTGCCGACCTGCGTGAGGTAGATCCGGCGGTGCTTGAGGTCGGTGACCGAGCGGGTCGAGTGCGGCAGGTCGTCCACGTGGTGCAGCGTGAACCGCAGGTAGGCGGCGAGGTCGGCGATCTGGTGCTGCGAGAGCGGGCCGCCCGCGTAGTCGACGCCGGCGAGGAGGGTCCGGGCCTCGGCCTCGATGTCGCCGAAGTAGTTGTCCTTGTCCCGCATGCGCCGGCGCAGCTCCGTATTGGCCCTCCGGGCCTCCTCCGGTGTGGCAGTGTGGAGGTTGACCTGGCGCTCGACCTCCTTGTGCAGGCCCACGAGCGCCTCGAGGATCTCGGTGGGGGTGCGCCCTGAGGGCTTCACGTTCGGCAGTCCGAGCGCCTGGTACTGGGCGCTCCGCTGGGCGCGCTCGAGCGCGATCTCCAGCGCGACGCGGCGGTTGGGCGGCTCCGCGCCGAGCAGTTCGTCCGAGGAGACGCCGAGGGCGCGGGCCAGCGCCCGCAGCATCGAGAGCTTCGGCTCCTTCTTGCCGTTCTCGATGAGGGAGAGCTGCGAGGCGGCGGAGCCGACGGCCGCGCCGAGGTCGTCGAGGCTCATCTCGCGCTGCTTGCGCAGGTGGCGGATCTGCTTGCCGAGGCTGATGAGGTCCACCGAGGCGTCGTCGGCGGCGAGTTCGGCGGCTTCGCCCGCGCCCCAGGGGCGGCGGGCGGCGCCAGGATCGGCGGAACCGCCGTTCTTCTCGGCGGTGCGGGCGTCCTTGGGGCGCACGGCGGCGGTCGGGTTACCGCTGCCACGGGCGCTGCTCTGGGCGGGGGCCGTGGCGGGGCCGGGGGCGTTCGCGGGCAGGTTCGTCATTTCCCCAGTATTGCGAAGAACTGACGATCTTTCCACCGCAAACCGCTACTCAGGCGTGGATACAAGTGAAAGATTGTTGTTACCTGCAAGTAATGGCCGCTGCTGCGGCCCCGAATGCTCGGAGCCGACGATGAACGACACGAACCGCGACCGCGAAGCGAACCTCGCCGCCGAACGGCTGGCCCACGAGTGGGCCACCGACCCGCGCTGGGCCCGCACCGTCCGCGACTACACCGCCGCCGACGTGGTCCGCCTCCGCGGCCGCGTCACCGAAGAGCACACCCTCGCCCGCCGCGGGGCGGAGCGCCTCTGGTCCCGGCTCACCGAGGACGCCGCCCACGGCGAGTACACCCACGCGCTCGGCGCGATGACCGGCGGGCAGGCCGTCGAGCAGGTCAAGGCCGGCCTCCACGCGATCTACCTCTCCGGCTGGCAGGTCGCCGCCGACGCGAACCTCGCCGCCCAGACCTACCCCGACCAGTCGCTCTACCCGGCCAACTCGGTCCCGCAGGTGGTGCGCCGCATCAACAACGCCCTCATGCGCGCCGACCAGATCGAGGCCTCCGAAGGGACGCAGAGCGTCGAGGACTGGCTCGTGCCCATCGTCGCCGACGCCGAAGCCGGTTTCGGCGGCCCGCTCAACGCCTTCGAGCTCATGAAGGCCATGATCGGGGCGGGCGCGGCGGCCGTGCACTGGGAGGACCAGCTCGCCTCCGAGAAGAAGTGCGGCCACCTCGGCGGCAAGGTGCTCATCCCCACCTCGCAGCACGTGCGGACGCTCAACGCCGCCCGGCTCGCCGCCGACGTCGAGAACGTGCCGACGCTCATCATCGCCCGCACCGACGCCGAGGCCGCCACCCTCCTCACCTCCGATGTGGACGAACGGGACCGCCCGTTCCTCACCGGCGACCGCACCCCCGAGGGGTACTACCGGGTGCGCGGCGGCATCGAATCGTGCATCGCCCGCGGCATCTCCTACGCGCCGTACGCCGACCTGCTGTGGATGGAGACCGGCACACCGGACCTCGACGCCGCCCGCACGTTCGCCGAAGCGATCAAGGCCGAGCACCCCGACCAGATGCTCGCCTACAACTGCTCGCCGTCCTTCAACTGGAAGCGCCACCTGGACGACGACACCATCGCCAAATTCCAGCGCGAACTCGGCGCCATGGGCTTCACCTTCCAGTTCATCACCCTGGCGGGCTTCCACGCCCTCAACCACTCCATGTTCGACCTCGCCCACGGCTACGCCCGCGAAGGCATGACCGCCTACGTGGACCTGCAGGAGCGCGAGTTCGACGCCGAGGCGCGCGGGTACACCGCGACCAAGCACCAGCGCGAGGTCGGCACCGGCTACTTCGACCGCGTCACCGCCGCACTCAACCCCCAAAGTGAGACGCTCGCGCTCGCGGGCTCGACCGAGGCGGGACAATTCCACTAGCTGCCCTGCGACCAGTCCGCTGCGACGAGCCGGCTCCGGCCGGCTCCCGCACCGCCACTTGAGGAGAACCACGTGGTCACCACAACCGAGACCCGCAACGACACGGGCATCGCGGTCAACGGGCCCGCCGTCGACCGCCAGGACGAGATCCTGACCCCGGAGGCGCTGACGTTCGTCGCCGCCCTCCACCGGGCCTTCGCGCCCCGCCGCCAGGAGCTGCTGCAACTGCGCCAGGAACGCCGCATCAAGATCGGCAACGGCGTCGACCCCGGCTTCCTGCCCGAGACGCAGGAGGTGCGCGACGACTTCTCCTGGAGCGTCGCCACCCTCGCCCCGGGCCTGGAGGACCGCCGCGTCGAGATCACCGGCCCCTGCGACCGGAAGATGACGATCAACGCCCTCAACTCGGGCGCGAAATGCTGGATGGCCGACCTCGAGGACTCCTCGACGCCCAACTGGCACAACGTGATCGACTCGCAGGTGAACCTGTGCGACGCCATCGAGCGGCGCATCGACTTCACCAGCCCGCAGGGCAAGGAGTACCGGCTCAAGGGCGAGGCCCTCACCGACCTGCCCACGATCATCGTGCGCCCGCGCGGCTGGCACCTCGCCGAACTGCACGTGCGGGTCGACGGCGTCCCCGTCGCCGGCTCCCTCGTGGACTTCGGGCTGTACTGCTTCCACAACGCGCGCCGGCTCATCGAACTCGGCCGCGGCCCGTACTTCTACCTGCCGAAACTCGAGTCGCACCTCGAGGCGCGGCTGTGGAACGACGTGTTCGTCATGGCCCAGGACCTCCTCGGCGTGCCGCAGGGGACCATCCGCGCCACGGTCCTCATCGAGACGATCACCGCCGCGTTCGAGATGGAGGAGATCCTGTACGAACTGCGCCACCACTCCTCCGGGCTGAACGCCGGGCGCTGGGACTACATCTTCTCGGTCATCAAGAACTTCCGCGAGCGCGGACCGCGCTTCGTGCTCCCCGACCGGGACCAGGTGACCATGACCGCGCCGTTCATGCGCGCCTACACCGAACTGCTGGTGCGCACCTGCCACCGGCGCAGCGCCTCCGCGATCGGCGGCATGGCCGCGTTCATCCCCAGCCGCAAGGACGCCGAGGCGAACGCGGTCGCGCTGGAGAAGGTGCGGGCCGACAAGAACCGCGAGGCCGACGACGGCTTCGACGGCTCCTGGGTGGCCCACCCCGACCTGGTGCCCGTGGCCATGGCCGTCTTCGACGAGACCCTCGGCGGCCTGCCGAACCAGATCGACAAGCTGCGCGAGGACGTCGTGCCGAACGCGGCGGCCCTGCTCGACGTGGCCGCCACGCCCGGCGAGATCACCGAGGCCGGCATCCGCAAGAACCTCGAAGTCGGGGTGCGGTACATCGAGTCGTGGCTGCGCGGCATCGGCGCGGCGGCGATCAACAACCTCATGGAGGACGCCGCGACCGCCGAGATCTCGCGCTCGCAGATCTGGCAGTGGATCAACGCCGGGTCGACCACGGGCGACGGGCGCACGGTGACGCGCGGCTGGGTCGAGCGGCTGCTCAAGGACGAGTTCGAGCGCATGCAGCGCTTCGAGGGCGACCGCTTCGACGACGCGCTCGCGGTCTTCACCGAATGCGCGCTGGGCGAGGCGTACCCGACGTTCCTGACGATTCCCGCTTACACGAGGTTCCTCGCCAACGGCCACTGAGCACCCCCCAAGGGGCCCCCTGACGGCGGGGCCGGCACCGTCCCCAGGCGGTCCCGGCTCCGCCGTTTTCAGGGGTCGCCGAAGGCGCTATTGCCGATGCGATGGGCCCCCGGTTCCAACCCTGGCATCGGGGCCCGACACTGCCGTGCCGTTCACGATTCGAACAGTGCGCGCGGCCGATTGAAATTCATGAGATATATCGGCGTAGATGTATTTGCTGTCGCCGGCGCACCGATCTCGGTGCGCCGGCGATTGCGTTCACCGGTCCTGCGAGCGGCGCTGTCGCCTGCGCCGATCGTCGAGCGTTAAACGCCGTCCGATCGCGGATTCGACGGGGCGGATCGGGGTCTGGGCCGTGGCGTGGGCGGTGTGGTAGAGCTGGCGCATGGAGCGGATGGCCGAGCGGACCTCCTGGAGGTAGCCGCTCGCGGTGTGGTGCTTGCGGAAGTGCGCCTCGGGGAGGGTGGCGGGGTCGACGCCGACGGTGTCCACCGTGCAGCCGTAGGGGAGTCCCATATGGGTGATCGCATCGCAGTGCTGGAACGCGGTGTAGGGCGCGGAGGTGACGACGAGGACGCTGTCGCCGGGGGCGAGATCGGCGACGCGGTCGGCCCAGAACCGGCAGGTGTCCACAGTGTCGGCGCGGCGGCGGCCGGGCTGCGAGGACGGCGCGGCGACGGCCCTGATGGTGGCCGGTCCGGCCGTGTAGGTCGCCACTTTCCAGGCCCGGCCGGGGTCGCGGAGCGGGTCGCCGCCCTCGTCGACGAGCGGGTCGCCGGTGATGTTGAAGGCGCGCTTGAGGCTCGCTTCGATGGCGTCCACTTCGTAACCGCCGCAGTCGATGCCGCTGAGGGCCGCGGATTCGAGGTCGCGTTCGCCGAGGGGCCGGAAGCCGCCGACGCCGGTTACGTGCTCGGCGCTGATGCCGCTCTCGAGGAGTTCGGCGGCGAAGCGGGTGCGGAACAGGCAGGAGGCGACGAGGCCGCCGAGGACCAGGACGTGCGTGTAATGCGCGAGGCGCGGGGTCGCCGCGGCCCCGAGTCCGAGGGCGAGGGCCGCCTGGGTGGCGGTGTGCTCATGCTCGGGGGTGAGCGGCTCGGGCGCGGTCTCGTGGCGTTCGCGGCCGGCGCGGAAGTCCCAGTGGTCGGCGGAGAAGGCCTCGAGGTAGGCCAGGTCCTCGGCGGTGCCGGTGCCGGGGAGGCTGCCGCCGAAGAGGGCGAGGAGCCGGTGCATCGGCTCGGAGCCGGTCCAGGCGGCGACATCGGCGAGGAGCGAGTGCGGGCCTTGGCCGTCGTAGTGCGGCAATCGCACTGGTGCGAACTCGGGCATGGCTGGTCCGATCTGCGGTGGTGTCGCGGCCTTGTGAGCCGGGGCGGTGTTGTGGCACATGCTATGCGGTTACTGACCGTGCTTCACTGGTCAGACCAGGAGAAACGCCGTGTCGCCGCCCAAATACGGTCCGGTCGGACGCGGTCGGCTCGCCTGCGCGGGGTGCATGCGCCACAAGGGATCGCGGCTGGTTTCGGTCTGCTGCTTGCTGTCCGGGTGTCGTGAATACCTTTCTGGGTATGTGACGCGTGATGTACTACAGCAAGTTGCAAACGGTCCGGTGTGGCGATGCGCACGAAGGAAGTCGTCGCGCGGGGCAACGCCGCGCCCGCAGTGCCGTGTCACATGGCACAGGACCCGCGCTGCGGTGCCATGTCACATGGCACCGGCCTCGCCGGGGTGAGGATCTCGGTGCAGAGTGGCGCGGGGGCCAGGGCCGGGACTCAGCCCGGGAGCATCGCGGTGCGGACCTCTACCAGGAGCGCCCGCATGGCGGCCTCGGCTTCGGCAGAACGGCCGTCTGCGATCGCCGCCGCAACCGCGTCGTGCAGGTCCATGGCCTCGGGGACCGGCTTGTGGGGCATGAGCCCGAGCTGGGTGCGGCCGCGCAGGACCGCGGCGACCACGTCGGCGAGCGCGCCGAACATCTCGTTCCCGCTGGCCTGCAAGAGGAGTGCGTGGAACTCGACGTCGCGTTCCATGAACTCGGTCAGGTCGGCCGCTTCGCCGAGACTGCGGAGGACGGCGGCGAGCTCGACCACGCGGGCCCGCTGGGCCGCGGTGGCGGCGCGGGCCGCGGCACCGGCGGCGAGGGGTTCCACGGCGATGCGGAGCTCGGTGAGCGTGCGCAGCTGGGCGCCGCGGTCGGGGCCGGAGAGGCGCCACCAGATGACCTTGGGGTCGAAGACGTTCCACTCGGCGATGGGGCGGACGGTGATGCCGACGCGGCGGCGGGATTCGACCAGGCCCATGGACTCGAGGATGCGCATGGCCTCGCGGGCGACGGTGCGGGAGATGCCGAAGCGCTCCTGGATCGCGTCGAGGGTGAGGACGTGCCCGGCCGGGAGCTCGCCGGCGGCGATCTCCATGCCGAGTTTCTCGAGGACGGGGTCGTGGAGGCTAGCGCCGGACCGGTTGCGCCGCTCGATCATGCCGCGGCCTGGTGCCGATGCTGCGGATGCGGGGTATCCCCATGCCTGTCTCCCATCCCCGAATCCTATACGGTCCGGGTTTGCATGGCAGTGCAATTGGTGTTACCTTTCCGTTCATTACGTACTACCTTTCGATGAGGAGGGGTCCATGGCGACTACCTGTCTGGTGGTCATGGGGGTCTCGGGCTCGGGCAAGAGCACCGTGGCGAGGCTCCTGGCCGAGCGGCTCGACTGGCCCATGGCCGAGGCCGACGAGTTCCACCCTGAGGCGAACATCGCCAAGATGAGCGCCGGGATCCCGCTCACCGACGCCGACCGCGGGCCGTGGCTGCGGTCGCTCCGGGACTGGATCAGCACGCAGGACCAGGCGGGCCAGGGCACCGTCGTCACCTGCTCGGCGCTCAAGCGCGAGTACCGGGACGTGCTGCGCGGCGCCAGCGCCCGCGTCCACTTCGTCCACCTCCACGGCACGCGCGAGGTCATCGGCGAGCGATTGGCCTCCCGCAGCGGGCACTTCATGCCGCCCAGCCTGCTCGCCTCCCAGTTCGCCGCCCTCGAGCCCCTCGGCGACGACGAGGACGGTGTCACCGTCGACGTCGCCGCCTCCCCCGACCAGATCGTCGACCGCGTCGTGGCCGACCTCGACCTCTAAGACTCGACCTCTAAGACTCAGCCTCCAAAACTCGACCTCTCGACCTCGACGTCGAGAGGTCGCCCTTCAGCCCCCGGCCTCTAGCGCGCCGGTGCCCCCGCCCGAAGTACACCCCGTGAAGCAAAGGAGCTTTCCACCCATCATGGAAATGGAATGGACACAGACCCTCGGAGCAGGACCGCTCCTGGGGATCGCGGCCGGAGCCGTCGCGCTGCTGCTCGTGCTCATCATCTGGCTGCGCGTCCACGCGTTCCTGGCGTTGATCACCGTCTCGGTGCTGACCGCGTTCGCGACGGGCATCCCGGCCCAGTACGTCATCCCGACCCTCACCAGCGGGTTCGGGGCGACACTGGCGAACGTCGCCCTGCTCGTCGGCTTGGGTGCGATGCTCGGGCGGCTCGTGGAGGTCTCCGGCGGCGCGAAGGCGCTCACGGACATGCTCATCGCGAAGTTCGGTGAGCGGCGCGCCCCGCTGGCGCTGGGCGTGGCCTCGCTGATCTTCGGGTTCCCGATCTTCTTCGACGCCGGGCTCGTCGTCATGCTGCCGATCATCTTCGCGGTGGCGCGGCGCCTCGGCGGCGGCGTCCTCAAGTACGCCCTGCCCGCCGCGGGCGCGTTCTCGGTCATGCACATCTACGTGCCGCCGCACCCCGGCCCGGTCGCGGCGAGCACGCTGCTGGGCGCCGAGGTCGGCCTCGTGGTCGCGCTCGGCCTGCTGATCGCCATCCCCACCTGGTACGTCACGAGCTACCTGTTCGGCCTGTGGGTCGGCAAGCGCATCGAGCTGCCGGTGCCCGACGTGCTCTCCGGCGGGCCGCAGGCCGACGACGCCGAGAATCCGCCCCGGGCCCGCACGGTGATCCTGCTGCTGCTCCTCCCGCTGCTGATGATCTTCTTCGACACCGGGCTCAACACGGCCGGGTCGGCCGGCTGGGTCGACGCTGAGGCGACCTGGTTCACCGTGGCGCGGGCGCTCGGCTCGACGCCGATCGCGCTGCTCGTCACCGTGTTCGTGGCGTCCTATGTGCTCGGCGAGCGGCGCGGTCGCACCCGCGCCTGGGTCGAGGACCTGCTCGACAATGCGCTCGGCCCGGTCTGCGCGATCATCCTGATCACCGGCGCCGGTGGGATGTTCGGCGGCGTGCTGCGCGCCAGCGGCATCGGCGACGCGCTCTCGGGCGCACTCTCGGACATCGGCCTGCCGGTGGTCGTGGCGGCCTTCCTCATCGCGACCGCGCTGCGCGTCGCGCAGGGCTCGGCGACCGTGGCGTTGACGACGGCGGCGGGTCTGGTGCAGCCGATCGTGGCCGGCAACGGCTACAACGCGGTCGAGCTGGCCGCGATCGTGCTGGCGATGTCCGCCGGGTCGGTCATGGTGAGCCACGTGAACGACTCCGGGTTCTGGCTCGTGGGGCGGTTCCTGGACATGGACGTCAAGACCACGCTGAAGACCTGGACCGTCATGGAGACCACCATCGGCCTCATGGGCTTCGCGGGCGCGGCGGTGATCTTCGCCGTCGCCGGTGCCGCCGGCTAGCGGCGAGCAGGGACCGGCCTCTTCGGCGGCCGGCGGGACACAAGGGGGTCCCGCCGGCCGCCGTTCGTTATCATCGAACGCTCTGAGCGGCCCGGTTCCACCCGACTCGGTGCCGACTCGTTGCGACAGAGAGGGAGCGATGACGAACGCCATTCCCGACCCGCACACGCTGCACCCGATACCGGCCTTTCCGCGGGTCGTCTTCCTCAGACCGCTCGTGAAGGACCCCAGGATCACGGTCGGCGAGTACACCTACTACGACGACCCGGACGCGGCCGACGAGTTCGAGACCCGGAACGTGCTCTACGCCTACGGGCCCGAGCGGCTCGTCATCGGCAGGTACTGCGCGATCGCCGCCGGCACGCGCTTCATCATGGCCGGGGCGAACCACCTGATGACCGGTGTCTCGACCTTCCCGTTCACGATTTTCGGCGGCGAGTGGGCCGACCGCACGGCCGATCTGCTGCAGGGCGTCGAGTCCCGCGGGGACACCGTGGTCGGCAACGACGTGTGGATCGGCTACAACGCCCTCGTGATGCCCGGGGTGCGCATCGGCGACGGGGCGATCGTCGCCGCCGGCTCGGTCGTGACGGCCGATGTGGAGCCTTACACGATCGTCGGCGGCAACCCGGCGAAGCCGGTCAAGCGCCGCTTCGACGCGGCGGGCACCGCCCTGATGCTCGACGCGGCGTGGTGGGACTGGCCCGTCGCGGTCGTGACCGAGCATGCGCGCACGATCATGTCCGGCACCCCGGCCGGCATCGCGGCCATCGCCGAATCCCTGCGAGCGAAGGGCATCGTCTGATGCGGACTATCGAAGTCGCCAAGGGCGCGTACGGGATCGCCTTCGGACCGGACGGGTCGACCTGGTTCACCGTCGCCGAGGGCGCCCAGGTCGGGCACCTCGCCGAAGGCGGCGAGCCGCGGTATCACCGGCTGGAGGCCGGCTCGCAGCCCACTGTGGTCGCCGTCGCTCCGGACGGCGCGGCCTGGTTCACCGAGTACAAGACCGACAAGATCGGCCGCATCGGCGTTGGCGACGACAGCGCTGACGGCGAGCCGACCGAGATCCGGCTGGCGGAGGGCGCGGGGCCGTACGGCATCGCGGTCGACCGCTCGGGCGCGGTGTGGTTCACCGAGACCGCCACCGACCACATCGGACGAATCGGACCGGATGGGGAACTGACCCGGTTCACGATCCCGCACCGGGGCGGCTTCCCGTCCGCGATCGCGGCCGCACCGGACGGCGCCATGTGGTTCACGCTCAACGCCGCCGCTTCGGTCGGGCACGTGAACGCGGACGGCGCGGTCACGGTGATCCCGCTCGGACTCGACGGGGCCGCACCGGTCGGCATCAGCGCCGGTGCGAGCGGCGTGTGGTTCGCCGACATCATGGGCGACCGGATCGGCCGGATCGACGAGGACGGCACGGTCAACGCCTTCGCATTGAGCGAGGGCGCGAAGCCGCACGCCGTGGCGGTCGACGCCGAGGGCGGCTGCTGGTTCACCGAATGGGGCGGCAACCGCCTCGGACACGTCAGCGCCGACGGCCAGGTCAGCGGCTACGACCTGTCGGCGGCCGGCAGTGAACCGCACGGTCTGGCGATCGCCGCGGACGGCGCGGTCTGGGTCGCGCTCGAGACCGGTCGGCTCGCACGCATCGAACCGTAGGCGCCGCAAGGGGCGGCCCGCAGCGCGGACCGCCCCTCCAAGACTCTTGCATGAACTGCTAGCCGCGGGCCATGCGCCGCACGGCCAGCTCCGCGAGGAGGGCCGCGCCGTCGGCGAGGACGCTGTCGTCGAAGGCCGCCCTGGGGGAGTGGTTGGAGGCCGCGTCGTCCGGGTCGTCCTGGATCGTCGCGCCGTAGAACATGTAGCTGCCCGGCACGTTCTCGAGCACCCGCGAGAAGTCCTCGGAGCCCATCACCGGGAACGGCATCTCCGTGTACCGGGCCTCGCCGAAGAGGTCCTTCACGGTGGCCTCCACGAACGCCGCCTCGTCCGCATCGTTCACGGTCGCAGGGTATTCGCGGTCGAACCGAACCTCGGCCGAGAGGCCGTGCGCGGTCGCGATGTCCTCGGCGAGCTTCACCGATTCCTTCTCGACCTGGTCGAGCGCCTCGGCCGAGAACGTCCGCACGGTCGCCTCGAACTTCGCGTTGTCCGGGATGATGTTGTGCCGCGTCCCCGCGTGGAAGGTCCCCACGGTGATGACGATCGGCTCGAACGTCGAGAACCGCCGCGTCACGAGCGTCTGCAGCGCCGTGACGATCTCAGCCGCCACCGGGATCGGGTCGAGCGTCGCGTGCGGGCGCGACCCGTGCCCGCCCTTGCCGACCACGTTCACGAACAGGCCCGACGATGCGGCCATCATCGGCCCCGGCCTCGTCGTGAACACCCCGCGCGGCACCATGTCCGAGATGACGTGCAGCCCGTAGGCGGCATCGGCCTTGCGCCCCGCCGCCTCCAGCACGCCCTCGGCGATCATGTGGCCCGCGCCGTCCTGGCCCTCCTCGCCCGGCTGGAACATGAACACCACGTCCCCGGCCAGCTCGGCCCGGTGCGCCGACAAGAGCTTCGCCGCGCCCACGAGCCCGGCCGTGTGCAGGTCGTGGCCGCACGCGTGCATGGTGCCGACGTGCTCCGACGTGTACGCCACGCCGGTCTCCTCGGTGACCGGCAGGGCGTCCATGTCGCCGCGCAGCAGCACGACCGGCCCCGGACTCCCGCCGCGCAGGACCGCAGTGACCGACGTGGAGGTGCGGCCGAGCGTGATCTCCAGCGGCAGTCCTGCGAGGGCCGCGAGCACGGCCGCCTGCGTCTTCGGAAGGTCGAGCCCGATCTCGGGGATCCGGTGCAGTTCGCGGCGCAGCGCGATCAGCTCGGGCGCGATCGCGGCGGCCTCTTCCCGAAAGTCCATGTGCACTCCTGGGCGTATTGGGATTCATCAACTAGCCGGACGGCAAGCCGCCCGGTGACCGCAATACTGCCACGTCCCGCCCGTGCGGCGACAGCCCTTTGCGCGGGCGCGAACGCGAACGGCGCCGCAGCCCGACGGGCCGCGGCGCCGCACCGGCCCTTAGAAGACCGGCGTGCCCTCGCGGGTGAGGATCCACTCGGCCGCGGCGAAGTCGGCCGGGTCGAGGCGGCCCTTCGCCGTCACCCACTCGATGATCCTGGTGCGGATCTCGATCGACTCGCTCCACAGCTCCGGGGCCGCCGCCACGTGCGGGAAGTTCCCGCCGCCGTTGGCCCGGTAGTTGTTGACCGCCATCACGAACTGCTGGTCGTCGGCCAGGTCCGCGCCCTGGTACTTGAGGTTCGCGATCCGCGAGCCGGCCGGCTGGGCGATGTCGATCTCGTAGCTCAGGCCCGAGACGTAGTCGTAGTTGTAGTCCGGGCGGCCCTCGGCGCCGGTGATGTTGTCCGTCTTCGCGGCCGTGTCCACGACGACCTCGGCGCCGACCGGGGTCTGGACGAAGTACTGCGCCGAGTACTCCAGGTACGCCCGGACCTGCGCGCCGGTCATGAGCTTCGCGGCCAGCGTGTTGTCGTAGATGTACAGGCTCGAGAGGTCCTTGATCTTCACGTTCGCGTCCGGGAGCTCGGCCGTGCGCGAGAACGGCGAGGCCTGCGCGATCACCGGCAGGTCCGCGTACTCGGTGCCCGCGAGCGCGGCCTTGACGGTGTCCTCCTGGACCTTCGCGATGAGGTCGATGATCGGCTCGTCCTTGTAGCGGGCCTCGACGGTGGTCAGCTTGACCACGGCCTGCTCGGCGACCACCTGGTTGACGTAGGTGACGACCTCGTTGTGCTCGTCGGAGAGGATCTCGGCGATGCGCTCGTCCTCCTCCACCTCGTTGGAGTTGAGGATCGAGGCCTTCACGGACTCGACCTTCCACTTGCCCTTCTCGAGGACCAGCTCGAAGTCGAACAGGGTGAGGCGCTGGCCGTAGCAGAGCGGGTTGGAGAGGACGACCTCGCGGCCGTCGGGGTCGGCGACGCGCAGCTCCTCGATCTCGACGTGGGAGTGGCCCACGAGGATCGCGTCGATGCCGCTGACCTGCTGGGCGACGAGTGCGGCGGCGTTCTCGACGCCGAGGCCGGTGGAGGTGTCGTAGGCGGACTTGCCGGAGGTGCCGGAGTGCGCGGAGATGACGACGACATCGGCGCCCATCGCCTTGAGCTTGGGCACCCAGTGCGCGGCCTCGGACTCCAGGCTCGGGAACTCGAGCACGCCGTCCACGTAGGCCTTGTCCCAGATGGTGACGCCGGGGGTGCAGAGGCCGAGGATGGCGACCTTGACGTCCTTGCCGCAGCCGGTGCGCATGCGGACCATGTGGTACGGCGGGAAGGCGGGGCGGCCGGTCGCGACGTCGATCGTGTTGGCGCCCAGGAGCGGGAACTCGAGCTGCGATTCGAACTTGCGGAGGGTGTCGAGCCCGTAGTTGAACTCGTGGTTGCCGAGTGCGGCGGCGTCGTAGCCGATCTCGTTCATGGACTGGGCCATGGGGTGAATGGGCCCGGCCTCGGCGGCGATCGGGTCGACGCGGGCGTAGTAGTACGCCAGGGGCGTGCCCTGGATGGTGTCGCCGGAGTCGATGAGGAGGGTGTTCTTGCGGCCCTTGGCTTCGCGGATCTGCTTGACGAGGGTGGCGATGCGGGCGATGCCGCGGGTGTTGCCGGCGGCGTCGGCGTACTCCTTGTCGGCGAAGTAGTCCCAGTTGAAGACGTTGCCGTGGAGGTCGGTCGTGCCCATCACGGTGAAGGAGTACCGCTTGGTGCGCTTGGCCTCGGCGGGTGAGGCGGCGGCGACGGCAGCGGCCGCCCCCGCGGCGGCCGATGCTCCCAGAAGGGTTCTGCGGTTGACGGTCATGTGCGGCTCTCCAGTTTCTGCGCCGAGGGATTCGAGCAATATGTGAGGAGTATTGCACCTGGCCAGGGGGGTCATCCCATGACCCCATATTGAACGAGCGATGTCGATCCCGAAACGATTCGGCCGGAAAAGGCGGCATCGGCCGCGCCTCGCGCAGGACCATGAGCGGCAGTAGCATCCGAGGATGATCTGCGTCTACGGTGCCGGGAGCATCGGCTGCTATGTCGGCGGCAGGCTCGCGGCGGCCGGTGCCGAGGTCGTCTTCGTCGGCCGGCGGCGGCTCGCCGACGAGGTCGCCGCGCACGGGCTCACCCTCACCGACCTGCACGGCGCCGCAGCCCGCCTCGATGCGCCCAGGTACGCGACCGCGCCGGAGGCCGCCGCCGGAGCCGGCCTCGTGCTCGTCACCGTCAAGTCCGCCGCCACCGCCGAGGCCGCCGCAGCGCTCGCCCCGCACCTCGCGCCCGGCGCGGTCGTCGTGAGCCTCCAGAACGGGCTGCGGAACGCGGCCGTCCTGCGCGAGCACCTGCCGGAGGCCACGGTGCTCGCGGGGACCGTCGGCTTCAACGTGGTCCGCACCGGCGACGGCCGCTTCCACCAGGGCACCGACGGCGACCTCGGCGTCGAGGACCACACCGCGCTCGACGCCTTCGCGCCGGCATTCGCGCGGGCCGGGCTCGACCTCGCCCGCGAGGCCGACCTCCGCGGCGTCCAGGCCGCGAAACTCCTGCTCAACCTCAACAACGCCATCAACGCCCTGTCGGACCTGCCGCTCAAGGCCGAACTCTCGCAGCGCGCCTACCGCCGCTGCCTCGCCCTCGCCCAGCGCGAAGCCCTCGCCGCCTACAAGGCGGCCGCCCTCCGCCCCGCCAAGACCGCCGGGCTCGACCCGCGACTGCTCCCCGTCCTCCTCGGCCTGCCCGATGCGCTGTTCACCCGCGCCGCTGCGCGCATGCTCGCCATGGACCCGCACGCCCGATCCTCCACTTGGGACGATCTCGAAGCCGGTCGGCCGACCGAAGTGGACTACCTCAACGGCGAGATCGTCGCCCTGGCCGCCGAGCACGGCCTTGCCGCGCCCGTCAACCGCCGCCTCGCCGAGCTCGTGCACGCCGCCGAGCGCGGCGGCTTCCGCGATTGGACCGGGCCCGCGCTCCTCGCCCAACTGCGCCGCGCCCGCTGACCCCGCCGCGCCCCGGCCTGTTCGACTGCCTCGAACGGCACCCGCCTGACCTGTCGAAGCGCACCGAAGCCCAACGGGCCGAACGGGAACGGCTGCTCACACCGGAACCGGTCGGAGGCGGCGGAACGGGACGCGCGCTCATGCGCGAGCAGGAGCAGCGCTCGTCACCCCTCGCGGATCGGGAAGGTGAGCCGGAACCGGCAGCCTCGCTCGGCGTCGAGGAGTTCGGCCTCGCCGCCGTGGGCCTGGGCGATCTGGCGGGCGATCGGGAGCCCCAGGCCGGTGCCCGGGGCGCGGTCGCCGCGCCAGAACCGCTCGAAGACCTGGTCGCGTTCGGCCGCGGGGATGCCCGGGCCCTCGTCGCTCACGGTGATCGCGATGCCGGTGGCCGTGCGTTCGACCGCCACGGCGACTGCGGTACTGGCAGGTGCGTGCTTGACGGCGTTGTGGACGAGGTTCGCGACCGCGCGGTGCACACTCGGCCCGTCGACCGGGGCCTCGGCGGCGTCGCCGTGCAGTTCCAAGCGGACAGTGCGCGAGGCGGCGAACGCGGCGGTTTCGGCGAAGACCTCGCGGACCAGGGCCGTGATCTCGGTGGGGCGGCGGTCGATCACGCGGGCCCTGCCGCGCGCGTCGACGAGCAGTTCGCCCACCGCGTCGCGCAGCCGCTCGGCCGCGTTCCGGCTGCGCTCCAGGCCCTCCCGGTAGAGGGCCAGGTCCGGGTCGGGGTGGCGCAGCAGGACCTCGGCCCCGGTGATCAGGACCGCGAGGGGCGTCCGCAGCTCGTGGCTGGTCTCCTCGATGAGCCGCCGCTGCACCTGCGCCGACCGCTCCAGGCGGTCGAGCATCGCGTCGAACGCGGCGGCGAGCCCGATCGCCTCGGTGGTGCCCTCCCCGCCGCCCACGCGCAGACTCAGGTCGGAGGCCTCGATGCGTTCGGCCGCTTCGCGAATGCGCTCGAAGGGCCGCACCGCCCGGCCCGACCACCACCATGCGAGCGCCGCCGTGACCGGCAGCAGCGCGATCACCGTGGACCACGCCCACCCGGTGGGATCGACGCCGGTGGCCGAGACCAGGCGGGTGGTGCCGTCAGGGGCGGTCTCGGTGACCTCGTGCCGGTCGATCGAGGTCACCGCGAAGACGAGCACCACCGGCAGGTAGATCGCGAGGGCGCCGGTGAGCGCGAGCCGGGCGCGCAGGGATCGCAGCGCGCCGATCACGGCGTTGCCCGCAGGACGTAGCCGACACCGTTCACTGTGGATATCGGGCCGGGTTCGCCGAGCTTGCGCCGCAGGCGGCTGAGGATCACGCGCACGGAGGCGGTGAACGGGTCGGCGTTGGCGTCCCAGACGTGTTCGAGCAGCTCCTCGGCGCTCACCGTGCGCCCGGGGTGGTGCATGAGGTAGCGGAGCATCGAGAACTCCCGCGGGGTCAGGTCGAGTTCGACGCCGCCGCGCCAGGCCCGGTGCGCGGCGGCGTCGAGCCGCAGGTCGCCGACGGCGAGGACCGCGTCGCGGACGTCGGCGCGCCGGGAGAGCGCGCGCAGCCGCGCGGCCAGCTCCTGGAAGCTGAACGGTTTGACGAGGTAGTCGTCGGCGCCCGCGTCGAGCCCGGCGACCCGGTCGTCCACGGCGTCGCGGGCGGTGAGCACGAGCACGCGGCGGGGGCGGCGCAGCGCGGGGTCGGCGCCGAGCCGCCGCAGCAGCTCGAGGCCGTCCCCGTCCGGCAGGCCGAGGTCGAGGCAGGCCACGTCGAAGTCGTTGCTGCACAGCAGGTCTTCGGCTTCGGCACAGGTCTGGGCGAGGTCCACGGCGTAGGCCTCGTTCCGCAGGCCCAGCGCGAGGACCGGGCCCAGGTCGCGGTCGTCCTCGACCAGCAGGATGCGCACGCCGCCCCCTTCCTATGCGCCGCGGCGGGCTTCGAGGGCGCCGTTCGCGCCCTCGACGGTCATCAGGTCGTCCTCGAAGACCACCTGGACGCCCTCGCCGTCCCCGGCGGAGTCGGCCCCGCGGTATTCACCGTCGCCCTCGGGCACCAGCGTAAACGCGGGAGGCTCGATCCCGAGCGAGACGGCGCCGATGTCGCCGTGCTCGCCCAGCGCGTACCAGGCGAGCACGGTGTCGCCGCCCGAATCGATCCGCACGTACGTGTGCAGTTCGCCGTCCGCGTCCACGGTCCCGGCGAGTTCGAGGCCGTCGATCGCGCCGAGGTCGGCTTCGATCGCCTCGCGCTCCTCGCGGCCCACTTCGGTCTCGCCGTTCAGGAGTGCGAGCACGGCGGCCTCGTGGGCGGTGACGTCCTCGGCGGTGTGGTCGCCGGACTCGAACAGGGCCGCCACGGCCTCGGCGCCGTCGGCCGCGACCTCGAGGCCGTCCTCTATGGCGGTGACGGTGAAGGTGGCACCGGCGTCGGTGGTGTAGACGCCTTCGCGCGCTTGGAGCTCGGCGGGATCGACCTCCGCGCGGCCCTCGGGGGCGGGGATGGGCTCGCCGGTGAGGAGCGCCGGGGCGATCGCCTCGACCAGTTCACCGGCGATGACCTCCTCGGAGTTCGACGCGGCCGCGAGGGCCGTGCCGCTCTCGGGCAGCCAGGCCGCCGTCGCGTTGTGGCCGGTGTCCCCGCCGCCCCCGGAGGCGGTGATGAACGGAGCGCCGAACATCTCGGGGCCCACGGACACCCAGCCGGGGAGCTCCATGGTGCCGTCGCCGTTGTCGAAAGCGGTGCCCAGCAGCAGGTCCACCGCGTCCGGCGAGATGACCGCGCCGGTGAACAGGCCCCTGGTCCAGTCGCGCAGTTCGACGGCGGTCATGGCCAGGTCGCCGTTCCCGGCGAGCGCCCAGTGCGGCCCGGCGAAGTCCCCGTTCTCCTGCGCGGGCTGCCCGTCGACGATGCCGACCGCGCGCGGCCCGGGTGCGGCGGGCTCGCCGTCCCAGAACCCGCCGATGCGCTCGCCGCCGACCTGCAGGATCTCCTCGGCCATGTACGCGCGGTAGTCGCCCGTGGTCTCGTCCACGATGAGCGCCAGCAGCGAGTAGCCGGCGTTCGAGTAGTAGAAGTCGGTGCCCGGCTCGAACGCCGAGGTCAGGGCGCTGATCCGCGCGACGGCCTCGTCGCGCTCGAGCGGCTGGTGGTCCTCGGCGTAGGCGCCTTCGAGACCGCTCGTGTGCAGCAGCAACTGCTCCACAGTGGCCTCCGCGGCGGGGCCTTCCAAGCCGGGCAGCAGGTCGCCTGCCGGGGCGTCGAGCGCGAGGCGGCCAGCGTCCGCGAGGTCGAGGACCGCGGCGGCCGTGAAGGCCTTGCTGATCGAGCCGATCGCGAACACGGTGTCCTCAGTGTTCGGGGTGTCCCCGTCCGCCGCGCCGAACGCGGCCCGGCAGTCGTGGTCCGCGCCGTCGCCGATCGCGAGCGCGCCGCTGAACCCGGCGTCGGCCCAGCTGCCGAGGGCGGTGGTGAACGCGGCGTCGCAGCCCGATGCGTTGGTCTCAGTCTCGACCTCGGGCTCGGCGCTGCAGGCGGCCGCCAGGAAGGCGGCCGCGAGTATGGCGAAGATGCGTCTCATGGACCGAACGCTAAGAGCAGCGGTGTGAACCGGGTGTAAACGCCGGGCATGGACCGGCCGCGCCGCGGGTATCCGGGCGCGACGGCGAGAGGGGCACCGCATGGCCATGTTCCCAGGGTTCGACGAATGGGACGTCCCGGTCGCCCCCGGGATCACCCTGCACGGGCGGTCCGGCGGGTCCGGGCCCGCCGTCCTGCTGCTGCACGGCCACCCGCGCACCCACGCCACCTGGCACCGCGTGGCCCCGGCGCTGGCGGCGGCGGGGCACACCGTCGTCTGCCCGGACCTGCGCGGCTACGGGGCCTCGTCCAAGCCCGAGCCCGATCCCGGGCACATCGCCTACTGCGACCGGACCATGGCCGCCGACATCACGGCGCTCATGTCGGCGCTCGGCCACGACACGTTCGCGGTCGCCGGCCACGACCGCGGCTGCTACGTCGCGTACCGGACCGCGCTCGACGCCCCCGACCGCGTCTCGCGGCTCGCGGTGTGCGACGGCGTGCCGATCCTCGAAGCGCTCGAGTGGGCCGACGCGCGCTTCGCCGAACGGTGGTGGCACTGGTTCTTCTACGGCGCCGCACCCCACGCGGAGCGGGTGATCACGGCCGACCCGCTCGCCTGGTACCGGCCGGACGAGGCGCGGATGGGCGCCGAGAACCACCGGGACATGGTCGCGGCCGTGACGAACCCGCTCACCGTGCGGGCCATGCTCGAGGACTACCGCGCCGGCCTCACCGTCGACCCCGTGATCGACGCGGCCGACCGCGAGGCCGGGCGGCGCATCGCCGCGCCCACGACCGCGATCTGGTCGCGGCACGACGACATGGAGCGGCTCTACGGCGACCCGGCGGCCATCTGGCGGCCCTGGTGCGAGCGGACCGTGCGGTCCGCGGTCATCGACTCGGGCCACCACATGGCCGAGGAGGCGCCCCGGCAGCTGACCGAGGCGCTCAGCGCGTTCCTCAGCCCGTGACCCTGGGGAGGTCCAGGAGCACGACCTCGCAGCGGTAGTGCTGCGAGGCGGTCATGGAGCCGCGGAACCACAGCAGCGGCGCGCGGGAGGGGTCGCCGGGGGCGACGATCGGCCGCAGGTTGTCCACTTCGGAGTGCTCGGTGACGGGCGTCCAGGCCCAGAACCGGCCGGCCGCCGCGGCGCGGCCGTGGAAGATCTCGCGGTGGGGGAGGACCGCGCCGTCGCGCGGGTCCACGAGCGTCGAGATGTACACCGAGCCGGCGTCGTACGGGTCGATCGCGGCCAGGCCCGTGTAGTCCTCCTCGTGCGGCATGAGGCCCGGCCCGGCCTTCGCCAGCTCGTTCACGGTCCACTCGCCGCCGGGCGACATGCGCGCGTAGAAGAACCGCAGGTCCGGCGCCGCCCGCTTCCGGTCGAGGACGAGTTCGTCCTCACCTGCGCGGGCGGTCAGGATCGCGGCGACCCCGCCGTTCGCGGTGGTGCGGATGTCCGTGGTCCAGCAGTGCGAGATCCGCACGCCGCCCCAGCGCGAACCCGCTTCGAGCACCGTCGTCAGCCCCTCCTGCGAGGGCGCCTCGCCGTCGAGCGCCTGGGGGTCCAGGACGGTGCCGTCGCTGCGGTGGAGTGCGCCGTCCTGGAGGTACCCGTGGTAGATCGAGTTGTCGAAGTCCCGCGGGTGGTGGTCGGTGGTGACCAGGTGCAGGCGGTCCCCGGCGGCGGCGTACCGCGTGTAGCCGTTCACGTAGCCGACCTTCGGGCGGGTGAAGAGCTTGCCCGCGTACGCCCAGGTCTCGCCCTCGTCGTCCGAGACCAGCGCGCACTGGTCGTCGTTCACGGCGCGCGCGAAGCAGTACAGGCGCCCGCCCATCGCCCGCAGGTTCGAGTAGGTGACGCCGCGGCCGCCGGTGTGCGGGCTCCAGTCGAAGGACCGCTCGGGCCCCCACGCGGTCGGATCGTTCGGTTCGCTGATGCGCCAACGGGTCAGGTCGTCGCTCTTGTGCTTGGTGTAGACGGCGAGCCAGCGCCCGTCCGAGCGCCGCCACAGCGCGGGCACGTCGTGGTCGTCCGTCTCGAACCGCTCGTGCAGCACCACGATCTCGGAGGAGCCGGTGCGCAGGTCCACGACCGCCAGCTCCACATTGCCCGAGCGGGCCTTCCCGCCCGGCCCTTCGGCGGCCGCGATCGATCCGACCACGAGCTGCTGCGCATCGGGGTCGACGAGCGCGCGCTCGTCCTGGAACCAGCACCATGCGCCGTTGTCGTTGACGACGACCGGATCGGCGAACCGGGGCATGAGGGCCTCCTTCGGCGGGTCCGCGCGGCGCGGACGCATCGCCGCCCGACACTATCTGAAAGCGGTATCCAAGGACGGCGCGGCCCCGCCCGCACCCAACGGCGTGCCACCAAAGATGCAGGCCCCCACGCAAACCTCGATCCCGAGACCGACGCCCCCGCCCCCGCGCCTCCCTAGGCTCGGACCATGGACCTCGCACTCGCGGCCTCCCTAGCGGCCCTCGCGCTCATCGACTCGACCAGCTTCGGCACGCTCCTCATCCCGATCTGGCTGCTCCTCGCCCCCGGCCGCGTCAGGGCCGGCCGCATGCTCGCCTACCTCGCCACCATCGCCGTCTTCTACTTCGGCGTCGGCCTGCTCATCGCCGTCGGCGCCACCACCTTCATCGATGACATCGGCGCCCTCCTCGACACCCGGCCCGCACTGTGGACCCAGCTCGTCCTCGGCGTCGGCCTGCTCGTCCTCAGCTTCCGCTTCGACTCCAAGAAGCAGCAGGGCGAGAGCGGGCGCACCGCGCGCTGGCGCGAACGGGCCCTCGGCATCGAGACCGGCGAAGGCGACGGCGCGACCCGCACGCGGGCCTCGGTGCTGCCGCTCATGGGCCTCGCGCTCGCGGCGGCCACGATCGAGGTCGCCACGATGCTGCCGTACCTGGCCGCGATCGGCCTGGTCACCTCCGCCGGGATCGGGGCCGGCGGGATCACGCTCACCATGGCCGGGTACTGCCTGGTGATGGTGCTGCCCGCGCTCCTGCTGCTGGGGGCCCGCCTGGTCGCGCGCAGCGCCGTCGAGCCGCTGCTGCAGCGGATCAACGACTGGATGGTCAAGAACGCCGCCTCCACGACCGGCTGGGTGCTCGGCATCGTCGGCTTCCTCGTCGCCCGGGACGCGGCCTGGCGGCTCGACCTGTTCGAGCTCCTCCTCAACCGCTGAGCGGCCGCCGTCCGGGGACCGCCCGGGAGTGGTCAGGAATCGAGAAGCGCCGGGGCCCTCTCGGAAATATCGTTGGTGACATGAGCAAGACCAGCGCAAACGTTGAGGAGCACACCATGAACGCCATCGAGACCGTCACCCTCGAAGTCGAGGACACCGCCGCCGCCGAAGCCTTCTACGCCGCCGCGTTCGACGTGCCGTTCAACCAGGGCGAGGACTCCTGGCTGCGTGTGCGGCCCGCCAAGGACGCCAGCAGCGGCTTCCGCGGCTTCGCGATCTCCCTCGTGGTCGCCCAGCCGGGCACCGTCGACAGCTTCGCCGAGACCGCCGTCGCCGCCGGCGCGACCGCGATCAAGGCCCCCGAGAAGAGCCTGTGGGGCTACGGCGCGGTCCTGCGCGACCCGTTCGGCAACATCTGGAAGCTCGCCACCTCCCAGAAGAAGCAGACCGGCCCTGTGACCCGCGAGGTCGAGTCGGTCAACGTCGGCATCGGCGTCGCGGACGTCGCCGCGACCAAGCAGTTCTACATCGACAAGGGACTCAAGGTCGCCAAGGCCTTCGGGCGCAAGTACGTCGAGTTCGAGGCCCCGGGCGACGCGGTGTCGCTCTCGCTCTACAGCCGCAAGTTCGCCGCCAAGACCTCGTTCGTCCCGCCCGAGGGCTCCGGCTCGCACCGCATCGTCTTCGGCAGCGGCGCAGGCACGTTCACCGACGCGGACGGCTTCGAGTGGGAAGCGGCGTAGGGGTCCCGGGCCCAGGGCCGCAAGCGGAACGGCGCGGGCGTCCGGCCCGTGCCGAGGCGGCGGTGACGTATGCGTCAGCCGGGAGCAGTTCGGGCAATTCGGCGGGCCCGGCCTGTTAGCGTGGCCCCACATCACGCGAACGGAGCACCCCATGACGGCACGACGAACCCTCGCCGCACTCGCCATCGGCGCACTCCTGGCGCTCAGCGCCTGCAGTGAGGACGGCGGCATCGCGATCCCCAGCGACGCGCCCACCCTCCCCGACTGGGAGTCGTCCCTCGACGAGCTCGCCTCCGAGCTCCCGACGGACCTCGCCACCGACCTGTGGGCGATCGTCCCCGACGCCTCGCCCGAAGAGATCCTCCACAACGCGCAGGACATCTGCGGCGACATCGCGGCCAACGCCGACGAGGAGCAGCTCGCCCGCGACGCCGCCGAGCTCTTCGGCGTCGAGGAGGCCCAGGGCCCGAGCATCGTCGAGACCGTCCAGCCCTACTGCGACGTGATCGGCTAGCGCCTGATGGATGGGCGGGCAAATGCGGTCCAAGAGGCCCTAGTGTCCGTTTTCGGGGGCTCTGGTGAGGAAGCACCCACCCTTGTCGGCGAAACGAGCGGTCCGGGCTTTGCGGGAACCCGCACCGGGGCGGCTACCGTTGAAGGATGACCTACAGCTATCTCTCGAGCGACGCTGCCACAGCCGTCATCGAGTCCAAGTATCCCAAGGCGCAGCGTCTGGCCGCGCTGTCGGACATGCTCGATGCCGAGCTGCTGTGGGACCACGATGCCCGTACGTTCGTGTACGCCGTCGACTGCTGGATCGAGGGCACCGGTTACGGGACGCGCCTGCACACCTGCGCGGTCTGGAACGTCACCGCCGACAAGGACCTGGCCTTCGGGTTCTCCCGGGCGGCCAAGACCGCCGACGCCGAGCTGGTGTCGGCCGCCGCCAACGAGATCCTCGACATGGTGGCCGCCGGGGTGGCCGCCGCCGACGACGCCGCGGCCTCGGTCGCCATCACCGCGGTCCTCCACAGCGGCCTGGCGGAGTCGCCGTCCCGCAAGCCAATGTTCGCCGCGCTCCGCGCGCAGCAGGCCGCCCGCTCGTCCGCGGTCTGATCTGCATCGAAAGCGGGCCGTCCCCACTCGGGGGCGGCCCGCTTTCGCGTGCCCTGGAGTGAGGCTCGCCATGGCGGCGGCGCATCGCGCCTGGTCGCGGTCCCGGCCCGTGGACACGCCCCCCACCCCGGGTTGCATGAAAATTCAGCATCATGCATACTCATAACCATGTCTAAAGTTCTCTCCTCGCTCCCCGTCGGCGAACGCGTCGGCATCGCCTTCTCCGGTGGCCTGGACACCTCGGTGGCGGTCGCCTGGATGCGCGAGAAGGGCGCGGTGCCCTGCACGTACACCGCCGACATCGGCCAGTACGACGAGCCGGAGATCCACACGGTCCCCGGCCGGGCCGAGGCCTACGGCGCCGAGATCGCGCGCCTGGTCGACTGCAAGGCCGCCCTCGTCGAGGAGGGCCTGGCCGCCCTCGCCTGCGGCGCCTTCCACATCAAGTCCGGCGGGCGCACCTACTTCAACACCACCCCCCTCGGGCGGGCGGTGACCGGCACACTGCTGGTGCGGGCGATGCTCGAGGACGACGTGCAGATCTGGGGCGACGGCTCCACCTACAAGGGCAACGACATCGAGCGGTTCTACCGCTACGGCCTGCTCGCCAACCCCTCGCTGCGGATCTACAAGCCGTGGCTCGACGCGGGCTTCGTGAGCGAGCTCGGCGGCCGGACCGAGATGTCCGAATGGCTCGCCGACCGGCGGCTGCCCTACCGGGACAGCACCGAGAAGGCCTACTCCACGGACGCCAACATCTGGGGCGCCACCCACGAGGCCAAGACCCTCGAGCACCTCGACACCGGCATGGAGACCGTCGAGCCCATCATGGGCGTCAAGCACTGGGACCCGGCCGTCGAGATCGAGACCGAGGACGTCCAGATCGGCTTCGAGCAGGGCCGGCCGGTCCAGATCAACGGCAAGGAGTTCGGCTCCGCCGTCGACCTCGTGCTCGAGGCCAACGCGATCGGCGGGCGGCACGGCCTGGGCATGTCCGACCAGATCGAGAACCGGATCATCGAGGCCAAGAGCCGGGGCATCTACGAGGCCCCGGGCATGGCCCTCCTGCACGCCGCCTACGAGCGGCTCGTGAACGCCATCCACAACGAGGACACCCTCGCGATCTACCACGCCGAGGGCCGGCGGCTCGGCCGGCTGCTGTACGAGGGCCGGTGGCTCGACCCGCAGGCGCTCATGATCCGCGAGTCGCTGCAGCGGTGGGTCGGCACGGCCGTCACCGGCACGGTGACCCTGCGGCTGCGGCGCGGCGAGGACTACTCGATCATCGACACGTCCGGGCCCGCGTTCAGCTACCACCCGGACAAGCTCTCGATGGAGCGGACCGAGGACTCGGCGTTCGGCCCGAACGACCGGATCGGCCAGCTGACCATGCGGAACCTCGACATCGCCGACTCGCGGTCGAAGCTCGAGCAGTACGCCGGGATCGGCATGGTCGGCAGCGCCCACCCGACGATGATCGGCGCGGCGCAGGCCGCCTCCACCGGCCTCATCGGCGCGATGCCCTCGGGCGGCGCCCTCGCGATCGCCTCGCGCGGCGAGGCCCCCGACGAGGAGCTGCTGGACCACGCCGCCATCGAGTTCGGCACCGACTAACACGCGCGAGCGCGCCCCGGGATCCGCGGATCCCGGGGCGCGCGCGCGCGGTCAG
>NZ_JBFADC010000010.1:0-202931 GCF_040641195.1 Glycomyces sp. NPDC021274 | reverse complement strand
CGAGCGGGCGTGGTGGCGGCACCTGCCCGCCGAGCTGAAGTCCTACTGCACCAAGCGTGCCGAGGGTGGTGCCTGATGTCCACCCAACCGCCGCTGACCGAAGCCGAGCAAGTTCCGCTCCCGGATGGCTTCTACGCCGTCCCCGACCCCGACGCCCCGGCGATCATGACGCTCTGGCACGTCAAGGACGGCACTCCGAAGGCACGCCCGCCGAAAGGAACCCGCTACGGGCCGCAGGCGCTCCGCAAGGACATCCCCGGCCGCCCCGGCGACGACGAGTACATCGCCTGGATGCGAGCGCACTTCGACACCGTCGGCGCCTGGTTGAAGCGGATGCGTGCGGCGCTCGCCGCTAACCCGCCCGCGGCCATGCGCGCCTACGCGGCACTCACCAACCACTGCTGCAACTGCGGGCGAGCCCTCACCGGGGGCACCTCGAAGGCGCTCGGAGTCGGCCCCGACTGCCGGGAGCGGATGCCGCACACGCTGCTGATGGCACTCCTCGCCGAGGTCAAGCGCGCCCGCGCAATCGGAGGTGGCACCAGTGAATGACCTCACCCCCGCCGAGCAGGCCGCCGCCGAGGCGATCCAGAACTTCTGCTCACACACCGGCCCCAGCACCGACCCGGCCAGCCTCTGTGGCGAATGCGACGAGCTGGCCCGTGCTGCCGTGACTGCCGCCCGGCCGCTCGTCGCCGCCCAGGCGCTCGCGTGGGTCGCCGCCAGCCCCAACCGCTGGGAGGGCTACTGCTGCCACGACCACATGGCCGGGGTCGTCATGAAGGCCGCCACCGAGATCAAGGCGGGCCTCGACACGGTTGAAGATGCCGCCGCCGAGGCCGCGCTGGAGGACTACTTCCGCTGGGAGGTCGCGCGCCGCCTGAAGGACGAGCGCGACCTGATCACCGACCACGCCGACGACCTGGAGTACTCGCGCCGCCGCATCCGGTCCCGGCTCAAGGCCCGCATCGAGGGCCTGCGCGAGGCCGCCGGAATGCTCACGACCGCCATCGATGACCTGTCCCGTCCCACCTCTGAGGAGCACTGACCGATGAAGAAGTCGTCCAACGAGCCCGTGACGGGTGAGCTGCTGGAGATGACGCTGGACCTGCGCCGCACCAAGCCGTGGCATTTCGCTGAGGCCGACTCCATGTGGGAGATCACCGGCTCCTACCCGACCGGCAGCAAGTTCACCTCGTTCACGAGCTGCCTCGCCCGCGTTCTGCCCGGTGGCGTCACCGGCACGAGCACGCCGATCTTCGAGCTGCTCATCTACGGCGAGCGGCCCTGCGTCGACCCCGGCCACATCACGTTCGGGCAGGAGCTGCTGCTAGTGAAGTGCTCCGACCCGCTGACCGCCTACTTCGACGTGGACCAGATCTACATCGATGAGGCACTGACCCGAAGGAACGAATCCCGATGACCCCCGATTCCACTGTCCCGTCCGACACCGACCGACTCGCCGAGATCCGCAGGCGCATCAAGGCCGCGACCGAGACCGAGGGCCGCTCCATCGGCGCCATCCAGAACGGCAAGAAGGAGCTGCGGCAGAACGCCGCCGCCGACCTGACGTACCTGCTCGACGAGATCGCCACCCTCCAGGGACGCCTCGACACCGCCGAGGGGCGGCTGTCGAAGGTCCGCGCCGCACTCGTCCAGACCGCCGTTGAGCTGTACCAGTTCTGGCAGTTCGCTGCCGAGAAGGAAGGCGACGGCTTCGGCTGGACGCCCGAGATCACCGTCCGCGAGGAGGGCAAGTTCCGAGGCGCGGCTTGGAGCCTCCAGTACTTCCTGGTGACGCTCGGCGAGGCCGACGAAGAGGACGACGAGGCTGGGGCCGCGTACGAGGTGATCGAAGCTGCGCGTGCCGCTCTCGGTCTGAGCGAGGGAGACACCGATGCCTGATCTGCTGAAGTCGCGAGAGCTGAAGGCTCGAAAAACGCACCTGTGCGGCGTGTGCGGAGCCCCTGCAGCTGAGCCCGGCCAGACCTACACCCGCAACACCTTCGTGGACGCCGGGACGGTTTTCGACGACGTCCAGTGCGAACCGTGCAGCTCGCTCATCTGCGACATCGACGCCACCACTGGCTGGTGTGCCTACCTCGATGATGGCCTCCCCAAAGAGCTGATCATCGAATGGGCTGAGGAGAACGCGAACGACGCCACGTATGGCGAGGCGGCTCGCGCGTTTCTGAACCGGGCCGGTCTGGGCGAGGGAGACGGACAGTGAGCACCGAACGCTTCGAATACGTCCGGGACGAGCTCGCCAAGGCCAAGGCGTACATCGACGAGACCAAAGCCCTGATCGACAAGTACTCCGCCCCCGCCTCTGGGATGCCTCACACGCCCGCCCAGGGCGAGACCGAATACCGCTGCCCGAACTGTGACCGGTGGGCACCGTGGACCGATGGCGTCATCGATGGCGACGACGAGGACGTCGCGGAGTTCTGGTGCCAGACCTGCGGATGCCAGACCGCCGTGGAAGACATGGAGTCGCGGCCCGCCCCGTCGATGCCGGTTCCCGCCGCCCAGCCGGGCGCTGGAGACGCTGAAACCTCCGGGACGGGTTCAGGGAGGGGTACGGGTGTTCCCGAAGCCCAGAATTCGCGACAGGCGATCGAAGGCCTGAACTCGCGGCACTGGCTCAAGTGGAACACCATCACCCGCACGATCACCGGATGCCAATGCGGGTTCGGAGCCAACGAGGACTCCGATTGCGGGTTCGGTGACTCCGTCGTAGCGCACCTTCTCAAAGTCGCCGCCGAGGCCGCCGAGGACTCGTGGTTCTCCGACGTTGCCGAAGCGGTCCGACCCGTCCACTGCCGCGAAGCCGCCGCGAGCCTCCAGGTGATCGCGGACGCCGCCGTGGCAGACGGCCTCCACCACGAATTCGTTGAGGGACTGCGGTTCTCCGCTCGACTGATGGACTCCACCGCCCGCGACCTCGACGAGGAGGCGGGCCGGTGAGCACCATGGTCCAGCCCGACCTGTTCGGCGAGTACGACGCTCAGCAGGAACGCGAACGGCTCGAAAGCCAGCCCGCCACGTGCCCCCGCTGCGGCACCACCGAACCAAACGGCTACCTCCTGTATCTCAACCACGGCGCCGAGCCCGGCGAGGACACCATCCACGGGGCAGCGCGCGGCGAGCACCTGGTCTACGGCGACCGGTGCACGGCGCAGGACCTCACGAGGAACCACATCTGGGGCGCCGTCGTGCGCGGCGATGACGACGACCTTGCGCGGTCCGTCGCCCGTGGCCGACAGCTCGGCCTCGACACCGACGCGATCATCGCGCAAGCACGAGACGAGGCGGCCGATGAGCGCTGACACCACCACACCCGCCGACCAGGGAGGCGCAGTGATCACCGAGGAGGCGTACGGCGAGTACTGCGCGCCATGCAGCGGATGCCCGAAGCGTGAACTCGGGCGCCGCCGCGACGACGGCAGTGTCTACGCCTTCTCGGTCGGTCTCCGCCGGGCCGGCTGGAAGCGAACGAACTTCCGGTTCAGCGACCTCGGCGACTCCTACCGCCTGTGGTGCCCCGACTGCTGGCCGCTGGTGAGGGGCCTCCCGAACTTCGACCCGGACGGGAACTGGCTGCACGACCGCGCCTGCCCGGACTGGTCCCACGCGCGCAGCGGGCACCAGGACTCGTGCGCCTACACCAACCACGGAGCCACAACGTGACCACCGATCTTGCGGCAATCCGCGACCGCGACGAAACCGACTTCGTTACGACCGTCGAGTCCTGCTCGTCCGGCCTCGCGCAGGACCTCATGCAGGCCCGCCTCGACCGGCGGGACTTGCTCGCCGAGCTCGACCGTCTCACCGCCCGTCCCACCGATACCCGAACCACCACACAGGAGGACTGACCGATGCCAACGCGTAAGCGCAAATCTGAGTACGTGGACACGTGCCTGAACTGCGGGTACATGCTCGTCCGCGAAGAGGGCCGGGTCATGCACGGCGACTACGGGCAGACCTGGCAGCGATGCTCCGACCGCCCGGCGGACGCCGAGGCGCTGCAGTTCTACGGAGAAGGGGAACACCACCGTGCATAGTTCGCACACGCTCGCGTTCATGATTCGCAGGCCCTGGCCGAAGGTCGAGGCCCGCAACGGGCGACGCCACCTGTACTGGCCGTCCATCGTTGACGTCTGGCACGTCGAACCGGGCGACAAGGACTCCAACCCGCCGTGCCACTCGAAGTGGTGGCAGCTGCACTTCTGGCACTGGGATGTGAAGGTTGCCATCGTCCAGCGGCTCAAGCGGTTCCTGTTCGAGCGGTGTACGGAATGCGGTCGCCGTTACCCGTGGGGTTACGCGCCGGTCTCTCGTGAGTGGGACGAGCCCGGCGGGCGTTGGTTCCGCGTCCGGCCCCACGCCTACCACTGGGAGTGCTGCCACCTAGTCCAGCTGCGGCACCAGCAGAAGCAGGACGAGCAGATCATCCGCCACCTCCACGAGGGGACGACGCCGCTCATGGAGTGGGCGCTCTCCTACCGCCTCAACAAGATCCTGGAGTCCGGCCATGCCGAGTAACCCCGAACCCTCCGAGGGCATGTTCAAGGAAACGGCCGAAAACCTGAATGTGCGCGAAAACGTTCAAGTTTCCCTGACCGCCCCCGAACCCACCCAGCCGCTAACCGAAGGAGGCACCTATGTGTAGCTGTCCTGCTCACCAAGAACTGGTGGACTGCGCCTGCGAGTGCGACCACGCCGTTGATCGCCTGGCGCAGTTGAACCTCCGCCGCCGCGAGTTGGAGGCCGGGGTGGACCGGCTCCGCGCCGAGAACACCGCCCAAGCCGAGGCGCTCGCCGCCGCCGAAAAGCTCGCCCGGAACTGGACCAGCGCTCCGCACGAGGTGACGTCGATGCTCGACCAGCACTTGCAGGAGGACTACGGCACGACCGCGATCGCCCACTGTGGTCGGGCGATCCTCACCGCTCTCGGGCTCGACCAGTCCGGGGAGGGGCAGGCCAATGCGACCCAATGACGAAGACATCGAGACGGGCATCGTGCTCCCCGAGGTCTACGACGGCATCTCCGTGTGGCTGTTGAAGGACGGCTCCATGGTGAACCGCTGGGAGGGCATCGAGGGCATGGAGCGCCGCTACAACCAGACCCAGCAGTACATCAACTTCCGCGACCGAGCCGTGCGCGATGCCCTTGGGGGGCAGGCCAATGGCTGAGCAGACCGAGGCGCGCTGCTGGTCGGTGCCTCCCGAAGGCGGCACGTGGGGCGACTGCTGGTGCACCCTCCCGGCCGGGCACGACGGGGAATGCCGCTGCGAGCCCTGCACCGACAGGTTCAACGCGCCGAGCTGGCCGAACCAGGTCGGTGCGTCATGACCCAGAAGACCTGCGCCGCGCAGACCGGCCCCGTGTGGAAGCTCGGCGGCGAGCCCTGCGGCTGCCGCCTCCCGGACGGGCACGAGAACGAACCGCCGCACAAGATCGACGGCATCGACTCCCGCACCCACCAATGCGACTGCGGCTCTTGGTGGTCCGACTCGATCCATCGAGACGGGGGTGTCTCGTGACGTGGCCCCCTGAACAACCCGAGTGCACCGAACCCTGCTGCACGGGGCGGCTGAACTCGCCCGCCCCGGTCGACGAACCCGTGGACCGCGAACCTGACCGCATCTGCGGGACGGTCGGCTGCACGTCCTGCCCGCTCGTCACCCGGTGGAACCAGCCCGGCGGCGGGGACCGACTCCCGAACAGGAAGGCAACGACATGAGCGAACCGTCTGCAACCGAAGCCGTGATCTTCCTCTGGGCGTTCATCGTGGTCTTCGGCATCGCTCTCGCGCTTGCCTTCGGGGGGACCCGATGAGCGAGAAGACTCGGCCCGTGCCCACGCGGATGACCGTCTGCGACCTCTGTGACGAGGAGATCCCGGAAGGCGAGCCCGGCGAACGCGGGTCCCTCACCCACGGGTGGATCGCGCACAAGGTCGAGACGCCCCGCACGAAGTGGGCGTTCCTGAATTGGCCGCCCGCTGGCCGGGAGCGTCGGTGGAAGGAGCGGCAGAAGCCGGAGAACAAGCCGCGCCGCTTCGACTTCCACGCGGACTGCATCCTGCGGCTCGTCGAGGGCGCGGTCCAGGCAGCGAAAAGCCCGGCCCCTGAACGAGAACCGGGTGGTCTGTCCACCCAGCCTACTGCGGGAGGCACGCAATGACCAGGCCCAGCAAGGCACTCGTGCGGTTCTACCGAGCCGCGACCGTCCTGGAGTTCGTTGCGTACGCGGCGCTCGCCGTCCTGGTCGTGCTCGACATCTTCCTCTGACCATTCCGGCGCGGGTACGGCACCCGCGCCCCACCGAAAGGAACGACATGACGGACGACTTCGTTGACGTTGCCGAGATGTTCTTCGGCGCGAAACAGCAAGACGCCACATCCGAACAGCTGCGCAAAGCAAAGACCGAGATCGGTGCCCTCATGGCGGAAACCGTCGTCGCCAAGGTCGCAACCGGCATCATTGCCAAGCAGGCCGAGGCGATCCGCAACGGCGTCGAAGGGGACCGAGCACTGAGCGTCCAGCTCAACGTCCTCGCTGGGGACTGCGAGTCGAAGCTGCGCCGCATCAGCGAAGGCTGGGACACCAACCCGACCGACACCAGATTCACGCACTCTCGCGGGAAAGTCCTGGAAGAGCTCGACCGGGTCCACGATGCCGCGCAGTCCATCGCTGACCTGACCAAAGCCCTCAGCAAGTCACTCAACCTGCCTGAGGGGACTTCCGGTGACTGATCCTGACGCGGTCCTGGGCCGCATCGACGCCGGCGAGGGCGAGAACCTCGATGAGCGTTACGCGGTCCTGCGCAACGCCAGCACCGAACTGAGGTTCCAGCGATTCAGCGAGAAGGTCCGCCAGGAGCTCCACCAGGCGGTCGAGCACCTGCGGATGGTCGACACGTTCGCGACCGTCCTCCCCGACCCGACCGAACGCGCTGAACTCCTCGATGCCGCTGGCGGCGACCTGGAACGCGCGATCTCCCTTGCCCAGTGGGGCATCCCGCCCGGACTCGCCAAGGCCAACCCGGACGCCAGCATCCACGACCTCGCACGCCGAGCCCACACCGAAGGGAACCAGCAGTGAGCACTGAAGACGGCCAGTTCGGCGGGGAGCACCCGTTTACCCGACCCGAAGGCTCCGACGCCTCCATGTTCATCCAATGGAAGGGCACCGACGTGTGCATGGACTTCATGTGCCAGTGCGGGGCGAACGTCCACGGCGACGGGTACTTCGCGTACAACGTCGAATGCGGCGCCTGCGGGGCGTTCTACGAGCTCGGCAACCAGGTGATCGCCAAGCGCGTCACGGAACCTGACGGGGCATGCCTGTACCTCGCTGACAACAAGGTCGACAACACCCCGCCCGAGACCGTCACGCTCCCCGGCGGGCAGGAAGCAACCGTCATCGCCACTGTCGCTGAGGGGAAGGTCCTGTGGACCGAGGAGCCGCGGCGGCTCGCGACCTGCGGACCTGTCAAGGGTCCAGGTCGATTGGTCGGCGACTCCGTCCCAGCGCAACTCAGCCCGGGCGAGGCAATGCTCCCCGGGCCGCACGGGACCGTCATACACATCCAAGGCGCGTACGGCGACCAGCCCGCCGAGGTCACCCAGATCAGCCTCGACGACATCGAAGGAGAACGCACGTGAGCAGCGAAGAATTCGACCGCATCCTTGACCGGGCCACCGTCCACCACCTCCAGCCGGACGATGTCCTGGTGTTCTCCAACGTCGGTGACTCCGTCGAACCCGAAGACTTCGACCGGATCAAGTCCGTCATGGGCGACCGCTGGATCGTGGTTTTCCACGGCCCGGTGGAGCTGGAAGTCCTTCGCAACATCGATCTCGAGGAGTTCAAGTGACCACCGAAGACCAGTGGGCGTGCCCGCATTTCGGGCTTGAGGAACGCGAGACCACCGAGATGGCCGACCCCGAGCGCCGCTATCTCAAGACCTGCCGCGGCTGCGGGCTCCAGTACGAAGAGTTCGAGTGCGGCCGTTGCGGACAGCGAAACGACAAACCCAAGACGTGCGCCTGCCGGACCGCCACCAGGACCGGCAGCGTGTAGACGCAAACGAATGCACGACCCGTCCTGGCACCATCGATCGTCCACAACTCGACCACGGGGGAACCATGACCACCCAAGAACGGATCGCCCAAGAGCGGCTGTGCGCCGTGTGCCCGTCCTACAACCAGGAACCCGTCAACTACGAGCAAGAATTCGTGTGCAACTCGTGCCGTGAGCGGATGCGCGGGCACCTCGTCGACATCGCCGAACAATGGCCGCTCCTGGACCCCACCCCGGGCGGTGGATCATCGGAGCGGATCAGCGGGTCGAAGGAGGCGCCTCTAGGCGCGAGGGTTGATGTCCTGGACCAGCAGCTGTCCCTCAGCCTGCACGCCGCCGAGCCGATCCGCGCGAACGTCTCTGATCAGGTCGGGTCGGCGCCGGCTGTCGTCGTCCTCGACGCGATCGTCTCCGAGTGGCTGGAAGTCCGCAGGAGCCGGGGGTTGAAGGAGGACCGGCCCGCCCCCACCGTTGCGTCCCTGACGGACTGGTTGTGGCTGCGGGTGCATTGGGCTTGCGACCGCCTCCCGGACTCGATCGGGTCGAACGCCCTCGAACTCCGGCAGCTTGTCGGGAGGCTGCACGCCCTGAACGGCAACGTGAGGTCGCGTGACCCTGAGCCGGTCCCGGCGACGCCGTGCAAACGGTGCGGGCAGATCGCCCTCGTCCGGCTGGAAGGCCAGACGGTGTGCACAGCCTGCAGCCAGTATTCCGGTCCGTTCGCGGACCTTGTCGCTGTGGAGATCGCACGCATCAGCACCGAATCACAGGCCGCCTGACCAGCGGAAACGCTACATTCGAGATAGGATTAGGCATGACCAGCGAGCGCACCGAATCCGCCCTGTTTGCCATGTGCGCGTTCAGCGTCCGGGAACCAGCGGAGCACGGACAGTTCCACTACGAACGCATCTGGGTCGATGGTCGAGAGTCAGACGGACGCATCCACACGGCGCATCCTCCCGTCGTCGGAGACATCATCGGCCTGCGGGACCGGCACACGAAGCGTGACGGCATGTTCGAAGTCGTCATGCGCCAGTGGAGCCACGCCGCGTACCTGTCGGCCGCGTGGCCCTACGGCGAGCCAAGGCCGAATGTCGGACCGTTGCTGGACATCATCGTGGAGCCCGCCGAGGGCGTCTTCCGCAACGAAGCCCCCGTGCCGGACGAGGAGGAGTCGTGAGTCCCACGCTTCCCCCAGGAACGACCAGGGCCGACCTGAACCCCACCGAACCGTCGTGGACTGCGGTGTTCTGGCGGCACGGCCAATCGCACACCCGGTCCTTCGATGGCCCGGGTGAGGCGTTCTACTTCGCGTTCCGAGGGTGCGAGGAAGACACCCACTCGGTCGACCACATCCTCAGCCCTGACGGTGGCGTGTTTCTCGACAAGGAGACCCTGAGCGGGCTGGTGGTTGATGGTCCTGCGGCGTTCAACGAGTGGATGACCGAGAGAGAACTGAGGGAGGCGGAAGAGGAGGCCCGCAGACTCCACCTCGCAGTCACCGACGCGTTCGGCATGCCCGCCAGTTATCGGTTTACGGTCGAGGCCACCGGAATCCAGTTCCGGCATGGTGACGGCTGGATCACGTGGTTCGGGCTCTATGGGTGGACTCCTGAGCAGGAGGACGCTGTGAAATGCCTGTACAAGCACGTCCCGCAACGCTGGATCGGGTCAATACCCGACGAGCCTCACTTCACCTGGGAGCAGCCGTGACCACCTTGACCGAGTTCCTCGAATCAAGGCTGCGAGAGGACGAGGAGCGAGCGCTTCAGGCGTCGCCGAGCCCGTGGCACCTCAACGCCGAGCACGACGAAGTGATCGCCGTTGATGACATTGAGGTGTGCCGGGCGTTCGCGTTGAGCAGCAACCAGCAGCGCAACACGGCTCGGTTCATTGCCGAGCATGACCCGGCCCGTGTCCTCCGTGAGGTCACCGCCAAGCGGGCCATCGTCGAGCGCGAGTCGAAGGTGACGCTTCCGGAGTGGAAGCCCGATTGCGGCGGCGACTGGGTGCTCAGCGGCACAGGGTTCTTCGCGAACTACTGGCCCGACAACACCGTCAGTGCCTCCATCACGGACGGGTTCGACGGCCCGGCACTAGCTGACTCCGGCATCGTGCCGAAGGAAAGTCGGGCCGCCTGCCAACTGTTCGCGGAGGAGTGGATCCGCCAGCACCTGCCGGAGCGCTGCCCTATCCTTCGTGACCTCGCCTCCGCCTACTCCAACCACCGCGACTACCAACCCGAATGGAGCACGACATGACCGATGCGCTGTGGGGTGCCACTCGGTTCGCCGCCGTCCTAGGCGTGTTCTGGCTCCTCGTCACCTTCGGGCCCGAACCCGTCACTGACACCTGGCACAACGATTCCGGCGGCCGATTCTTGATGCTCGTCGTGGCGCTTTTCGCTGCCTTCGCTGCCGCCGTCGTCGGCAACCGCAAGGCATAGACCATGAACCAGGAGTACCGAGAGGAATGGGCCGTCTGATGCCTTGGGAAGACAGCAGAGAGTTCGAGTTCGTCTACCGGACCCGCCAGAAGGTCCGTGTCTCCACGAAGTCCGGTTCACCCGGCGGCGACCACACCACCGTCAGCATCGACTGGTGGGAACTCGACCGCGACGGCTACGGCAAGAAACACCACGGCGTTGACATCCCCGCCGACATCTTCGAGAAGATCATCCAGTTCGTCCGAGACGAAGAACCAGAGGCCGAACCGACCCTGGCGCAGAAGGTCGACGAGCTGATGCAGCGCCACAACAACGGATTCATCGGCGACGACGAACTCAAGCGAGGCATCGCCGAACTGTCCAAGACGGCTCCAAGCGAACCCGAGTGACGACCATGACTGAAGGGCCCCTTGTCGACCTGCGGTTTCCGTGCGATAATCGGAGCCTGTAGTTCTGTGCGCCCTAAAAACGACTCCTGAAGCCCCGCCTCGTGTGGGGCTTCAGTCATATCCGGAGGAGGCTGCAATGGACTCCAGTGGCGGACTCATCACCATCTCCGACGCAGCCGGGTACCTCGGCCTACCCCGATCCACCGTCGCCTCCTGGGCCGACACCAGGCCCCGCAGAGGCTGGATCAACGCCCAAGGCGAACCCGAACGCCTCACCCTGATCGACCACGGCGGCCCGCACAAGACCCCCCGCTACGAATGGGCCCAGATCCGCCGCGCTGAATTCGAAACCCGCCACAACCGGAAACGCTCACACCGCAAGGACCCCAAGTGGGCCAACTGGCGGCTCCCTGAAGCAACAACCGCATGAACCCCGACCAGCGGCCACCAGACGCCCCCAGGAACCGCCTCCCCGAACCACTCCGGATCCTCGACGCCCTCGCCGCAATCGCACTCCACCACGCTGACCGGGCGCTCGACGGCATCCGCTACAGGCACGCCGAGCAGTCCATCCCCACCGACGAACTCGACTACCACCAAGAGGAGCACTGCCTCTGCGGACCCACCATCGAAGCCCTCCCCATGGCCGTAGGCGGTGCACGATGGCTCGTCACCCACTGGCGCGCCCTCCAAGACGCTGACCTCGAACACGAGGACTGAGGAGGCCAGCATGGACAACCCCAAGCTGACCACCGGTGAACACGTCATCAAGCCCAAGGCCCTAGCCGACTACGAGGAAGCGAAGCGCATCCGCGCCCACCTCAACCAGGATGATCCCTGCCCGTGGTGCACACAACCCGAGGGACACGACGCCTGCCCCATACACAGCAACCCCTAGCCATGCCCCGCGCCATGCACCCCTGCCCCACCCCCGGATGCCCCGAACCAGTACCAGCAGGGCAAGGCAGATGCCAGCAACACCAGCGACAAGCCGAAGCCAAGCGAGGCACCGCACGACAACGCGGCTACGGCAGCCTGCACCAGATCAGGTTCAGGGCAGCAGTACTCAGACGAGACCCCACCTGCAAGTGCACACCAAACCACCCAGCACACCAGGGCGCACAGTGCACCCATCCCTCCACCGTCGCTGACCACTGGCCCAAAGACAGGCGCCAACTCATAGCCGAACGGCTAGACCCCAACGACCCCACCCACGGCCGAGGACTCTGTGCCTCTTGCCACGGATGGCAGACAGCAGTCAACCAACCAGGCGGCTGGAACCAGAGCCCAACCTGAGCCTCAAGGCCACACGCTCACAGATCATTCGAACGCACCACAGGAAGCGAACGAACTCGACGCTCAACACCCTGATCACCAATCGACCTGCCGTCACTCACAGTGACGAAGGTGGGGGGGTTACCCCCAATCCCCCATGCGTCGGGGACCGCGGGGGAGGTTGATTTCTCTGCGTACGGATCTCCAGACTTTTTCGTGACTCTGTGTAACTAGGAGTGGGGCGGGCGATCCGCTCCCTAACGCAAGGAGGCGCGATGCCTCAGATGCCGAAGAACAACCCGGCCCGTCGAAACAGGTCAGCAACCAGGGCGACCCTGAGTCTGGTGCACGATGTCGAGGCGCCTGAGCTTCCTGGCACCCGCGAGTGGCACCCGCAGACCACGTCGTGGTGGGCGGACATTTGGGCGTCGCCGATGGCGCCTGAGTTTGACGATTCGGACCAGCATGGCTTGTTTGCTCTGGCTGTGCTGGTGGACGACTTCTGGATGGCGGACAAGGCTTCTGTCCGGGCGAGCTTGTCTGCGGAGATTCGTCTCCAGCGGCAGTGCTTCGGTTTGACGCCGATCGACCGGCGCCGGCTGCAGTGGGAGATCGAGCGCGGCGAGGACGCGGAGGAGCGGTCGCAGAAACGCAAGGCCGCGGCGAAGAAGGCGGCCCAGGAGGAGCGGGATGAGGCGGTTGATCCGCGGAGTCTGCTTCAGGCGGTGCAGTGACCGGGCTGATTGTCCCGGCGCTTGATGTTGAACCGTGGCCGACTTTGGGCCCGCAGATCTGCGATCTGATCGAGGAGCGTTGCACGTTCGGTCCTGGTGACCTTCGTGGCGAGCCGGCGGTGATCGATGACGAGACGCGGGCATTGATCTACCGGGCGTATGAGGTGTTCCCCCAGGGGCATCCGAAGGCGGGCAGGCGCAGGTTCAAGCGTGTCTGTATCTCGTTGCGCAAGGGGACGGCGAAGACGGAGAAGGCGGCGTGGTTCGCGTTCGTCGAGCTGCACCCTGAGGCGCCGGTTCGCTGCGACGGGTTCGACGCCAACGGGAACCCTGTGGGCCGGCCGGTCAGGGACCCGTACATCCCGATGGTGGCCTACACCGAGGAGCAGACCGAGGAGCTCGCGTACGCGGCTCTCCTCGTGATGGTGACTGAGGGCCCGGACACTGATCTGTTCGATGCCGGCTTGGAGCGCATCCGGCGTTGGAACGGTGACGGGAAGGCTGTTGCTCTCGCAGCGGCGCCGAACTCTCGTGATGGTGCGCGTACGACATTTCAGCATTTCGATGAGCCGCACCGGATGACGTCGCCGAAGCTGATCGATGCGCATCAGACGATGTTGCAGAACATCCCGAAGCGACCCATCGCTGACCCTTGGAGTTTGTCGACGACGACCGCGGGCGTTCCTGGTGAGGGAAGCGTTGCGGAGTCGGAGAAGGACTACGCGGAGAAGATCCACGCCGGGAAGGCGAAGGACCCGCAGCTGTTCTACTTCCACCGCGAAGCCTCGCCCTCGCATGATCTTGCGACTGATGAGGGTTTGCGGGCGGCGATCGTCGAGGCGTCGGGGCCGGCGGTAGCGAAGTGGTCGGACATCGACTCGATCATGTCCCTGTACCACCAGGACGACACGGACCGCTCCTACTTCGAGCGCGTGTGGTTGAACCGGTGGGTGGCTTCCTCGAGGCAGGCGTTCGACCCCGAACGCTGGAAAATGCCGATCGAGGCGGGCGGATTGGCGAATCTCGGCGCGGTGATCCTCCCGAAGGAGCCGATTGCGGTCGGGTTCGACGGGGCGCGCTGGCGGGACGCCTGCGCGCTCATCGGTACCCACATGGAGACCGGCCTGCAATGGCCGATCGCCGCGTGGGAGCGGCCTCCGGGCGAAGAGGACTGGGAAGTCACTGACGAGCAGGTGGACGGTGCCTTCGAGGAGGCCATGGACACCTACCGGGTGGTCCTCTCCTACAACGACCCTCCCCGGTTCGAGTCGAACGTCGCCCGTTGGGCGGGCAAGTACGGGTCGAAGCGGGTCATGGAGTGGTACACCAACCGCCCCAGGCAGATCGGGCAAGCGATGCGCGCCTACCGGACCGCGATGATCTCGGGCGAGGTCACCCACAACGGCGACGACATGTTCACACGGCACATCGCGAACGCCCGAAAATCCAACGTCCGCTTCCTGGACGACGACGACACGCCGCTCTGGACGATCTACAAGGAGCGTCCGGACTCGGAGCACTACATCGACTTGGCCATGGCCGGCTGCTTGAGCTGGCAAGCCCGATTGGATGCCCTCGCAAGGGGCGGTTGGCAGCGACGCAGCTCGAAGATGATCGTCAGACGGGGGTGAACCGTGCCTGAACGCACCCCTGTCGAGATGGTCGAGTACCTGTCGGGGCAGCTCGCTGCCGAGCACGCCGAGATGAGGAAGCTCAACCGGTACTACGAGGGCGAACAGCCGCTGAAGTACATGGCGCCCGCCCTGCAGGAGGAGTTCGGCGACCGGGTCACGCAGCTGGTGATCAACTGGCCGAGGATGGGCGTTGACGCCTACGAGAACCGTCTCGATGTCGAAGGCTTCCGGTTTCCGAATCAGGCGAAATCAGACGACCGGCTGTGGGGGATCTGGCAGGCGAACGACCTCGATGAGGTGTCGCAGCAGGCGCACCTGGAGTCGCTGATCCTGAAGCGCTCCTATGCGATCGTCGGCCCGAACGAGGACGACCCTGAAACTCCGATCGTCACGGTGGAGCACCCACTGCAGGTGATCACTCACCACGACCCGCGCACCCGGAAGGTGACCGCTGGGTTGAAGCGGTGGACGGACGACGAGGACAACCTCTGGTCAACCCTGTACACGCCCATGGTGGACCGGTTCTACGTCTACCAGGGCGGCAAGTGGTCCCTCGAGGACGAGACGCTGCATAACCGGGGGTTCTGCTCCGTAGTGCCGCTGGTGAACCGGCCCCGAATGTTGAAGCCCCGCGGCACTTCCGAACTCGCTGATGTCATTCCGATCGCCGACGCCGCGAACAAGATGGCGACGGACATGATGATCTCCGGTGAGTTCCACGCCATGCCGCGCCGGGCCTGGTTCGGCATGTCGGAGGACGACTTCATTGACGAGAACGGGAACCCGATCCCGGTGTGGGATCGCGTCGCTGGCCGTGAGTGGGCGACCGAGCGGACTAAGGATGAAGCGTCCGTGGTGCAGTTCCCTGAGGCGAGCCTCGCGAACTTCCACGAGACGATCAAAATGCTCGCGCAGGTCGCCTCGCAGATGCTGGCCCTGCCCCCTTACTACATGCAGTTCGCCGGGTCGAACCCCGCTTCCGCTGATGCGATCAGATCGTCTGAGGCACAGCTGGTGAAGCGGGTCGAGCGGAAGCAGCGCATCCTCGGGGGCTCGTGGGAGCAGGTCATGCGGATCGCGTGCACCATGGCGAAAATCGAGAGCAACGATGCGGATCTGCGGCGCCTGGAGACGATCTGGCGTGACGCGTCGACACCTACGGTTGCTCAGAAGGCCGATGCGGCCGTGAAGTTGTACTCGCAAGGGATCTCCACGCTCCGGCAGACTCGCCGGGATGTCGGCTACACCGACACGGAGATCTCGCTAATGGAAGACGAGGACGCCGAGGCGCTCGAGCGCGACCCGGTGGCGCAGATCGGCCGGACCCTGCAGGTGTCCGCGGCGCAAAGCGTGGGTCTGGCTGATGACGCTCCTACGGTCGAGTAGGGAACGCGTCAGCCTCCTTAAGCGCACCTCTAAAGCAGCTGTTTCGGAGGCCCGCAGGCTCTGGCGGGGGTTGAACACCTCCCAGGTCAACAGTTCGTGGCTGTTGGCCATGCCCAGACTGATCACGGTTCTGACCGGGGCGCAGTTCATTGCCGGTCAGACCGCTGGCGACTACATTGCGGCGGCACTGGACCAGCAGGACATCCTCAAACCCACTGAGGGACTCATCAACCCGTTCGGCCTGGTCGGTGTCGCCTCGGATGGGCGGCCATTGGATTCGCTGCTGATGCAGCCGGTGGTTTCCACGCTGACGGCTCTTTCAACCGGTTCGACCCTGAGCAGGGCGATGCAGATCGGTTACGCGTCACTGGAGATGATCACGCGCACGCAGGTCGCGGACGCGTTCCGAGGAGCGGATTCCATCGCTGGGTCTACTCGCCGAGTCTCGCATTATGTGCGGGTGTTGACGCCCCCGAGCTGCTCGAGGTGCGTGATCCTCGCCGGTGATGACAGGGCATGGAACACCTCGTTCAAGCGCCACCCCGGATGCGACTGTATTTCGCTGCCGTCAACGCAGACGAAGGGTTTCGCGAGGCGCACCAGCCCGAAGGACTACTTCGCGTCGCTGCCTGTAGCGGAGCAAGACCGGGTGTTCACGAAAGCCGGCGCGCAAGCGATCCGTGACGGCGCGGACGTCGGGCAGGTCGTGAACGCCAGACGGAAAGCCGCAGGCATGTCGTCGGCGGCACCTTCGAAGCGGGACAAGATCAAAGCCCGCGAAACGGGGATCGACATCAACCAGGCGGTGTCCCGGACCAGTCAGCGGCGGCGACTGCAGACCGTGGACGTTTTCGGACAGCCCACGTTCGTGACGTTCTCCGGCGATGCGATCAAACTTCCTGGCGGTGGCAAAGCGCCCAGGCTGATGCCTGAGTCGATATACGCCATAGCGAAGGACCAAGACCACGCAATCCGTCTTCTTCGGTTGCATGGATACATCTACTGACCCGGTGCGATGCCGGTTACGTGAGAGGCCGCGATGGCTGAGGAACCTGTAATTGAACCTGTTGGCGAAGCCCTTGGTGAGGGCGGATTGAAGGCCCTGAACGCGGAGCGCGACGCCCGCAAGGAGGCCGAGCGGCAGATCAGAGAACTCAATGAACAGCTCGAGCAGCTGAAGCCTGCTGCTGAGAAGTTCAAGGAGCTCGAGGACAAGCAGAAGACTGAACTCGACCGTGCGACGGAACGACTTGCAGAACTCGAAGCGAAGGCCACGAAGGCCGAAACCGAGGCAATGCGGTACCGGATCGCCACACGGCACGGCATCTCCGATGAGGACGCCGAGGTCTTCCTGACCGGCTCCGACGAGGAGTCCATCACCAAGCAGGCGGAACGACTGGTTGCCCTCCAGGGCGAGAAGGTCGTTGCCCAGCAGCAGAAGCCCGACCCGTCGCAGGGCGCGCGGCCGTCAATGCCGAAGGACGCATGGTCCCGAGGTTCGGCGCGCGCGAAGGCACGGTTCGGTCCCGGTAACTAACCCCCGTCCGGGCGGGGATACCACAAGGAGGAACCGTGGACATTTCCGTCCGCACCACCACCTACGGTGTCGAGAACCGCTCCTGGCTGGGGTCGGCTCACGGTACCGAGGCCACGCGCACCGTCACACTCGACGTCAGCGCGTTCACCGAAGCGACCCACTACCCGGACGGGTTCATCCCCTCCGGTGTCGTGCTCGGCCGCATCACCGCTTCGGGCCTGTACGGGCCCTACGACAACGCCGCGGCCGATGGTCGACAGACCGCCGCGGGTTTCCTGTTCAACTCCACCACCGTCAACGGCACCGCCGACCTCGGCGCGCCGCTGCTCGAGCACGGCATGGTCATCGAGGACAAACTTCCGGCCGACTCCGGTTACGACGCCGCCGCCGGTGTCGAACTGGCCGGCCGGATCGTGGTCCGATAGAGAGGGAATGACTGATGCCTATCATCAACGACATCGTCGAGGCCGCTGAGCTGACCGCGTTCGTTCGCGAAGTGCCGCAGCCGGCGAATCAGATCCTGAACCGGTTCCTGCCGGACCGCACGTTCGCGGACATCTCGGCTCGCATCGACTCGGTGACCCGGAAGAACCGGACCGCGAAGTTCCGCACCTATGATGCGGAGACTCCGATCGGGCAGCGCGACGGCATGACCCGCAAGGAAGTCGAGCTTCCCCCGCTGGGCCAGAAGACCGTCATCGGCGAGTACGAGCGGCTGAAGCTCGAGGCGCTGCGCAACGGCGGCGACGCCAACCCGGCCCTGGTCGACGCGATCTTCGACGACGCCGAGATCAACACCCGTGCCGTGCGGGCCCGTATGGAGCTCGCCCGTGGTGACGTCCTCGTGGACGGCAAGTTCACCCTGACCGACGAGAACGGGCTCACGCTGGAAGCGGACTGGGGCGTCCCCGCGGGGAACCTCGTTGCTCCGGCCACCCCGTGGTCGACGGTGGCGACGGCGACGCCGCTCGCGGACCTGATCTCGTGGGTCGACACCTACACGGCCTTGAACGGTGAACCGCCCGCCGTGGCGATCACCTCGCGCGCCGTGGTCGGCAACCTGCTGCGCAACGCGGACATCCGCGAACTCGCGGGCTCCCTCGCAGGGGTCCCGAGCATCGTGACCCGCCAGCAGCTGAATACGGTCCTGCAGGCGCACAGCCTGCCCACCATCGTCGAGTACGACACGCAGGTGTCGGTCGATGACGTGGACACCCGGGTGATCCCCGCGGACCGGTTCATCATGCTCCCGCAGGACCCCGGCACGCTGGGCTACACCGCGTGGGGCATCACCGCCGAGGCGCTGGAGCTCGCCGGACTGGGCAACCCGTCCCTGGAGTTCTCCGACGCCCCCGGCCTGGTCGGCGTGGTCATGAAGGAAGGCGACCCGGTCCGCACCTGGACCAAAGTCACCGGTGTGGGCATGCCGATCCTGACCGACCCGAACCGGCTCATGGTCGCCGACGTCCAGTAGGAGGCACTCATGCGCACACTCGCCATCACTGTCCATGTTCATGACCCGGAGACCGGCAGGACCGTGGTTCTCAACCGCGGCTCTCAGGTCGACGCGAAGACCGCTGCGCTCATCGGCAACCCGGACGTCTGGGAAGACGACGGCGTCGAGGATCTCGAGGAGTCCGGTGAACCGCCTCGCGCGGGCGCCGGATCCGGCCGAGATGCCTGGGAGAAGTACGCCCAGGACCACGGTGTCCACGTCGATGACGGGGACAAGCGGGACGACATCATCCAAGCGCTGGCCGAGGCCGGCGTCATCGACGAGTAGGGGTAGGCGGCCATGGCGCTGTTCACGAAAGACCAGTTGGCCGCCTACCTCCAGGTCGATCCCGCGTCGATCCCTGACGTGACCTATACGGTGATCGAGGAGAAAGTTCGCGCCGAGATCATCAACCTGGTCGGTCAGACCCGGTTCGACAACGCCGGGGAGGCGAAGTTCTTCTCTGTCGCGTTGGACATGGCGAAACGCATGTACACCAATGCATCTGGTCTCAGGTCGCGGCAGGAGACCATCGACGACTACACGCAGACGCTCACGTACGCGTCGGAGACGGTCGCCCCGTTCGAGCCGACGCTGGACGAGCAGCGGCGTATCCGCCGGGCCGCTGGTTTGAAGGGCGCGTTCTCGATCCGGATTCTGGCCGATGACTGTCCTTGACCTGCTCGCCGAAGGCCGTGCCGCGGCCGAGGCCATCATGCTCGACACCTGCACGGTTACCCGGGTGACAGGACCCGAGGGCGAGATCGACCCGGAGACGGGATTGCCCGCCCCAGCACCTACGGAGACCGTGTACCCGCTTCCTGCAGCGACAGCGCCCTTGGACGGACGCTGCAAGATCCAGACCTATGAGCCGCACGAGTCCACTCGTGAATCCGGCGACCACGTGTTCACGGAGCAGCGGTACCACCTGCACCTGCCGATCGGTGCGGGGGCTTTCAAGGTCGGCGACACCGCCACGATCATCACCGCTTCCGCTGACGCGCAGCTGGTGGGCCGCTCCTATCGGATCGCTGGCCTGCACCACAAGTCTTTGGCGACGGCGCAACGTCTCCTCGTGGACGAGATCACCGACTGATCGGAGGCCGCGATGCAGTATCGGTTTCAGCTGGTCAACGTCTCCGAGACTGCCGCGGCGATCGCTCGTCTCGGTGAGAACGCCTACGACGCTGTGGAAGACGCAGCGGAGCGCGGCGGCCAGTGGGTGACGTTCCAAGCAAGGGACATCCTCCGGGGGCAGACCTCTGGAACCTATCTACCCCACTACCCGCGGTCCATCACCGCTGAAGTGGAGCGTTCCGCGGGGATGGTGTCGATGATCGTCGGACCCGAGACCGGTAAACCGCAGGGCGGCATGGGGCTTGGCATCGAATGGGGCTCCGTGAACGCTCCGCCGTTTCCGCACTTGAATCCGGCGTTCGACGACCGGGTCGAGTCGATTATCGACCGGGCTGCGAACAACCTTGCCCGCTGGCCTGATGGGCGCAGCCGATGACCGTCCCAGACGCGATCCTGGCGCTGATTCGGGCACCGATCCCCACGATCACCGTGTTCGACTCCGGGGCCCCGGATGAGAACACCGAGGCCGAACAGATCCCGGAACGGTACGCCGTCTACTGGCCCGACATCGGTACACCCCAGGGCGGCAGCGTCTGCGGACAATTCACCGGCGGGTTGTTCCGCTGGCAGTTGAACTTCGTGGCCCCCCGGCGGGACATGGCCGAATGGATGGCCGAGAAAGTCCGGACCCACATTCTCGGGACCCGGCCCTTCATTCCCGAATGGGCGTGCGGCCAGATCCAACTCCCCCTCTCACTTCCGGCCCGACGTGACGAGCAGGTCCTTTCGAGGCGTGTCGTCGTCCTGATGGACCGGTACGAACTGCTCGCCGAGCAGCAGTAAGCAACCGACGCCCTGCGAGGGGCACAACGACAGGAGACAGCTGTGCCACGACTCGTGGACCAGGGCGTCACTCGGCTCACGTGGGTGCCGGGTGTCGACGGAATCGCCACCATCACTGCCCCCACGCTCGCCGAGCTTGCCGCCGGCAGGGACCTGACCTGCCTCATGGTGTCGACCTACGAGGTCCGCATGGACGCTTCCGACACCACGTCGGAGCGGGCCGTGTGCGAGACCGCGAACGTCGATGCTCCGACGATGCAGAACTACATGGGCCGTTTCGAGCTCTTCCGGGAGTGGGACGACGCCCTCCTCGCGTGGGAGACCGACGACGTTCTCCAGTGGCTGGACTACAAGGACGTCGGCTACTTCGTTCGCCGCCTCGGATTCCCGAGAGACACCGCGTACGCCGCCGGCCAGCAGGTCGAGGTGTACAAGCTGATGGCAGACGAAGCGCAGGTCAACGGCGGCACCGGCACCGGTTATTTGAAGGCGACCGTGCCCATGCTCAAGCAGGGATCCGCAACGACCCGTGCTCTCGTCGCGGCCTAGGAGGACCTGATGGCCATCATCACGCCCGAGTCCGTGTCCACCACGGGCCTTACGCCGACCGTCCGCACTCCCTCCCCCGGTGGAGACAAGGTGCCGGTCGGTTCGCGCATCCGCATCACCAACGGCACTGCCGGGTCGATCAACTTCACGATGACCACCCACCAGGAAGTCGACGGCGACCTCGCCGTTCCCGACCGTGTGGAGGCCATCCCGGCTTCGGAAGTCCGCTACTTTCTCGCCTCCGGCGTCTACCGGAACCCGACTGACGGATACGTGGACATTCTCTCGTCCGACACGACCGCCGCCGTGGACCTCGAGGTCACGGTCTAGAAACCCCCGCCGTGCAGCCTCCCAGGTGCTGCACGGCGGGACCACCACAACCTGGGGACCTGGGAGAACACAATGACTGACCAGCCTGCCCTGAGCGACCTCGACTTGGACGCTTGGATCGACGGCACCACTGGGATGACCACGGTTGCCCGCATCGCCCAACGAGGCGACCTGCTGGATGACCGGCAGCGGCTCGAGGACGAACTGCGCCTGGCGAAGAGGGTTCGCGCCGAGGACCGCGGTATCGACTACCGCGGGCCCGAGCAGATCCAGTCGGAGCTCGACAACATCAACCGGCAATTCTACGAGTCCATGCTGGTGGTGACCATGCAGGACCGTACCGCGGACCATCGGCGGAAGATCCGTGACGAGGCCACGAAGGAACTCGGTCTGGACGCCAAAGCGGACCCTGGCAGGTACCACATGACGCTCACGCTGGTGGAGATCGCCGACTCGATCATCAAGGTTGAGACCGCTGACGGCAGAGAAATCCCGATGGGCGCTGAAGGCTTTGGGTGGCAGCGGCTCGAGAAGATTCGCGAACGGTGTGGGGAGTCTTCCCTCATGGAGCTCGCCGACCGGTACCGGGAGATGACGAGCTCGGCGCCGGCGGTGCAGGCCCCTTTGTCGCGCAGCTCCTCCTCGACCTGAGGTGGAGCCATATAGCTGCGTCCCTCAAAGCAGCGAAGGCGTGGGGTGTTCCTCCGCTCGTGTTGTTGAGGGGTACGGAGCCGGTTTGGTCGTTCGTCGACCGGGTCCTGTCGGTCGCTTACGTGATGTCTGAGGACATGCGCTGCCCTGGTTGCGGTCAGCCCAAGCACGAAGCGTGGAACCCGGACTCCGAGGGTTACTACGAGTTCCACGACGCGACCTGTCAAGGGTGCGCTGAGCTGCACCGAGGCAACGAGGGAGAGCGGGAGTACCGGCCGGAGCGGAAGACGTTCCTGATCGACACTCGCCCGAAGGATCAGCCCTTGCGACCGTGGGACCCGCTGGCGTTACCCATTGGTCAGATCGATCAAGACCAGGCCGACAAGCACCACGACGAGGACTAGGACGATCGCACTGCCGACACTCAACTTGCGGAACGCGCCGGTAGCGACTGCCAGGCCAGCGGCCACAACGCCGAGTACGAGACCCGCGGCGAGCACCCCGTTGCTTCCTGGAGAGTCCGGGTCCGAATTCGACATGACCAGGCCGACAAGCAGGGCACATACGGCCAGTACCGCGGTCGCGGTGCGCAGCACTATCAACGTTGACCGGGTGGTTGCGGCATCCCGCTGATCGCTCATGACAACTCCATACATCGAGGGGCTTCGCCTCCAGTGTGCATCACAGCGAGCAGTCTGGGGGTAACGGATGGCCGCCGACCGTTCCATGTCAGTCAGGTTGAACCTGATTGTTGGCGATTTCATCCAGAACGCTCGCCGCGCTGGCCAGAGTGTCAACGGGATCGCGGCCTCGGCGGCGAAGCCGATCACGACCATGCAGGCGCTCGCTGGCGTCAGCCGAGACCTGGGCCAGACCATCACGGCCACTGCCGGTATCGGCACTGCGGCGCTCGCCTCGTGGGGCGCGTCAGCGTTCGCGACCGGTGCCGCCTACAACGTCCTGCAGCAGACTGCAGGTTCCGCACTTGAGACTCTCATGGGGTCTGCGGAGGCCGCGGCCGCGCAAATGGAGGAACTCACCGAGTTTGCCCGTTCCTCGCCGTTTCCTCGGCAGTTGTGGATTCAGGCGCAGCAGCAGCTGATCGGTTTCGGTGTCGCCGCTGAAGACGTGATCCCGATCTTCTCGGCCCTGCAGGATGGTGTGGTCGCTGTCGGCGGGTCCGCGCAGTCCATCGAAGAAGTCGTGCTGATCCTGTCCAAGATCTCCTCGGTCGGCAAAGTCACCGCGGAGGACCTCAACGAGCTCGGCGTCCGAGGAATCAACGCCGCCGGACTCGTCGGCGAAGCGTGGGGCATGACCGCCGCTGAAGTGCGGGACTCGATCTCCTCCGGGACCGTCGACGCCATGGGCTTCATCGACACGCTCATGCAGCAGATGCAGTCGAACTACGCCGGCGCCGCCGAGGGACTCCGTGAGACCTGGGTCGGCGCGTTTGACCGGATCAAAGGTGCCACGCGCGACATCGGATCGATTCTGGCCGAGCCTTTCATCGACCCCGCTGGTGGCGGTGCCGCAGTCGAATGGGCCAATGAAGTAGCTGACGCCCTCCGATCATTCGAAGCAGCCCTCGGGCCGGCGGTGGAATTCCTCGAGGCTCGTGCTGACCCTGCCTTCGATGCCATTACTGCGTCTCTTCAAGCTCTCGACGAGGCGCTCGGCGACGTCGACCTGGTGCAGCTCCTAGATAACCTCGGCGAAGGTGGTGCAGCTCTCGCGGGGTTCGGTGCCGCCGCGGTCGCCGCCGGTTCCGCTTCGGCTTTGTCGGCTGTCGGCATGGGCGGACTTGCCGGTGCGGTGAGCCCGCTGACGATCGGCCTGATTGCTGCAGCCGCCGCCAGTCCCGAATTTCGTGATGCACTCATCGACCTCGTTGTCACCGCCGCACCGCTGCTGCCTATCCTGGCGGACCTAGTGATTCAGGTCGCGGCGGTCGGTTCCTCGGGCGTCAGCGCCGCCGGCAGCCTCCTGTCTGCGCTCATGCCCGCGATCACACTGATCCTGAGCGTGGTCCAACCCGCCGCGGAGTTCATCGGTGTCCTGGCGAGCATGATCAGCGAGATCCCAACCCCGGCGCTTGCCGCGGCAGCGACGATCATCGGTGTCTCTCTCGCAGTTAAGACCCTCGCCGTGCAGGTAAAGACGTTTGGGGCCTTGTCGCTTGCTGCAAGCTTCGTCGGCCTTGCCGATGCCGCAGGAAAAGCGAAGTTCGCAATCGCCGGGATCGTAACTGGTGCAGTGCTGCTGGGAATCAACGCGCTTCTCGACGGTGTCGACGACACCGTGGAAAAGCTCGAGGAGATCAACTCCATCGACGTCTCCGGACTGGCCAAGGACCTTCAGTTCCTGTCCGAGACCGGCCGGATGACCGCCGGCCTGGAGATGATGTTCGGGTCCGGAGCCGATGCTGCGGATGAGTTCAACCGGTCGCTGATGATTGCCACTGAGGCTTGGTACGACTGGGAGCACGGGCTGAACGTCACCATCGCCGAAAACGATGCAGCCGAGACCTCTTTCCGGAACCTCGATGCGGCGATGGCGCAGCTGGTGGCCGGCGGGCAGGATGCCGATGATCTGTTGAACGACCTTGCCGCGGCTTACGACCTTGAGGGGCAGGAAGTTGAGGCGCTGCTGCAGCTGCTGCCGCAGTACCGGGCGGAAGCGGACCGGCAGAAGGCTGGAATTCAAGGTGCCACTGGTGCCACTGAGGAGCTCGCGGGTGCGCAGGACGAACTTGCGGCTTCGACCGACCGGGCCCGCCTGTCCCTCAAGGAGTTGGCGGACGAGATCCGGGCACGTACTGATCCGACGTTTGCCGCGATCCAGGCCACTCGTGACTTGGAGGAAGCGGAGCGGTCGTATCAGGAGGCCGTGAGCGAGCACGGTGCCACATCGGACGAGGCCCGTGAGGCAATGCTCGCCTACCTGGAGGCGCAGTTCGAAGCTGCCTCTGCCGCAGGTGAACTCGCCGAAGTGACGAGCAGCCTGCCGCCGGAAATGATTGCTATGGCTGAGGCGATGGGGATCAGCGCCGAAGGCATCGAATGGCTGCAAGAGCAGTTCGAGAACGCCAAGGCCTCCGGTGAAGAATTCAGCTCCACCATCCAGGACATGAACGCGGACATCTCGACCTCGAACGGTCAGATGATGGTCACTAACGCCCTCGTCTACTCGGGCATGGCTGAATCCCAGGCTCGAGCCACAGTCCAGATGAAAGCCTATTTGGACGATCTGATGGCGAAGGGCTACTCGTACGAGCAAGCCATCCAGATGACTGCCCAGCAGACCAACATGTCGACCGAGGCAATCGAGTCGGCTTTCGGTGAGGCTCGGGACGCCGGCCTGGAATTCAGCGATGAATACCCGGCCGAGGTCAGCGTCAGCGGCGTTGACACGGTCATCAACCAGGCGAAACGAGTCAAGGACTGGCTGGCGTCGATCCAGCGGACGGTGACGATCTCGTTCGACTACACGTCGAACGGGGACTGGCGTGAGTTTCTTCCCCGCGGCGGGACTCTGATCCCGTATTCGAAGGGCGGTCGTGTTGGCGGTCCTTCTGGTGCGGGTGACGTGGTGCCGGCGATGTTGACGCCGGGCGAGCATGTGCTGACGACTGCCGAGGTGCAGGCCATGGGTGGACATGACGGTGTCGAAGCGCTCCGGGCGGCGTCACTAGGCAGCCAGACGCAGTTCGCGCAATCGGGTTCGGCGATGGGGATTGCTGCACCTGTCTCCATGGGCATGGGTGCGTTGACGGCGACGGCAGTGATCGATCTAGGCAGGGGCATTACGCAGCGGATTCGTCTCGAGTTCGAGGATCACGACCGTGACTTGAAGCGCCGGGTCCAGATGGGGACGGGGAGGTCACGGTGACGGTCAACTTGTCGTACAACGGCGATCTTGCTCGAGTGCTGGTTGCGATATCCAGTGTCCCGAACGGCACCGTCAAGGTCGAGCGGTCAACGAACTTGTTGGCGTGGTTTCCGGTGCGAGGCGGGGTCGGGCTACCGGTCGTGGCTGGCACCGCTGGCCTGAGCGACTACGAGTTCTCGCCTGATGTGGAAAACCATTACCGGGTCACGCAGACCAGTCTGGAGGACAAAGTGGACTTTTTCACGTCAAGCGGCACGTGGAGTAAGCCCGACGGGCTCGTGGCGGTCCGGGTGACCGTAGTCGGCGGCGGCGGCGCAGGCGGAGGGTCGGCTGCGACCGGTGCCAGCCAGGCAAGCATGGGCGCCGGCGGTATGGGCGGCGCCTGCGCGATCCACTGGGTCGACGCGGCGTCGCTGGGCGCGACCGAGGAAGTCGTGGTGGGGGCTGGTGGCGTTGCAGTGTCGGGTGGCGCCGGCGGCGCCGGGGGCCTGTCGCGTTTCGGGTCGTCGGGGTCGCCGTGGGCGTCGGCAACGGGCGGTACCGGAGGCTCTACGTCGTCGGCGTCGTCGTCGGCTGGTGTGGTGATGTCGTCGGGGGCGACGCCGACGACAGTCGGTGATGTCGGGATCCCTGGCGAGGCTGGCGGGAACGGGCGGTGTTTGGCGTCGGCGGCGCTGGTGGAGGGCGGTAACGGCGGGTCGAGTGCTCTGGGGCATGGGGGCCGAGCGGGCGCGGCGACGTCGGGCACGAGTGCGGGTAGTGGTGGCCGGTTGTATGGCGGTGGCGGTGGTGGGTCTGCGGCGGTGGCGTCGCAGTCGGCGACCGCTGGCGGCAATGGCGCGTCTGGTGTGGTCATCGTCGAGCACATTTTTGCGGGTTGACCCATGCCTGAGACTGCATCGATCACGCCGAGTCTCGAGGGGAAGGCGTGGATCAAATCGATTAAGCACCCGTTCCTCAACCGGCCGCTCTACCGCGTGCTGGCGGGGAATGGCCAGGAGATCGGCCGTGCCTCCCGGGGTGGCGTGGTGGAGGTTGCGGGCCGGTCCGTGCCCGTCGCGGTGACGGAGCGCCGCGGTTCGCAGCAGTTCGTGTTGACGGTGCAGGTAGAGGACGAGCAGGCCGCCGCCGAAATGGACCTGGTCCTCGCGAGCGGGGATGTCTTCTTTATTCAGGTGCCGCCGGAACTTAGCCCGCACATGAAGGGCGGGTACGTCCGCATCGGCGACACCTCGCAGCATCGCGAGACGGATCTGATCCGGTGGCGGTTCACCCTGCCCTGTCATGTCGTCGCTCCTCCGGGTCCGGGAGTCGTCGGCACCACCCTCACATGGGGGACAGTGTTCAACCTCTACGGATCCTGGGAAGCGCTCCTCAACGCGAACGCCTCATGGGCAACGCTCCTACAAACCGTCGGTTCTCCTGAGGATTTGGTGGCGCTGTGACTGGATCTACTGTCCCGGACGGGTTCATCACCGAGAGCACCGACGACCTGCCCGGGGTCAGCCTCAACGGAGGCCTGGACGGGTCCGGCACGAAGCTGCCTGAGCAGATCCAGACGAAGTTCATCGCAACTGATGCCGCGATCACCGATCTCATGGACCGCGTCGCAGCCCTGGAATCCGGGTCTGGCGGCATCGGGTGGATCCCGATTGGGTCAGGGACCGCTTCCGGCGCCACCTTCAGCATCGACTTGACCGACGGCGGCCGGTTCCCGAATCCACCCCTGTGGGACGAGGTCCGGGTGTCGATGCGCGTGGACATGTCCGGGTCTGACGATGAAGTCCGCTGCCGTGTCAACAACGACTCGGACTTGGTGTACCGATCAGGTTCGTTCACTATGGACTCGCAGGTGCCCGCAGTCTCAGACGCTGACAACTGGCACTACCCGACCGCCAGCCAGAGCGCCTGGGCGATCGCGAAACTCGGAACTATTTCGACGAACCTCATCGACCTCCGGATCTTCCACACGGGCGTGTCCTCGTCGCTGCTGGCGTTCCAGGCGTTCTCGTCCCGGCAGTCCGACTCCAGCAGCACCCACCGCAACTGGATGGCCTCGGGCTCGTTGACCAGCGGTAAGACCGCGACGAGTCTGACGTTCCTGGCGCCCGCGTCGACGTTTTCGACCGTGTACTGGTGGGCCGAGGGGCTGCGGATGGTCGCGCCGTGACCGCTCTGGCGCTGCTGGCGTGCGCGGTCTCGGACACCGAGGCGCGCTTCGTCGCGAAAGTCGATACCGGGCCGGTCCGCATCGCCTATACGACGGTCGAGCCGGCCCCGGGCGTGCCACTGGAGGATCCGGTCTACTCGGCGTCGACCGCAGTGGACGCGCAGGGCGTCGCCAAGGTGACCATCACCGGGCTCACCGCGCGCACCAGGTATTGGTGGCGGATCGAGGACACAGGCGTCGTCGACGACACCCGGACTGGGACGTTCCTGACCCCGCCGCCCGCCGGCGCCCAGGCCAGCTTCACGTTCACCGCTTCCGGTGACGCGGGGCTGGGTACGGACGGCGGTGCGACCGGGACCGAGCTGGTCCCCACCCGCATCTCCAACCACCCAGTCCATGAGTTGATCGCGGACCGGATGCTCGCTGAGGACTGGCTCGCCCACATCGACCTCGGCGACATCATCTACTACGACTACGGGCGGCCCGGATACGCCGGGTCGACCCTCACCGACTACCGCCGCGGCTGGGACGACCTCCACGTGCAGCCCCACCAGGTCGCACTGTTCGAGGCAGGCTCGTTCGCCCACGTGTGGGACGACCACGACTACGGCCCCAACGACAGCGACGGGACCCTCCCCACCAAAGCCAATGCGGCGCAGGTGTTTCGTGAGCGGGAGCCGCACCATGACCTGCCCGACGCGGGGGCGATCTACCGGACCTGGTCGTGGGGGCGCGTCCAGGTCGTGATCTGGGATTGCCGCTACTACAAATCCCCCGAAGCCACCCCCGACGGTCCCTCCAAGACCATGCTGGGGAGCGCCCAGAAAGCGTGGTTCGAGGGGGTTATCAACGCCTCCACGGCCGAGGTGATCATCATCGTGTCCTCGGTCATGTGGATGGACGGCGGCGCGAGCTCCTGGCCGCACTACGCGACCGAGCGGCAGGAGATCACCGACATGATCACCGCCGCCGGCAAAGCGAACAAGATCATCATGCTGTCGGCGGACGCGCACAAGTTGGCAATCGACACCGGCGGCGGCAATGACTGGGGTCGGTGGCCTTGTGCGGTGTTCGCCGCCCGCGACGCGACCGCGTCCGCCCCCTCGGGCGCGTATGACGTGCTGGAGCAGGGCGGGATCGGCCAGTACGGGACCGTGACCGTGTCCGACCTGGGTGGTCTGATCACGGTGAAACTCACCGCCTGGCAGAACAACACCGAGGTCGGGAGCTACACGAAGGCGTTCGCGACGGCGACGCCGGTGGTGGCGACGGATATCACGGAGGTCATCTCCGGGTCGCATACGGTGGTGGTCGAGGCCAGGGTGTGCACCGAGTATCAGACCGGGTCGGACCCGGAGGGGACGTCGATCCCGGTCCTGTCGGGGGATGTCCGCTACGACGCGACCGCGAACATCTGGTCGACGGTCAGCCTGCAGACTCTCGGTATTCACGAGGTCGACCTCATGAGCATGTTCCCTCGTCATCCCCGGGACCTCCTCGCCCCCTATGGGAGTGAGCTGTTCATTCGGTATGGGATCGATCTGGGCCCTGAGGTCCTGTGGACACCGATGGGGTATTACCGGATCGATGACACTGAGCAGCCCGACAGCCCGTATGGGGATATCCGGCTCTCGGGCCCTGACCGGATGCAGTCCCTCATCGACGCCCGGCTGACGGTCCCGCGGCAGTACCGGAAGACGCAGGCGATCGGCTCAGTCGTCGAAGACCTGGTCTTGGATGTACTGCCAGACGCGGTGATCTCGTGGGATGACGACACTGATCAACGCCCTGTCGGTCGGGATATGGTCGTCGAAAAGGACCGTGCTGCGGCACTTCGCGACGTCGCCACCTCCAACGGGAAAGTCCTGTATTTCGATTCGGAGGGGATCCTCCGGATTGAGACGGCGCCCGACCCGACACAGATCGCCTGGGAACTGAAATCCGGACGGAACGGTGTCCTCGTCTCGTCGAGCAGGCGCGTGTCCCGGGAGGGTGTGTATAACGGGGTCGTCGCTAAGGGCGAGGGGACGGTGGATTCTCCCGCGATCGGCATTGCCGTCGACACCGGCACGAACTCCCCCACACGATGGGGTAGCAGGTTCGGGAAGGTCCCGCGATTCTATTCGAGCCCGTTGATCTCGGATGACGAGTCGGGGTATTTGGCGGCGGCGGCGATCCTCCGCAGATCCATCGGCATGCCGTATTCAGTCGATTTCGGGGCCGTACCGAATCCGGGGCTGCGGCCGCGGCAGGCGATACGGGTCGAGCAGTCCGACGGCAACCGGGAGGTTCACCTTCCGGAGACGTTGTCGATTCCGTTCCTGGCCGGCCAGCACATGCGTGGTACTACTCGTGAGCAGACCCTGGTCCAGATCAGCTCGGTGCGTCCCGGGTCGCCGGACGCGTAGGAGACAGCATGCCTGGTTCTGATGATCTCGCATCGGTGATGGTGTCGCAGCCGACGGGCGGTATGCGGCACAGCATGGGAAAAATCATTTCGTGGAGTCCGGACACGTTCGAGAACGTGGTCCTGTGGAACGGCCTCGAGATCACGAACATGAAAATCGCTGACCCGGTCGGTGCGCTGTCGTACACCTCGGACATGTGGGTGTCGGTGATCGGCATCGACTCCAGTGGCCAGGAGGGAGTCACACAGTGGGTGATCTGGGGACGACTGATCGAACCGGGCGCTTCCGCTGCCACGCAGGCACTGGAGTTCATGCGGACCCAGTTGGCGGCGCAGATCTCGGCGGAGATTTTCGCGGCACGAATCCAATCCGACTTCGATCCGCTGGTGGCGGAGCGGACCTCGACTGAGTGGGGCGATCCGACTAACGGCGTCGACCCAGGCCCTGCGGTCACTGTAGACGTCTCTCCGGCCGGTAAGGCGCTGGTGATGATCGGCTGCAATACGATCTCCAGTTCCTTGGATTCGGCATCGGTGCTGGGGTATGAGGGCGGGACGATCGGGTTCTCCGTTTCGGGGGATACGACGCTCACGCCAGACAATAACTACATCGCCCGTACGTCCGTGTACAAGTACGCCAGTGGGTCTGTGACGATGGCGGACGGGGTCCGGGTGGTGTCCACGGTGGGCATCATGGTCCCGGTCGCCGTTAACCCGGGTAGCAACACGTTCACGATGAAATACGCGAAGTCGGGGTCAGCGGACCTGCTGGTGGTGGACAACAGGTCCCTGACTGTGATCGCGTTCTAGAGCCCGCCGGTGGTGTCGATGATGCGCTTAACGTCATTGAGGGACTGATCGAGGTGTGCCTGGTATTCGGCTTCGGTCATGTCGCCTTCGGCGTTCTGACCGGTCTGGCAGGCGACGACGACGGCCTGATCGGTGAGCCCGTACTCGGCTGACCAGTCCTGGCAGGTCTGCGAGTCGGTCCCGGTGGCGAGGACCGTGATGATGATGGCGGCGGCGACTGCAGCGACAGCGCCAGCGGCCATGAGGGTCTTTTTCATATCACAAGTATGGACCAAATCTCCAGGTCAGACAGTCCCCGCGACCCCTCTGTTTAGTCCATCCTCTCTGCCCGTATGGGTGAACCTGATCGGGGGACCATGGCACTGTATGCCCAGTTGCATCAGGCGATCGCTTACGACGGCAACAACACTGCCGAGATGCTGGTGTTCTTCGACCCCGTTCACTCTGAGCTCGGGACCTGGTCGGTTGAGAGCGAGGACGATGCGGCGTTGACGCTCAGGTGCGATTTTGATCCCGAGCCGTTCGGGCCACAGCCTTCTCTGTACGTGGTCGCTGAGGTGGGCGCGGTGTACACGCGGGTCGTGGACATCTCAGGGAAGGCGGGGTTCCAGGGTCCATGGAGCCCGGAGGATCTGGCGGCGTGCCTCGTGGAGGTCCCGTCAGCGGAGGCGTTCGCAACTCTGGCCGACCGGGTGTCGGCTCTGGAGTCCGGCTCGTAGCCCTATCCACTACCGGCCCGTCCCTCGGCGCGCCCACAACCAAGGAGGACACCATGACGTACGCGCCCGCGTCGCTGAAAGCTGCGCAGGTCTACCTGCGTGAACGCACGAGCCTTCCGTGGGTGTCGCTCGGCATCGTCGGCGACGAGAACCACCGCGGCGGCTACCACCAGGGCGAGCCGAACGTCCCCGCCAGCGACTACTCGCGGGACGAGTCCTCGCGGGACGAGACCGGCCTCTCCGGGGCCGCCGCGGCGCTCGACATCGGCAACTTCCCGCGTCTACGGGAACTGTCCCGGTGGATCGTCGCTCAATGCCAGGCCCGAACCCCGGACACGCGGGACATCCGCGAGGTCATCTACTCCCCAGACGGGCGGTCCGTGAAGCGGTGGGACCGCCTCGGTGTCCGCTCCTCCGGGGACTCCTCGCACCTCACCCACACCCACATCAGCTACTTCCGCGACTCGGAGGCCCGTGACAAGGTCTCCCTGTTCAAGCGGTTCTTTGAAGGAAACCAGGAGGACGACGGCATGAGCTGGGACGAGAAGATCGATCTGATCACGGGGCAGGGTGTCTCCTACTCCGGTAGCGAGTGGCCGGCAAGGTTCCTCGTTGCGTCGAACCACTACTACACGCTGAAGCGCACCCAGGAGATCCTCGCCGAGCAGAAGGCGTCTCGCCTGCGCGAGGAGGCGATCCTCGCCGCGGTCAAGGGTGTTGACGCGAAGGCGATCCTTGCCCGGATCGACCAGCGGGCCACGGAGGATGCCGCGAGGGATGCGGCGGCGGCGCAGCGTGATGCCGAGATCCTGGCCCTGGTTCAGCAGGTCGGATCGGGACAGTTGGCCGCAGATGAGGTCGTCGCTCGGATCGGCGCACTTCTGACCGGGGCCGGCGAGTAGCCGCGTGTTCTGGCCGTGCCTAGTCAGGGGGTGATCGTGGCCGATGAAGCACTCGGGCGCGAGATCCGCCAGCTTCGGGGCGACCTCAAAGAGGACCTCGGCGAGATCAAAGCCCAACTGGGCGCGCTGCTCCCACGTGAGGTGTACACCGCGAACCATGAGGCGCTCAAGCACCGAGTGTCGACGTTGGAGGCGGAACTCAAGCGGGCGGAGTCCGAGCGGGTCAACGCACGCCGATGGGCGATCGCTAGCGTGGTGCTGCCGGTGGTGTCGTTGACGGTGATGATCATTCTGGCGGTCACATGAGCCTCATCGCGAGACGCAGGCTCGGAGACTGGGTTGTGGTGGTCGCGGTTGCCTTCGTGGCGGTCGCGCTCACGTTGACGTTCGTCCGCGCCGAGCAGCAGGCGGACGAGATGCACGAGCAGTCCGAGCAGATTAGCGCCCTGTATGAGGCGTTGGAGGCTGAGCAGGAAGCGGCCGTGAACAACGGTGAGACTCCTGTCGCCCCGGCACCGGATGAGCTCATTGATGATCCTGACGCCGAGCGCCCTGCACCGGTGGGCCCTTCCGATGAGCAGGTGCTCGCAGCTGTCGAGTCCTACTTCCGAGACAACCCAGTCCAGGACGGGGAAGATGCGTCACCGGCTGCGATTGCCGCGGCGGTCATCAACTACCTGACTGAGAACCCGCCTGTCCCTGGGGAACCGGGGCCGGCGCCTACCGCCGAGCAGATATCTAACGCGGTCGCGTCCCACCTGGCCGCGAACCCACCACCGCCCGGACCCCCGGGGCAGGACGGAACGGATGGGGTCGATGGCGAGGACGGGCGCACCCCGACCTCGGCGGAAATCCAGGCAGAGCTTGACGCTTACCTCGACGCTCACCCGATCGAGATGTGCGATCCCGGCTGGGAGGCCGCGGTTCTTACGGTCCTGACTACGGGGCCGCCCACCGAAATCACTACGTGTGTCCGACAAGAGGAGAACTGACCATGTCTACTTGGAGTTTCTGGAAGCAAGCCCTGGAGCGGGCCGTGAAGACGTTCGCTCAGGTGCTGCTGGCTGCGGCGACCGCGACGGCCGGTCTTGGCCTGGAGGATGTCGGCTGGCCGGAGGCGCTGTCGGTTGCGGGGCTGGCTGCGCTGGCGTCGCTGCTGACGTCGATCGTGTCGCTGCCTGCGGGCGAGGGGGACTCGCCGAGCCTTGTCAGTGTGGGAGACGTCAACTCTCGCGCTTGAGAGTTGTCATGTACGTCATCATGCCAACTGGAGTTGTTGGTATGTGAGTGCGCATGATCCGGCCCCGCTTCGGCGGGGCCGCTTTTGTTGTGTCCGACTTTTCTGTGGCTAAACACGGCAGCTTCGCGAGGCAGGCGACGGCCCCGCACCATTAGGTGCGGGGCCGTTCTTGCGGTTTGACCGGCCCACCATGACTGGAGTACCACCGCGGCATCAGGCTATCGCGGGTCAGGCTGCCGCTGCGGCAGGCGCGCCTTCGGTTAGCGAACGCGTTTCTTCGTCTCGCCGATCGCGAGGAGCGCGAACCCGCCGACGATCAAGAGCCCATCGACGCCGACCGGCCCAAGCATTGCCGAGAGGTCCGATTCGCCGAAGTAGAGCAGCAGGCCGTTCATGTGCCGGTAGCTCACGACGAGGGCGACGCCGCCGACGAGGATGGTTCCGATGAGTCCGGGCCACCGGAATCCGGCGGGCCAGGTCACGCGGGAGAGGACTTCAACAGCCACGGCGAGGGCGACGGGCCAGAACGCGGCGAACACCATCGCGGACACCAGAGCCTCATCGGAGGGCTGGGTGACGAACCAGATGTGGCCGACGTTGGCGGACACGGAGATGATGATGCCGATTCCGAACGCGAGCCACGCGGCGAATGAGGCTCCTCGCCGCTGCGGGCGCTGGACGGGTTCTGGGCGTTCACGGCGCGGCCGGGGGACGGGGCCCTTCGGCTGCTTCGGGCGCTTGGGGAGGTGGATTCGCAGCCACTTCCGCTTGGGGTCGTTCACAGGTTCGGGGTCGTCTTCGGTTTCCGTATTCGCCTTGCCGTTAACCTCCTGGATTCGGATCTCACCCCACTTGGGGCCGCGCCCGAAGAGGGCACCGAGTTCCTTCCCGGTTAGGGGCTTGTGCTCGTCGCAGGATTCGCGGTAGCGGTCGCGGGCTTCGGCCTGGTCCTGCTGCGCGGGGCTAAGTGTTTCGGGGGTGGTCAGTACCATTGGGTTTCTCCTGTCTCGCGGATGGGAGTGGCGGCGGCCCGGGACTGTTTGGCGATGGTGTCCGGGCCGCCGTCGTGTCTAGCTGCTCTTGATGATGCGGTAGTAGTCGCCGCCGATGGCGATTGCGTGGCCAAGCGGCGCGTTCGCGATAGCGGTCTTTGTGCCCTCGTCGGCGTCGACGATTCCGCAGAGGGCCGTGCGGGCGTCCTCAAGCGTCGGCAGGGCGACAATCTCAACGTAGTCGGTGAGTGTCATCTCGCCATCCGCGTCGGTGGTGGCCTCGCAGGACTCGACCCGGTACGGGGTGGGTTTCAGGGATTCGAGGTAGCGGTCGTTCGCGGCGACGTCGTTGAGTCCGTAGCCGATGAGACGTCCGGCGGCTTCTTTGATGGTGAGGTTCTCGCGCTCGGCGAACGCGGCGATGGCGGGCTCGAGTTCTTCGGGGTAGGCGGTCATGGGGTTCCTCTCGGATTGGTGTGCCCCGGTTGCCCGGGGCCCTGTTGGCTAGTTGTCGGTGCGGAACTCGGGGTCTTCCATCACCCATGCATCGGGGTCTTCCTCGATGGTCTCTTCACCCATGTTGCGGGTCTCGTCGTCGAGGATCTCGATGACGATCCGGTCGGCGGTCTTCTCAGTGAGCATCCATTCCGTCTTGATGCCCCACTGGAGGAAGGTGACGTTGCGGGCAACGGAGGCGAGTGCCGTAGCGGCCCCGAGGTTCCAGCCGATCCAGGTGTCCGTGTACTCGGTGACAGTGTCACCTTCGGTGACGGTGAGCGTCATGGTCCTGGTGGTGTGGGTGGCGATGACGGTTCCGGTGATGGTGGCCATTGGGGGCTCCTCTCGGGGGGGTATGAGATAAGAATACGCCCACGAGCGGTTGGTTTTCTATCCCCCGAACGGTTGATATCCGACCGTCGATGGTCGGATTATGGTTGAGGTATGACACCCGAACGGCTCGCCGCCATCTCCGAGGCCACCCGCACCGCCATCGCCAAACGCGACGCAGCGATCGTGGAAGCCGCGCTGGAAGGCATGAGCCGCGAGGCCATCCGCGACGCCACGGGGCTCAGCGACACCCACCTGAGGCGCATCGAACGCGAAGGGCAGGTGCCCCCACGCCCGGCCGGACGGCCACGCACTGCCTGACACGAACGAGCCGGGGCGGCTCCCAAATGGGAGCCGCCCCGGTACTCTGTGTTGAGATGCGTGGTTGTTGCCGCCGCTCCGCCTGACGCTGCCGGTGGATGACAGGTCAGCGGGCGGCGCGCAGCAAACTCAGGAAGTCCTCAACCTCGAACTCGAAAATCGGCGATGCATCGCCGAGCTTCGAATCACGAACCTCGAACCGCTCCTCGTTGCTGCGGGCCTCGACGCAGTCCGCGTTGCCTTGGCTGCTCGAGCGGCTGGACTTGCGCCACTCACTGATCATTTCAAGTACTCCTCTACTAGGACGGTCTTGCCACGAGCAGACCCGAAGGTTTCCTCGAACATTGAGACTATCCGCCGGTCTTCGATGTAGCGGCAGCCATCTGGTGCGTCCATGAATACGATCGGGTCCGTGGCGTCCCCCGGGTAGACGATGTTGAACGCCCCGGCAGCCGCAGCGTGCAACTGGGTGAGAACTCTGATCCTCACGTTCGGCATCGCCGCCACGTCGAGGATCCTCGCGATCTGCCCGTCGCGAACTTCGGGGTCCATCGCATCCAGGTAGTCGATAGCGGCTTTGCCGATGATGAATTCAAGGACAGGCAGCGAGCTGCGTCCGTACAGCAGCTCCTGCCGCTTGGTGCGCAGTCCCTGCAAGGACTCGGTCACCTCCTCCGACATCACCAGTTGGGCAGCCTGGAGGACATGCAGGTATTCAGGTGTTTGCAGGAGCCCGGGGATGACCTCGGTTTCGAGGACCCAGATTTGAGCCGCGGACTGCTCGGTCTCGAGAAACAGCGGGATCCGGGGCCTTGACGCCTGGCCTGCACCGATGTCGAAATAGGGCTCCCACCAACCTCTTTCGGCTCCGCGGACTACCAGCCCGTAGAGGTGGGATGCCTCTTCTTGCGGGATGCCGTAGTGGCTGACGAGTGATTCGACGACCAGCCTGCGGGTGCCGTGGGTGCCGGCTTCGATTCGCTGGATGGTTTTCACGTTGTAGCCGAGGAGTTCTGCGGCTTGCTTGTCTGTGAGGCCGATGCGTTCGCGGTGAGCTTTGAGCCGGAGGCCGAGGTCGCGTCTGGCGAGTGTTGGTTGCGCTTCGCTCATTCGGTCAGTGTCCCACGACATCAGCTCCCGGTCCACCAGCTACGTGGACACGAAACTGGGGGACATTGTGTCCGGTGCCGCGCCTCTTCACAGGCTGGGTGGTTTCGCCTTACCGTCGATATATGACCTGCAGTGCAGGTCTAGGCGTCCCAACCGCGCATCTACGGCGGGACGCCTGGAGCCCCGCCGGCTAGGACCCGGCGGGGCTCCGCATCAGCGACAGAGGTGGAGCTCTGAAGTGATCGAAACCAGCGTAGACGCCCAATCTCCCCCCCGGCAAGACCGTGTGATCGCGTCATGGGGAGCCGGACTCCGGCTCGTCGACCGCGGCGCCGGCATCGCCGCCGTCCTCATGCTGCGGGAGGGGTTCTGGCGCGAACTCGCGCGCGTCCCCTACGGCTCGTATGCGGCGACCTCCACCGTCCAGTGGAACGACACCGGCCTGGGCACGCTCGAGCAGTACAGGCGGGACGCCCTCGACACCAAGATCTACTCGGAGATCGTCCAGTGGCTGCGAGGACCGCGATGATCCTCGGGACGTTCCCGTGGCGCCACATGCAGATCGAGGCCGACATGATCGCCAACGAGGTCGTCGGCGAGGCGATCTGGTTGAACCGCGTCGACACCGGGTCGGCCACGCCCATGGGCATCATCCGCGACAACCACTTGTACCTGATGACATTCGCGCCGACCGACGACCTCGCGACCATCCAACTGCGGGCCGCGTTCAACGCTTTCCGCGCCGAGGTGTCGGAGCTGGCGTCATGACCACGACCGTGGAACGCGCCGAGGAAACGCTCCTTACGCATGCAGCCAATGAAGGTGGCGACTGCGGGTTCTGCCTACTGCACTATCACCTGCGCATCCGCGCCGGGACGTGCGCGCCGTACCAGCAGACCGCGGCGTTCATCAGTGTCCGCCGGAGCGAGCAGGCCCGGCGCCGTCCGGTAAGCCCTGAGTATCGACACACCTGAACCTGCCTCCCGAGGGGCCGCCGCGCGCCAACTTCACCAGCGGCGGGTTCCCCAGGGCCGCCGCGCAGGTGGGTGCGCGGCGGCCCAACTCCTCCACACGGCCACGCTCGTTAGACATCATGAATCCCTCTACGCTTCGGCCCACGTGGCCGGAGGGCCCGGCTGAGGTCCGGGTCAGGCCCGGTTGCGCAACCTACCTGCGCGGCCGGGCCGCTTTGCGCACGGTGGCAACAGAGTCAAGGGGCAAGTAAATGTTCGAGTCAGTCATGTAAACCTGTCACTTGCGTGCCGCGTGCAACTTTGGCGTAGAACGCGGCGTGTCGGGTATGCGATAGTGGATAGTCCGGCAGTCCGCAGCCTCCAGCGGGCCCTCAGGTAGGGGCAGGAGGCATGCAGGGGCTCCCAGCCGACCGGGATTCACGGCCCGAGCGTCGACTGGGAGCCCCTCTGTTGTACCCCCTGTGGACGGACGCCGCTAGAGGACTTTGTCCGTCTGAGTGTGCCAGGTTCCCGACACTGATCGGCAAGTCGCGGCTATGTCGTAGCGGGGCCCGTAGCAAATCGAAAATGAGTCCGGGGTGTCCGAGCGTTCCGACGAATCCGACCGCTCCATGATGGTGCAGGTCAGGACGGAACGAGCCGACTTCCCGGACTACGCGGAACGGGATTCGCGGACTTCTAATCCAATGGTCGCAGGTTCGAATCCTGCCGGGCGCGCCACTTTCGCAGGCGGACGCCTTCACAATCCCGCCTAGTCGGTCCCGGCCTCGGGGCTGCTCGGGCTCGCGGTACCCGGCTCCTCCGCGATCTCGACCCTGGCTCGCCATCCCGCGCCCTGGCCGATGCTCTCCAAGCTGGCGGTGGCGTCGGCCTCGACACCGGTGGCGGGGTCGACCACCGTGCAGGCGACTTCCGTGCCCGACAAGATGGCGATCTCCTCGTCGTCGCCGCAGTCGACCTCGAACAGCCGGCCGGTGTCCATCTCCAGCCTTCGGGCGACTGCTTCGGCGACCTGGTCGCTCGTGACCGTGATGATGTTCGCTTCGGGTTCGGCACTGCACGCCGCGAGTGCGACGGCCGCGATCGCGAGGGCCAGTGCGGTGCGGTGGTGTGGTCGCAATGTCGTGCCTCTTGTTCGATGTCACGCGGTCGGCGCTCGGCGGGTTCCCGGTGGTCGCAGGGTTTGCCGCCAGAGGTTAGCCTGGCCGTGCCCGCCCCTCGGACGTTCCAAGACTCCGCCTCCCGAAGACCCTGCTTCCCAAAGGATGTGCCCGCCGTGGTCAACCAGCCCTACGACCCCCGTCACCCGCAGGCGGGCCACCCGCCGCCCCCGCCCGGGAAGCACCCCGAGACCGCCTTCGAGGACCGGATCAAGCTGGGCCGCGACATCATGGCCGGCGCCGTCCTCGTCCTCGCCGCCAGCGCGTTCACCGGCGCCGCAGCCTGGTACTCGATGTTCGTCGCGGACGCGTTCTGGACGCCGGTCCCGGTCGCGCTCATGGCGGCCGCGGTGCTGCTGCTCCTCGCCCAGGTCTGGTACTTCGTCCTCCGGGAGGGCCTGACGCCGCTGATCGCGGCGGCGATCGGCGTCCACCTGCTGCTGTTCGCCATGCCGGTCCTGGTGTTCATCGGCGTCAACGAGCAGGTGCTGGCCGAGCGGGGCGTCACCGAGGCCTGCACGGTGACCTCCCAGGAGAAGGTGTACGTCCGCAGCGGCGAGGACCGCAAGCCCAAGTACGACCACACCCTGGAGTGCCCGACCGCCGGTGAGCTCACCCAGCGCACCTCGCCGCAGGGCCGGTTCGAGGTGGGCGAGTCGGTCGCGGTCACCTACGACCCGGAGGGCCGGGCGGCGCACCGCACGGGCGAGCCGAGCGGTTCGCCGCTGGCGCTGTTCGGTGCGATTGCGGCGGCGGCCTTCGTGATCGGCACGGCGGTGCGGGTGGTGTACCTGCGCTTCCGGTTCCGTCGCGGTGCCAGGCGACGGGCGGCGTTCGGCGCGCCGGGCCTGTAACCGGTCCCAGTCGTCGGGTGCGCCGCCGCAACCGGCTTAAAGGGCGTCCGAGTCCTCTTCGTGGTACTTGACGCCCTCGATGCCCTCGATGGTCCGGAGTTTCACCGTGAGTTCGGAGACCTGGCCGCGGCCGGAGAGGACGAAGTCGGTGACGCGTTCGTAGCCGTCGCCGTTCTCGCCCTGCATCTCGGTGACTCTGAAGCCCTCTTCGGTGCATTTCGAGATCGCCGCGGCCAGCGCGGCCGAGCTGGTGTAGTGGATCTGGAGGCGGCCGGCGTGCTTCGCGTGGTGGGCCAGGGCGTCTTCTACCGGAGCGAGTCCGGCGACGACGACGAGTTGCGCGACGGCGACGGCGACGGCCGCCCAGTAGAGGCCGGCGCCGCAGGCGAGGGCGATGGCGGTGGTGGACCAGATCGAGGCGGCCGTGGTCATGCCGTGGACGATGTTCTTGTTGAAGAAGATGACGCCCGCGCCGAGGAAGCCGATGCCGGTGACGACCTGCGCGGCGATGCGGGCGGGGTCGACGCCGGGGGTGCCGGGCACGGTCTCGGGGAAGCCGTGGCGGCCGGCGAGGACGAACAGGCAGGTGCCGACGGCGATGAGGGCGTGCGTGCGCATGCCGGCGGGCTTGCCCTGCCATTCGCGTTCGGCGCCGACCGCGAGGCCGAGCACCAGTGCGAGTCCGAGAGGGCCGAGATATGTCCAAGGGTCCATAACTCGTAGGGATACCCCTTTGGACCCTCGCGGAATCCCAGGTCAGGCGAGCAGATCGGTCTCCCAGCCGTGTTCACCGGCGCCGGGGCCCGGCTCGCCCTTGACGAGGCGGTAGTGCTCGGCGCCGAGCGCTGCGTCGCCGAGCTTGTCGCCGAGGACGTCGAGCCAGTCGCCGGGGGAGATCTGGGTGGCGTAGGCGGCCATGGCCTCGCGCTTGCGGGAGGTGTCGCCGATGACGCAGGCGTGGATCTGGTCGTCGGGGACGCCGAAGGGCAGGTCGTCGGCGGAGGCGGCGTCGGCGAAGGGGTTGTCGGTGGCGCCTTTGAAGGCCGCGAACTGGGCTTCGATGATGCTGCGGGGCATGGTGGTCCAGTAGATCTTGCGGATCTCGTGGGCGGCGCCGAGGTCGGGCCGCCAGGCGGGGTCGGCGGCGAGGTCGGCGGCGCGCATGGCGACGCGGTGGGCCTGGATGTGGTCGGGGTGGCCGTAGAACCCGTCGGGGTCGTAGGTGACGAGGACTTCGGGGGCGCGGTCGCGGATGAGCGCCACGAGGTCGGCGGCGGCCTCGTCGACGTCGGCGCCCCAGAACGCGCGCGGGTGCCGGTTCGAGGGCAGGCCCATCATGCCGGAGTCGCGGTAGCGGGCGACGCCGCCGAGGAAGTGGGTGTCCTCGACGCCGAGTGCGGCGGTGGCCTGGCGGTACTCCCAGTAGCGGTAGCCGCCGAGCTGGTCGGCCTGGTCGGCGGCGAGCCCGGCGAGGTGCGGGACGCGGACCTCGCCCTCTTCGCCGAGTGTGCAGGTGACGATGGTGACGTGCGCGTCGGGGCGGGCGGCGTAGTGGGCGACCGTGGCGCCGGTGCCGACGGTCTCGTCGTCGGGGTGGGCGTGGACGAAGAAGATGCCGCGTGCGCTCATGCGGTCAAGCCTAGCCAGCGGGAGGGTCGACCCGGTTCACTTGCGCCGCAGGAGACATGACAAGGCTTCAAATGAAACTTTGCAATCTACAGCCCCAGTCGGAATAATGCTCGCGATTGTGATGTACCCCATGGACTTACGTCACAGGTTCAGGGATATCCTGCGCTGATGACCACGACCGAAGACAGTGCCGTCTCGTCGCCCCGGGCCGCCATAGCCGCGCGGAACCTGCGGATCGACAACTGGCGGCGGGGCCCGATCCTGACGGTGCTCGGCATTACCGCCTGGGTCGCGTACGCGACGTTCCGGGTCTTCTACCAAGGCGACTACTGGGTCGCGGACTACCACTACCTGACGCCGTTCTACTCGCCGTGCGTCTCCGAGGGCTGCGTCCCTGAATCCGCCCACTTCGGACGGTTCCTGCCCGACCACCCGCTCATCCCCTATGCGGCGCTGAGCCTGCCGTTCCTGCTGGCGTTCCGCCTCACCTGCTACTACTACCGCAAGGCCTACTACCGGTCCTTCTGGCTCTCCCCGCCCGCGTGCGCCGTGCCCGACGGGCACCCGCGCTACACCGGTGAGACCCGGTTCCCGCTCATCCTCCAGAACTTCCACCGGTACTTCTTCTACCTGGCGGTCGTGATCTCACTGGTGAACACCTGGGACGCGGTCCTGGCGCTCCACTCCCCCGACGGCTTCGGCCTCGGCCTGGGGAACTTCATCCTGTGGGCCAACGTGGTGCTGCTGTGGTGCTACACCCTCGGCTGCCACTCCTGCCGCCACGTGATGGGCGGGCGGCTCAAGCACTTCTCGAAGCACCCGGTCCGGTACCGCCTGTGGACGTTCTCCAGCGCACTGAATGCCCGCCACATGATGTGGGCCTGGATCACCCTGGCGTCGCTGGCGCTCACGGACTTCTACGTCATGGCCGTCGCCGCCGGCTGGATCACCGACCTCCGGTTCGTCGGATAAGAGAGCGAAGCATATGAGCGACAACGACATCAACGAGGTCGAGCACCTCGCCTGCGACGTGCTCGTGATCGGCGCGGGCGGTGCCGGACTCCGGGCCGCCGTCGAGGCGCGGCTCGCAGGCAAGAGCGTCATCGTCATCTCCAAGTCCCTGTTCGGCAAGGCGCACACCGTCATGGCCGAGGGCGGCGCGGCCGCCGCGATGGGGAACGTCAACGCCAACGACAACTGGCAGGTCCACTTCCGCGACACGATGCGCGGCGGCAAGTTCCTCAACAACTACCGGATGGCCGAACTGCATGCCCAGGAGGCGCCCGACCGGATCTGGGAGCTCGAGACCTACGGCGCCCTGTTCGACCGGACCGCGGACGGCAAGATCAGCCAGCGCAACTTCGGCGGCCACGAGTACCCGCGCCTCGCGCACGTGGGCGACCGCACCGGGCTCGAGCTGATCCGCACCCTCCAGCAGAAGCTCGTCTCACTCCAGCAGGACGACGAGGCGGCCGGCGAGAGCGCCGACAAGCTCCAGGTCATCGACGAAACGACGATCACCGAGCTGTTCACCGCGGATGGCGCCGTCAAGGGCGCCTTCGGGTACCGGCGCAGCACGGGCGGGTTCATCGCGATCGCGGCCCCCGCGATCGTGCTCGCCACGGGCGGGATCGGGCGGTCCTTCAAAGTCACCTCGAACTCGTGGGAGTACACCGGCGACGGCCACGCGCTGGCGCTGCGGGCCGGGGCGAAGCTGATCAACATGGAGTTCATCCAGTTCCATCCGACCGGGATGGTCTGGCCCCCTTCGGTTCGCGGCATCCTCGTCACCGAATCGGTGCGCGGCGACGGCGGGGTCCTGAAGAACGCCGACGGCGAGCGGTTCATGTTCAACTACATCCCCGAGGTGTTCAAGGCGCAGTACGCCGACAACCCCGAGGAGGCCGACCGCTGGTACACCGACCCCGACCACAACCGCAGGCCCCCCGAGCTGCTGCCGCGCGACGAGGTCGCGCGGGCGATCAACGCGGAGGTCAAGGCGGGCAGGGGGACCGAGCACGGCGGCGTGTACCTCGACATCGCGTCCCGGCGCAGCGCCGAGTACATCCGCGACCGGCTGCCGTCGATGCACCACCAGTTCAAGGAGCTGGCCGATGTGGACATCACGGCGGCGCCGATGGAGGTGGGCCCGACCTGCCACTACATCATGGGCGGCATCGAGGTCGACGCCGACACGACCGCGTCGGCCGTGACGGGCCTGTTCGCGGCCGGGGAGGTCTCGGGCGGGATGCACGGCTCGAACCGGCTCGGCGGGAACTCCCTCTCTGACCTGCTGGTGTTCGGCAAGCGCGCGGGCGAGTACGCTGCCGCGCACGCCTCCGCGACCGAGCCGCCGAAGCTCAGCGACGCGGACATCGCGGCAGCGGCCGAGTCCGCCTTGCGGCCCTTCGGGAACGACGGCGAGAACCCGTACGCCTTGCAGGACGCGATGCAGGCGATCAACGGCCGCCTCGTGGGGATCATCCGCCGCGCGGGCGAGCTCGAAGAGGCGCTGAGGGAACTCGCTCAACTCAAAGAGCGCATCGCGAACGTGAGCGCCATCGGCGGCCGGGCCTACAACCCCGGCTGGCACCTGGCGCTGGACCTGCGGAACATGTACATCTGCTCGGTCGCGACCGCGCTGGCCGCCCTGGAGCGCGACGAGTCGCGCGGCGGGCACACCCGCGAGGACGCGCCGGGCATGGACCCGCAGTGGCGCAAGGTGAACCTGGTCGTCTCGGTCGAAGACGAGGAGATCCGGCTGGAGCGCCAGGCGGTGCCGGCCATGACACCCGAACTGCTCGGGCTCTTCGACACGACCGAGCTCTCGAAGTACATGACCCCCGAGGAGTACCAGTCCTCGCCTACTGAGGAGGAAAGCCGATGAGCGAGAGGACCTTCCGGGTGTGGCGGGGCGACGCCGACGGCGGCGGCTTCGCCGAGTTCGACGTCGAGGTCAACGAGGGCGAGGTGATCCTCGACGTGGTGCACCGCATCCAGGCCGAGCAGGCGCCCGACCTCGCGGTGCGGTGGAACTGCAAGGCCGGCAAGTGCGGCTCGTGCTCGGCGGAGGTGAACGGGATGCCGCGGCTGATGTGCATGACCCGCATGAACCTCTTCGACGAGGGCGAGGCCGTGACGATCACGCCGCTGCGCACGTTCCCGGTGGTGCGCGACCTCGTCACGGACGTGTCGTTCAACTACGCGAAGGCCAGGCAGATGCCGGCGTTCGCGCCGCCGGAGGACCTGAAGCCGGGCGAGTACCGGATGCAGCAGGTCGATGTGGAGCGCAGCCAGGAGTTCCGCAAGTGCATCGAGTGCTTCCTGTGCCAGAACACCTGCCACGTGGTGCGCGACCACGAGGAGAACAAGCCGCCGTTCGCGGGCCCGCGCCTGTTCATCCGCGCCGCCGAGCTCGACATGCACCCGCTCGACGCGCGCAGTGACCGGCGGGAGGAGGCCCAGGACGACCAGGGCCTCGGCCTGTGCAACATCACGAAGTGCTGCACCGAGGTGTGCCCCGAGCACATCAAGATCACCGACAACGCGATCATCCCGATGAAGGAGCGCGTCGCCGGCGACCGCTACGACCCGCTGGTGTGGCTGGGCCGCAAGATCTTCCGCAAGGGCAAGACCGCATAGGCCGCTCCCCGGACCCGTTGTCGGACCCCCGTGTCAGGGTTGTTGTCGGGGGTCCTGCAAATGTCCGTTTTGAAGGCAAGCGCCGGGCTCACCCGCATTCACATTTACCGCCGACGGGGCGGACCATCGCATTGCGATGGTCCGCCCCGTCGTCCGTTCCCGCTACTCGCCCGCCACGTGCACAAGGTCGATCTCGACCTCGATGTTGCCGCGGGTCGCGTTCGAGTAGGGGCAGTACTCGTGGGCCTTGGCGACGAGGCCTTCGGCGACGTCGCGCGGCTGGCCGGGGATCGAGACCTCCAGGATGGCGTTCAGGCCGAAGCCGTCGCCGCCGTCCAGTTTGCCGATGCCGACGCTGGCCTGGACCTCGGACGCGCCGAGGTCGACCTTCGCCGAGCGGGCGATGCTCTGGAGTGCGCTGTGGAAGCAGGCCGCGTAGCCCGCGGCGAACAGCAGCTCGGGGTTGGGGGCGCCGCCGGGGCCGCCGAGCTCGGGCGGCATGCGGACGTCGAAGTCGATGAGGCCGTCGCCGCCGGCGACGTGGCCGTTGCGGCCGTCGCCGGTCGAGACGGCGTGAGCAGTGTAAAGCGCCTTCATGGTGTCTCCTTCTGGTCTGCTTCTTGCCTGCGGTCTTCGCTGCGCCGCCGCTACTCGGCGGCGCGGTGGTCATGGAGCGACGCGGTGAATTCGTTGAGCTTGTCGCGCAGGGCGAACAGCTCATCGTGCGGCATGTCGGTGGACGAACCGACGGTCTTGGCGATTTCGCAGCCTTCGCGTTCGAGCGCGGCCCCTGCCCCGGTGAGGTGCACGGTGACGCGCCGCTCGTCCTCCGACTCCCGGCGGCGCTCGACGAACCCGGCGGCTTCGAGCCGCTTGAGCAGCGGCGAGACGGTGCCGGAGTCGAGCTGGAGCGCGTCGCCGAGAGCGGTGACGGTGAGGCCGTCCTGCTCCCACAGCGCCATGAGGACCAGGTACTGCGGGTAGGTGATCCCGAGCCGGTCGAGCATCGGCCGGTAGAGGCCGATGACCGCCCGCGAGGCGGTGTACAGCGCGAAGCAGGCCTGCTCGCGGAGTCTCGGTGTGCCGTCCATGCGTTGAACCTAGCGCACAACTCGGTTGTGCACAACCTAATTGTGAGCCAGCGGTCAATACAGGGACCGCGGATGCCGATCTAGTCGAACCTGATGTGCGCGGCGATCGTCCGCAGGGCGCCTTCAGGGTCGGCCGCCACCGCCTGCGGGAAGTTCCCGCCCATGAGCAGCCCCGCGAAGCCGTGCACGAGCGACCACGCGCCCAGGGCGTTCGGATTGAACTCCGGCACGGTGCCGTCCGGGCCGGGCTTCGGCTCGCCCGCTCCGCGGATGAGCGCGGCGCGCGAACGGGCCTCGGCGCGGGCGAGGTCGGGGTCGTCCTCGTGGAGGAGCTCGGGCCGGAACATCGTCTCGAAGTACGCCTTGTTGTCGATGGCGAAGCGCACGTAAGCGATCCCGACCTCGATGAAGTCGCCGGTCGCCTCCCACGCCCGGTCCAGTGCGTCCGCGAAGCGGTCGTAGCCCTCGGCCGCGACGGCGGTCAGCAGCCCGGCCTTGTCGCCGAAGTGGTGGGCCGGCGCGGCGTGCGAGACGCCCGCCAGCTTGGCGACGGCGCGCAGACTCAGGGCGCTCGGCCCGGATTCGGCGATGGACGCGACGGCGGCGTCGATGAGGGCCCGGCGCAGGTCGCCGTGGTGGTAGCGATCGGTCACGAGAGCCACTGTAGCGCGGATCTTGACAGTGTCAAACACCACTGCACCCATCTAGGCGACCAACTTGACACTGTCAAGACCGGCGCGTACGTTGGGTTTCCAACACCACTCACGATTGGACGCCCCGATGTTCGAGTCCACCTTCGCCCTGAGCGACGCCTCCCGCATCATCGCCGGAATCGGCCTGCTCACCATCGTCACCATCGAGTTCGGCGGCGCCTTCCTGCTCAGGATCGCCGCAGGCAAGGTCCCGCTCACCGACTTCCAGAAGTCCTTCTCCCGGGCCGGGCACGCCCACGCCGGCGTCCTCGTCATCCTCAGCCTCGTCAGCCTGATCCTCGCCGACGCGACCGGCCTCGACGGCTTCTGGGGCTGGACCGCCCGCATCGCGATCCCCGCCGCGGCCGTCCTCATGTCGGGCGGGTTCTTCGCCGCCATGGCCGGCCCCGGCCGCACCGCGCCGAACAAGGCCGTCGCGATCATCTTCGTCGGCGCCGCGAGCCTGGCCCTCGGCGTCGTGACCCTCGGGATCGGCCTCCTTGCGAACTTACGGCTCGCGAGCGTCGTCGAGGGCCGCCTGAGGAAGCCAGGTCCCCCGCGCCCCGGCGACGCTCGCAGTGCCCCGGCCGGGGGGTGGGCCCCCACTCGATTCCCGCGCGCGCCGTGCAGCGGCGGCACGGCCCCGCCTAGACTTGATCCTCGTGAAACTCAGCATCGGTATCGTCGGCCTGCCCAACGTCGGCAAGAGCACGCTGTTCAACGCGCTGACCCGCTCGGAGATCCTCGCGGCGAACTACCCGTTCGCGACCATCGAGCCGAACGTCGGCGTCGTCGCCGTCCCGGACGCCAGGCTCCCGAAGCTGGCCGAGATCTACGACTCGGAGAAGATCCTCCCCGCGACGGTGACCTTCGTCGACATCGCGGGCCTGGTCAAGGGCGCCTCCGAAGGCGCGGGCAAGGGCAACAAGTTCCTGTCCAACATCCGCGAATGCTCGGCCATCGCGCAGGTCGTGCGGGTCTTCGAGGACGGCAACGTCACCCACGTCGACGGCCGCGTCTCGCCGATCGACGACATCGAGACCATCAACACCGAGCTGATCCTCGCGGACCTCCAGACCATCGAGAACGTCCTGCCGCGCCTGGAGAAGGAAGCGCGCATGGACAAGACCAAGGCCCCGAAGGTGGCCGCGGTCAAGCAGGCCCAGGAGGTCCTCGACGGCGGCAAGACCGTGTTCGCCGCCGGCCTCGACACCGAGCACCTCTACGACCTGCACCTCCTGACGGCCAAGCCGTTCATCTACGTGTTCAACGTCGACGAGGACCAGGTCGGCGACGAAGCGCTGGCCGCGAAGCTGCGCGCCCTGGTCGCGCCCGCCGACGCGGTGCTCCTGGACGCCAAGTTCGAGTCCGAACTGGTCGACCTGGAGCCCGACGAGGCCCGCGAGATGCTGGAGTCCACCGGCCAGAGCGAGCCGGGCCTGGACCGCCTCGCGAGCGTCGGCTTCCACACCCTGGGCCTCCAGACCTACCTGACCGCGGGCCCGAAAGAGAGCCGGGCGTGGACGATCCCGCGCGGCGCGACCGCCCCCGAGGCGGCGGGCGAGATCCACACCGACTTCCAGCGCGGCTTCATCAAGGCCGAGATCGTCTCCTTCGACGACCTCATGGAGGCCGGCACCATGCAGGCCGCCAAGGCCGCCGGCAAGGTCCGCATGGAGGGCAAGGACTACGTCATGGCCGACGGCGACGTGGTCGAGTTCCGTTTCAACGTCTGAGCACCGCAGGATGCACCGCGACGATTCGACGGGGCTCGACCAGCTCGAGCCCGCCGTCTCGCCCGCCCGCGACGCGACCCACTTCCGCAACATCATCGCTGCGCGCAAGCGGCTTGCCGCTGCCGAAGCCGAGCTGCGCGAAGCCGTCCGGGCCGCCCGTGACGCCGGCGATTCGTGGACGGTGATCGGTGCCGCGCTCGACACCACGCGGCAGAACGCGTACCAGCGCTTCGGCAAAAGCTGAGTCCGCTTGGAGTACCCCCGGGTTTAAACACGCCTTTCCTTGAGCACTAAGGAATCTGACGCCGCGACGTTCGGTCGCGGCGTCGTTGATTCGGAGGTGGGCCATGCAGCGTGAGCCGAGACAGCGGGAAGTCGCGGTCGTGACCGGAGGCGGGCAGGGCATCGGCAGGGCGATCGTCGAACGGCTCCTGGCCGACGACCGCGCGGTCGTCGTCATCGAGCTCCGCGACGAGCAGCTCGAATGGCTCGACGAGGCGATCAGCGAGAGCCGGGCCTGGGTGGTCGTGGGCGACGCGGGCGAGGACGCCGTCGCCGCGCGGGCCGTCGCCGCCGCCGAATCGCTCGGGACGCTCACCGGCTGGGTCAACAACGCCGCGGTGTTCCGCGACGCCTGGCTCCACGAGGCGGGCGGTGCGGCCGTCGCGGAGCTGGTCCGGCGCAACCTCCAGCCGTGCCTGGCGGGGTCGGCCGCCGCGGTGGCCGCGTTCCGGGTCCAGGGCGTCGCCGGGAGCATCGTCAACGTGTCGTCGCATCAGGCGCAGCGGGCCGTGCGCGGGGCGCTGCCCTATGCGACCGCCAAGGCCGCGATCGAGGGCCTCACGCGGGCGCTGGCGGTCGATTACGGGCCTTGGGGCGTGCGGGTGAACGCGCTCGCGCTCGGGTCGATCGCGACCGAGCGGCTGCGTGCGCTGGAGGACGCCGGGGCGGCCGTGTACGCGCGGGTCGAGGCGGCCATGCGAGAGCTGCATCCGCTGGGCAGGGCGGGCGAGGCGGCCGAGGTCGCCGACGCGGTCGCGTTCCTGCTCTCGGATCGAGCGGGGTTCATCAGCGGCGCGGTACTGCCGGTCGACGGGGCCCGCTCGGCGCAGGGCCACGACCCCGAGGCCGTGGTGCCGTCATGAGCGGGCCGCAGGCATGGCGGCGGCTGCGTCGCGGCGACGCCCGCGAGCGCACTGCGCCGTCTGCGATCCGGCAGCGGAAGATGCCCGGACATGAAGAAGGCGGACCGGCGGGGAGGTGGGGTCCCCGGCGATCCGCCGTGCGGTTCGAGTTATTCGCCGCGCCTGAGCCAGCGGAAGCGGCCCTTGGAGAGGGTCGGATCCTCTTGGCCGGCGAGCTCTCCGGCGATGGTGATGTAGGCGGTCTCGACGCGGCCCGCGAAGGTCACGTCAGTGAGACTGAATCCGCCTTCGCTGGCGAGCACGATGAGCGTGGCTTCATCGGTCCGCGACACGTCCGGCCTGACGCCGAGCGTGTCAGCGAAGATCTTGATGTGTTCGGCGAGCTCCGCGTGCTGGGAATCGTCGAGCGGCAGCGACCGCGAGAGGCGGCCGTCGTCATCCGCTACCCAACCGTTGAGCTCCCTCAGTGCATCCAGCAGCACGTTCTCGTCTTGCTCCGTTCTCCTCATGGCACCATCGCCATTCGTCGTCGCCTTGTCCCGACCGCCGCGACCGGCAAAGCGGTGCCCTGCCTGGGCAGGGCGGCGACGGATCAGTAAGGTGGTCTGATTCGGCTCCTACGGACACGGGGGCTTCGTGTCTGAATTGTCGCCGGATCTTTATCGTTTCTGCATCGAGTCTTACGCGTCTCCCAGTTTCTGTCCAGACAGGCAAACGGGATTAATCAGGAATATCGGTCTCCGTGGGACAGTTCTTGTCTGGTTTTGTGCTGGTGGACACGATTCCTGACCATAGGACCGACGCGACATCATCCGAATGGATGAGCAACTGGTTGCTCACTAGTCGTCACAGCTCGTAATCTGACGCGCGAAAGATAACGAAACGCCCTCAAACCGGCAACAGCGGCGGAGCCCGGACCGGACCGCTCCGCCGATAAGCTCTTGCGGTGAACGAACCGCGTCCTGAGCCCCCGCAGATCGTCGTGGGCGCCGCGATCCGCGCCGGGCACCGCATCCTCGCCGCCGCCCGCGCCTACCCGCCCGAACTCGCCGGACTCTGGGAGTTCCCCGGCGGCAAGGTCGAACCGGACGAGACCGAGACCGAAGCGCTGCGGCGCGAATGCCGCGAAGAACTCGGCGTCGAGATCGCGGTCGGCGACCGCGTCGGCGGCGACCTCACCACCGGCAACGGCCGGTACCTGCTGCGGGTCTACTTCGCGGACCTCACCGAGGGCGAACCGCACGCCAAGGAGCACGCGGAGCTGCGCTGGCTCGCCCCCGGCGAGCTCGACTCCGTGCCGTGGCTACCGGGCAACCGCCCGGCCGTCGACGCCCTCCGGAAGCTCCTGCGCGCCTGAGCGTCCGGCGGCCTCCCGATGGCCGAGACGTCACTGGTGGTCACTCTCCGGCCTGCATAGACTGACGCTCCGTGCCGATCGAGGGAGGGCGCCGAGTGGCCGCCATGGACATCGTGATCCGGGGAGCCGAGGTCGCCGACGGGACCGGCTCGCCCCTGTTCCGCGCCGAGGTCGGCGTCAAGGACGGCCGCATCGCGGCCATCGGCACCGACCGCCTCGACGGGACCCGCGTGGTCGACGCGGACGGCCTCGTCCTCGCCCCCGGGTTCATCGACATGCACGCCCACTCCGAGCTCGCCCTCCTCGCCGACCACGACCACCTCGCCAAACTCGGCCAGGGCTGCACCCTCGAAGTCCTCGGCCAGGACGGCCTCTCCTACGCCCCGGTCGACGCGGCCACCGCCCCGCAGATGCGGGAGGCCATCGCCGCCTGGAACGGCCGCCTCGACGTCGACTACGACTGGCGCACCGTCGGCGAGTACCTCGACCGCCTGGACCGGGGCATCCCCACGAACGCCGCGTACCTCGTCCCGCACGGGACGGTGCGGATGCTCGCCATGGGCTGGGAGGACCGCGAGCCGACACCCGCCGAACTCGAGGTCATGAAAGCCCATGTCGCCCAAGGCATGGAAGAGGGCGCGCTCGGCCTCTCGGCCGGGCTGAGCTACGCGCCGGGCATGTACGCCAAGACCGGTGAGCTGGTCGAATTGTGCAAGGTGGTCGCCGGATACGGCGGCTACTTCAGCCCCCACCAGCGCAGTTACGGCGCGGGCGCGATGGAGGGCTACGCGGAGATGATCGAAATCGGCCGCGGCGCGGGCTGCGCCCTGCACCTGGCCCACGCCACCCTGAACTACCGCGTCAACGAGGGCCGCGCCGCCGAACTCCTCAAACTCGTCGACGAAGGGCTCGACCAAGGACTGCCGATCAGCCTCGACACCTACCCGTACCTGCCGGGCATGACGATGCTCGCGGCGCTGCTGCCGAGCTGGTCGGTCGCCGGAGGCTACGGGGCGCTGGCCGAGCGGCTGCGCAATGCCGAGGTGCGGGCGCGGATCGTCCGCGAGCTCGACGTCGAGGGCACCGACGGCGCGAACGGCGTGCCGGTCGACTGGTCGGCGATCGAGATCGCCGGGGTCGCCAAGCCGGAGCTGCGGGACCTGGTGGGCCGCAGGGTGAATGAGGCCGCCGGGGACGGACCTGCTTCGGCGTTCTTCCTCGACCTCATCGAGCGCGACGAGTTCGGGACCGCCTGCCTCATGCACGTGGGCAATGAGGAGAACGTCCGGACGATCATGCGCCACGGCGTCCACACCGGATCCACGGACGGCGTCCTCGCCGGCGACAAGATCCACCCGCGCGCCTGGGGTTCGTTCGCCCGCTACCTCGGCCACTACACCCGCGAGCTCGGACTGTTCACTGTGGAGGAATGCGTGGCGCACCTGAGCGGTCGCCCGGCGGCCGTGCTCGGGCTGAAGGACCGGGGCCTGGTGAAGGAGGGCTTCGCGGCCGACCTGGTCCTGTTCGACCCGCAGACCGTCGACGCCCGCGCCACGTTCGACGAGCCCCGCCGCCAGGCCGCGGGCGTCCCGTACGTCATGGTCAACGGGCAAGTGGCCGTTGACGAAGGGCACCGCACCGAGGCGCTGTCGGGCCGTTCGGTCCGTCGCCCGAGGGGCTGAACGGGCAGAGGGGCGGCGGACCGGAGGCTTGACCCCGTCGTCCGATCCGCCGCCCCGGTCGTGCACCGGCGCCCCGCCGAGACACCGGCGTTCCGGAGCGGAACGCGCGGTCGGGGCGCCGGACTCTTCGTTACTTCAGGCCGGACGTCGAGAAGCCCTGCACGAAGAACCGCTGGAAGAACAGGAACATCAGCAGCACGGGCAGGATGAACATGGTGCTGCCCGCGGCGAGCAGGTTCTGGATCGGGAAGCCCTGCTCGTTGACGTACCCGGCGGTCATCCTCACGGCCAGGGTCGTCGTGTCATCGCTCAGCAGCAGGCTCGGGGCGACGAAATCCCCCCAGCTGGCGGTGAAGGTGAGCACCATGCAGGCGGCCAGGATCGGCCCGGACTGCGGCATGAAGATCTTCCAGAAGATCCGCACATGGCCGCACCCGTCGAGGATCGCCGCCTCCTCCAGCTCCTTCGGAATGCCCGCGAAGAACTGGCGGAACAGGAAGACCATGAAGGCGGCGCCGCACAGGCCCCACAGGATCCACGGGATGTAGGTGTCGACGAAGCCGAGCTTCGCGAACATCAGATAGGTCGGGATGAGCGTGATGATGCTGGGCATCATCATCGTCGAGATCAGCAGGCCGAACCAGAACTTCTTGCCCGGGGCCGAGAGCCGCGCGAACCCGTACGCCATCCACGCCGACGAGACGGTGGTCAGCACCGACGAGATCGTGGCGAGGATCAGCGAGTTGCGGGCGTAGCCGAGGAAGTCGATGAAGGTCAGGGCGTCGAGGTAGTTGTGCCACTGGGGCGTCTCCGGGAACAGCTGGATCGGGAAGACCGACAGCTCGTCCGGGGCTTTGAGCGACGTGAGGATGAGCCAGCCCAGAGGCCCGGAGAAGATCACCGCGAGCGTGATCAGCGTGAGGTACAGGCCGGTGAGGCGGGCCCGGCGCGCGATGTCGACGCTCATCAGCCCTCCTTCCTTTCAGTGGGGTCGACGCCGCCGTAGAAGACCGCCCGGCTGCCGATCTTGAACACGATGCCGGTGATGAGCAGCACGAACAGGAACAGCACCCACAGCAGCGCCGAGGCGTATCCGAAGTGGCTCTTGGCGAAGTACTCGGCGTAGACGTGCACCATGAACAGGTAGTTGCCCTCGGGCACGGCGGTGACCGCGGCCGGGCCGTTGACCGGGGCCAGCAGCAGCGAGGGCACGAACACCTGGAGCGAGCCGATGACGCCCGTGACCACCTGGAAGAAGATGATCGGGCTGAGGATGGGCAGCGTGATCTTGAAGAACGCGTAAGCCGGACTGGCACCGTCCACTTTGGCCGCCTCGAGCAGTTCCCGCGGCACGTCCTGCAGGGCGGCCAGGGAGATGATCATCGACCCGCCGACGCCCCACAGGATCATCAGGATCAGCACGAAGCGGGTGTACGGGTCGGCCAGCCACGAGATCGGCTCGCCTCCGGCTGCGCCGACGACGGCGTTGGCCGCCCCGGCGTTCTTGTCGAAGATGATCTTGAAGGTCAGCGCCGCGGCCACACCGGGCACCACGGCCGGCAGGTAGAACAGGGCGCGGAACAGCGCCCGGCCCCGGAAGTCGCGGTTGAGCAGGACCGCCATCACCAGGCCCGCGGCGACGCCGGTGGGCACGGTGGCGAGCATGAAGACCCCGGTGCGCCCCAGGGAGGCGATGGTCTGCTGGTCCTGGAAGACCCGCACGTAGTTGTCGAAGCCCACATAGGACCAGTTCGGGGAGAGTCCGTCGGTGTTGGTGAGGCTCATCCAGAACGCGTAGCCGAGCGGGAACAGCGTCAGGAGCACGAATCCGGCGATCCACGGACCGACGAACAGGTAGAACGTCCGGGTTCGCTGCCCGGCCCGGCCCCGCCTGCGGCGGGGTCGGGCCGGTACCGCAGGGGGAGTCTCGCGCGACGCTGCCAGCGTTGCGGTCACTTCACCAGCTCCTTGCCCTCGTCCAGCAGCGCCTGCATGTCGGCGTTCAGCGTGTCGGCGAGCGCACCGGCGGTGGTGTCGTCGTTGATCGCGTCGGGCAGGTACTGGTTGAGCACGGCGTCGAGCGCCTCGACCTTGACGTACGGCGAGAACGACAGGACCTTGAGGTAGTCGGCCTCGGCCTCGACCGCGGCGAGGGCCTGCGCCTGGGCCGCGGTGCCCGTGGGCAGGTCCGCGCGGAGCGACAGCAGGCTCGGCAGGCCCCAGCCGCCGGCGGCGCGCTCCTTGGCCGGGTCGCCGCCCATGAACAGCTCGAAGAGCTGCCACGCCTCGTCGTGGTTCTTGGAGGCCTTGGGGATCCAGTAGCCGGTGGCGCCGAAGCAGGGACTGATGCGTTCGCCGCCCATGGTCGGGGCGGGGGCGAGGCGGGAGGTCTCGGCGAGTTCGGGCTCGGCCGCGATCGCGCCGCCGAACCAGTAGCCGGACCAGGATTGGGCCAGGCGGCCGGTCTGGTAGGGCGGCCAGTCCCAGCCGTCGGGGTTGGGCTCGACGGGGCTGAAGCCGATCTTGGCGCGGGCGTACTCGAGGTACCAGGCGAGGGCCTTCTGCGCTTCGGGCGAGGAGAAGTCGATGGTGCCGAGGTCCTCGGAGAGGAGGCTGCCGCCCGCGGAGGCGGTCATGTTGGCGAGGCTGATGAACAGGCCGAGTCCGCCCGCGGAGAGGCCGTAGACCGTGGTGGTGCCGCCGTCCTTCTGGGTGACCTCCCGGCCCATGGCGAGCCATTCGTCGTACGTGACCGGCTCACTCTCGGAGGGGTAGGCGACGCCGGCCGCGTCGAACAGGGCGGTGTTGTACCAGAACATGGCGTCCTGCGAGTAGTCCTTCGCCATGCCGTAGCGGGGGCCCTGGCCCTGGACCGAGCCGTCGTACCGCCACACGTCGTTGACGGGGTCGAGGTCGTCCTCTTTGAGCAGTTCGCTGGAGGCGAAGTAGTCGTCGAGGTCGAGCGCGAGGTCGCGGGCGACGTAGTACGGCGTCTCGACCGCGCCGAGGCCGCGGACCAGGTCGGGGGCCGTGTCGCTGGCGAGCATCGCGGTCAGCTTGGTGGCGTCGACTTCGACGCGCTTGATCTCGACGCCGAGTTCGGTCTCCGCGGCCTTGAGGAATTCCGGGCTGAACTCGCCCTCCGGGCCCATGACCGTGAGCGTCTTCTTGCCACCGCCGCCGCCTCCTGCCGAAGGGGCGCAGGCGGAAAGGGCTCCGGCGCCGGCGGCCGCCGCCGCGCCGAGTGCGGTGCCGCGCATGAGGGTGCGGCGGGACAGGGCCGCTTGGGACACCGGCGTCCCGAGGGATCCACGCATGGGTTGTCGCCTTTCAGGGAAGGGGTACGAAAGTCTGTTGACGAAGGCTAGCCCTACTCACTTAATTACGTCAATAGTCTTGACACAGATTGTTGAGCCGCCTGTATGATCGGCGCATGCCCCGGACGAAGAGCGGATCCCTCCAGTCACTGCGCCGGGCGAACCAGGAACGGCTGCTGACCCTCTTGCTGCGCAAGGGACCCACGCACCGCGCCGAGCTCGCCCGCCGCGCCGACCTGTCACGGACGACCGTGTCGACGATCGCCACCGACCTGATGTCGCGCGGCCTCGTGATCGAGCAGGACGGCGACCCCGACGGGGACGGCCGCGCCAAGGAGACCCTCGCGATCAACCCGGGCGCGGCCGTCGCGCTCGGCCTCGACTTCACCTTCGACCACGTCTGGGTGCACCTCTCCGACCTGGCGCACAACGAGATCGCGGGCGCCGGGCGGGCCGTGGACCCCGACCTGGGCTGGGCCGAGCGCATCGACGTCGCCGCGGACCTGCTCGACCGGCTCATCGCCGAGCACGCGCTCGACCGCGCCCGGATCGTGGGCGCGGGCGTCGGCCTGCCCGGCCCCATCGAGAAGGCCACCGGCATCGTCTCCACCTCGCTGCCCGATCAGCCGTGGTCCCATGTGCACGCCGCGGACGAGTTCAAGCGCCGCCTCCGGCTGCCCGTCGCGATCGAGAACAACACCCGGCTCGAAGCCGTGGCCGAGGCCTACAGCGGCGCGGGCCGCGGCGTCCGCGACCTCATGTACGTGGGCCTGTCCAGCGGCATCGCGGCCGGGCTCATCCTCGACGGCCGGGTCTTCCGCGGCGCGGTGGGCGCCGCCGGGGAACTCGGCCACACCTCGATCAATGTGGACGGTCCGGCGTGCCCGTGCGGCAACCGCGGCTGCCTCGTCCTCCATGCCGGCATCCCCGCCGTGCTCACCGCACTGCGACCCCACCTGGGCGCCAAGGCGACCGTGGAGGACGTGCTCGCCGCCGCAGCCGCGGGCGACCGCGCCTGCGAAGGCGTCCTCGCCGACGTCGGCCAGATGACCGGCCGCGTCCTCGCCAGCCTCTGCAACCTGCTCAACCCCGAGCGCATCGTCGTCGGCGGCGAACTCGCCCGCGCCGGCGAAGTGCTCCTCGACCCGCTGCGCACCGCCATCCGCCGGTACGCGCTCACCCTCGTGCGCGAGGTCGACGTCGTCCCCGCCGCCCTCGACCTCGGCGCCCGCGCCGGCGCCGTCGGCGGCGCGGCCCTCATCCTCCGCGAGCGCCCCGGCCTCGCCTCGGCCCTGGTCGACCTCACCGAGCCCGCCGCGGACGGGCGATAGGGTCGGCCGCATGAATCGATTCGAGGGCAAAGTCGCTGTCGTCACCGGCGGCGCCAAGGGCATCGGGGCCGCCACCGCGCAGCGCCTCGCCGGCGAGGGCGCGGTCGTGTACCTCGCCGACATCGACCGCGAGCAGGGCGAGAAGACCACCGCCGACCTCGGCGGCAACGTCCACTTCGTCCAGTGCGATGTCGCGCGGGCCGCCGACTGGGCGGCGCTCGCCGCCGAGATCGAAAGCGCCCAAGGGAAGGTCGACGTGCTGGTCTCCAACGCGTACGCCATCCGCTTCGGCCCGGCCCACGAGCTCGCCGAAGACGACTGGGACCGGACCCTCGACGTCACGCTCAAAGCCCTCTACCTGGGGTTCAAGGCCCTCGCGCCGCTCCTGCCCGAGACCGGCGGCGCGGTCGTCGCCGTCTCCTCCGTGCACGCCCACGCCTCCTTCCCCGGCTTCGCCGCCTACGCGGCCGCGAAGGGCGGCGTCAGCGCGCTCGCGCGGCAGCTCGCCATCGAATACGCCCCGGCCGTACGCGTCAACACCGTCGTGCCCGGCCCCATCCTCACGCCCCAGTGGGACCCCGTCCCGGCCGAAGGCATCGCCGACGAGACCGGACGGACCCTCCTGGGGCGCATGGGCGGCGCCGAAGAAGTCGCCGCCGCCGTCGCCTTCCTCGCCTCCGACGAAGCCGGCTTCATCACCGGCGCCGAACTCCCCGTCGACGGCGGCTGGCTCATCCGGCACCGCTGACCCCGCAGCTCCACAAGAGATAGAGGTTCCCTTGAACATCGCCAGAATCGAGACCTTCTTCGTCCGGCCCCGGTGGCTCTTCGTGCGCGTCGAGACCGACGACGGCCTCGTCGGCTGGGGCGAGCCGATCGTCGAGGGCCGCGCCGAAGCGGTCGCGAGCGTCGTCGAAGCGCTCGCCGACCGGCTCATCGGCGCGGACGCCTCCCGCATCGAGGACCACTGGCAGGTCATGACCAAGGGCGGCTTCTACCGGGGCGGGCCGGTGCTCTCCAGCGCCGTCGCGGGGATCGACCAGGCCCTGTGGGACCTCAAGGGCAAGGCACTGGGCGTGCCGGTCTACGAACTGCTCGGCGGCGCCGTGCGCGACCAGGCCCGCGTCTACACGTGGATCGGCGGCGACTCCGCCGAAGCCCTCGCCGACGACGCCCTGCGCGCCAAGGCGAACGGCTTCGACGCCGTCAAGTGCAACGCCGCGGCCCAGCTCGGCCACATCGAGACCCCCGCGCAGGTCCACCGGATCGTCGACCAGTTCACCGAACTGCGCGCCGCCGTCGGCGACGAGATGGACTTCGCGATCGACTTCCACGGCCGCTTCTCCACCGCGATGGCCCGCCGCGTCCTGCCCCTCCTGGAGCCGCTGTTCCCGCTCTTCGTCGAGGAGACCGTGCTGCCGGAGTTCTCGCGCGACCTCGCCCGGATCACCGCGGGCACGTCGATCCCGATCGCCACCGGCGAGCGCCTGTACTCGCGCTGGGACTACCGCGACGTGCTCTCCACGGGCATCGCGGTCGCGCAGCCGGACCTCTCGCACGCGGGCGGCATCTCCGAGGTGCGCCGCATCGCGGCCATGGCCGAGGCCTACGACGTGGCGCTGGCCCCGCACTGCCCGCTGGGGCCGATCGCGCTCGCCGCGAGCCTGCAGGTCGACTTCGCGGCGCCGAACTTCCTGATCCAGGAGCAGAGCCTCGGCATCCACTACAACGAGGGCAACGACCTCCTCGACTACCTGGTCGACCCGGCGGTCTTCGCGTTCACCGACGGGCACGTCGAGCGCCCCACGGGCCCGGGCCTGGGCATCGAGGTCGACGAGGCGGCGGTCCGCAAGGCCGCCGAGGACCCCCACCGCTGGCGCAACGAGATCTGGCGGCTGAAGGACGGCTCCTTCGCGGAGTGGTGAGCGGCTGAGCCATGGGACGTGAAGGGGCTCGCGCCGGATCGCGGCGCGAGCCCCTTGCCGTTCACTCAGGTCAGGCGTCGGCCTCCAACGCGAAGTCGGCGGCCACTACGGCGTCGGCCTCCACTTCGGCTTCGGCAGCGCCGGTGGTCCATCCTGCAAGGCCCGCTTCGAGACTCGCCGGTCCGGCGTCGGTGAAGAGGACGTACGAGCCGTCCGCCCCGGTCGTGGCGGCCCTGCCCGTGGCGGGGTCGGTGACGACGGCGCCCTCGATCGGGTCGCCCGTGGCCGCGTCGGTCACGGTGCCGCGCACGAGGCCGCCTTCGAGTTCGCCGCAGCCGATGCGGACGTTGTCGACCATCCACCAGTAGGCCCACGTGTCGTTGTCGTTGAAGTGGAACTTCAGCTGCACGGCGCTCTGGTCGGCCCAGGCGGCGAGGTCGACGGACTCGACCGTGGCCTCCAGGTCCTCGGTGGTGTGCCAGACCTGCTCCCAGGTCGCGCCCTCATCGACCGAGATGTGCACTGCCGCTTCGGAGCCGATCCCGCCGTCGACGAAGAAGCTCGCGAACGACAGGGTCGGGTCCTCGGCCGCGCTCAGGTCGAACACCGGCGTGATCAGGTCGGTGTCGACCAGGTGGTCCGGGTCGGCCGCGTCGGAGTTCGCCTCCGCGAAGCCGCCCGAGCCCGGCGTCTGGTTGCCGTACTCGAACGGGTCGTCGAAGACCCAGCCGGCGGTCTCGCCGCGGTCCACGACCTCCCAGCCCGCGGGGAGCGCCCGCGACTCGAAGGCCTCGTCGAGCACCTCCGAACCCCAACCGGGGGCCAGGCAGCCGGGCAGGACCGGCACTTCGACCAGGCCCGCGTCGGCCGGATCGACGGTGACCACTTCGTATCCGGCGTAAGCGGTCTCGACGGTGAGCGGCCATTCGCCCTCGGCCGGGATCTCCATGCTGAACGCGCCGGTGAACGGGTCGGTCTGTGCGACCGCCTCGTCGCCCGCGGTCGACACGGTCGCGTCGAGCGCCCACCCGTGCCCGCCGCCGTCCACGACCGTGCCCTCGACGACCTGCGTCGCCTCCTTCTGGAGCTCGGCGTCGAACACGGCTTCGCCGTTGTTCTTGATGCGGACCGAGCCGCGGACCGTCTCGTACAGGAACTTCGAGGCCGTCACGTGGTAGCGCCCGGCCGGGATGCGCGTGAACTCGTAGGTGCCGTCGGCGCCCGTGGTGGCCTCGCGGACCACCGCGCCCTCGAACACGAGGCGCACGCCCGCGACGGGCTCGCCGTCCTGGTCGCGGACCTCGCCCGAGAGCGCCCCGAACTTGCCCGCGGGGGCCTCGTCCACGGCGTCCTCGACGTTGACGCGGCCGTGCCCGTAGACGTTGTTGGCCTCCTTGTCGCCGGTGCACTGGTCGTCAGCGGTGTCGACGGCCGTGCCGGTCAGCGTCTCGTAGACCGCGTCGTAATCGCCTTCCAGCGACGGCGACGCCGACATGAGCAGCGCGATCGCGCCCACCACATGCGGTGTGGCCATTGAGGTCCCGTCGCCGAGGCCGTACTCGTCACCGGGGAGCGCGGAGCGGACGTTCACGCCCGGAGCCGAAATGTCCGGCTTCAGGACGCCGTTCATCCCGTGCCCGCGCGAGGAGAAGTCGGCGATCTCGTGGTCCTCGTCGTAAGCGCCGACGGCGATCACGTTCTCGTACACGCCGGGGCTGCTCATCGTCAGGCACGCGGAGCCGTTGTTGCCCGCCGCGAACACCGGGATGATGCCCGAGGCGTGCCACAGGTCCACGACCTCCGCGTAGATCGGGTCGTAGCCCGGGATGGTCGAACCCCACGAGTTGTTGACCACGTGCGGGGCCTTCAACGGGTCCGGGTTGCGGCCCTCCGAGTCGGTGGGCGCGGCGAGCCACTGCCCGGCCAGGATCAGCGTCTCGATGTCGGGGCAGCAGCCGTTGACGGCGATCCACTCCGCGCCGGGCGCGACGCCGATCCCCTCGGAGCCGACCATGGTGCCCATCGTGTGGGTGCCGTGGCCGTCGTCGTCGCAGGGCGCGTCGCCCGCGCAGACGTCCTGGATGTCGTAGAAGTTGTAGTCGTGCGTGAAGGAGCCGTCGCCGTTGTTGCCGCGGTACTGCTCCACGAGCGCCGGGTGGTCGTACTGGACCCCGGAGTCGATGCTGGCCACGACGATGCCCTCGCCGGTGAAGCCCTGCTCCCACACCTCGGGCGCGCCCACGTCCTCCACGCCCCACTCGACGGCGGCCTGCTGGACCGCGTCCCAGGTCTGGAAGTCGTTCTCGGGCTTGCCGTCGGGGGCGATCGGCTCGATCGCCGCGTAGTCGGGCGCGGCCACGACCGCCTCGACCTCGTCGAACGCGACCAGCTCGGCGAGCAGGTCGGCGTCGCCGACGACCTTCACCGTGGCCGCGCCCCAGTAGGACTCGTAATCGACGCCGGCCTCGTCGAGCGCGGCGAGCACGTCGGCCTGCGATTGCTCGGCGTACTCCTCGGCGGCCTCGACCGCGGCGGTGCCCTTGGCCTCCTTGGTGTCCGCGGCGAGCGCGGTGCTGTAGTCGGGCGAGCCGGCGAAGAGGAGCCACAGCTCCGCGTCGCCCTGGTCGTCGATCGCCTCGAGCAGTTCGGGGGCGACCTTCTCCTCGATGAGGATCTCGGTCTCGGACTCCTGGGCGGCGGCGCCGGTGGCGACCGCGGCCGGGATGAGCGCGCCGGCGAAGGCGGCGGCGAGAATGCGGCGTGAACGCCGCTGTGCAACTGTCACGAACTCTCCTTGTTGGGGGTGGCCCCGCGGTGCCGGCCGCGAGACCGGGGGTGGTCTCCGAGAGGCATGAATTTGGTGACTATGGACAGGTTCGCTGGGGTAGCTCCACTTTGGCGACCCCAAAATCGGTACGCCTCGAAAGACCGGGACGGTTGCATGCGTCACGTTTTAGGCACGGGAGATTATTCGCGGCGCGGGTATCAGGGCACGCAAAAGCCCTGAACCGCGTTGCGGTTCAGGGCTGGTAGAGCCAGGTCAGGGCGGTCAGAACCCGCCGAAGTCGCCGCCGCCACCGAAGTCGCCGCCTCCGCCGAAGTCCCCGCCGCCGTAATCGCCGCCGCCGGAGTCGCCGCCCGCGTCCCCGCCGTCCGCACCGGCGTCACCGCCGGCATCGCCACCGGAGTCGCCGCCGCTCTGGTCGCCGCCCTCGACCGCGCCCATCGCGTAAGCGGGGGCGATCATCGCGTCGAAGACCATCATGCCGACGAACACGCCCGCAGCGCCCGCCAGCGCGGGCTGCCACCACGGCGTGTTGTACCAGCCCGCGGGCACGGGGCGCCCCTCGACGCGGCCGCCCGGGTAGTAGTGGCGGTTCTCGTCGCTCGGGTCCGGCGAACCGGTGTAAGTGCGGCCCTCGACCTCGGCGCTGACCGGTTCGGTGAGCGCGCCGGTGCGGCGCTTGCCGACCATCGACGGGATCTCCGGGCCGGGGTCCATGCCCATCGCGGTGCGGGCGGCCCGCGCGTAGAGCAGGCCTTCGATGGCGGTCTCGGCGACGAGCCGGTACTGGTTGATGGTGCGCGCCGATTCGAGCTGGGAGCCCGCGGCGGTGTAGCGCTCGCCGGCGTCGGCGAGGGCCTGGCCCGCGGGGAGGTTGTCCCCGGGGGCGATGAGGTTCATGGTCTGGCCGCCGAGGCGCTCGTAGAGGCGCCGGGCCTCGGCCTCGGCGTCCGCGAGTTCGGCTTCGGCGCGTCTTCGATTGGATTGCACCACGAAGAAGATGACGAGGATCGCGACCACCAGCAGGGTCAACCACAGCTCCATGTACCGACTGTACCCGTGGTCACCCGCCTACACTGGCCCGTATGACGTGGGTCCTATTGGCAGTGGTGTGCCTGGCGGCGGGCGGTTTCGGCGGCTGGTTCGCGGGGCGGTCGCGCCAGAGTGCGGAGTTGGCGGCGGCGACGGCGCGGCTGGAGGCCGCGGCGGACAACGAGCAGCGGCTCGAGGCGACGTTGAAGGCGGTCGCGTACGAGGCGACGGACCATTCGCGGCAGGCCGTCGGGCAGGTGCTCGCGCCGATCGCGGAGACGTTGGCGCGCTATGAGACGCGGCTCGGCGATGTGGAGCGGGCCCGCGTGGACGCGTACGCGCAGTTGCGGATTCAGCTCTCGGGGGTCGCGGAGACCTCGGAGGACCTGCGGGAGCAGACGGGGCGGCTGCTGGGGGCGCTGCGGTCGCCGCAGGTGCGCGGCCAGTGGGGCGAGGTGCAGTTGCGGCGGATCGTGGAGGCGGCGGGGATGGTCGAGCACTGCGACTTCTCCGAGCAGCACTCGGGGCTGGTGGACGGGCGCGGGGTGCGCCCGGACCTGGTGGTGCGGTTGGCGGGCGGGCGCACGCTCGTCGTGGACGCGAAGGCGCCGCTCCAGTCGTATCTGCAGGCGTTGGAGTCGGAGGACGAGGCGGGGCGGGACCAGCTGCTGCGGTTGCACGCGAAGCATCTGCGGCGGCATGTGGAGTCGTTGGCGGGCAAGGAGTACTGGCGGGCGTTCGAGGACACGCCGGAGATGGTGGTGCTGTTCGTGCCGGCGGACGCGTTCCTGGACGCGGCGCTGCGGGGCGACCCGGCGCTGCTGGAGGACTCGTTCGCGCGGGGTGTCGTGATCGCTTCGCCTGCGACGCTGATGGCGCTGCTGCGGACGGTGGCGCACACGTGGCGGCAGGAGGCGCTGGCCTTGCACGCCAAGGAGGTGCACAAGCTGGGGCGGGAGCTGCACGAGCGGCTCGGCGCGGTGGCGGGGCATTTCTCGCGGCTGGGTTCGTCGCTGGACGCGGCGGTGGGGTCGTACAACGCGGCGGTGGCGAGCGTCGAGTCGCGGCTGCTGGTGACCGCGAGGCGTTTCAGCGAGCTCGAGGTCGCGGGCGAGGCGCCGGAGTCCCCGGCGCCGGTGATCACGCCGACGCGAAAGCCGACTTGGGACGCGGCCGCCCCGGACCTCCGGCCCTAGTCGAACTCCCCGGGCAGTCCCCCGCCCTCCCAGGGGGGCGACCCCGATTCAAGTCTCACGCGGCGGTCCGACAGAAAACCCGCATTCTTACCGTCGTAAACGGAACTGTCACCCGAAAGAGGTCCCCGCGCTCAGGCGCGGCCGGCGGCCTTCAGGTCCTTCGCCAGTTCGCGCGGGAGGGAGAAGGCGATCTTCTCGGTCACCGGCTCGAACTCCTCCACATTCGTGAAGCCGCGTTCGGCAAGGTGCGCGAGCACGTCCTGGACCAGGTTGTCAGGCACCGAGGCCCCCGACGAAAGGCCCACAGTGGACGCGCCTTCGAGCCATGCCTCGTCGATCTCGTGCGCGAAGTCGATCAGGTGCCCGGTCTTCGCGCCGTGCTGCACCGCGACCTCGACCAGCCGCACCGAGTTCGAGGAGTTCTTCGAGCCGACCACGAGCATCACGTCGCATTCGTCCGCGATGTCCTTGACGACCTGCTGGCGGTTCTGCGTCGCGTAGCAGATGTCGTCGCTCGGCGGGCTCTGGAGCATCGGCAGGCGCTTCTTGAGGCGGTCGACCGTCTCCATGGTCTCGTCGACCGAGAGCGTCGTCTGCGAGAGCCACACGACCTTCGCGGGGTCGCGCACCGTGACCTGGTCGACCGCGTCGGGCCCGTCCACGAGCTGGATGTGCTCGGGCGCCTCGCCGGAGGTCCCGATGACCTCCTCGTGGCCCTCGTGGCCGATGAGCAGGATGTCGAAGTCCTCCTCGGCGTACCGCACGGCCTCCTTGTGGACCTTCGTCACCAGCGGGCACGTCGCGTCGATCGCCTTCAGGCCGCGCGCGGCCGCCTGGTCGTGCACCTCGGGCGCCACGCCGTGCGCCGAGAAGACCACCACCGAACCCGGCGGCACCTCCTCGTTCTCCTCCACGAACACCGCGCCCTTGCCGGCGAGGGTCTCCACCACATGCCGGTTGTGCACGATCTCCTTGCGCACGTACACCGGAGCGCCGTAGAGCTCCAGCGCCTTCTCGACGGTCACCACGGCCCGGTCCACGCCCGCGCAGTACCCGCGCGGCTTGGCCAACAACACTCGCTTCGGGTCTGCCACGCCTCGATGGTATCCGGCCGCCCGGTTTCGTCACACCCTGCAGTTAGTCTGGCCACGTGACCGACGCAGCGAGCAGCGCCACCGACAGCACCGCGGAACGACCCGGCGCCCCGGAGCAGCCGGGAGCCCCGGCCCGGTCCGGCTCCGCCTCGCGACCGGGCGCGACGGGACCGGGCGCGCCGATGAGCGCCGAGAACCCCTGGCCGCTGCGGGTCGTCTCGAAGAAGATCGGCGACTGGCTCGCCCGCCTCGGCGAGGTGTGGACCGAAGGCCAGATCACCGAGATCAGCCACCGCGGCCGCACCGTCTACCTCACCCTGCGCGACCCGTCCGCCGAGGTCTCGATGCGGGTCGTCGACTTCACCGGTGCGGTCGCCGCCTGCGAGCCGCCCCTGCGCGACGGCGCGCAGGTCGTCATCCGCGCCCAGGCCCAGTGGTGGGACAAGAACGGGTCGCTCTCGCTGCATGTGCGCGAGATCCGCCAGGTCGGCCTCGGCGAACTCCTCGCCCGCCTCGAACGCCTCAAGAAGCTGCTCGCCGCCGAAGGCCTCTTCGCGGCCGAGCGCAAGAAGCCGCTGCCATTCCTGCCCTACCGGATCGGCCTCATCACCGGCCGCGCCTCGGACGCGATGCGCGACGTGCTGAAGAACGCGAAGGCCCGCCTGCCGTCCGCCGATTTCGAGGTCCGCGAGGTCGCCGTCCAGGGGCCGCGCGCGGTCACCGAGGTGTGCGCGGCGCTGGCCGAGCTCGACCGCGACCCTGACGTGGAGGTCATCGTGATCGCCCGCGGCGGCGGCTCGATGGAGGACCTGCTGCCGTTCTCGGACGAGACGCTGTGCCGCGCGGTCGCCGAAGCGGTCACCCCCGTGGTCTCCGCGATCGGGCACGAACCGGACACGCCGATCCTCGACTACGTGGCCGACTGGCGCGCCTCGACCCCCACCGAGGCCGGCAAGAAGGTCGTCCCCGACCTCGCGGAGGAGCAGCGCGGCCTGAACATCAGCCGCACCCGGCTGCGCCAGGCGCTCAACGTGATGCTGACCCGCGAGACCGACGGGCTCGCGGCGATGCGCGCCCGCCCGGTGCTCGCGCGGCCCGAGACGATGCTGGAGGCGCGCGGCGAGGTGCTCGCGAACCTCCGGCACCGCATGCGCGCCCGCGTCGACTCGCGGCTCGAGCGGTCGACGGACGACCTGGAGCACCTGCGGGCGCGGTTGCGCACGCTGTCGCCGCAGTCGACGCTCGACCGGGGCTACGCGATCGTCACGGACACCGAGACGGGTGCGGTGCTGCGGGAAGCGGCCGATGCGGGCGAGGCGATCGAGGTGCGGCTGGCGGCGGGATCGCTGCGGGCCGCTGTGGTGCACACGAGGGAGGACGAGCAGTGAGCGACAAGTTGAGTTACGAAGAGGCCCGCGCGGAACTGGTGGCCACGGTCGAACGGCTCGAAGCCGGCGGGGCCACATTGGAGGAGTCGCTGGCGCTGTGGGAGCGGGGCGAGAAGCTGGCAGACTTGTGCCAGTCCCACCTCGAAGGCGCAAGGGAGCGCCTGCGGGCGCGGACGCAACCCGACGCGGAAGACGAGGATTGATGACCGATCTCGACCAGGCGTTCGACGCCGGATGGGCCGCCGCTGACAGCGACAGTCCCGAACCGACCATCGCCTATTTCCGCGACCTGCTCGACGCCAACCCCGAGCACGCCCGCGCGGTCTTCGAGTACGCCAGCGCGCTCGACTTCGCCGGCCGCGAAGCCGAGGCCGCCCCGGTGTACGAACGGGCCTTCGCCGCCGGGCTCGACGGCGACCTGCTGCGCCAGGGCTTGATCCAGTACGGCAGCACCCTGCGCAACCTCGGCCGGAACAAGGAGGCGGTGGCGGCTCTGGAGCAGGCGGTCGAACGGTTCGACGACGACGCGGCCCGCGCGTTCCTGGCCCTCGCCCTGCTCGAGGACGAGCGGCCGCGGGACGCGGTCGCGGCGCTCTTGCACCTGACGCTGGACCGCGCCGAGTCGGCGAGCCTGAGCCAGTACGCCCGCGCGCTGCGCTACTACGCGGGCGCCCTTGTGGCCGAGCAGCCAGAGGACGGCCGCTGAGGGCGCGTTCGCCTCGCGAGCGCCGTCGATCGCGGCGGCCCCGTCAACGAGCGGGGCGCTTGGGACGCCGAAGCAACCCGCGAAGTGCCGACCGTGTCGTGAGCTGGCCGGCTTCAGTGGCCAGGTCCTAGGAGGCGGCGGCGACGCCTTCGGCGAGTTCGGTGAGGTCGCCGACGCCGTCGGGTTCGGCGCTGAGCACGACGGTCTCGCCGTCGATCTCGGCCACCCAGGTCTCGCCGTTCTCCGATTCGTATGCGGCCCACTGGATTCCGGCCGCTTCGACCGGGGTGCCGGTGCCGGTGAGGTTCTCGTTGACGTCGGTGGCCGTGCCGTTGGTCTCCGAGAGTTGGAGGCCGTTGCCCTCCGGCGAGTAGTAGCCGGTCCGGAGCGTGACGGTCTCGCCGTCGACCGCGAGGTCGGTCGAGATCGCCTTCCATTCGTCGCTGAGCTCGGGCTCGATCACCGCGAGGCCGAGACTCGCCGCGGTGGTGTAGTTCGCGCTCGTGTCGACCACACTGACCTGCCGGTCCGCGGCCACCCACTGCCAGCCGACGTAGAACAGGCCGATCGGCACCAGCAGCACGGCCATCGACATCGCCATGTCGCGCATGCGCCGCTGCTTGGGGCGCGCGGACTTGGCCGCGTCGGCGTTCGCGACGGCTTCATTCACGACCGTGCCGTCCGCGACCTCGGCTTCGACCTTGACCTCTTCGGTGGACATGCCTCCATCCTGAACGACCGCCCCGCCACCCGCCCCACCGCCCCGCCCCGGCGTGGCGCAAGAAGCCCGCGCCCGGGCCCCGGCGTCCGTCCGCGCCGGATTCGGCCCGCAAGCCCCGGGCGCTGGCCCTGCTCCCGCCCGCGACCGAGCCCGCCAGCCTCCTTGGCCCGGCCGCAACCCGGACGCGCCCGCACACCGCGACGCGAATCCGACTTCCGGGCCGTCCGGCCCCTGGAATACCCTCTCCGCAGCGGTACCCGCGGCCCATGGAAGGAGCCCCCCTTTGATCCTCGTGGCAGGCGAGAACATCATCGACCTCGTCCCAGCCCCCGGCGGCCAGCTCCGACCAACCTGCGGCGGCGGACCTGCGAACACCGCCGTCGCGCTCGCCCGGCGCGGCATCCCGACCGCGCTGGTCGGCGCCGTCGGCGGCGACCACTTCGGCCGCCAGGTCTGGCGCCGCCACATCGCCGCGGGCGTCCACCGCGACTGGCTGCTCCGCACCGATCTGCCCTCGACTCTGGGCCTCGCGATCGTCCACGAGGACGGCAGCGCCGAATACGACTACTGGACGACCGGCACCGCCGACTTCGCCTGGGAGTCGCGCGCACTCCCCAAGCCGGACCCGGCGCAGGTCGACCTCCTCCACTTCGGGTCGCTCGCCGCCTATCTCGAGCCGTCCGCCCACGCCATCGAGCACTGGGTGAACCGCGCCCGCCGCGCCGTCCCGGTCTCCTTCGACCCGAACATCCGCCTCGGCGCCATGGGCGACCACGCGAAGGTCCTGGAACGCACTGAGCGCCTGGTCGGCCTCGCCACGCTCGTGCGCGTCTCCGAACGCGACCTCGCCCAGCTCTACCCGGGCACCGCCGTCGACGAGATCGCCCGCAAATGGCTCGAAGCGGGCCCCGAGCTTGTGGTCGTCACCCTCGGCGACGCGGGCTCGGTGGCCTTCCACCGCAGCCACACCACGGAGATGACGGCCCCGCAGGTCGACGTCGTGGACACCATCGGCGCGGGCGACGCGTTCACTTCCGGGCTCATCGGCTGGCTGACCTCGGCGGGCTGGATGCGCCTCGACCGCGTCCCCGCCTGGGGCAACCGGTCCGTGGTCGCCGCGGCCCTGCGCTACGCGAGCCAGATCGCCGCCCAGGCGTGCACCGTCCCCGGCGCGCCGTGACGCAGCGCGTTCACTGAGGCGCAACACGCCTCAAGTCGACATAAGATCGTGGTGTGCCTGCTCCTGAACTGCGTATCTGCCTCGACGCGTCCGACCTCGACGCGTCGCTGCGCAGCGACGTCCGGCGGGGCCTCACCGCGCACCCCAAGCACCTGCCCATGCGCCTGCACTACGACGGCCGCGGGTCGATCCTCTTCGCCGAGCTCACCCGCCAGCCCGAGTACTACCAGACCCGCAGCGAGCGGGCGGTCCTCCACGACCGGGCGGCGGAGATCGCGGACGCGCTCGGCGCCGACCCGGTCTCGGTGATCGAGCTCGGCGCGGGCCGGGCCGAGAAGATCCGGCCGCTCCTCGGCGCGCTCGCGGAGGCCGGCCGGCTCGACGCGTTCTGGCCCTTCGACGTGGCCGAGGGCGAGGTCCGGGACGTGCTCCTCGAACTGGCCACGGCCTACCCGGACGCCCGTCTCGGCGGCATCATCGGCGACTTCACCCTCCACCTCGCGCACCTGCCCGACCACCACGACATGCGGCTCGTCGCGTTCCTCGGCGGCACCTTCGGGAACTTCACCGGCATGGAGCGCAGCCAGTTCCTGAGCGACCTGCGCGAGGCCCTGCGCCCCGGCGACTGGTTCCTGCTCGGCGCCGACCTCGTGAAGGACCCGGAGGTGATCCTCGCGGCCTACAACGACGCCGCCGGGGTGACCGCGGAGTTCAACCGGCACGTCCTGTACGTCCTCAACCACCGCCTCGACGCCGATTTCGAACCGGACAACTTCGAGCACATCGCGTTGTGGGACAACGACACCGCCACCATCGAGATGCGCCTGCGCGCCATGAAGCCGATGAAGGTGGACGTCTCGGCGCTCGCGCTCGACATCGCGTTCAGGGTCGGCGAGGAGATCCACACCGGCATCTCCACCAAGTTCCACCGCGGCGAACTCGAGAACCAGCTCCAGGCCAGCGGATTCGCGACGACCCGCTGCTGGACCGACGAGCACGGGTACATGGGCGTGTTCCTCGCCCGCGCGATCTAGAGGCGTTCGGCGTCGGGCCGGATTAAGGTGGTCGCCATGGGAGAGATCGTGCTCATCCGCCACGGCGAGACCACCTGGTCCGCGTCGGGCCAGCATACGTCCGTCACCGACCTCGAACTCACCGAGAACGGTGTGGCGCAGGCGAAAGCGCTCGCACCGCTGCTCTCCGGGCGCGAGTTCGCGGCGGTCTGGTCGAGCCCGCGCAGACGGGCGCTCGTCACCGCCGAGCTGGCGGGCCTCGCGGTCACCGCGGTCGTCCCCGACCTGGCCGAATGGGGCTACGGCGACTATGAGGGGCGTACCAGCGAGGAGATCGCGGCCGAGAACCCGGACTGGTCGCTCTGGACCGACGGCGGCAGAGGCCACGGCGGTGAAACGGCCGAAGCCGTCACCGCCCGCCTCGACCGCGCCCTCGCCGAGGCCGAAACGCTCCTGGAACACGGCGATGTCGCGTTCTTCGCCCACGGCCACAGCCTCCGCGTCGCGGCGGCCCGCTGGCTCGGCCGGCCGGCCCGCGACGGCCGCGAGTTCAAGATCGACACCGCCTCGATCGCCGCCCTCGGCTACGAGCACGAGCACCACGCGATCACGCTGTGGAACCTCACGCCGGCGGCCGCGAGCGGCGCATGGTGACGCCGCACGGCGCGCCGTCTCGCCCCGAAACCGCTTGTCCCCCAGGTGACTCGGCCGCACGCTCAGCTTGACGCCGCGCCACGCCGCTCTTTGGGGGTCGCGCCGCATCAGCGTCTCGTCGTGGTCTCCTCGACCTGGGGCCCGTATTCCAAGGCCCAGGCGGCACCGCTACCGCGACGATTGCAGCTGCGGGAGGTTCGTTAAGGACGCCAGATGACGACGCCGGTCGGCACCTCGCGCTCCGAGAAGCAGCCGTCAGGGGCCGCTTCGGTCAGCAGGCCCCGCAGTTCCCTCTCGAAGGCGGGCAGGCGCTCTCCGAACAGGTGCGGTGCCGAGCTCGACAGGGAGAACACCGCCGCGACGACCGAGTCGACGTTCCGTTCGAAGATCCGGCCGTCGTCGACCTGGATGCGGGTCACCTTGGTGTATCCGGCCTGCCGCATGATGTCCTCTTCGCCGCCGGCGGTGCCGCCCGGCAGGTAGCCCTGTCCGGCGCGGCGGACCGGCCCGAGGTAGGCCGCGACGAGTTCGCTGATCCGGTCCCAGGGCGGGGCCGGGTGCGGCAGCGACGCGGTGTCGTCCGCGCCGCGGTGCGTGGTGGCGCCGACGTGGATCCAGTACCCGGCGGGGTCGAGCAGCTTGCGGACGCGGTCGGCGACGAGCAGGCGGTCCATCCAGTGGAAGGACTGCGCGAAGGCCACGACCTGGAAGACGCCCAGGTCCTCGGGCAGCGTTTCGGCGCGGGACTGAAGCCATGCGATGCCGGTGAGTCCGGCCTCCTCGGCCCGGCGTGCGGCTTCGGCGAGCATGCCCGCGTCCGGGTCGACGCCCACAGTGGAGGCGAACAGCGGCGCGAGCTCGAGGGTCAGTGAGCCCGGGCCGCAGCCGACGTCGAGCAGTCGGCCGGTGCCGTCGAGGCCGAGTGCGTCGCGTACGGCCTCGGCGAGGGCGGTCGGATAGGGCATCCGGCCGACGCTGTAGTGGGCGGCGCTGCCGGCGAAGAGGGTCTCGTCCCACTCCCAGTCGGCGGCGTCAGTGGTCATTGGAGCAGATTCCGTATCGCATCGGCGCCAGCATCGCCGATCGACTCGTAGAGCGCCAGCGCTTTTTCCAGCCGCGCGGGGTCGCGTTGACGTTCGCCCGCTCGAACCAGTTGTGGTCAAGAGGCCGCGTTCCTCACGACGCTCGGCGTCGGTGGCGCTCCGGTGGACCTCGCCCATGGCCCCATACCGGTACGCTCGGTGGAGGCCTTGAACGGAGGGTGCCCCATGGATCCGATACTCCTCACGATCGCTACCGCCGCGGCCGGAAAAGCCGCGGAGGTGCTGGCGCAGAACGGCGCCGACGTGACCCGCAAGGTCGTCGACCTGGTTCGCAAGCGCTTCGGCGGCGACGCGCCCGCCGAGATCGAGGCGGCGGTCCTGGAGCAGACCTGCGAAGCGGACCCGGTGTTCCGCTCCGAGCTCGAAGGGATCGTCGGCCGCCCGATCCAGATCACGAACGTGAAGTTCCAGAACAACTTCCACGGCGGCGCGCCGAAGAACGTGGTGCAGGCCGAGACGATCAACGGCCTGACCCTCAACTAGTCCGCGGCCGGCGGGGGCTCTGATAGGCTCCGGCACCCATGAACCCTCCCCTCATGGTCATCCGCTCGGTCCTGGTGCGCTTCCCCGCGCGTTTCTGGTTGTGGGCCTTCGCGATCGCCATCGCGGTGGACCTCGCCGCGATCAGCCTGCACCTCGGTGAGCTCCGCTGGGCGTCCAAGCCCGCGCTGGCGCTCCTGCTCCTCGCCCACCTCATCGTCGCGACCCCGCCCGGCATGCGCCCGGCTCGCCTGTTCGGCCTCGGCCTGCTCCTGGCCTGCGCGGCCGACATCGCGCTGCTGGTCGACGGCACGCCCGCGTTCCTGACAGGCATGGGCTTGTTCAGCCTCATGCAGCTCACGTACATCGCGGTCTTCATCCGATCGGGAGTGCTGCCGCTGCGCGGGCGCTTCCTCGCGCCCGCCTGCTATCTGGCGGTCTGGTCGGGCGCCAACATCGTCCTGTGGCCGCGGCTCGGGGACCTCGCCATGCCGGTCGCGGTCTACAGTCTCCTACTGGTCGCGATGGCCGCGGCAGCGACCGGCCTCAACCGCCTCGCCGGGCTCGGCGGAGCGCTCTTCGTGGTCTCGGACCTGGTCCTCGGCCTGGGCGTGGCCGGCGTCGACTTCCCCCTCCAGTCCCAAACGGTGATGGCGACCTACGCGGCGGCGCAACTGCTCCTGGTCCTCGGCACCGTCAAAGCCCTCCCCCGCAAGGCGGCAGCGTGAACGCGCTGGTCAACATCGCCGCGATCCTCGGCTCCGGCGGTTCCGGCTGTGGCAGTCGGTATCCGCTGAGGACCGCCCGAACCTGGTTTGGCGCCCCATTGCGAAGCTCATAGCAGCGACGGCACTACTCAGTGCACCGGGCGCCACGCAAACTTCAGCAGCGCCCGACTGGCGCAGTCGACCGAGCCGACCAAGCCGCCATCTAGGCGGCTCTTGCCATGAGGTGGGACCACCGGGCGGTATCGCAAGGGCCGTGGCCGAGTGACACCGGGCTCTTCATGGCCCGGCACCGGTCTCGACGTCCGTGCAATGCAGGCAGATGGCCAGAGGCTTATGTCGTAGTCTGCTTACCACCATCTCGTTCACCTACACGGATTCCGTATCCCTGTACGTACTCTCAATTGTCCAGATATCGAGGCAAGTCCGCATCACCCACACGATGCGAAAGCTTTCACGTTCCTCGTCCCGGCCCCGGACCCGCACCGCCCCAAGGCAAAAGGCCCGCCCCGACCGGCCTCCTCCATCGCCGCCCGCTTGAAGCCGCGGGCACCGAGTCCTCAAGCCTGAGACGAGAACCCAGGCGAGGGGATCCGGCGATGCGCGGGGCAGCGAGGACTGCGCTTGCGAGACCTTCGCAAGGAGGGCACACCGCACTAGAGTCGAGTCATGAAACGCGTCTTGTGGCTGCTCGCCTTCGTCATCGGCGGCTACTTCATCGTCCGGGCACTGATCGAGCCGTTCGTGATCGACTTCGGCGATCCGTCGAGCTACGAGGACGATTGGGGCGGCCCGAGCCTCATCGGCGTGCTGCTGGTCCACATGGGACCGGGGATTCTCGTGGCCGCCCTCTTCATCTACGCCCTCAGGAGGTCCGACCGGCGTCGCGGCCAGGACACCCCCGAGGGCTGACCGTTCAGGCCAGGTCGATCCTGGTGAGGCGCTGCGTGGCCCGGGTGAGGACCACGTACGCGACACCCGCGCCGTGCGCCTTGGCGACGGCTTCGAGGTCCACGGCGATGACCGCGTCCCATTCGAGGCCCTTGGACTCCAAGGGGCCCACCAGGGTCACACGTCCATCATGGACGATGTCGCCGAGTTCGGCGTGCCGGTCGTAGGGCGCGATGATGCCGACCGTGCCCTCGACGGCGTCGAGGGCCTGGACGACGGCGCCCGCGACCTCCGGCAGGAGCGCGTCAGCCGCGACCGTCTTCTCCACGACCTCGACACCCGTCTCGCGCACGGCCTCGGGGAGGTCGATGTTGCGCAGGCGCGGCTTGGCCCAGTCGGCGGCGTACTCGAAGACCTCTTTGGAGTTCCGGTAGTTCTTGGTGAGGTGGAACTCGTGGATTCGCCCGCTGGGGACGGCGCGGCGGCGGGCGTCGGCGCTCTCCCTCGGCCGCGGCCAGCTGGACTGGGCCTCGTCGCCGACGATGGTCCATCCGGCGCCGCGCCCGCGGCGCCCGAGCATCCGCCACTGCATGGGCGAGAGGTCCTGGGCCTCGTCGACGATGACGTGCGCGTAGTCCTCGTAGAACGCGTCGCGCGCCTGCCGCTCGGGCCGGTCGTAGTAGCGGTCCTGGGCGGTGGAGACCTCCTGGATGCCGTCCCACGACCGGATGCGGTCGCGGCCCCGGGGCTGGGGCTTCACGCCGAGGAGGATGCGCAGCTCGTCGAGGAGCGCCACGTCGGGGATCGAGAAGTCGGTCTCGCGCAGCGAGGCGGCGACGCCCTCGATCGCCTCCTTCTTCATGTGCCCTTCGGCGGCGGAGGCGAGGCGGCGGACGTCGCCGCCCCAGCCGAGCACGTCGGAAGGGTCGAGGTCGGGCCACCAGTGGTCGAGGAAGGTGAGGAACTCCCCGCGCGAGCCGACGTCGCGGGAGAACTTCGCCGGCTCGGCCTCTTCGATGACCGGTTTGATCTTGCGCCACAAGGCGACCAGGAGCGCGCGCCCCGCCTCGGTCTTGGCGAGGTTCGGGCGCGGCTCCTTCTCGAAGACGCGGGCGCGGGCGGCCGCGAGCTCGGCGGCGTCGAGCGTGAACACGTCGCCGCGGTAGACGATGCGCAGTTCGTGCGGGGCGCCGGGCGGCGTCTGGCGCACGAGGCGGCGCAGGATCGGGAGCATCACGGTGCCGCCCTTGACGGCCGCGACCTCCGGCCGGTCCTGGCGGGTGGCCTCGACCCCGGCGTACAGCTCGCCGAGCGAGTACAGGGCGGCGGTCTCCTCGCCGAGGCTGGGGAGGACCCGCCCGATGTACTTCATGAACACGGCCGAGGGGCCGACGACGAGGATGCCGGCGGCCTCGTAGCGGCTGCGGTCCTGGTAGAGCAGGAACGCGGCGCGGTGCAGGGCCACGACGGTCTTGCCGGTGCCGGGCCCGCCGGTGATGATCGTGGCGCCACGGCCGGGCGCGCGGATGGCGGCGTCCTGCTCGGCCTGGATCGTGGCGACGATGTCGCGCATCCGCCCGGTCCGCTTGCGGCCCAAGGCGGCCATGAGCGCGCCGTCGCCGATCACGGGGAGGCGCTCGCCGGCGTCCTCATTGAGCAGGTCGTCGCTGATCTCCTCGACCGTGCGGCCGAAAGAGCGGATGACGCGGCGCCGCGCGACCTCCTGCCGGTCGACGGCGGTGGCGCGGTAAAACGGCGCGGCGGCGGGCGCGCGCCAGTCGACCAGGAGGGTGCGGTACTCCTCGTCGCGCACGCCGAGGCGGCCGACGTGGCGGACCTTGCCGTCGTCGAAGTCGAGGCGCCCGAACACGAGTCCTTCGTGCTGGGAGTCGAGGTCGGCGATGCGGCGGGCGGCTTGGAAGACGAACACGTCGCGTTCGTACCGCGCACCGGGCACGGTGGCGGCGAGATGGGCGTAGCCGGAGTCGCGGTTGCCTTCGGCTTCACCGCGGAGCACGTCGACGCGCGCGTACACGCGGTCGACGAAGCCCTGCTCGATCGCGATCTCCTGCTCGGGGGTGCTGGCCGGATCGGGGACGGGGACGGCATGCGTCGTGTCGACGTCCTGGTCGTGCTGGGCGTCGGCGGGGCCTGGTTCCTGGGACACTGCGCTCCTCGCTCGAATTCGGGAACGCACCAGCTTAGCGTGTCGCGGCGACACCCGTCCGCCGATCATGGACGAGGGAGTGCTTGCGCACCCTGGGGGTGACGGCGGGTCCGCCGAGGACAGGCCCTAAGGCTGCGCGGGCCGCACCAGGTACATCCACGAGTAGTCGTCGTCGATCTCCTCGAACCCGAACTGGCGGTACAGGCCCTGGGCGTCGGCGGTCGCCAGGAGGACCCGTTTGAGGCCCATCCGCTGGGCCTCCGCCACGATGTGCGCGACGAGCCGCTTGCTCAGGCCCTTGCCGCGCGCCTCCCGGTCGACATACACGTCGCTGAGCCACGCGAAGTACGCCTGGTCGGTGACCAGCCGCGCGAACGCGAGCTGGCGGCCGTCCCCGTCGTAGAGGCCGTACGGGAGCGAGTGGTCGATGGCGAAGTCGCTGCGTTCGCGGGTGCGGCCCATCGCCCAGTACGTGTCGGTGGAGATGACCTTGTGGATCCACTCGCGATCGAGGCGGTCGGGGTCCGAGGAGATCGTGTACGCGTCGCTCATCGGTCCAACCTATGCCCGCCGTTCAGGCCGCGCCAGCCGAAATCCTCGGGCTCCCCTTGCGGCGCAGGTAGATCTCGATGAACAGCAGGTTGAGCACGATCGAGCCGACGATCGCGCCCGTGTAGGCGACGCTGAAGAGCGCGTCGAAGTCGCCGCCGTAGAACCCGTCGAGCAGCGGCAGTTGCACGGCGATGAACAGCCCCAGGTAGACCCGGAGCGTCACGGCGGCGAAGGTCGCGGCCATGCTGCGCAGCATCCACCGCTCGTGCGCGGCGAAGTCGCGGGCCCGCACGGCCCGGTAGGCGCGCACGGCCGTGTAGAGCCAGAACACGTCGAGGACCACGAACGAGACGAGCGCGATCGGCCCGGCCGTGGTCAGCACGGCCACGACGATGCCGGTGAGCGCGCCCGGGAGGATGCCGCCGAGCAGGTAGACGCGGCCGAGGACGCGGTGGACCCGCGGGTGCCTCCGGCGGATCGAGCCGAAGAACTGGAACGGGCCCACCAGGAGCGCGATGCCCCCGGCGGCGGCATGGGCGATGAGGACCGGCAGGTGGATCGGCACGTCGTCGCGGATGCCCACGCGCGGTTCCACCCCCGCGAGGTAGGGCGGTACGGCGCTGAGGACGATCGCGACACTGGCGATCGCGACCACGGCGACGGCGATGCGGCCGCGTCGCGATCCGGATCGTTTCGGGGCGGTGAGGGTGGCGCTCATGAGGGGTGCCCCAAGCGTTGGGAGTTACACTATCGATAGTGACGCTATCACTAATTCGGGCAAGGCGCCACCACCGCTCGGGTATGAAGGACGCATGCGAATCGGAGAGCTCAGCGCCAGGACCGGGGTCCCGGTGGCCACGATCAAGTACTACGTGCGCGAAGGCCTCGTCGGCGGCGGCGAGCGGACCGGGCACAACCAGGTCAGCTACGGCGAGGAGCACGTGCGGCGGCTGCGGCTGGTGCGGTCGCTGGTCGAGACCGGCGCGCTCCCGATCGCCAAGGTCCGCGAAGTCCTCGCCGAGGTCGAGGACCCGCGCCGCGACCTCGACAGCGCCCTCGGCGTCGCCAGCCGGGCCCTCTTCAGCCACCGCGCGCCGGTCGACGAGCCCGAGGACGCCGATCTCGAGACGGCCCTGGCGATCGTGCGCCGCCGCGGCTGGAACCGGATCCCGCAGAGCCACGAGTACCTGCGGACGCTCGCCGACGTCATCGGGCGCCTGCGCCTCCTCGGCCTCGCCGACCTCGTCGAGCACGAGGACCGGTACGCGCTCGCGGCCGAGCAGGTGGCCGAGGCCGACATCCGCCTCCTCATGCAGCGCGGGGACCGCGACGAGATTCTCGAGGCGATGATCGTGGGAACGGTGCTCGGCGACGCGCTCTTCACGACCCTCCGGCGCATCGCCCAAGTCGAAGTCTCCGGCCGCGAGTTCAAAGGGCCCGATGACCATCCAGTCGAACGCGAGCATTCCTTATCCACAAGGGACCGTCATGCCGGACCGTCCGGGCCCGGCGCGAGCACCGCCCATGCGCAGATGGCAATGTCTGCACTTGTCGGGTTTTGGACTGTGCAAGTCGATTGGGCGGTTCTACGCTGATTCCACGCACCCCGGTGGCGCGGCGGCGAAGACCAAGCCTGCTCGACGAGAGACTTTGCCGCCATCACCAGGAGGCCGTCCGACGAAGTGGGGTAGTCGCGACGGCCCGCGGCGGGGCTCCAATCACCTGGCCTGGAGCCCCGCCGCACTTCTCGGGCGGCCCCTTACGATGGGGTGGTCGTCCGACTAGTGAGGAGTGCGATTCCCTTGGCCCTCAACTCGAACATGGTGCCGCTCGGCACGCCCGCCCCTGAATTCTCGCTGCCGGACCTCGAGGGCGAGGTGCGGTCGCTCGCGAGCTTCGACGCGCCGATGCTGCTGGTCGCGTTCGTGTGCAACCACTGCCCTTACGTGCGCCACCTCGAGCAGGCCTTCGGGTCGTTCGCCGCCGGGCAGGCGGATCTGGACGTCGCCGCGATCTGCTCGAACGACGCCGTGAACTACCCCGACGACGCGCCCGCGGGCCTCGCCGACCAGGTGGCGCGCGCGAACTGGACGTTCCCGTACCTGGTCGACGAGTCGCAGGAGGTCGCGCGCGCCTACAGCGCGGTCTGCACCCCGGACTTCTTCCTGTACGGCCCCGACCGCACGCTCGCCTACCGGGGCGCGTTCGACGGCTCGACCCCCGGCAACGGCGTGCCCGTCACCGGGGAGTACCTGGCCGGCGCGATCGAGCTGGTCCGCCGCGGCGAGCCGGTGCCCGAGCCGCACTACCCGTCGACCGGTTGCGGCATCAAGTGGCGGTCGTAGCCGTTCAGCGGCAGCGACGGTAGTCGTCCCGAGGCCGGGCGAGGCAGTCGTTCAGCGCCCGGGGACGTGCAGTGGCCCGGCGAGCCGGTTGACCTGCGGTTCAGACGAGTGCGCCGTCGCGGGCGACCACGGTGCCGTTCTTGACGACGAGCCTGCGCTGGTGGTGCTCGAGCACGGCCTCGGACGGGTTGCGTCCGGCGACGGCGACGAGATCGGCGGTGTCGCCGACGGCGAGGCCGTAGCCGTCGAGCTTGAGCAGGCGCGCGCCGCCGAAGGTCGCGGCCTCCAGGGCCAGTTCGATGTCGGCGTCCCTGCTGAAGCCGGCGTTGCGGGCGAACCACTGGGTGCGCTGCAGGTTGTCGCCGGTGCCGTAGGGGCTCCACAGGTCGCGCACGCCGTCGTTGCCGATGCCCATCGTCACGCTGGCCTCGTCGAGTTCGCGCAGCGGCAGGATCTTCTTGGGCGCCACGGAAGTGAGGCCGATCCTGAGTTCGGCGAGGTCGGCGATGAGGCGGGCGCGGGTGGCGTCGTCGGCGTCGCAGAGGGCGAAGGCGTGGCTGATGACGACCTTGCCGGTGTAGCCGAGGGCGCGGGTGCGCTCGATGATCATGTCGAACTCGCGGATGCCGAGGTCGCCGCCGTCGTGGAGGTGGATGTCGATCTCGGCGCCGTGCTTCTCGGCGAGGGCGAAGACGAGGTCGAGGTGTCGTTCGGCGTCGCCGTCGAAGCCTTCGGGGTCGATGCCGCCGATGGACTTGACGCCGGCCTTGAGTGCCTCGTCCAGGAGTTCGGCGGTGCCGGGGCCGGCGAGGATGCCGGTCTGCGGGAAGGCGACGAGCTCGACGTCGATGCGCCCGGCGAGGCGCTCGACGGCTTCGCGCACGGCGTGGACGGCGCCGATGCCGATCCCCGGGTCGATGTCCACGTGGGAGCGGGCGTGGGTGGTCCCGGAGACGACCATGTCGGTGAGGAGCGCGGTGATGAAGTCGGGGTTGGGGATGCCGAACTCGGCGCGGCGCTCGGCGCCGTACGCGATCGCGGCGGCGAGGCCGGGGCCGGCGGTGCGGGGCACCCAGGGGCCGCCCCAGAGGGTCTTGTCGACGTGGGCGTGGGCGTCCACGAGGCCGGGGATGACGACGGCGCCGGCGAGGTCTTCGACGACCGCGCCCTCGCTCTCCAGCGAGTCCTCGACGGCGGCGATCCTGCCGTCGCGGACCAGGAGGTCGGTGCGTCCCTCGCGGCCCCAGAGCCGGGCGTCGCGCAGCAGCAGGTCGGTCATGTCAAGATCCTCTCGCCTCAGTTCCCGCCAATAGCGGTATACCACTAGAGGCGACCGTATACCGTTGACCGACACCCGGCCACCGGCCGGGCCGTGGAGAGAGAAGGGTCATGACCCGAGCCGAACAGGTCTACCAGGCCCTGCGCGAGCGCATCGTCACCATCGCCCTCGAGCCCGGAGCGCGACTCATCGAACGCGACCTCGCCGCCGAGTTCGAGGTCTCCCGCATCCCCCTGCGGGAGGCATTGCAGCGCTTGGCCGCCGACGGCCTCGTCACCACCGTCCCCGGCCAGGGCAGCATCGTCACCGTGCCCACCCCGAAGGACATCCAGGACCTCCTCGACGTGCGCGCCGGACTCGAACCGCTCGCCGCCCGCCTCGCCGCTACCGGAGCCGGCCCCGAAGCCCTGGCCCGCCTGCGTGACTGCGTCCGCCCCCGGACCGACCCCGAAGCGCTCACCGAGGCCAACGCCGCCTTCCACCGCGAGATCACGGCCGCCGCGAACAACCCGCTCCTCGCCCAGATCATGGAGCCGCTCGAAGCGCGCATGCGCTGGCTCTTCCACCTGTCCGCCGAACGTGACCCCGACCGCCAGCGCCTCGAGCACGCCGAGCTCCTCGAAGCGCTCGAAGCGGCCGACCCCGACCGGGCCGCCGCGATCGCCTTGGCGCACATCGAGGACGGGCGCGATCCGACCCTGGAGGCGACGCGCCGCTGGCGGCTCGAAGCGGTGGACGCGATCGAGGCCACGAAGACCCGCCGCCGCCGCGTCGGCGCCTTACCACCGCCTGTATGCCCTTGACCTGCGAATACGCTAGATGTCGGACCCGTGTGGGAGTGTGGTCCTTTTCGGTTGGTCGGAGGCGGATGCGGGTGGGAAGGGGCATGCCCTACGCGCCGAGCCGCAGCCCCGGCGGCTAACGCCAAAGCGTGTGCAACGCGATCTCCAGCTCACCGAGCATGTTGCGCAGCAACGGCATCGAGAGGCCGATCACCGTGCCCGGGTCGCCGTCGATGCGGTCGATGAACGCCGAACCGTAGCCGTCGAGCGTGAACGAGCCGGCCACGTGCAGCGGCTCCCCCGTCGCCACGTACGCCGCGATCTCCTCATCGGAGACCTCCGCGAAGTGCACGACCGTGCCCGCCGAACGCACGATCTGCCGGTCGGCGGCCACGTCGATCAGGCAGTGCCCGGTGTAGAGCGTGCCCGAATTCCCGCGCATCCGCTTCCACCGCGACGTCGCCTCCTCCGGCCCGCCGGGCTTGCCGAGGATCTCGTGCCCGAAGTGCAGCACCGAATCGCACCCCAGCACCAGCGAATCCGGGCCCACCAGGTTGAGGACCGCGTTCGCCTTCATCTCCGCGAGCGTCGCCGCCAGCTCGGCCGGGTCGTGGCCCATCACCTGGCTCTCGTCCACACCGGAGACGATCACCTGCGGCTCGATCCCGGCCGCCTTCAGCAGCTCCCGCCGAGCGGGCGACTGCGATGCCAGAACGAACGGGCGGCTCAACGGTCCATGCCCCTGCGGGCCGGCACCGACGTGTCGCGCCAGGTCCGGCGCACCCGCAGCTTCAGCCCCGGGTTCGACCAGGCGGCCCGGCGGCTCGGGGCCTCGGACTCCTCGACCGGGCGCGGCAGGGCCGTGATCAGCCCGACCAGCGCGGCGAGCTCCTCATCTGTGGGGTTGCCACGGACGACCTTGAGTTCCAGACTCATCGAGAACTACTCCTCGTCGATATCGAATTCGCGGTGCACCCGCTCCCAGAAGCCGTCGCGGACCCAGATCCGCGCTTCCGGGTGGTCGCGTAGAGAGTAACCGAGTTCCTTCTCGGCTTCCACCAGCAGCTCCTTGTCGATGACCGTGGGCAGCTGCGGGCCCGGGAGCAGATCCGCTATGTTGTCGGCGCCCCTGGTCAGGAGCCATTTGTGGCCCACGTACTCCCCGATCTGGCGCACCGTCTCGGGGTCGAGCTTCTCGCCGGTCTGCGTGGTCCGCACGAATTTCGGCCGAGCGGACTCGGCTTGGGCCAGCGCCTCGGCGGCGTTCATGGTGACGGCCACGGACTGGCGCTGGCCGAAGACCGCGGCCGGGCTGGGCACGCGCGGTTCCGGTTGCGTGATGGGCGCGCCGACCATGCTGTACGTGGCCGCGGCGGCGGTGCCGCTCTTGGTGAAGTACGCCCGCAGGTCCTCGGCTTCGATGGTGGCGACGGTGTCGGACTCCCACACCAGGCGCTCGGCCTGGTTGGTGCCGTACGGCGGTTCGACGCCCCAGAGGTGGACGCGCACGCCGTAGGCCTGGGCGACCTCGACGGCGGGGACCATGTCCTCGTCGCCGGCGAGGAGGATGGCCTCGTGGACGGCGTGGTGGCGGGCGAGCAGTTCCAGGTCGGAGCGGATCTGGGCGTCGACGCCCTTCTGCTGGCCGCGCGAGTTGAGGTTCCCGAGGCGGACTTTGACGAACTCCATGTTGGCGATGACGCGCTGGTCGACGGTGGGCACGCGGTCGCGGGCGGCGTCGAACCAGTAGAGGCGCAGCAGTTCGCCGTCGGAGAGGTGGTGGGCGGCGCGTTCGATGAGGGATTTGATGAGCTTTTCGGCATCGACGCGGTAGTCGCGGCGGGAGGTGGCGTCGAGCAGGAGCTCCGCCGCCGCCGCGTAGAGGTAGCCGACGTCGATCAATATGGCGTACCGCCGGGACGGCGATCCTGGCAACATCCCTCCGAAAGGTGTCATGGCCCACTCCCAATCGTCGGGCGGGACGAATTGTCCCGCTTCCCCCAGCTGTATAAGACGGTACCCGGATCGGGCTCCAGGGATGGGAGTGGTGCGCGACGCTTCTCGTGGCAAAGCGGTTTCGCCCGGTAGCGGGCGCGGGCGGCGCGGCGGACGCGTGGGGCTCTCACCGACTGCGTTCACTCGTTCCGGTGAGAGGAAACGGCAAAGGGCGGCGAGGCTGTGCTCATTCACGGCTCGCAAGCTTCGCCGTGGCAGGCTCCCCGCCGCCCTCGCCGTGTCCGCTACAGCGGGATGTTGCCGTGCTTCTTGGCGGGCAGCTCGTCGCGCTTGGAGGCGTTCATGCGCAGGCCGCGCACGAGCATCGCGCGGGTCTCGCGCGGCTGGATGACCGCGTCGATGTAGCCGAGCTCGGCCGCGACGTACGGGTTGTTCAGCTTCTCCTCGTACTCGGCCATGAGCTCGGCGCGGGTGGCCTGCTCGTCGTCGGCTTTGGCGAGTTCGCGCCGGTAGAGGATGTTGACCGCGCCCTGCGAGCCCATGACCGCGATCTCGGCGGTCGGCCACGCCAGGTTGAGGTCGGCGCCGACGCCCTTGGAGCCCATGACGCAGTACGCGCCGCCGTAGTCCTTGCGGGTGACGACGGTGAGCTTGGGGACGGTGGCCTCGGCGTACGCGTAGATGAGCTTCGCGCCGCGGCGGATGATGCCGTCGTGCTCCTGCGAGGTGCCGGGCAGGAAGCCCGGGACGTCGACGAACGAGATGATCGGGATGTTGAAGGCGTCGCAGAAGCGGATGAACCGCGCGGCCTTCTCCGAGGCGTCGATGTCGAGGCAGCCGGCGAAGTGCATGGGCTGGTTGGCGACGACGCCGACGGGCTTGCCGTCGAGGCGGCCGAAGCCGGTGATGATGTTCTTCGCGAACAGCGGCTGGGTCTCCAGGAACTCGCCGTCGTCGAGCACCGATTCGAGGACCTTGTGCATGTCGTAAGGCTGGTTCGCCGAGTCGGGGATGACGGTGTCGAGTTCGAGGTCCGTGGCGGTGAGGTCGAGTTCGACGTCCTTGGACTCGTACGCGGGCGGCTCGTCGAGGTTGTTCGACGGCAGGTACGAGAGCAGGTGCTTGACGTACTCGAGCGCGTCGGTCTCGTCCGAGGCCAGGTAGTGGGCGTTGCCCGCGACCGCGTTGTGGGTGCGCGCGCCGCCGAGCTCCTCCATGCCGACGTCCTCGCCGGTGACGGCGCGGACGACGTCGGGGCCGGTGATGAACATGTGGCTGGTCTGGTCGACCATGACGGTGAAGTCGGTGATCGCCGGGGAGTACACGGCGCCGCCCGCGCAGGGGCCCATGATGAGCGAGATCTGCGGGATGACGCCGGAGGCGCGCACGTTGCGGAAGAAGATCTCGGAGTAGCCGCCGAGGGAGGCCACGCCCTCCTGGATGCGGGCGCCGCCGGAGTCGGAGATGCCGATGATCGGGCGGCCGGTGCGCAGCGCGAGGTCCTGGATCTTGGTGATCTTCTCGCCCGAGACCTGCCCGAGGGAGCCGCCGAGGACGGTGAAGTCCTGCGCGAACACGCAGACCTCGCGGCCCTCGATGGTGCCGTAGCCGGTGACGACGCCGTCGCCGTAGGGCCGGTTGGCCTCCATGCCGAAGTTGGTCGAGTGGTGGCGGCGCAGCGAGTCCAGTTCCACGAACGACCCCTCGTCGAGCAGCTGCTCGAGGCGTTCGCGGGCGGTGCGCTTGCCCTTCTCGTGCTGCTTCTCGATCGCCCGGGGGTTCCCGGTGGCCGCTTCGGAGAGGCGCTCGGCCAGGTCGGTGAGCCGCCCGGCGGTCGTGTGGAAGTCGATGTCGGTCACGACTCGGATCGTATCGGCCTTCCCTGTGGCTACGCTATGTGCGTGAGCACACCGACGAGAAAGCCACTGGACCGGCACGAGCTCTGGTCGCTGTTGTCGGAGAAGTCCGACTTCTGGACCGAACTCGATGTGGTGCAAGTCACCGGTTCGACGAATGCGGACCTGGCGGACGCCGCGAAGCACGGCGCTCCTCAGGGGAAGGTCCTCATCGCCGAGGAGCAGTCGCGCGGCCGCGGCCGCCTCGACCGGCAATGGGTGAGCCCGCCCCGCGCCGGCCTGACCATGTCGTTCCTCCTGCGGCCCACCGTGCCGCGCGAGCAGTGGGGCACCCTGGGCCTCCTCACCGCCGTCGCCCTGGAGGAGTCGCTCAAGGCCGTGTGCGGCGTCAGCGCGAAGCTCAAGTGGCCCAATGACGTCCTCATCGACGGACGCAAGGTCTGCGGCATCCTCGCCCAGGTCGAGGGCGGCGCCGTGATCGTCGGCGCCGGGCTCAACGTCTCCCTCACCGAGGAGGAGCTGCCGGTCCCCGAGGCCACCTCGCTGCACCTCGCCGGGGCCTCCACGCTCGACCGCACCGAGATCGCCGCGGGCTTCCTCGCCCACGTCGCGGCCGTCTACGAGACCTGGAACGAGCGCGGGCCCGCGTCCGTGATCGAGCGGTGGCGCCGGAATTCGGCGACCCTCGGACGCCATGTGACGGTATCGTTCCCGAACGGCCGCAACCTGACCGGCCGTGCGGCGGGCATCGACGAGGAGGGCTGCCTGCAGGTCCGCACCGACGACGGCGCCGTGGAGACCATCGCCGCGGGCGACATCGTCCACCTGCGGCCGCAGGGCTAGCGCCCCGAGAACCCGGGCGGCACGGAGCCGCGAAGCACAGCAGCGAAGGAGCACCGCATTGGCCGACCAGGAGCACGGCGGCGAACCCTTCGAGGCCCGGCCTCCGGGCCCCACGGGCCTGGACCCCGAGGCCGAAGGGCTCTACCGGCTCCTGCTGTCCAAGTCGGACGGTTCGGTGTCGCAGCTCGCGGCCGACTCAGGGCTCGAACCCGGCCGCACCAGGGACGTCCTCATGCGCCTCGTCGAGGACGGCTTCGCCACCATGGTCGCCGACTCCCGCTTCCGCGCCGTCGGACCCGACACCGTCCTCGGTGGACGGATCGCCGCGCAGCTCGGCGAGGTCCTCGGCGAGTACGAGGCCCTGCGCGAGCTCCTCGAGATCCACCGCGCCGGCCCCGGCCCGGGCGGCCGCGACCAGGGCAGCTGGGAGGTCGTGACCGGCCCCGTCGCGATCCGCTCCCGCCTGCGGCAGCTCAAGGCCGGCGCCGAGAAGCGCCTGCGCACGTTCGTGCGCCCGCCCATGGTCCTGCCCGTGCCCGAAGCCGCCCTCCACGAGGACCTGCAAGCCCGCGGCGTCTGCCACCGCATCCTCTTCGACCGCACCGTGCTCGACATCGACCCGTACTCGGACTACCTGCGCCACGCGCTCGCCTCGGGCGACGAGGTGCGGTTCGCGAAGCGGCTGCCGCTCAAGCTCCTCATCGTGGACGACAAGACCACGCTCATGGAGGAGGGCGGCGGGCGCCCGAAGGCGATCGTCACGAGCAACCGCTCCATCGTGGAGCTCGCGGGCGCCCTGTTCGACCAGTTGTGGTCGGCGGGCATCCCCGCGACGACGGCCGCGAGCAGCGCGCAGCGGCTCGACGAGGACGACGCGGTCCTGCTGGGACTCTTGATCGCCGGGCTCACGGACCAGTCCATCGCCTCCAAGCTCGGCATCGGCCTGCGGACCGTGCAGCGGCGGGTGCGGGAGCTGATGGATCTGGCCGACGTGGACACCCGCATCCAGCTGGGCTGGCACGCCGCGAAGAACGGTTGGGTGCCTTAGCGAACGCGAGCGGCGGACGCGTTCAGGGATTCGCCTGAATCGTGGGACGAACCGCGATGCCTGGGTGTTGTACTGTGCTTTTGGTATTTGTACCCATGGCACGACTTGCGAGCCGCGGAATGGCAGCCTCGGTGAAGCCTGCGGGCCGTGAATGCGTCCTGCCCCCGCCCGTTCTCACTCCTGGAGGTCCGCAGTGGGATATCCCGACGATCAACTCGCCCGCGGTGAAGTGGTCAAACTGCACACCCGCCCGCACTGGAAGGAAGGCGTCGCCCCGGTCCTGTGGTTCGTGGTCTTCCTGGCCATCGCGGCCATCGCGATCACGTTCACCAGCCGGATCGACGAGAGCTGGTCCCTGTGGCTGGTCCTCGCCGAGGTCGTGCTCTTCCTGGCGCTGCTCATCTGGCTCTCGGTGCTGCCGTGGATCCGCTGGCGCTCCACCCACTACGTGATCACCGACCAGCGCATCATGTGGCGCGAAGGCCTCGTGACCCGCGAGAGCCGCCACATCCCGCTGGCGCGCGTGAACACCGTGTCGTACACCCAGAACGTCTGGGAGCGGATCTTCGGGTTCGGTGACATGAACATCGACTCGGCCTCTGACGACGGCGAGATCAACCTGGTCGACGTTCCGAAGGTCGACAAGACCAAGGCGCTGCTGTACCAGCTGGCCGAGGACGACCGCTCGCGTCGTGCCGGCGCCGCCGACGGCACCTGAGTCAAAGCGGCGTGACCAGAGGGCCCGTGCCGTTCGGCGCGGGCCTGCTGCGTTACCCGGCCCGGACTTCAACGAGTTCGGGGGTGTGGCGGAAGACCCAGGTGCGGTACGCGAAGAACCGGAAGACCGAGCCGAGGCCGACGCCGACGATGTTGGCGGCGATGTTCACCGCGAGGTCGGTGTCGAAGTACTGCGGCCAGATCTGGGCGAGGCCGGAGTTGGCCCACAGGCAGGCGAGCGCGATGAGCAGGCCGATGCCGTTGAAGAAGAAGTAGAGGGCGTACTGGCGGTGCGCGGCGGCGCTGCCGCGGCGCTCGCGCCAGGTCCAGTGCCGGTTGCCGAAGAAGGCCACGGTCATCGCGATGACGGCGGAGATGATCTTGGCGTACCAGTACGACCAGTCGAGGCCGAGGAACATCAGGTTGAACAGCCCGATGTCGATCACGTAGGCGACACCGCCGACGCCGGCGAAGCGAATGAGCTCGGCCGCGTGGCGTTTCACCAGGTGGACGGCGCGCACGAACAGACCCGCGAAGCCGCGACGGGCCGGGGTCGGCGGGGTCTCAATGGAGGTTGACATCAAGCCACAGCCTACCCGGAGCCACGCGGGAGCGATACCGCCGAGCTCCGCGCCGATGCCGCGGCGGGTCCGCATGCCCGAGCCGACCGCCGCCCTACTCCGCAGCCTCGCCGCCCGCCGGCGCTGCGACCGCGACCACGCCCACGATGAACGGGTCGTCGCCGCGTTCGAAGCGGATCACCGCGTCCTCGCCGGTGGCGACCCGGAATACGTTCACGTCGACGCCGAACGCGTACCAGTCCGGGTTCTCGACGGCTCCGTGCGCGCGGCAGGTCGCGGGCTCGCCGAGCCCCTGCCCGCCCGCGCTCAGATTGTCGCCGCGGCGGTAACCGGACCCGCCCCAGAGGGTCGCCGCGACCTGGATCTCGCCGCCGTCCTCGACCTCGATCTCGGTGTCCGCCGCGCGCGGCCCGTCGTAGACCGCGACCTCCGTGTCCGGCGCCCCCGGCTCGGCGTACACCACGGTCAGCGACCAGCCCGCCCAGCGCCGTTCAGCGCACTCGGCGCTGAGGTCGAGCGGCCAGTGGTCGCATTCGCTGGTCGGCAGCTGGTGGTTGTCGGTCGCGACCCAGTACTGGCCGCCGCCCGACACCAGGTCCGTCACCTCGACGAACGCCTGCTGCCCTTGGCTCATGTCCCGCATCGCCGCGGCGCTGAGGTCGGTCCAGGACCCGCCCGGCCCCGCGAGCGAGACCTCCGCGGGCAGACCCTCCTCGACCCCGGCCCAGTACAGGCCGGCCCATGCAATTTCGGCGCCGTCCGGCACGTCGAGCACCGCCCCTGAGACGGCCTCGCCTTCGCGCCCCGCGGGCGCGGTCTCGTTCTTGTACGCCTTCATCGGCCACTGGTCGCCGCCGCCGACGCGCGTCGCCTCCCGGCAGCCGGGGACCGAGCAGGTCAGCCAGGTGTTCCCGGCCGCGGTGACGCCCGTGGCGTCCACGCTCGCGAACCCGACCTCGCTGCCCGCGGGCGCGATCGGCACCTGCAGCGAGGTGGTGCCGCTGATGCCCGGGCCCTCCACCGCGACCTCGAACGTCTGATAGCCGCTCACGTCCTCGCCGATGAGGATCCGCACGTTGGCCTCAGCGGGGTCCGGCATCCTCGCGATCGAGCAGTGGACGACCGCGCCGTCCTCCGCGCACGTCCAGCCCGGATCGGCGGTCTCCGAGGCGAGCGTGATGCCCGCGGGCATCGTGATGTCGAGCGTGACGCGTTCGGCAGCGGCCTGCCCGTGCCGCACGGCACCCGCCTCGCTGTAGTCGTCGCGCGCGAAAAGCGCTGCTCGGCGGTGTTGACCGTCTTCTCCGCGCGCGAGGAACGCGGCTCGAATGTCGCTCCGCTCGGAGCCGGCCACCCGACCCTCATCGCCCCGCTCGAACGCTGCCGTCAGACCGTCTTCGCTTCGCTCGGACTCTGCCGTAAGACCGTCTTCGCTTCGCTCGACGGGGGCCGCGTAGCCGCCGCCGCGTCGCTCGCCGGTATCCATGTCCGATTGCGCCCCAGACGCTTCGGTCGAACTGCCGTCCGCTTCGAGCCCGTCCCGGGACCGCTCGGTGACCGGTGCGTAGCCGCGGCCGCCGGGCGGTGCGAGTCGGATCGGGAGGATCGCCTCGCCGCCGGCCACGAGTCCGCTCGAGCCGAGGCCGTGCTCGATCGCGTACGCGGCCGGCTCAGCAGCGGGCGGCGCGGTTTCGTCGTCAGGTTCGGGTACAGGCTCCGGGTCGTCCGGGTCCTCCGGGTCGGGCTCGGGCTCCTCGTCGGGCGGTTGCGGCCCGGGCGCGGTGGGTTCCGGATCCGGGGTCACTTCGACGGTCTGGTCCTCGGGGGCGGCCTGCGGCTCCTGCTCCTCCTCACCGCTGAGCACGACGATCGCGACGACGGCGACCACCGCCGCCGCGGTGCTGGTGGCGATCGTGCCCTTCGTGCCGAGCTGCTGCACGATCCGGCGGATCCAGTTCGCGACCGCCTTGAACGGCATGAACAGGTACGCGAGCGCACCACCGAACGCGATGCCCGCGGCCGAGACCGCGCCCGCCGCCAGGTACGGCGCGGCCGCGCCGCCCAGGAAGATCACGGCGATGACGCCGCGCAGGCCCGAGTTCAACTCGGTGAGCTCGGCGAACAGCAGGTTGCAGGTGACGCACGAGTCGAGGTGGTCGTCCACTTTAGTGGCGTCGCGCTCGCCGAGCTTGCCGCGCACGCGCGCGCCGATCCGGTCCACGGTCCAGCGGCACTCCTCGCGCGGGGAGTCCGCCGCGTGCTCGCTCAGGTAGTTCTGGCGCAGCTTCTCGCGCGCGCGGTACGCGAGCGCGGAGACCCCGTTCGGGGTCATGCCGAGCATGGTGGCGATCTTGGCCGGAGAGTCCTCCTCGACCTCGGTGTGCCACAGGACCATCCGCCAGCGCTCGGGGAGCTTCCCGAAGGCGAGGGCGGCGTAGCGGCGCTCCTGGCCCTCGACGGCGGGGTCGACGTAGATCTCGCCGGAGTCGTGCGCGGTGAGGTCGTCGGTGAACTCGACCTTCTTGTCACGGCGCACCCGGTCGTAGAAGGTGTTGCGCAGCGTCTGGAGCATGTAGGGCCGGAAGGCCAGGTCGGGGCCGCCGCCTTCGCGGAAGGTGTGGAGGAGTTTCGCGAAGGTCTCGGAGACGAGGTCGTCGGCGCCGGCGGGGTCGCGGGAGAGGATGCGGGCGAGGCGGCGCGCGGAGTGGACGTGGCGCTCGTAGAGCTCGGCGTAGGCGGTGGTGTCGCCGCCGCGGGTGGCGGCGATGAGTTCGGGATCGGAGCGGGTCTCGGGGTTCTCGCCGGGTTCCGGGTCCAGGTGGCGGGGATCGCCGGCGGGGACGGTCTCGGGCATCGTTCGCCGGTGCTCCTTCCAGGTTGCGCCGAGCTCGTACGATCGGGGGGCTCGGGTGTCTGCTCGCGGGTGGGGACTGTCGCTGCCGAGTGGAGGTGTACTCGTTGTCCCCCTTCACGAGCCTTCCTTGACTTAACGATCGAGTACGTCTCGAGTTGCGCCCGTTCAGCCGTTCGGGCAGGCTTCCGGCGAACTGGACATTGCAGCGAGTTTAGGGCAAAAACCCGCCATAGCCGTGAATTGTGATGTGATTGTGACCAGGTGTGATCGTATTGGGACTTCCCGTCATGGTTCCCGGCAACTGTCGGAAATGCGTCAGGCCATTGCGTACAGTTTGCTAACGCATTCCCGGCCGACTTCGACGCAAGGGAGGTGAACGATGCCCGCATCGGTCCTACTCGCACTCCTCGCCGCCACCGCCCTGCTCGCCCTCACCCCGGCGCTGGTGCGCCGGTACGACCCCGACGAGCGCATGATCGCCGACCGGGCCTCGTCCGACGCCCGCGTCCTCGACCGCGAAGGCCACCGACCCACCCGGCCCACCTCCCACGACACCGCCGAGCTGGAGCTGGAGCACGCGGAGGGCCGACCCGAACAGGACGACTCCCTCGACGAACTCCTCGACGGCCAAGGCCTTCCGGCGCAATCGAACTCACGCGGGTGGGAGCGGCGCGGCACGCGCCGCGGCGACTCGGTACGGTTGGAGACCGACGAGTCGTACACCGGCGAGGACCCCGAGATGCACGAGCAGGCCAGGCTTCGGCGGATGCGCGCCGAATGGTGGCGGCGGCGCCACCGCCGCATCCTCTACGTGCTCATCGCACTCACCGTGCTCGAGCTCGCCGGCGTCGCCATCGCCGGCCCCGGCTTCTGGATCGGTGCGGGCCTCTCCGCCGCCGCACTCGGCGGCTACGTCTACTTCCTGCGCGACCGAGCCAAGCGCCTGCGCCGCGCGGGCCGCCGGCCCAAGGCCATGATCACGGCCGAACCCGAGCACGACGAGGTCGGCCCGCCCACCTACGTGCCCGAGCAGCCCGACGGCGACGATGACGACGAGGAGCCCGGCCCCCGCGAGTCGTTCCTGTTCGAGAACGGCTCGCTCGGCGAGGAGGCCTCGCCGCCGCCGCGTCCCGACCCGCGCCGCCCTGACGGCCCCGCGGGCGTGCGCGGGCGCTCCTACGAGGCGCCGGCGAAGCTCGAACGCTGAGGTCGCGCCGTTCATGAAGCAGCGCACATCCGGCTTGCGGCTAAACTTGCCCGGTTATGCCTGATGAGGAATCGCAGCACCGCCACATCCTGACGTTCAACTTCCGTCAAGGACGCAACAAGCCCCGCCACGACGAGGCCTTCGCGCGCCTGTGGCCGCGCTACGGCCTGGACTGGAAGCCCGACGAGGGCCGCCTGGACTTCGCCGAGCTCTTCGGCCGCACGGCCCCCGTGATCCTCGAGATCGGCTCGGGCAACGGCGAGGCCGCCGCCGCGATGGCCGACGCCGACCGGGACCGCGACCTCCTCGCCGTCGAGGTCTACCCGCAGGGCATCGCCGACCTCATGGACCGCGCCGAAGCCCGCGGCCTCACGAACCTGCGCATCTACCAGGGCGACGCCCTGCCGCTGCTGTGGAAGGGCATCGCACCGGAGTCGCTGGACGAGATCCGGGTGTACTTCCCCGACCCGTGGCCGAAGAAGCGCCACCACAAGCGCCGCATCATCCAGGCCGAGCACGTCAAGACGATGGCGGGGCTCCTGCGCCCGGGCGGAGTCCTGCACTGCGCCACGGACATCGCCGACTACGCGGAGCAGATGCTCGAAGTCCTCACGGCAGACGAGGCGTACGAGAACACCGCCGAAGGCTTCGCCCCGCGCCCCGACCACCGCCCCGTCACGAAGTTCGAGCGCCGCGGTGTGAAGGCCGACCGCGACATCTTCGACCTGGTCTTCCGCAAGCGCTAGGGTCCGAGAACAACAGAAGCCGCGCAGCTCTTGATCGTCGAGGCGCGCACGGCACGGTTCAGACAGGGCGGGAGGAACGCCAGGTCGAACAATTTGCTCGCGGTCAGGCCGTGAGGCGCTGGTGCCAGGCTTCTGCTGAGGCGTCGGTGAGGGACGCGACCTGGTCGATGGCGACGCGGAGCCTTGCGGCGTCGTCCGATGTCCGGTGCCAGAGTTCGGCGAACATCGGTTCCATGGCGTCCGCACCGCGGTCGCAGAACAGGGCCACGAGGTCGTGGAGGATCTCGCGCTGGCGGGTGTACCAGGCCTCGTCGCTGCGGGGGCGCATCACGTAGCACCAGGCGATGCCTTTGAGGAGCGCGCACTGGACGCGTTCGCGTTCGGGGACCACGAGGTCGGCGTCGTAGCGTTGGAACCGGCCGTCGCCGAACTGGTCCCTGGTGGCCTTCGCCGCGGCGTTCACGAAGCGGCCCACCATCGTCGAGGTGAAGTTCTTGACCGCGACCATCGCGCCGAACGAGCCGTCGTAGTCGTGGATGCCCGCCAGGACGGGATCCGCCAGGAGCTCCCGGAGCGCTTCCCCCAGCACCGCAGGGGATTCGTCCGAGTAGCGGCCGACGACGGCCTCGCAGACCCGGGCCTGCTCATCGGTGTCGTGCATGAGCTTCGCGAGGTTGATGTAGCCGCCGTGGAGGCCGTCCTCGACGTCGTGCACGGAGTACGCCACGTCGTCGGACCAGTCCATGACCTGGGCCTCAAGGCATTTGACCCCTTCGGGGGCGCCGCCGCGGAGCCATTCGAAGACGTGCCGGTCGTCCTCGTAGACGCCGAACTTCCGCACGCCCTCGCGGGCGGTCCACGGGTACTTGCAGGTCGCGTCGAGCGAAGCGCGGGTGAGGTTGAGGCCCGCGGAGCGGCCGTCGCCGTCGAGCACCTTCGCTTCGAGGCGGGCGAGGACGCGGAGGGTCTGGGCGTTGCCCTCGAAACCGCCGCAGGGCCCGGCGACCTCGTGGAGGGCGTCTTCGCCGTTGTGCCCGAAGGGCGGGTGGCCGAGGTCGTGGGCGAGGCCGGCCACGTCGACGACGTCAGGATCGCAGCCGAGGGCCTGGCCCATCTCGCGGGAGATCTGGGCGACCTCGAGGGAGTGGGTGAGGCGGGTGCGCAGGAAGTCGTCGGTGCCGGCCGTGTGGACCTGGGTCTTGTCAGCGAGGCGGCGGAACCCGGCCGAGTGGAGGATGCGGGCGCGGTCCCGCTGGAACGGGGTGCGGAACGAGTCCGGCTCCGCGACCAGCCGCTCCTCGGCGGGCCAGCCCGCCTGGAGGGTACGGAGAACGGGATCGGTCACGCCATCGAGCGTAGCGCGGCCGATCCCGTTCAACGGGCGTTAATCCTTCAGGTAGAGGCGCATGACGCCGGTGCCGTCGCCGTCTTCGGCGCCGTGGGCCCAGGCGAAGGCCGAGAGCGGTTCGAGGCCTTCGAAGTCGCTCGGGTACTCCTCGCCGGCGCGGGCCAGGTCGACCCAGGCGACGACGGAGCACTTGGCGGGCGTGTTGGCGGCGAAGTCGCTGAAGCGGTCGTCTTCGCCGAGGGTGCCGTCGGCGGTGGCGGGGCCGGCGTAGCTGAGTTCGGAACCGTCCACTTCGACGCCGTCGGGGAGGGGCTCGCCTTCGCTCCAGGTCGTGATGAGGTCCTGGAGTTCCTGGGCGCGCTCGTCGGCGAGGTGGGCGGCGAAGTGGAGCGATTCGACGTCGAACTCGTCGTCGCCGAAGTTGCCGCCGCCGCTGAGGGTGGCGCCGGCGAGGAGGCCGGCGAAGTCGCCGACGGCGGTCTCCATCTCACCGAAGTCGGGGCCGTAGGTCTCCTCGGCGTGCGGTTCGTCCTCGGTGCCGGCGGCCCAGTAGCGGGCGTCGAGCTCGTAGTAGCGGTCCTCGTCCTCGGGGGCGAGGGTGTCGGCCCAGTACTGGGCGTCGAGCTCCATGTACTCGGTGTACTCGGCGTCGGTGAGCGGGGCTTCGACCGGTCCCGACTCGGCGGTGTCGACGCCGTAGAACTCCTCGAAGAAGCCGAGCCAGCCCTGGGTGATCTCGTCGATGTTCTCGGGGACGTAGGCGGTGACGGCGACGTCGGAGGCGGGCAGGTCGCCTGCGGTCTCCACGAGTCCGTCAGTGCCGGACCAGAGGTGGTCGGCGTCGCCGAACATCCGGTAGGTGACCTGGAATCCCTGGTCGAAGGCGGAGAAGCCGTAGATGACGTGGCCGGAGTAGAGGTCCTTGACGGCGTCGCTCTCGGTGCCGTAGGTCATCTCGGCGAGGTCGCCGACGGCTTCCATGTCGACCCAGTGGACGAGGAGCTGGTCCTCGTCGAGCCAGCTGCGGGCCTCGCTGTACTGGTCGGATTCGGCGAGGGGCTGGTCGGAGGCCTCGGTCTCGGCGGCGGCGAGGGCGTCGGCCGCGCCGGTCTCGCCGATGACGACGAGGACGTGGTCGTCCTCGACGCTGTAGGCGAACGTCTCGTCTTCGGCGCCCGCGGCGCCGCGGATCTGGGCCATGCCGTCTTCGGCGGCGCCCGCGTCGGTGCTGGCGAGGCTCAGGACGGCGTAGGTCTGGCCGTCGTGCTCCCAGGTGGCGAGACCGTGGCGGCGCCCGAGCCAGGAGTTGATGTCCTCGTCGGCGTCGACGCCTTCGATGCCGGACTCCTCGACGAAGCCGTCGATGAGCTCGTTCGTGTCGTCGTAGTCCTCGAGGTCCTCGAACTTCTGGAGGTGCTCGAGGAGCTTCGGGGTCTGGTCGAAGGAGGGGTCGAGGTTGAGCTCGACGTACATGGTCGCGGTCGCGGGGAAGCTCTCGGCGGGGTCGGGGCCCTGGTTCAGGACGAACTTGAAGAGGACGACCGCGCCGACGGCGGCGAGGAGCACGACGGAGAGGATCGCGGCGACGGCGACCTTGGGGCCGCGCCCGCGCGGGCTCCGGACGCCCTGCACGGGGACCGGCGTGTACGCGCCGGGCGGGACGTACGCCCCGGGCTGCTGCTGCGGAACGCCTTGCTCCACATAGGGCTGAGGCTGCTGCGGGTAGGCGCCCTGCGGGGGCTGGTACGCGCCCGGCGGCGGCCCGGCAGCGCCGTACGGGCTGCCCGGAGGCGGCTGGTTGGGGTCGCCGGGGTACGGCTGGGGGCTGGCATCGCTCGACATCCTTCGACGCTACGGCCCCTGTGCAACAACCGAATCCCGGGAACGTGCCAAATGCGATGCGGTGGCCGGTCAGAACTCGTAGACCTGGCCGGGGCGGACGACCTCGACGGGTCCGGTGTAGGCGGCGCGGGCCTCGGTGAGGGTCTGCTCCTTGGAGTTCCAGGGCTCGACCAGGTGGGTGAGGAGCAGGCGGGCGGCCCCGGACTTCGTGGCGTACTCCCCCGCTTCCTTGCCAGTGAGGTGCACGTCCTTCGGGTTCTCGCGGCCCTCCAGGTAGGAGGCTTCGGCGAGGAGCACGTCGCAATGCGTGGCGAGCGCCTCGAGCGCCTGGCACGGGCCGGAGTCGGAGGTGTACGCGAGGGAGGACCCGGCGTGCTCCACGCGGAGGCCGTAGGTCTCCACGGGGTGGGCGACGCGGTCGACGGTGACGGTGAGCGGGCCCAGGTCGAACGTGCCGGACTGGAGCTCGCGGAAGTCGTAGACGTCGCGCATGTTCGGGCTGCACAGCTCGCCCTGGCCGCCGTACGCGGCGACGATGCGGTCGGCGACGCCGGTGGGACCGTAGAGCGGCAGCGGGTGCTTCGGCGCGTTCGCGGCGTAGCGGCGCATCACGGCGTACGCGCAGGCGTCGAAGAAGTGGTCGGCGTGCAGGTGGGTGACGATGACCGCGTCGATCAGGTGCGGGTCGAGGTGTTTCTGCAGCTCACCTAGGGAACCGGTGCCGAAGTCGATGAGCAGCCGGTAGCCGCCCGCTTCGACCAGGTAGGCCGAGCAGGGGGTGTCGGGTGCCGGGAACGAGCCGGCGCAGCCGATAACCGTCAGTTTCATGGCAGATCACACCTTGTCCAGTACGGCCGCCGCCGCGTTCGGGAACAGGTTCCCCAGGAACCGCCGCGCGGTCCTGGTGAAGGCCTCCGGGTCGCCGGTCGCGAGGAACCGGTGCTCGGGGGTGTCGGTGCGGGCGGCCAGGAGGTCGTGGTCGGTGAGCACGCGGTAGAGTTCGCGCGCGCTCTCGCTCGCGGAGTTCACCAGTGTCACGTCCTCTCCCATCACCAGTCCTATGAGTCCCGACAGCAGCGGATAGTGGGTGCAGCCCAACACGACCGTGTCGACGTCCGACTGCTGTAGCGGCTCAAGGTACCCCTGGGCGAGGCCCAGGAGCTGTCGGCCGGTTGTCACACCGCGTTCCACGAAATCGACGAACGCCGGGCAGGCGACCGCGGTCGCCTTGACGTCCGGGACGGCGTTGAACGCGTCCAGGTACGCACCCGAGGAGATCGTCGAAACCGTCCCGATGACCCCGACCCGGCCGGTGCGCGTCGTGGCGACGGCGCGGCGGACGGCGGGCCGGATGACCTCGACGACAGGGATGTCGTAGCGGTCGCGGATGTCGGCCAGGCTCGCCGCCGATGCGGAGTTGCAGGCGATCACGAGCGCCTTGACCTCCTGTTCGACCAGGTGGTCGCAGACGTCGAGTGACAGCTTGCGGACCTCGGCGATGGGCCTGGGACCGTACGGGACGTGGGCGGTGTCGCCGACGTAGACCAGTTGCTCGGCGGGCAGCAGTTCGCTGATCGATCGGGCGACGGTCAGGCCTCCGACACCGGAGTCGAAGATCCCGATGGGCGCGTCGTTCATGGGCTCCGAGCGTACGTCCAAACGGGCCTGGAACGCCCCTGCTCGTCACGGGAATGTCGCCAAAATGACAGGGTGGCGATCGCCACAAGAACGGTGTTCGCTCGTGTGTCGAGAACCGGAGTGCTAAGGCCTGTCCTAGGCGCGCAGCATCACGAACGCGGCGAAGAGGGTGATCGTGGAGGCGGCCATGAACATCCAGGGCACGCCCTTGAAGCGCAGCGTCGCGAAGGCCATCATCGCCAGGAGCATGCCGATCACGCCGCAGGTGATGAACGCGGGCGTGAACCAGGCGGGGCTCTCGCCGAAGATGCGGAAGAGGCCCACGACCGCGGTCGCGACCCCCGCGAGGACCAGCACGAGCGCCCACGAGGCGACGCCGGCGAGGCGGCGCAGGCGCACTGCGGGCTTCTCGGGGCGCAGCGGCGTGGGGTCCTTCGCGGCTGTGATGCCGCTTTGGATGCTGCCGAGTGCGGACGCCTGCACGCGCGGCACCGGGGTGCTCCCCCAAGCGTTGTCCGAGGCCGCGCCTTCCGGAGCTTTGCCCTGCCGTGGCGGGCCGCTCGGCTTGCGGATCGAGACGGAAGGCAGCTTGAGTTTGCCGGCGGGACTCATGCGGCCAGGCTAGCAAGCCACTGAGGACGCCTCAGGATCGCACCGCGGCGGTGCGGCGCAGACCTCGCAAAACGGAAACAGGGCCACGAGGCCGGCCCGAGAGCAGTGTCGTACCCGCGCGCTGTGATCGGGGCGTTCACGACCGAAACACCCGACCTCGGGAGCGGGATCAGCGCGAGCGCCCTCGCCTTCGGTGGCCTCGAGCTCAGATCCGGGAAGCATCCGAGCGTCATGTCGTACCCGCGCGCGACCCTTGTCATTGGGGGCGTTCGCGTCCGACACACCCGACCCCGGGGGCCGGACCGTCCCACCGGACCAGCGCAAACGGAAGGGCCGGACCCGCGCTCTCGCGCGAGTCCGGCCCTCGTTCACTTTGTTGCTGCTCCGTCTCGCTGGAACAACCCTGGGACAGCCCCTAGGCCCAGACCTGGCCGTCGAGGGCGTTCGCGGCGTCGTCCAGTCCGTCCGAGTACGCGCCCGTCGACAGGTACTTCCAGCCGCCGTCGGCGACGAGCATCGCGATGTCCGCGGTACTCCCCGCCTTCGCGGCCTCGCGTGCCAGCGCGAGCCCCGCGTGCAGGACCGCGCCAGTCGAGAGGCCGACGAACAGGCCTTCCTCACTCAGGATCTCGCGAGTCCGGCGCAGCGCGTCCTCGGTGCCCACCGACAGCCGCCGGTCGAGCACCTTCTCGTCGTACAGCTCCGGCACGAACCCCTCGTCGAGGTTGCGCAGCCCGTACACGAGCTCGCCGTACCGCGGCTCGGCCGCGACGACCTGCACACCCGGCGCCCGCTCGCGCAGGTACCGGCCGACGCCCATGAGCGTCGCGGTCGTGCCGAGCCCGGCCACGAAGTGCGTGATCTCGGGCAGGTCGCGCAGCAGCTCGGGCCCGGTGCCCTCGTAGTGCGCGGCGGCGTTCGCCGGGTTCGCGTACTGGTTGAGCATCACCAGGTCAGGACGCTCGGCCGCCATGAGCCGGGCTTTCGCGACGGCCGCGTTCGAGCCGCCCGCGGCCGGCGAGAACACGATCTCCGCGCCGAACGCGGTCAGCAGCTGCCGCCGCTCCAGCGAGGTGTTCTCGGGCATGACGGCGATGAGCTTGTAGCCCTTGCGCCGCGCCAGCATCGCCACGGCGATGCCGGTGTTGCCCGAGGTCGGTTCGAGGATCGTCGCGCCCGGCTTGAGCAGGCCGTCGTCTTCGGCGGCCTCGATCATCTTGGCGGCCACCCGGTCCTTGACCGAGCCGGTCGGGTTGGCGCCCTCGAGCTTCACCCACAGCCGGATGTCCGGCGAGGGCGAGAGCCGCGGGAGTCCGACGAGCGGCGTGTCGCCGAGCGTCGCGGTGATGTCCGTGAAGCGTGCCACGGCCAGTCCCTTCTCCGAACTACATGCCGCCCGCGACGGCGGGGAGGATGGTGACCTGGTCGCCGTCGGCGAGCGCCGCGTCGAGGCCGCCGATGAACCGCACGTCCTCGTCGTTGATGTAGACGTTCACGAAGCGGTGCAGGGTGCCCTCGTCGGTCACGATGCGGCCCTTGAGGCCGGCGTGCTGGGCGTCGAGGCTGTCGAAGAGCTTCGCCAGGGTGTCGCCCTCGCCGGAGACGAGCTTCTGGCCGCCGGTGTGGGTGCGGAGGATGGTGGGGACGCGGACTTCTACGGACATGATGGATTTCCTTCGATTCTCGGAACAGCCCGGCAGGGGCCGTCTGATGTGTCTGACGCGCAGCGGGTACTGCATGACGAACGCCGGGGGCGAACCCGGCGTGAACTCAGGAACAGTCGTAGACCGTCGAGTCGGGGGTGTGCGCGAACTTGTAGCTCTGCACCGCCTCCGGTGCACCGGTGACCTCGATGGGCTCCTCGGTGATCACCTCGTCGGCGATGCGGAACGACCGGACCTCCGCGATGTCGGGGTCCTTCGTCGTCACCAGCACGTAGTGCGCGCCCGGCAGCCCCAGCTGCGAGGCGATCCCCGCGTCGGAGCGCGAAGGGTAGGCCTCGGTGTGGGTGTGCGAGTGGTAGGCCACGACGACTTCCTCGTCGTTGTCCCACATCTGGTCGTAGACCTGCTTCCACTCCTCCGAGTCGAACTCGTAGAAGGTGGTGGAGCGGGCAGCGTTGATCATCGGGATGTGCCTCTTCGGCTCTCCCGTGCCCTCGGGGCCCGCGATGAGGCCGCACGCCTCGTCGGGGTGGTCAGCCCGGGCGTGCGCGACCATCGCCTCGACCAGTTCATGCGCGATCCGCAACACGCAAGCAAGCGTACACGCGGCGCGACGGGGCCAGAAGCCCTCGCTCAGAGCGTGAGACAAGGCCCTCCACCTGCGAGGGGAGGGAATAAACGGACGCGTGTGAACACCGCTCGCTCACGGGGCCCCGGTCTTCCGCAGGTGCATTACGCTCACCACTATGTCCGTCACGCTGCCGCGCACGCCCCTGTACACCGACCACTACGAGTACACGATGCTCGAAGCGGCCCTCCGCGACGGGACCGCGGAGACGCCGTGCGTCTTCGAGGTCTTCGGCCGCCGCCTGCCCACCGGCCGCCGCTACGGCGTGGTCGCCGGCATCGGCCGCCTCTCCGAGGCCATCGCGCGATTCCGCTTCGAGGACAGCGACCTCGAGGACCTCACCTCCCGCGGGGTCGTCAAGCAGTCGACGGCCGAATGGCTCGCCGACTACCGCTTCAAGGGCGACATCGACATCTACGCCGAGGGCGAGCTGTACTTCCCCGGCTCCCCCATCGTCACGCTCACCGGGACGTTCGCCGAATGCGTGCTCCTGGAGACCCTCACCCTCTCGATCCTCAACCACGACAGCGCGATCGCCAGCGCCGCGGCCCGCATGGTGACGGCCGCCCGCGGCCGGCCGATCCTGGAGATGGGTTCGCGCCGCACGCATGAGGCCGCGGCGATCGCGGCTTCGCGGGCGGCGTACCTGGCCGGGTTCGTCGCGACGTCGAACCTGGAGGCGGGGCGGCGGTACAACGTGCCGACCTCGGGCACGAGCGCGCACGCGTTCACGCTGCTCCACAAGTCCGAGGTCGAGGCGTTCCAGGCGCAGATCGACGCGTTCGGCACCGACACGACGCTGCTGGTGGACACGTACGACATCACGCAGGGCATCCGGAACGCGATCGAGGTGGCCGGGCCGCGCCTGCGCGCGATCCGCATCGACTCGGGCGATCTCGATGTGATGGCCACCGGCGCCAGGGAGCTGCTCGACGAGCTGGGCGCGCACGACACGAAGATCGTCGTCTCCGGTGACCTGGACGAGTTCTCGATCGCGGCGCTGGCGGCAGCCCCTGTGGACATCTACGGGGCGGGGACCGCGGTCGTGGTCGGCTCGGGCGCGCCCACGGCGCAGCTGGTCTACAAACTGGTCGAAGTGGAGGGTCGGCCGGTCGCGAAGCGCTCGGAGCACAAGGGCACCAACGGGGGTCGCAAGGTGGCGGTGCGCCGCCACAAGCCGACGGGCACGGCGACGGAGGAAGTGATCGTCTCCCAGGGCGTGCCGGAGGCGATGCCGGGCGACAAGCTGCTGCAGACGCCGCTGTTCCGCCGCGGCGAGCTCGTGCGGCAGCCGTCGCTTGAGGAGTCGCGTGAACTGCTTCGCCAGCGGCTCATCTCGATCCCTTGGGAGGGGCTGAAACTCTCCCCGGGCGATCCGGCGATTCCGGTGGTCCAGCTGCACGGGGGCGAATAGCGGCGGCGCTTTCGGGATACGATGCGGGGGCCCCTGTCCGCGTTCCCACCCCCCGTGCCTTCGTAGTACCTGCGATCCTCCCCGAAAGGAACCGCCCCAATGGTGTTCAGCAAGCTCAAGGCCATTCTCGGTAGTGGCATCCAAGTCGACACGCTCCTGCACGAGAAGCACGTCGTCCCCGGCGGTGTCCTCAAGGGCGAAGTGCGGATCTCCGGTGCCGAGGTGGACGCCGCGGTGGAGAGCGTCGAGATCGAGTTCACCGCTCTGGTCGAGGACGACAGCAAGGGCGAGGACGCGGCCGGCGTCGTGCACGACTACTTCCGGGCCGAGATCTCGGGCAAGTTCGACCTCGCGAAGGGCACTGCCCACCCGATCGCGTTCGAGGTGCAGGTGCCTTGGGAGACGCCGTTCAACAATGTCGCGGAGCGCCCGCTCGTGGGCGGCATGAAGCTGGGCGTCTCGACGCACCTGTCGCTGGACCAGGCCCTGGACAAGGGCGACCTGGACTGGCTGACGGTGGAGGCGCTGCCGGTGCACCGGGCGGTCTGGGAGGCGCTGGAGGCCTTGGGCTTCGCGTTCCAGGAGACCGACTTGGAGCTGGGCACGATCCAGGGTTCGACGGTGCCGTTCTACCAGGAGGTCGAGTTCTGGGCGACCGAGGGCGAGTTCCACGGCCGGGTGCGCGAGCTGGAGGTCGTGTTCGTGTCCGGTGAGGCGAGCACGGATGTGGTGTTCGCTGCGGACAACTCGGCGGAGCTGCTGGCTCCGGACCTGAACTCGACGATCCGGTTCTCGCTGCCGACGGCCGAGCCGGGCGATGTGACGGAGACCGTGAAGGCGCAGCTGACGCAGCTGCTGGCCCAGAAGGGCGCATAAGCCCAGCTAGACGAGCCTGAGGGCGGCCCCGCGAGCGATCGCGGGGCCGCCCTTTCGCGTGCCCGCCGGAAAAAACCCGGGACCGGGCTTGCGTATGTTCTACGTATACGTATAGTCTCTACGTATACGAAGGACAGCCCCTGGAAGGAGGTTAAGATGCCGTCATGCCCAACAAGACGATCTACGTCGCCGACAAGGACCTGCCGCTCTACACCCGAGCGCAGGAACTCGCGGGAGGCAACCTCTCCAAGGCCATCTCGACGGCGCTCAAGCGCTACGTCGACGCCGAAGAGGGCCGTCTCGAGGGCTACGAGGAGATCACGGTCCCCGTCGGCCCGGGCTCCGGCCGCAAGCGCCAGCGCCAGCGGTTCACCGGCGTCAAGCTCGGCGAATGGGTCCGCTCGGACAACAACAAGGCCGAGATCTACCGGGTCTACCGGTCGCGCTCGGGCAAGTTCGTGATCCACACCGAGAAGACGCCCGACTTCGTGCACGAAACGAATGAGACGGGCTGGCGCAAGCTCCTCGGCTTCGGCGAGCAGAGCTACGCCATGAACTACGGGGACGCCGCCCTCGAAGTGGTCGAGACCCTCGATGAGCTCAAGGCGAAGATCCCGGCCGAGCTGTACCAGATGGTCGCCGCGACGGCGGAGGCGCCGCCGGTGCAGGACCTCGACATCTGAACCGCCGCAACACCTGAGCCGCAACCACTAGGAGGCGGCCGAACGCGCCCGGCGCACTGAGTCGGCGCACTGACATCCGCGGTCCCGGGCACGTCCCGGTGGACGATCGCACCCGCAGACCTGTGACCGACCCGAGGCGGAGCCCTGCCCATTGACAGTCCACATTGCACTGTCATCGTGCCTGAACATCGAGGTGAAACCGTGTTCGACCTTGGAATGGTGCTCACGCTCTATCCGCCGCCGCGCCGGCTGTCACCGGACCTGACGCCGTGTCAGGTCGATGTCAGCGCGGTGTCAGCGGCCCCGGCCAAAGTACTCACATGCCCGGCGAGGGAAACCGAACCGGCCGATCCTCTCAACGACGCAGAACCAGACCACGAAGACCCCCGAAAGCAGGAATCATGACCACCAAGCCGATCGCCATCGAAGCCCGCAACCTCACCAAGTCCTACGGCGAGAAGTCCGTCCTCGGCGGCATCGACATCTCCGTCCCCGAAGGCACCATCTTCTCCCTGCTCGGCCCCAACGGCGCCGGCAAGACCACCACGGTCAACATCCTCACCACCTTGATCCCCGCCAGCGGCGGCGACGCGTTCATCCACGGCAACCACGTCGTGGGCGACGCCGACGCGGTGCGCCGGACCATCGGCGTCACCGGCCAGTTCGCGGCCGTCGACAGCCTGCTCACCGGCCGCGAGAACCTGCACCTCATGGGACGCCTGCACCACCTGGGCAAGGCGGAGACCAAGCGCCGCACCGAGGACCTGCTGGAACGGTTCGACCTCCTCGAAGCCGCGAAGCGCGCCCCGGCCACCTACTCCGGCGGCATGAAGCGCCGCCTCGACATCGCGATGTGCCTCATGGGCGACCCGAAGGTGATCTTCCTGGACGAGCCGACCACCGGCCTCGACCCGGCCGGGCGGCGCGTCGTCTGGTCGATCATCCGCGAACTCGTCAAGGGCGGCACCACGATCTTCCTGACCACGCAGTACCTCGAGGAGGCCGACGAGCTGGCCGACAGGATCGCGGTCCTCGACGGCGGGAAGCTCGTCGCCGAGGGCACGCCGGAAGAGCTCAAGCGGCTCGTCCCCGGCGGCCACGTCAAGCTCCGCCTCCACCGCGGCGACCAGGTCGCGAAGGCCGTGCAGGTCCTCGCCGCCACGGTCTCCGACACCGACGCGCTCGGCGTCCAGGTCGCCTCGGACGGCTCGGTCGACTCGCTGCGCAAGATCCTCGACACCATCGACCGCGAGGGCATCGAGGTCGACGAGCTCACCGTCCACACGCCGGACCTCGACGACGTCTTCCTGACCCTCACCGGCCACACCACGAACATCGAAGCCGCGGCCTCCGCGTAACCCGCCCCCCCTGAACCTTTTCGCAACGCCCACAAGGAGAACTCCGATGAGCACCCTCGCCTACACCGTTTCCGACACTTCCACGATGCTGCGCCGCCAGCTCAAGCACATGCTCCGCTACCCGTCCCTCACGGCCATGCTCGTCGGCATGCCGGTGGTCTTCCTGCTCCTGTTCGTCTTCGTCTTCGGCGGGACGATCGGCGACGGCCTCGGCGGCCCGACCGGCGGACGCGAGGCCTACCTGACCTACCTGACGCCGGGCATGCTGCTCATGGCGATCGTCGCCGCCGTGCAGGGCACCGCGATCAGCGTCGCGATGGACATGACCGAAGGCATCATCGACCGCTTCCGCACCATGTCGATCGCCCGGGTCTCCGTCCTCACCGGACACGTGATCGGCTCGATGATCCAGGCCTTCCTGAGCATGGCCGTCACGTTCGGCGTCGCCGTCGCGATCGGCTTCCGCCCCGAGGCGGGCCCGCTCGGCTACCTCGGCCTCGTCGGGGTCCTCGCCCTGATCTCCTTCGGCCTCATCTGGCTCACCGTGGGCCTGGGCATGGCCGCCAAGACCGTCGAGGAAGCCTCCAACTCGCCGATGCCGCTGATGCTCCTGCCCTTCCTCGGTTCGGCCTTCGTCCCCACCGACTCGATGCCCCAGGTGGTCCAGTACTTCGCCGAGTACCAGCCCTTCACCCCGTTCATCGAGGTCGTCCGCAGTCTCCTGTTCGCCAACCCGGTGGACGGCACGGACCTGATCCTGACCATCGCCTGGTCGCTGGCCTTCGCCCTGCTGGGTTACGTGGTCGCGAAGAAGAAGTTCAACAAGCGCTAAGCGCATCGAGACACCACTGGAAACACCCTGAAGGGCGGGCCGCGATCGCGGCCCGCCCTTCGGGGTTCGCGCGACTGGGCACGGCCGAGCACCGCTGCCTAGAATCGCCGATATGAGCGACGACTGGAAGCAGGACCGGATCGGCAGCGCATTGCGCGGCGAAAACCCAATGACGCTCCGGAGACTCGAAGCGGGGATCGCGGTGATCGGGGACGTCCAGTTCCTGCCGGGATACTCGGTGCTGCTCGTTGATGATCCTGCGGTGCAACGGCTTTCGGATCTCTCCGCAGCAAGGCGCATGGCGTTTCTGTCCGGTATGGACAAACTGGGTGAGGCGGTCGAGCGCGCCTGCAAGCGGCTCGATCCGGCCTTCCGCCGGGTCAACCTGGAGATCCTGGGGAACACCGATCCCTATCTCCACGCGCACGTGTGGCCCCGGTACGACTGGGAGCCGGCCGAAATCGTGGGCAGGCCGGTGTGGCTGTACCCGAAGGAGCGCTGGGGCGACGAGCGGTACGCGCTCGGCCCGCAGCACAGTGAACTGCGCGCGGCGATCAGCGAGGAACTGGGGCGACTCACGTCCTGACGCGCCGGAGCCCGGACTACGGTGTCGGCTCGTCGTACAGGTCGAGCTCGGCCCGTGTCGGGGCCTCGAACAGGCGCTGCCACTCGCCGAGCATCGCGGTGGTCAGCACCGGCGCACCCGGTTCACGGTTCCGGGCGGCGATGCGCCGCTCCAGTTCGGCCAGCGGCACCGCCAGGTAACGCAACTCGACCCGCGCGCCGAGCTCACGCGCCCGGAGCCGCTTCTCGTCCCGCTCCGAACGCCCCCAGAAGCCGTTCTCCAGGATCACGCCGGTCCCGGCGGCGAGCAGTTCCTGGGCCCGGTCCCATTGGCGCCCTTCGACATCCGCCCGCGCCTCCTCGTCGAAGAGGTCGGCGCCCTCCGCCGCCAGCTGCTCATCGGGACACAGGCGCACGGCGGGGAGCTCGCGTTCCAAACGCCTGGCCAACGTGGTCTTCCCGGCCCCGGGCAGGCCGCACATGAGCACCAGGATCGGCCGTCCGTCGCTCACGGTCACCGCCCCCCTCGAATCCTCCGGCGATCATCGCAGGTTTCGGGGCGGTGGTGTCGCCTGGTGCTGGTGTGGTGTAACCATGGGGCATGGTTCTTCCTGCTGAAGTGGTCGCGCCCGAGGTGGTCGAAGTCGGCCCGGGGCATCGTCTGGCGGTGCGCCGCCGCGGACACGGCGGGGTGCCGCTACTGCTCGTCCACGGGTTCCCGTGCACCAGCCGGATCTGGTCGCACAACATCATTCCCTTGGCGGAAGTGGGATTCGACGTGGTCGCAGCGGACCTGCGCGGCTACGGCGACTCCGATTTCGCGCCCGACGGGTTCTACGACTTCAACGCGTTCAACACCGACCTGACCGGCCTGTTCGACGCCCTCGGGTGGGACAAGGTCGTCGTGGCCGGGCACGACCTCGGCGCTATGGTCGCCATCGACATGGCGACCCGCCACCCCGACCGGGTCGAACGCCTGGTCATCCTCGACGACTCCATGCCCGAACTCGACGACGCGTTCACCGCCGCCGGCATCCCCGCCGGACGCCCCAAGCCCGCCGTGTACGACTACCAACGCCGCCAAGGACTCCACGCCGAGGAACTGGTCGCCGAACTGGACACGCCCGAGCGGCGCCGCCGGTACATCGGCGAGTTCTTCGGCCACCGGATGTGGTGCCCGCCCGACGCATTCGGCGAAGACGACCTGGCCTTCCTGACCGAGTCCTATGGGGACGCCGCCCGGCTGCGCGCCTCCTTCGCCGACTACGAGGTCGTCATGGGCACCAGGAAGCTCTCCGCTCCGGAGATGACCGACCGCCCTGTCCCGCAACGCACCCTGGTCCTCGTCGGCACCGACCAGGTGACCCTCGGCGACCATATCGAGGAGAAGTGCGCCATCGCCTTCCCCGACGCGGTCGGGCCATTCTGGGTCAAGGGCGCCGGGCACTTCATGCCCTGGGAACGGCCCCAAATCGTCAACCGCGCCATCGCTTCGTTCTGCGGCGACCTCCTGGCCGCCTGAGACGGCACCCGGGCACTGCACCCCGAACTACGGGTTCTGACAACTGAGCCCGGCCGTCCCAACCAGGGGTCGGACCAGCATCCTGCCGCAGTGTCGTTCAGCTATCGTCACCCCCATGGGAATCGCCCACGAGCCGGCCGGCTACCGGTGCCCGTTCTGCGAACGCCTGGCAGGCAAGGCAGACGAGGTCTCCGGTCCAGAGGACATCGTTCGACGCACCGAAGACGCGGCGGCCTTCATCTCGCCGCGGTGGTGGCCGAACAACCTCGGACATGTACTCGTCGTCCCGACCGCACATCACGAGAACCTGTACTCCATACCCCCTGAGGCGTATCGAGCGGTGGGAGACCTGGTACGCGAGGTCGCCATCGCGATCCGCGAGACCTACGGATGCGACGGCGTCTCCACCCGCCAACACAATGAGCCAGCTGGCAACCAGGATGTCTGGCACCTGCACATCCACGTGTTCCCCCGCTACGAGGGCGACGACCTCTACCGGTCGCAACCCCGGCCCGGGTGGGCCACGTCCGCAGAGCGCCAAATCTATGCCGATCGACTGCGGACGCACTTCGCCCAGTAGGTCAAGGATCCAGGCGGTGCCGCGAGCCGCCGCGGACCTGAGAACGCAGCCGCGAGCTTGAGGACGGCTGCGCCGCACGCCGCACCCGCTACCAGAGACGCGGTGGCCACCAACGGTGATGGGATCTCGAATTCCCGCCGCCGTATTAGCGGGTGTGGCCCAGGAGGCTCGTCAGGTCTGCGGGAGTGAGGTCGAAGACCGGGGAGGCGTCGCCAAGCTTGGAGTCACGGACGTGGAAGCCGTCGCCCTCAGGGCAGGCGGCCAACTCAACGCAATCAGAGTTGTTGTCAACGCCACTGCGAGTGCTCTTGCGCCAGGTTCGCCGAAGTTCCACGCAGTTCGAGTCGTTGCCCGGCCCGCTTCGGCTGCTCTTGCGCCAGGCGGTCACGTCATTCATTCAGGAACTCCCTCAACGGTATCGATTTGCCCCACAGAAGCTGCCAGAGTTCATCGTAACGCGCGATCCTGTCCCTCTCCTCGATGCACCAACTGGCATCCCACACCTCTGCGTAGACGAAGGGCGGGCTCCCGAACTCGGCTCCCTCCGGCTTGTAAACCGAAAAGGCGTGCGCACCCTCCGGGTACATGGTGTCGAGGATGCGGATCTCCCAGTTCCGGAGCGCGTCGAGCTCCGACAGCCTGTCGATCTGCTCTTGACGGGCCTCTTCGCTGATGTGCCGCAAGCTTTCGATCGCGGTCACGGAGATGAGCAGTTTGACCTGCGGGTTGTCGGTGCGCTCCAAGAGCGCCTTCTGCCGCTCCTTCTTAAAGGCCCAACCTCGGTTGGCCTGCTCATCCGTGCCGTTGGAGCCGACCTTCACGAAATCGAAGTGGTAGGCGCGGGTTTGGGCGATGCCCGGGATGAAATAGGTCTCCCACTTCAGAATGAGGCCGTTCGATCGCTCAGCCATGCTGAGACATAGGGCGTTGAACCTGCGATCGGCCTGGAAGTTCTGCTCGTGCTCGTTCCGGGCGATCTGGATCATGTACGCGCGCAGCTCATCGTCCATGCCGAGGTATTCCGCGAGTGGCCACATCTGGCCGACATCGGGGCACTTCTCGCCGTGCTCCCACTTGGAGACGGTCTGGTCGCTTCGCTTGACGAACCTTCCGACGGCTGACTGACTGAGTTTCCTTTCGAGTCGGCGGATTCGGATTTCCCTGCCCGGGAGCCACTTTGCGAGCTTCGATGACGGCACGGTGGGTTGCCTCCTGCCTCAGCGGAATTCATGCTGGCCTCCAATGATGACATTGCGTGGCGACAAGGTGGACACCTGTCACAGCCGGCACTTCAAAAGCACGCCATACAAATTCATCCCTACAAAACAGGCCCTAATTACTAGGGGTCCAAAGCAACGCCCTCCCGACTCACGATCGGAACCTCCTGTTCAGCGGCTCGCTCGCTTCGTAGGTTGAAGGCATCCCGGCTCGGCAGTAAGCCTGTGAACTGTCGGATATCCGACAACATCCGAAGTGGAGTGAGTGCAATGAAGACCGCTGAACCTTCCGATCCGCTGCTGCGCGGGCGATTCACCGATGGCCGCAATGAGTTCTGCGTCCGCGCCTCAAGCGTCGACGCGCCCGACTCGTTCCAGGTCTATGTACCCGGCGAACGGGCGGACATCGTCATGATCGTCTCCGGGATCAACTCCGGGTACCTGCACGCGACCTGGGGAGAAGTCTGGCGCGCCTACTCCCCCGAGTGGAAGGTCTGGCTGGAGGACACGGCGTTCAAGGTCTTCTACAGGGTCACCACGCGCCCGTGGGACAGCCGGTACTGCGATGGGTGAGCGCAGTAACCGCGCATGCGAGCGGCGAGCATTTTAGAGACTCAACTCTCCCGGCGGGGGCCGGTCGACCTGGTGGGGGTCGGCCGGCCCCATTTCCGAAAGTTGGCATGCCGCAACGACACACATGGTTGTGATCACACCGTCGCGCATTCATACTGATGAAACCCCCCTCCCGGAAGGAGCTCCGGTGTCGAGTATCGAAGAAGCTTCAGGGTCAGTCGCCACGAATGCCGAGAGCGCGCGCGAACTCGCCGGAAGCATCACGTCCTCGAAGGACCTGCTGGATTCATTGGCGGCGCGACTCGATGCCATCGGCGTGGAGACCACGGCGAGACAAACGCAGGTCGCAGGCGACCGGGCCGAAGAACTCGCGGGCCATGCCAATGCCTTGGCCGATGCCCTCGATTCCCTTCGGCAGCAAGTCGATGCGCTCAAGGGTTTACTCGCAAGCGCCATCAGAAGCGGCGCCGGGAATTCGATTCGGGGCCGCGCATCGCGTTCCGCTTCAGCGGCGGGAAGCGCCGCCGGGCAAGAGCCGCTGCCGCTCAAAGGTCCGGCCGCTTCGGTCTCGCCTAGGGGGATCAGCAAGCGGCACTTCCTCGGGAAGCTCCAGATGAAGAGCGAGGCGAAAAAGCGGAACACGGTCGTGCTACACGGCGTCGATACCGATGCAGACATTGCGGCGATCTGGAGCGGTCGGGCCGCCTACCTGCATGACAACCTTTACAAGGTCAACGACCGGACTTACGGTGTCAAGCCCACGGGGACCGTCTATCCCGTGCGCGGCAAGGGATTCGTGGAGCTCGACAAACTCGAGTACACCGCGCTCAAGGGCCTGAAGGTCTACAACGGCGATCGGGCGGCGGCCGAACGCGATCCGAAAATCGCCCGATTCAGTCGCCACATGACGGATAAAACGTGGGAAACTGCGCGAAACGTGTTCAATCAGGGACAGGAGCGGGCCTGATGCGTGACTACACGATCGTGTTCATAGAGCCGGTGGACCTCGGGGTCCTTGCAGCCGAAGCCGCCGACGCCTTCGCGATTCCCCGCGAGCAGATCGAGGTGTGGGACGGCCGCACCTTCGCCGCTCCCGTGGTCGAGCCGGTCATCGCCCAGGTCGCCGCCGGTTCGGGGCCGGGCGCGTATGCGGAGTTCGTCGGCTTCGACGCGTTCGCCTCCCACACGGGCGACCCCGAACTCCTCGATGTGGCCGTCGAGCTCGCCACGAGGCTCAAGCACCGGGCGGTCTTCGGACCGGAGACGGCGGAGGACTACCGCTGGACCCTGGTCGCCGCCGACGGCAGCCACGGCAAGGTCGTACTCGACGACGACCAGCTCGACGACGGCGCGATCAAGGTCCTCGGCAGCGTCGAACCCATAAGCGGCGCACCGGAACTCCCGCAGCTCCCGGAGACGCACTGAGCACTTCCGGGTACTGATTCCATCGACCGCGGATGCCCGGCCCGCCGTGGTGCCACCGACAGCTGCCGGTCACCCGCCGGTATTCCGCCTCGATTTACCCTCCCTCCACCGAAAGAATGGCGTCAAGACCTGATCGCGCTCGGGTTCCCGACTCGGCCGCCACGGTCCAGTCACGGCTTCCGGCCTTTGTCCATCGGACAGGTCGCCGCCGAGACGACTCCCCTCCGAGAGACTGGACGGAACATGATCAAGACACGCGCGCTCTTCGCGCTCGCCTCATCCGCACTCCTGCTCCTACCCGCAGCAGCCGCGAATGCCGAAGCGCCCGAAGCAGATCCCTACCTGCAGACCGCCGACGAAGCCCTCACCCAAGACCTCACCCTCATCGCCGCGGCCCAAGGCTGGACCTTCGCCGAGGCGCTCGCCCAGCACAAGGCGACCGAAGCGATCGGGGACCTGGCAACCCAGGTCGCGAAGGCGTACCCTGACGCCTTCGTCGGGTCCGCACTGTCCACAGAGCCCGGCGGCGCCCCCACGCTCTACATCAAAGGCACCGCCGACCCGGCGATCAACGCACTCGCCGCCTCCGCCGAGGTCGCCGTCGACATCGCCGACGACCAGCCCTATTCGTTCGTCGAACTGCAAGAGCGCAACGACAAGCTGCACGCCGAGCTCATCGGCATGGGATACGACACCCTCATGACGGCCGTCGACATCACCAGCGGCACCGTCGAAGCCCACATCGAGACCACCAAGGAGTTCTCGACCAGCAGGACGACCGTTCGAGCCGCCCTGTCCGAGGAGTTCGACGAGGGCGTCGAACTGAACTTCACCGACTCACTGGAAGCCGGGCTCGAATACGCCTTCGGAGGCGCCAGGGTCCGAGGCGGCGGATCGTTGTGCACCAGCGGTTGGACCGTCATCACCCCCAGGGGCGCCCAAGGCGTGACCACCGCCGGCCACTGCGACGGCATGACCCAGATCCGCGAAGAGGGCACCGGCTGGCACGACATGGACTACAGGGCGCAGCATCGCGGCCGGTGGGGCGACGTCGAATGGCACAGCGTGCCCGGCAATGCCACTCCTGCCCGGTTCTACGCCAATGCGAACACGCGTCGCACCACGACCTCCATCGAACCGGCGGCCGGACTCACCACCGGCGAATCGATCTGCGTCTACGGCCGGAGCACCAATGAGCGCGACTGCTCGGCTCTGGTGTTGCGGCCCAGCCTCACCTGCACGATCAACGGCGTCAGCACCGACCGCCTGGTCCAGATGAACAAGCACGTCACCACCGGCGGCGACTCCGGTGGCGGCTGGTCCCACGGCAACCGGGCGTACGGAAGCCATGTGGGCCGCTGCTCCGGAGACAGCGTCTTCACGCCGGTCGCGTACTTCCCCAACGCACTCGGCGTCTCGGTCAGGACCGCCTGACTCGGACTGAGCGAGCGGACGATCGCCGAACTGCTTCACCTTGCAGTTCGGCGATCGTCCGCGCGAGCCGTTCGGTCGGCAGCGTCCGCTCAGCGCGTCGTCCTTCAGTCGGCGAGAGGATCCGCCGGCTTGAGCACCGCCGTGTACTCGTAGTGCTCGTTCAGCAATGGCAGATGGCCAGTGTGGACGGCTGCCGGGTCGAGCGACTCCTCACCGGCCACAATCCGATCGAGGCGCAAACCGGTGTGCTCGAGCAGCAGCCGCAGATCGGCCGGGCTGTAGCAGCGCAGGTGCTGCGTGAACCGCTCCCGGGAGTCGGCGGCGTCCGTCCACGTCAGCTCGGCCCGGTTGGCGACCGGGTCGAACCCGTTGCGCTCGAAGAGGTCGTGGTGGTACCCCGCCTCGGGGAGCGCCGGCCGGTGCTCGAGATCGCCGTGCCATGACGCCCACACCAGCGGGTTGAACACGTCGATCAGCGCGGTGCCGCCATCGGTCAGCCATTCGGTGGCGACGCGGCGCAGCAGGCGGCGCTGGTCGGCGTCGTCGCCGATGCCGAAACCGTTCCAGTAGGTCACCGCATCGAACCGCTCATCGAGGTCGACCTCGTAGAAGTCGGCCTGAAGGACCCTGAGGGAGCCGGGAGCGGACCGCTCAACGAGCGGAGCGGTGAAGTCGGACCGGTCGACCAGTTCGATGCCGAGGACCCGATGTCCGGCCTCCGCGAACGCGGCGGCCGTCGTCGCCGAGCCGCACCCCAGTTCCAGGATCGTCTTCGGGGTGTCGCCGAGCAGCCGGTGGAACAGGGCCACACGCCGGCGGTCGCGGTCGCCGATCACCGACTCGGCCTCGCCCCACCACCGGACGCTGCCCTCGTAGAAGTCCTTGACCCAGTCCATGCCCGCAGCGTATCGATCCGTCCTCAAAGCACCAAGCCGTTTTGGCGCAGGCCGGGAGCGTCACGTCAGACGCGGCTAGTTCCCGGCGATGTGGTCCTGGGCGTTGTTCAAGTACTCCTGGATCTGCTGCTCCCAGGCGTAGACCTCGGACTCGCGGTCGATGACCTGCTCGACACTCATGCGGGCCCAGGCCTCATCCGAGCCCTCGCGCAGGCCGCTGCTCTCGGCGCACTCGGCGAAATCGAGGGCCATCGCGAACTCGAACGCCACGGGATCGGCGTCCTCGGCGTCGTCGGGAAGCGGCGGGATCTCCTCCTCCATGCCTTCGTACGTGACGTCGTCGCCGTTGACCTGCCCGAGGTACGTCCCGGTCGGCAGCCAACCGAAGTCGTCGAACTCCCATTCGCCGTAGCCGCGTTCGCCCACGCAGAGCAGGAAATCCTCCTCCTGCTCGGCGTACTCGTTCGCGAGCTCGGCGTACAGCTCGCCGTCGCCGATCCAGGTGAGCGGGCTCTCCGTGTCGGGCCGGCTCCAGTACTCCTCACCGTCGACCTCCTGGTGGAACGGTTCGCCGTAGACGATCTCGATGGTCTTCAGCTCGCAGCCGCCGAAAGGCGGCTCCTGGCCGAGCGCCTCCAGGTCGACCGCTTCGACCTCCTCCGGGGAGTCCGCCCCCTCGAAGGCCTCTGACACGGCCTTGTCGTACGCGGCGCGTTCCGGGCCGACGAACGCCACGGTCCACGCCTCCTTGTACTCCTCGTCCATCGCCTGCCACTCCGCGTACGCGACGTCCTCGGCGGGATCGATCCAGCCCTGGTCCTCAGCGGTGAAGGCGAGGAAGTCCAGGTCCTCGCGCATCGCAAGGGCCTCTTCGGAATCGGTGCCCCAGACCCAGGTGCCGAAACCGAACTTCTGCGCCTGCTCGACCGTGGGGATGCGCGCGTACGGGGCGTTGAAGCCCTCGAAGCGGTTCGGGATCATGCTGCCGTGGAGGCGGTTCGTGTCGTGGACGGTGAAGCCCTCGTCCTGCATGCACATGCTCGCGACCCGGGTCTCGGCCTGGGTGAGCTCCCAGGCCAGCGCGGAGCCGTTCACGATGCTGGCCTCGATGGCGGCGACGTCCTCGGCTGTGACCTCGGGTTCCGGATCCGAGCATCCGGTGAGCGCGAAGGCTCCGGCGAGCAAAGTGCTTGCGGCACGGCGCATCTCGGCGACCGCCTTCCGAGGGTTCAGGCTGGTGCGGGACTGTCCCGACACTGTAGCGAGTGCGCTCGACCGCGACACGCCGCCGGAGGCCGGTCCGAGTACGACGGCTCCCGCGTCTGGTACGAGGTCCGGCCGCTCGAGGCGGTCTCGTAGGGTGGCCGGATGAGCCAGACCCCTGACGAGCCGCTGGCGATCCGCGGCTACGACGACCGGAACCGGACGTTCGCGCACCTCACCCCGGACGCGCTCCGCGAACGCGTGCATCAGCTCGATGAAGGGGCCCTCGAGTGGATCGTCGTGCAGCGGGTTCCGGACCTGCCGCACGACACCATCCAGGCGGCGAGCGAGCCCGGTTCGAGGTCCGTCGACGTGTCGTTCCGGGTCGGCGACGAGCCGTGGAGGGAGACCTCGCTCGACGTGGCGGCGGCGGCCGCGGTGTTCGTGGCCTGGGCGCGCAACGAACCGGGTTGGGACGGCGGGCATCCGTGGGAGCTCGCGGAGTGGTGGGACGAGGAGCCGGTGCCCGCGCCCTCCCCGGAAGCGGCCGCCGAGACCACTGTCCTGGCCGCCAAGTACCTCCAGATGGGATACCTGTCGTTCGACCGAATGGTGCAGGACCTCGAGGAGATGTCCGAATCGGACCCGCCGATCACGCGGGCCCAGGCGCGGGAGATCCTCGCCCCGATGTGGCGCGAGAAGGTCGCCGAGCAGGCGGGCTGGGGCGTGACGGACTGCGACCGGCTCACGGAGGCGTTCGCGGAACTCGACCGGAGCGGGATCGTCGCGCGCGAGCACTTCGCTTGCTGCCAGCGCTGCGGCACCACTGAGATCTGGGACGAGGCCGGTCCCGAGCACCGCGGGTACGTCTTCTTCCACATGCAGGACACCGAGTCCGCCCATGAGGGCGTCCTCTACCTCGCCTACGGGTCGCGGTCCGACCTGGTCGAGGAGACCATCGCGGTGGGGCACGACATCGTCAAGACCCTCCAGGCGCACGGGCTCCAGACCGCTTGGGACGGTTCGGAACGCACTCGGATCAGGATCACGGACCTGGAATGGCGCAAACGCCTCGAGTAGCCAGATCCTATAGGATATATGGTATACGATCTGACCCGTTGCGGCAATATCGTATAGGATTTATAGTGTACGATCCGGGCCGGCAGGAGCAGATCCGCGAGTACACCGTGCAGGCGCAGGAGCTGATCGCGGGCTAGTCCCCTTGCGGGACAGCGGAAGGGCGGGACCGCGGTTCCGCCCTTCCGCCATGCCTCAGACGTGGTCGCGCCAGGTGTGCTTCGGGTCGAAGCCGAGGAGCCTGCGGGCCTTGTCGATCGACAGGAGCGTCTCGTGACCCTCGACGGGTCGCTTGAGCTCGAGGTCGGGGTAGTGGGCGGCCACGAGTTCCGGGGTCGTCGTGGTCATCACCGTGTCAGGGGAGGCGATCACGAAGACCTCCCTGCCGGTGCCTTCGCGTTCGAGGCCGAGGCGGATCGCGAGCGCGCCGTCGCGGGCGTCGATGTAGGACCAGAGGTTCCAGTTGCGGAGGGTCGGGTCCTCGTTGAAGGCGGGGAAGGCCGCGTAGTCCTCGACGTACATGACATTCGAGAAGCGCAGTCCGGTGGCCTTGAGCGCGGGGTTCCAGCGGCAGAGCTGGGCGACCATCGTCTCCTCGAGGGTCTTGACGAGCGAGTAGGTGGACTCGGGACGCGGCTCGTACTCCTCGTCGACCGGGAGGTAGGGCGGCGGGGTCTCGAAGGGGAGACCGAGGACGGTTTCGCTTGAGGCCCAGACGATGTTGTCGATGCCGGCGGTCTTGGCGGCGGCGAAGACATTGTAGGTGCTGAGCATGTTGTCGTGGAACACCGCCGAGTTCGGGCGCAGGCCCGGGGCGGGGATCGCGGCGAGGTGCACGACGGCGTCGAGGCGGTCGTAGCGGTCGTCGACGCCGGTGAGGGCGGAGACGACCTGGCCGTGGTCGGTGAGGTCGATCTGGAGGAACGGCGCGAGGCCGTCAGGCGAAGGGACGCGGTCGAGGTTGACGACCTCGTATCCGTGCTCCACCAGGTCGCGGACGCAAGCTCGTCCGAGTTTGCCGCTGCCGCCGGTCACCGCCACGCGTGCCATCAATGTTCCCCCGTTTGCTTCGATCGGTATCGCTCTCGGTATCGCCCGAAGCCTACGACCTGGAGTCCGCTCCATGCCAAACGGCCTGCTCAATGGGGTGCTTGCGGTTGCATACCATCCCTAGCCCCCACCCACCCGGGGACCTTCCCCGCCAGCATTGCGCGCGGGTACGACAGAATCGCCCGGCTGCGGCGGCGGTGTCACCCGATCGTGGCAGAATCGCGGCCGTGACTCCCGCAATCCGGATCGGTTCGACCGAGATCATCGCCCTCGCCGATGGCGTGGGCCCTTTCCCGTTCACCTCCCGGGAGGAGGCCTTCCCGGACGCCGATGCCGCACAGTGGGCGGCGGTCGACCGGTTCGACCCCGGGGCAGTCGACGCGGAGGGCCGCTGGTCCCTCAACTTCCGGGCGTTCGCGATCCGCGGGCCCGAGGGCGTCACCGTGGTGGACGCCGGGATCGGCCCGGCCGACGCGCCCGCGACCTGGGCTCCCCTGCCCGGCAAGCTCCCGGAGTCCTTGGCGGCGGCGGGCATCGAACCGTCTGAAGTGGACACTGTGGTGCTCACGCACCTCCACACCGACCACGTCGGCTGGGCCGTCGTGGCCGAAGGCGACGGGCCGGGCGCCGGCCTCGGCTCCTTCTTCCCCAACGCCTCGTACCTCATCCAGCGGGCCGAGTTCGACGCCGTCGACACGCTCAACCCGCAGCTGCGCGAGACCTTGATCGACCCGCTCCAGGCGTCCGACCAACTGCGGCTGCTCGACGGCGACGCGCCGCTCCGGGACGCGGGCCGGGTTGTGGCCACGCCGGGGCACACGCCCGGGCACCAGAGCGTGCTCGTCGCTCACGGCCGCGAGTCGGTGCTCATCACCGGCGACCTGCTGGTCCACGCGATCCAGGCGCTGTACCCGGAGCTCGCCTACGTCTACGAGATCGACCGCGAGGAGGCAAGGCGCTCAAGGGAACGGCTGCTGGCGGTCGAGCCGGCGGCGAAGCGGTACCTGGCCACCTCGCACCTCACGGAGCCGTTCGTCGCGATGCCGTCCGCCTCGGACTGAGCCTGGGCGCTCGACGCGCTCGGCGGGACCGGTCGAGGAGCGACATGACGCGTCGGGTCCGCCAATGCGCGGCCGAGCGCGGCGTCACGCATGGCCACCAACGCGGGTCGCCCCGGCCCGCCGGGCGGCTCGGGCCGATGCCGGGTCTCGGGCCGTGCCGTGCGTGCCGTGCCGTGCCGTGCCGTGCCGTGCCGCCGATGATCGAAGCGGCGCGAAGGATACGGCGCGCCGCATCGATCGGAGGGCGCCTCGAACTCGATCACGAGGCCGGCCGGTCACGGCACGCCCTACGCGTCAGGCCGCCCGATGCCCAGCGCATCGAAGTCGATCACCAGGTCGGCGCGGTGCCTCGCGGCGCGGATGCGTTCGGCGTTGCGCTCGTCGACGTCGGCGACCCATGAGCGGGCCCGCTCAGGCGACTTCCCGAACCGCTCGTGGCGGGCCACGAGCCGTGCGAGCCGCAGCGGCTCGGGCGTCTCGCAGTACCAGACCTCGGTGAGCGCGGCCCGCACGCGGGGCCACGGGCCCTCCTCGTCCAGCAGGTAGTTCCCTTCGGTGACCACGACCTCGGCCTCGGACGGGACCGCGATCGAACCGGCGACGGGCTCGCCGACCCGACGATCGAACTCGGGGGCGTATACGACCGCTTCCCGTTCGGCTGCAACGCGTTCCAGCAGCGCGCGGTAGCCGTGGCCGTCGAACGTGTCGATCGCGCCCTTGCGTTCGCGCCGGCCGAGGCGCACGAGTTCGGCGTTCGCCAAGTGGAACCCGTCCATCGGGACCTGCACGGCCGGGCGGCCCGCCTGGTCGAGCGCGCGGGCCAGCCACGCGGCGGCGGTCGATTTGCCCGCGCCCGGGCAGCCGGCGATGCCGATGAGCACGCGGCCCTGCGCGGTGAGGGCCTTCGCGCGCGCCAACAGCGCCTGGGGGTCGTCTGCGATGTCCACGCGCCGAACCTAGCCGACCGCCCGCGCGCACGGACTTCCGGCGGTCCGGATTCGGGCCTTCGAGCGGCCCGCCCGGGCCGCGGGGAGCCGGTCGAGCCGGTCGGCTGAAAGGCGATCCCGGAGGGTGGCGCGCCCGCTCGGTCCCGCCACAACCTCCTGACCTGGTGTCTTGCGCAAACGCGAACCCTAGCGCTACGATGCATAGAACCACAAGGCATAGAACTACTAGGGTTAGGAGGCACCCCCTCATGCACATCGCCAAAGACCTCGTCGCCGCCTCGGCGACACCCCTGGTCCTCGGCATCCTCGCCGAAGAGGAGAGCTACGGCTACGCGATCCTCAAAGCGATCAGTGAACGCTCCGGCGGCCGCCTCGAATGGACCGAAGGCCTGCTCTACCCGCTCCTCCACCGCCTCGAACGGCTTGGCTACGTCGACGCCCACTGGCGCACCCCCGAAGGCGGCCGGCGCCGCAAGTACTACGCCATCACCCCCGAAGGCCTCAAGGAACTGGCCGAGCAGCGCAAGCAGTGGGACGCCGTCACCGAAGCGCTGCAAGACATCTGGAAAGCCACGCGGTCGATCGTCCCGACGCCTGGCCCCGTACTGGAGGGGTGACATGACCGAGAACGAGACCGAACTCGAAACGCAGATCGCCGAATGGCGCTCCTACATGCTGCGCCGCCGCGCCGTCGCCAGCGCCGACGTCGACGAGCTCGAGGACCACCTCCGCGAGCGGGTCGCCGACCTCACCGAGACGGGCCTGCGCCCCGACGAGGCGTTCCTCATCGCCGTCAAGCGCATGGGCCGCATGGACGAGCTCTCCCGCGAGTTCGCCCGCGAGCACTCCGACCGGCTGTGGAAGCAGCTCGTGCTCACCGACGAGGACGCGCCCGCCGAGGCCGAGCAGCGCCGCGGCCTGCTCGTCATGGTCGTGTGCGCGGCCCTCGGCGTGCTGGCCGTGAAACTCCCGGCGCTGTTCGGCTTCGGGTTCGACGACAGCATGGAGTTCTACGGGCGCAACGCGGGCCTGCTCGTGCTCGCGCCGCTCGCGGTGTACTTCGCGTGGCGCCGCAAGGTGAGCCGGGGCACCGCGCTCGCGCTGCTCGGCCTGTTCGCGCTCGGCGCCGTCGGCGCCAACGCCTACCCGGTCGAGGACGACTCGCAGTCCATAGTGCTCACTGCGATCCACCTGCCGCTGGCGCTGTGGCTCGTCGTCGGGGTGGCCTACGCGGCAGGCGACTGGCGTTCGGGCCAGCGGCGCATGGACTTCATCCGCTTCAGCGGCGAGTGGTTCATCTACCTGGTGCTCATCGGTCTCGGCGGGGGCGTGCTCACCGCGATCACGCTGGGCACGTTCAGCGCCATCGGGATCGACGCCGAGACGTTCATCAGCGAATGGCTGCTGCCCTGCGGTGTCGCGGCGGCCGTGGTCGTCGCGGCCTGGCTGGTGGAGGCGAAGCAGAGCGTCATCGAGAACATGGCGCCGGTGCTCACCCGCGTGTTCACGCCGCTGTTCGCGGTGACGCTCGTGGCGGTGCTCGTCGCGATCGGGTTGACCACCAACGCGATCGATGTGGAGCGGGACATGCTGATCCTGTTCGACCTGCTGCTGGTGGTCGTGCTCGGCCTCGTCCTGTACTCGATCTCGGCGCGCGACCCGGTCGCTCCGGCCGGGCTGTTCGACTGGATGCAGCTCGCGCTCGTGGTGAGCGCCCTGCTCATCGACGTGCTCGTGCTCATCGCGATCCTGGGCCGGATCACCGAGTTCGGGTTCACGCCGAACAAGAGCGCGGCGCTCGGCGAGAACCTGATCCTGTTCGTGAACCTCGCCTGGACGGCCTGGCTGTACTGGGGGATCGTGAAGGGCCGCAAGCGGTTCGCGCTGCTGGAGCGCTGGCAGACGGACTACGTGCCGGTGTACGCGGCGTGGGTGTGGGTCGTGGTGCTGGTCTTCCCGCCGGTCTTCGCGTTCGCATAGTGGCGATGCCCCGGGTCGCGGCCCGGGGCTTCGCGCTGCTCCGGCACGGGTGAGAGCCTTGCACGGTGAACCACCCAGAGCGCTCCGCCGCATCCGCGCCCCGGCCCGAAGTGCGCATCGTGCACCTCGACCTGGCGGCCTTCGCCGCCCTCGCCGCAGGCGACCTGGCGGCGGCGAACCGCGCAAGCCCCGTGCCCGTCTCCGCGTACTTCGCGGGCCAGGACTGGCAGTGGGACGAGGAGGACGGTCTGGAGATCGTCTACGAGATCGCCGCGGACCGGCTCCCCCTCGTCCTGTCGGGGCCTGAGGGCCTGTCCTAGTCGGAGCTGAACGCGGCGTCGAACGAGGCCGTGGGCCGGTCGAAGTTCAGGTTCCGCACGTACTCGAGCGCTTCGGGGGCGCCGCGGAGGCGGTCCATGCCGGCGTCCTCCCACTCGATCGAGATCGGGCCCGCGTAGCCGATGGCGTTGAGCACGCGGAAGCAGTCCTCCCAGGGCACGTCGCCGTGGCCGGTGGACACGAAGTCCCAGCCGCGCCGCGGGTCGCCCCAGGCCAGGTGCGAGCCGAGGCGGCCGTTGCGGCCGTCGAGGCGCTTGCGGGTGTCCTTGCAGTCCACGTGGTAGATCCGCTCGCGGAAGTCCCAGAGGAACGCGGCCGGGTCGATGTCCTGCCACACCATGTGGCTCGGGTCCCAGTTGAGGCCGAACGCGGTCCGGTGGCCGACCGCTTCGAGCGCGCGGTGGGTCGACCAGTAGTCGTAGGCGATCTCGGAGGGGTGCACCTCGTGGGCGAAGCGGACGCCGGCCTCGTCGAACACGTCGAGGATCGGGTTCCAGCGCTCGGCGAAGTCGTCGTAGCCGGCCTCGATCACCGCTTCGGAGACGGGCGGGAACATCGCCACGTACTTCCAGACCGCGGAGCCGGTGAAGCCCACGACCGTGTCGACGCCGAGTTTCGCGGCGGCCTTCGCGGTCGCCTTCATCTCCTCGGCCGCGCGCCCCCGCACCCCTTCGGGCTCACCGTCGCCCCACACGCGCGAGGGCAGGATGGCCTTGTGCCGCTCGTCGATCGGGTCGTCGCAGACCGCTTGGCCCACAAGGTGGTTGGAGATCGTCCACAATCCCAGGCCGTGGGATTCGAGGATCGCCTTGCGCTCGGCCACGTAGTCGTCGTCCTCGGCGGCCCGCACCACGTCGAGGTGGTCGCCCCAGCAGGCCACTTCGAGCCCGTCGTAGCCCCAGCCCGCGGCGAGCCGGCACACCTCCTCGAACGGCAGGTCGGCCCACTGGCCGGTGAACAGGGTGATCGGTCTAGGCATCGGTGAGACTCCTCAGATAGGTCAGTCCGTCGACGGCGAGGGCGTCTTGGGTCGGCGCGAGCGCCCGCCAGATGGAGGCGGCCGTCGCGATAGTCGCATTGTGCGCGGTGAACGACTCGATGACAAGGGGCCCGGCGTATCCGGCGAGGTCGAGCGCGTGCAGGATCTCGCTCCACGGGAGGTGGTCGCGGCCGGGCGAGCCGCGGTCGTTGGCGCTCACCTGGACGTGCCCGATGCGGTCCCCCACGCGGCAGATCGCCGCCGGGATGTCGGTCTCCTCGATGTTCATGTGGTAGATGTCAAGGGCCAGTGCGGTTCCGGGCAGACCATCGAGTGCGTCCAGTGCCTGGTCGACGGTGTTGACCAGGCTGGTCTCGTAGCGGTTCAAGGGCTCCACGGCGATCGTGACGCCGCGTTCGGCCGCGTAGTCGGCCACGGGCGCCAGGTGCTCGCGCAGTTCGCGGTAGGCCGCGGGCCGGTCCGCGAGGCGCCAGGTGCGCCCGACCGAGGCGTACGCGGGGCCGGCGATCACCTTGGAGCCCACCGCGACAGCGGCGTCGACGACGCGCCGCAGGTACGCCTGGGTCTCGGCGACCACGGCCCGCGGGGCGTCCACGAGTTCGCGGCCGGGGCCCATCACGAGGACCACGGTGGCGTCGAGTCCGAGTCCATTGAGGAGTTCGTTCGCGCGCTGCGGGTCCCAGTCGCCGGGCGACTCGACCGGGAGCTCGATCGTGTCGAACCCCCAGTCGCGCACGCGGACGGCGAGCCGGGCCAGGGCCCCGTCATCGAGCGGCGAGGCCCAGACCCAGGTGTTGACGCCGATCTTTCGGGTCAACGGTCGCGCCAGGCGTCGGGGAAGCCCGGCAGGTCCTCGCCGCCGAACTTCGCGTAGTGCAGTGCGGGCATGTCGGCGTTCCGTTCCAGGTACTCGTCGCGGTCGGCGGCGGTGATCGGCTCCTGCGGGAGCACCCACTCGGCCGGCACCTGCTCGCCGTTGAGGATCATTGTGGCAGCGAGCACCGGGGTGCGCCACTGGAAGTTCGAGTACACCGGGGCGATCGCGGTCATCCCGGTCTCCTCCCACTTGCGCATGAACGAGAGCTCGTCCTCCCCGGCCATGACCGGGTACGGCTTCCCGGCGTCCTCGAACGCCTCGATCGCGGCCACTGCGCCGTCGCCGGCGTCCATCCAGATGCCGTCCACGTCGCCGCGCTGCAGGTACTGGCTCACGATGTTCTTGATCTCGGCGGCGTCGCCGCCGGTGAACTCGTTGCCGAGCACTTCGATCTCGGAGTCGCCGAAGATCTGCTGCGCCGCGGCCCAGCGGTGCTCGAGCACGTCAACGCCCGGGAGGATGCGCAGCGCCAGCACCGTCGAGCCCGGTTCGAGGTTCTCGACCAGGAACTCGGCGGCGTCAGCGCCGTAGGCGTAGCCGCCGATCGGGTGGATGAACGTGGTCGCGCAGTCGGTGTTCACACCGCGGTCGAACACGATCACCGGAATGCCCGAGGCGCAAGCGGTCTCGACCGCGGGCGTGAGGGTCGCGGTCGTCGAGGGCGAGACGATGAGCGCGTCGCACTCGCCGGAGTCGACGAACGCCTGGATGTCGGAGATCTGCTGGTCGTCGTCGTCACCGGCGTCCGAGGTGCGGAACTCGCCGATCGCGCCCGCCTCCTGGAGGACCTTCACCTGCTCCTGCATGGTGATCCAGCCGGTGACGCGCCACGGGTTGGAGACCGAGGCGTTCGAGAAGCACACGGTGGCGTCCCCGCCCTCGCGCTTGAACTCGGTCGTGTCGACCCATTCGGGCTCGATCGCCTGCAGCCAGGGCGTGTTCGGGTCGCCTTCGGGTTCGATGTCGCGCTGGGCGAGCTGCTCGTCGTACTCGGCCTGGACGAACCACTCGCCGGAGTCGGCCGCGGGGGCGGACTCGTCGGTGGCGGCGTCGTCGGCGGGCGTGTCGGTGGTGCAGCCGGTCGCGAGGAGCAGCCCGAGGGCGGCCGCTGCGGCGAAGGCTAGACGTGTCGTCTGCATGATGCGGACCTTCTTTTCATGAGGGACTGGCGGTGGATTGCAAGGCGGGTCGGGTCCGCCGCCGGGCGGCGTAGGCCACGGCGGCGATGATGATGACGCCCTGCACGGCGGGCCGGAGCGTCGCAGGGAGCGCCATCTGGTTGAAGAGCGTGAACAGGGCCTCGATCGCGAGCGCGCCGGCCATGGCGGCGAGCGCCGTGCCGCGCCCGCCGCCGAGCGCGACGCCGCCGAGGACCACGGCGGTGATCACGGTGAACTCCAGGCCTTCGCCGACCTGGGCGCTCACCCCCGCGAACCCGCCGATGAGGATGCCCGCCACGGTGGCCGAGATGCCGGAGAGGACGAACGCGGCCGTGCGGGCGGCGTCGACGCGGGCGCCGGAGAGCTTCGCGGCGAGCTCGTTGTCGCCCGAGGCCATGAGGATGCGGCCGAACCTGGTGCGCATCAAGAGGATCGCGCCCGCACCGAGGGCGAGCATGATGAGCAGCGCCCACGGGATCTGGCCCACCACCGGCACACCGGTGATGCCGAGCCGCCCGGGCGTGCGGAACGCCTCCGAGAGGCTGCCGGTGGGGGCGCCGCCGGTCCAGAGCCGGATCGCGCCGTACAGGACCAGGAGCATCCCGAGCGTCGTGATGAACGACTGGACTTTGAGGACGGTGGTGATGAGTCCGTTCACCAGGCCCACACCGATGCCGAAGGCCAGCATCACGAGCATGACGGGGACCGTGCGGGACTCCTCGCCGTCGATGAGCCGCGCGGCGATCACCACCTGCGCGCCCACGAGCGCGCCCACGGAGAGGTCGAAGTTCCCCGAGACGATCACGAAGTACTGCCCGGCCGCGAGGATCACCAGCGGCGCGGCCTGCTTCAGGAACGCCATGAGCGACGGGCCCTCGAAGAACCCCGGGTTCATCGCGAGGATGCCGGCGAAGATGAGCACGAGCAGGAGGAACACCGTGCCGGTGCCGCCGCCGAGGAGGGCGGTGCCGAGCCTGCGGGCGCGGGTCATGACGGCCTCCCTTGCACCGAGGCGAAGCGGGGTCTGCGGGCGGTGCGGTCGAGCTGGCGGCGGGCGTACAGGGCGACGGCGGTGATGATCACCGCTCCGCGCAGCACGTCCTTCGCGAACGGGTCGATCTGCATCACGTTGAACACGGTGTCGAGCACGGCCAGGATCGCCACGCCGGCGACCGTGCCCGCCACGCCGCCCTTGCCGCCGAGGAGCAGGGTGCCGCCGAGCACGACCGCGGCGATCGCGTCCAGCTCGTACAGGTTCGTGTAGGCCTCGGCCGAGCCGGTGCCGAACCGGGCCGCGAGCAGCAGCCCGGCGAGCCCCGCGCACATCGCGCACAGGACGTGGGCGGTGAGCAGCACGCGGGTGGTGCGGATGCCGGACATGCGGGCGACCTCGACGTCACCGCCCACGGCGTACATGTGGTGGCCGGTGCGGGTGGACCTGAGGTACCAGACCGCCGCGGCGGCCACCGCGAGCATCACGAGCGCCGAGACCGGGACGAACGCGATGCGCGTGTACCCGAACTGCTGGAACACGGCCGGCACGTCGCCCGCCGGGCCCTTGTACTGGGTGTCCAGGTAGCCCTTGAGGATCAGGCCGGTGCCGAGGGTCGCGATGAACGGGTTCACCTTGAGGAAGGCGACGATCGCGCCGTTCGCGGCCCCGATGAGGCCGGAGACCAGCAGCACCAGACCGACGGCGAGCGGGATGTTCGCGGCCTGACCGTCCATGGTGGTCGCCGCGACGAGGCTCGAGAGCGCCGCGACGTACCCGACCGAGAGGTCCAGGGACCGGCAGAGGATCACCAGGGTCATGCCGATGGCGAGGAACCCGGTGAGGCTGGTGCGGGTGAGCATGTCGACGAGGTTCGCGGTCGCGAAGAGGTTCCCGCCGTCCACCGCGACGGCGGCGGCGCCGAGCGCGAGGACGCCCGCGAGGGCGAGGTAGATGAGGGCGGTCGTGCCGAGGCGGCGAGGGGTCGGGGCGATCATTCCGGTTCGCTCCCTTCAGGATCGGGCCGGTCGTGGCGCCGCCCGGTGGCGTAGGCCATGACCTCCTGCTCGGTGGCGCCGCCGGGCAGCTCCCCGGCGATGCGGCCGTCATGGAGGACCGCGATCCGGTCGGCGAGTCCGATGACCTCGATGAGCTCGGAGGCGATGAGCAGCACCGCGAGGCCTTCGGCGGCGAGGGAGCGGATCACGGAGTACAGCTTGTGCTTGGCGCCCACGTCGATGCCGCGCGTCGGCTCGTCGAGCACGATCACGCCCGGCTCGGCCGCGAGCCATTTCGCGACGACCACCTTCTGCTGGTTGCCGCCCGAGAGGAACTGGACCTCCTGGTCGTCGCCGCGGGCGACGAGGTCGAGGCTCGCGAGGAGCCCTTCGATCCGGCCCAGGCGCTGCCGGGAGTGGACGCGGGCGTTCGCGTCGAGCACCATGCGCGCGTTGGCCTTCACCGACTGGTGCAGCGCGAGCCCCTGGGCCTTGCGGTCCTCGGTGACGAGCGCGATCCCGGCGGCGATGGCCTTGCGGGGGCGGGAGATCCGCACCGGACGGCCGTCGACGGCGACCGTGCCGCGGGTGAACGGGGTGATGCCGAAGACCGCCTCGGCGATCTCGGTGCGGCCCGAGCCCTGAAGTCCGGCTAGGCCGACGATCTCGCCCGCGCGCACCTCGAGGTCGATGCCGTCCACGTAGTCGTTGCCGCCGCCGTCGATCCGCAGCCGGACCTCGCCTGTCTCGGTGCCGGGCAGGCGCGGCGGGAACTGGGCCTCGATGCGGCGGCCGACCATGCGGGTGACCAGCTCGTCCGGGGTGATGTCGGCGGTGGCGACGCTGTCGACGAGGCGGCCGTCCTTGAGGATGGTGATCCGGTCGCACAGGTCGAAGATCTCGCGGAGCCGGTGGGAGACATACAGGACGGCGACGCCGCGCTCGCGCAGGCGCGCGACGAGGCGGTACAGCAGGGCGACCTCCGCGTCCGCCAGGGCGGCAGTCGGCTCGTCCATGCAGATGAGGTCCGCGCCCTGCGAGAGGGCCTTCGCGATCTCGGTGATCTGCTGGTGGGCGACCGAGAGCGTGCCGACTTTCGCAGTCGGGGCGAGGTCCTCGACGCCGAGGTCCGCGAGGGCCGCCGCGGCGGCCTCGTTCATCGCCTTGCGGTCGATGGCCCCACGGCGGCGCGGCTCGTGTCCGAGGTGGACGTTCTCGGCGACGGTGAGCTCGGGCAGGAGGTTGAACTCCTGGAAGACCGAGGCGACCCCGGCCTTCTGGGCGGCGGCGGGGTGGGTGAAGGAGACTATGCGGCTGCCCAACTCGCCTGTGTTCAGTTCAACCGTGCCGGCGTCGGCGGTGTGGACGCCCGCGAGGATCTTCATCAAGGTGGACTTGCCGGCGCCGTTCTCCCCCACCAGGGCGTGGACCTCGCCCCGGTTCACTGTGAGGTCCACTGCGGAGAGCACGGGAACGCCGAGGAACGCCTTGCCGATGCCGCGCATGGCCAGCAGTGCGCTCATCGCGGCACCTCCGCCCAGTCGCGGGCGCGGCCGGAGGCGAAGACGGCCTCGGCGATGCGCGCGGCGCGCAGGCCGTCCGCGAACGTCGGCAGCCCCTCGGGAGCGTCGGTGCCTTTTGCAAGAGCGCCGATCGCGGCGCGGGTGTCGGCCACGAAGGCGTCGAAGCAGTCCTGGTAGCCCTGGGCGTGCCCGGCCGGGACGCGGGCCAGGCGGGCGGCGTCGGGGCTCAAATGCTCGGGGTCGCGCATGAGGATCGCGTTCTGGTCGCGCCCGCCGAGCCACAAGGTCTCGGGCTGCTCCTGGTCGAAGGCGATGGTCGACTCGGTGCCGGAGATCTCCAGCAGGAGCCGGTTCTTGCGCCCCGCGGAGACCTGGCTGATCACCGTGGAGCCGACCATCCCTCCGGCGGTCGCGAACTGCAGCGTCACGATGTCCTCTGTGGAGACGTCCCGGCCCGAGCGCTGCCGGTTGGCGGTGGCGAGCTGGGCGTTGACGGCGGTGATGGAGTCGCCTGAGACGAACTCGAGGAGGTCGCACCAGTGGGAGCCGATGTCGCCGAAGGCCCGCAGCGCGCCGCCCTTGTCGGCGTCCACCCGCCAGTTGTCGTCGCCGGGGCGCAGGAGCCAGTCCTGGAGATAGGAGCCGTGCGCGAGGGTGAGGCGCCCGATCCGTCCACTCGCGACCCGGGCGCGGGCCTCGCGGACCATCGGGTGGAAGCGGTAGACGAACGGCACGGTGGCGACCACGCCCGCGTCCTGCGCGGCCTCGGTCATCACGCGGGCGGTCTCGGCGTCCGTGGCCAGGGGCTTCTCGCAGACGACGTGCTTCCCGGCCGCTATGGCGGCCAAGGCGATCGGGGCGTGGAGGTGGTTGGGGACGCAGACGTGCACGACGTCAGCGGCGTCGAACGCCGCGTCGAGGTCGTCGAACACGGTCGCGGCGCGGAGGTCCGCGGCAGCCTCGCGGGCCCGCTCCGGAGTGGACCCCGCGATCCCGGCGAGCGACCCGCCGGCCACGGCGATGGCGCGGGCGTGGACGCGCCCCATGAAGCCGGTGCCGATGACGGCCGCGCGGTAGTCCTGCCGAGTGATCGTGACGTGAGCCATATGACGACCGTAGGGCAGACTTATGACAGAGCACAAGCAAAAGTTGTCGGCGTTATGAAACAGTTACGTCATGACCCCGTCCAAACCCGTGTGGTTCACTAGTCGAGTGACAGATGGTTCGGCAGCGCCTTCCGCGCCCCGCCGCGGCGCCCCCGGGGCCTCGGTCGGCGCCGGTGCGCTGCTCCAGCTCCTGCGCGACGGCACCCCCCGCACCCGCTCCGAACTCGCCGCGCTCACCGGCCTCGCCCGCTCCACCGTCACCGGCCGCATCGACGCCCTCCTCGCCGCCGGACTCATCGCCCCCACCGGCGAGACCGCCTCCACCGGCGGCAGGCCGCCCGCCACCTTCGCGTTCAACCCCGCCGCGCGCATCGCCCTCGGCGCCGACCTCGGCGCCACCCACGCCCGCCTCGCCGTCACCGACCTCGCCGGGAACGTCCTCGCCGTCACCAACGCCGACCTCGACATCGCCTTGGGCCCCAAGGCCGTCCTCGACTGGACCGTCGAACACGGCCTCGCACTCCTCGCCGAGGTCGGCCGCCCCGCGACCGACCTCCTCGGCATCGGCATCGGCCTCCCCGGCCCCGTCGAACACGACACCGGCCGCGCCGTCAACCCGCCGATCATGCCCGGCTGGGACGGCTTCGACGTCCCCGCGTACGTGCGCGAACGCATCCCCGTGCCCGTCATGGTCGACAACGACGTCAACATCATGGCCCTCGGCGAGCACTTCACCGCCTGGCCCGAATACCAGCACCTGCTCTTCATCAAGGCCGCCACCGGCATCGGCTGCGGCATCATCGCCGCAGGCCAGGTCTACCGCGGCGCGCAAGGCGCCGCCGGCGACATGGGGCACATCCGCGTCGCCCGCGCCGACGACGTCCACTGCCGCTGCGGCAACACCGGCTGCCTCGAAGCCGTCGCCAGCGGCGCCGCCATCGCCCGGAACCTCACCGCGCAGGGCGTCCCCGCCGGCGGCTCCCTCGACGTCGTCGAACTCGCCCGCTCCGGCTCCGTCCCGGCCCTGCGCCTCGTGCGCCAGGCCGGCAGGGACATCGGCGAGGTCCTCGCCGGGGCCGTCAACTTCTTCAACCCCTCGATCATCGTCATCGGCGGCTCCCTCGCGCTGGCCGGCGACCATCTCATCGCGGGCGTCCGCGAGGTCATCTACCAGCGCTCGCTCCCGTTGGCCACCAGGCACCTGCGCATCGCGGCCGCCCGCACCGGCGAGAGCAGCGGCGCGATCGGCGCGGGGGTCATGGTCATCGAGCACGCCCTGCACCCCGACCGGCTCGACGCAAGCACCGAACTCAAGACGAACGGATGATCATGCAGCGCAACACCCTCGGCCAGACCGGACTCCAAGTGACCCCGCTGTGCATCGGCACCAGCACGCTCGCCGGGTTCGACTCGGTGTACGGGTACGAAGTGGACGATGAGCGGGCGGTCCAGACGATCCTCGCGGTCTTCGACAGCGAGGTCAACTACCTCGACACCGGCAACAACTACGGCAAGGACGGCCTGTCCGAGCGGCGCATCGGCGAGGCCATCCGCCGCCGCGGCGGCCTGCCCGAGGGCTTCGTCCTGCAGACCAAAGTGGATGCCGACCCGGAGACGGGCGACTACTCCGGCGACCGGGTGCGGCGCTCGCTCGAGGAGAGCCTGGAGCGCCTCGGCGTCGACCACCTGCCGATCCTCGCCCTGCACGACCCCGAGTTCATGAAGCAGGACGGCTTCGCCCCCGGCGGGGCCCTTGAAGCGCTCGTCGAGATCCGGGAGTCGGGCGTGGCCGACCACCTCGCGGTGGCCTCGGGCGACGTGCGCCTGAGCCAGCGGTACCTCGACACCGGCGAGTTCGACATCGTGCTCAACCACAACCGGTACACGCTGCTCAACCGCGAGGCCGAGGAGCTGTTCACCAAGGCCCGCGCCGGGGGCCTCGGCGTCCTCAACGCCGCCCCGTACGGCGGCGGGATGCTCGCCAAGGGCCCTGCGCAGCAGCCGAAGTACTGCTACGGCGAACGCGACGAGGCGATCGCCGCGGCCGCGTTCGCGATGAGCGCGGCGTGCGAGCGGGCCGGGGTGCCGCTCATCGCGGCGGCCCTCCAGTTCTCGACCCGCTCCCCGCTGGTCGACTCCACAGTGGTCGGCATCTCCCGGCCCGAGCGGGCCGCCGAGACCATCGCACTGCTCGACGTCGAGATTCCCGAATCCCTGTGGGAGGAGCTTGAGGCGCTCGCTCCCGACGCCGGCATCTAAGCTCGGCCTCGGCCAGATCCTATAGGATATATGGTATTGGATCTGGCCGAGCTAAGCCCTTACTCGCGAGCGCGCCTCGCGCGGAGCGAGCCCCCGCGCGGAGCCCTTACGCGGAGCGGGCCCTCGCGCGGAGCGGGCCCCTGCACGGAGCAGGCCCTTACGCGGAGCGGCTCAGCCGCGCGATCACCAGCATGACCTCGGAGATCGCGACCGGATCGACGGCCACGCCCGCGGGCAGCTTCAGTTCGACCGTGTCCAGCGTCTGCTCGACGCTGTTGTCGTACCCGTAGCCCGGGTGCACGCCGGGGCTCGACTCGACGTACACGTACCCGCACCCGGGGAGCTCGCGGTACAGGCCGTAGCCGCCGCGGCCCTGCGGGCCGCCGAACTTCCAGCCGCGGTTGAGCAGGCCGATGAGCGGGCCGCCGCCCGCCTTCGCCCCCACGAACCGGGACAGGCTCCCGCTCTCTCGCTCCTCTTCGGACAGTTGGAACGCGGGCCGGGCCAGCTGGTCGAACGGCTGCAGGATCTCGTAGTCCGCGAACACCGAAGCCCACGTCTCGACCTCGTCCCCCAGGGTGAGCGGGTGCGCCAGCCGCACCACCGCGTCCTCGGGCAGTGCGAACGGCTCGTCCTCGGCGTCGGCCAGGGTCCGGTCCTCGGCGAGCCGGAACGCCGTGTCCCCGGCCTGCCACACGAGGCGGCTCGAGAGCTGCCACATGAGCGGGTGGTCGACCAGGAACTCCTGGAACTCGGAGCGGGTCCAGGTGCGGCCGGCCGCCATCGCCCCTTCGAGGCGCTTGACCTGCTCGGCCGCGGTGGCTTTGAGCTCGCGGCGCAGCGCGGCGAACCGCTCGTACGCGGGCTGGGCGAGATCCGGGTCGTCCTTCGCGTTCGGCTTCGGCGCGCTCGCCTTGCGCTTGCCCTGGTCGTCGATCACGTACGGCTTCAGCGCCTCGTCGAACTTGATCGTGAAGGAACGCGGCCCGTAGTCGAGCACCAGCGAGTCGTCGGCCAGCCCGAAGTCCGGCACGAGCCGGTCCCCCAGCTGGTCGAGCGTCAGCTCCAGCCGCTCGGCGATGACCTCGATCTGCTCGGTCGCGGTCTTCTTGAGCGCCTTGAACTTCGCCTTCTGCGCGATGCCGTGCACGGCGCGCAGGGCCGCCTCCGAGCCGACCCCGCCCAGCACCTCCAGGCCGCGGACCGCCTTGCGGTTCTGACTCTGGCCCGGCCATTCGCGGATGCGCGCAGTCAGGTGCCGCACCGCGTAGTCGTCGGCGAACCGCTGCAGCTGGTCCATCGCCCACGCGTCCTTCGACGGCGACCCCGCCGAGAGCCACAGCTCGAACAGGCCCCACGAGAACGCCGCGAGCGACTCCGGGTCGCACTCGGCGGCCAGCACGTCGACGCCCGGATACGGGCGCTCCGAGCCGTCCATCGCCAGCGCGGTCATCAGGGTGCGGACGGCCGCATCCGGCAGGGCCGCGGAGCCGTCCGCGAGCAGCACCTGCGGGAGGGCCCCGGGGTCGGCCCACGCACCGGGCTTGGGGATGCGCGGCAGCTGGGGGTCGAACGGGTCGGCGTCGAGCAGCGCCGCGACGGCCGCTGCGGCCTCTTCGCCGTACGACGCCGCCCGTTCGTCCACAATGGACCGGTCGAGGTACCGGAGTGCGTCCATGGCGGCCTTGCGGAGCTTGGCGTCCTTGCCCACGGCGTCCGGGATGAGGAACGCGGCGGCGTCGGCCGGGTACGTGTCGAACCAGGACCGGGCGGTGGCGCGCTCGTTGCGGGAGCGGGAGAGCCAGCCCGCGGCCAGGCGCGCGGCGTCGAGGCTCACGAAGGGCTCCAGGGCCTCCCGGAACGAGGACTTGCGCTTGAGCACCGTCATCGTGTGCGCTTTGACCTCGTCGCCGTAGCGGGCGAGGATCGGCTTGAGGGTGGCGATGGTGAGCGATTCCGAGGTGCCGTCCCACTTCGGGAGCAGCGGCCGGGTGCGTTCGTCGGGGGCGTAGGCGATGAGGTGGTTGAACGCCCAGTTGTCCGGGTGCTCGGCGTCCCTGCGGTCCCAGCGGGCGGGGTCGGACCAGTAGGTGACGGCGTAACCCGAGAGTTTGCGCCAGTCCTCCTGCTGCCCTGGGGTCCACCGGAGTTCGTCGAGGTCCGGGGGCGTGAGCGCGAGGGCGGCCCGCTTGGAGGCGGGCTTCGCGTAGGGGGTCCAGGGCGGCGTGGTGAAGGCCTCGGGGACGGTCTCGGCGACGGGGTGGCGGCGGGACACCAGCTCCGCGAGGCGGTCCCGTTCGGCGTCGCTCAGGGCTGCGGCCGCGTCGAGCAGGCCGTTCGCGCGGGCGAATCCGGCGAGGCGGACCTTGGTGGCGGCGTGTGCGCCCGGCGCGATCGCGAGGACCGCCCGCAGGGTGCGGACCGGGAAGCGGGCGGCCGCCTGCTTGGCGGCGGCCGCGGCGTGCGGGTTCGTGAGGTCGACGAGCAGGTAGGTGAGCGCCGCTTCGGAGGGCAGGCGGCCGATGGCGTCGTAGAGGAGTCCGCGCACTTCGACGCTCGACCGGTCCTCGCCTTCGATGGTGTTCACGAGCACGGGGAACGCGTCGACACCGAGGGCGTCGAGGAGCAGGGCGATCCGCTCGGGGACGTCGCCGTAGATGCTGAGCCCGGTGGTGCCCGCGCGCTCGGCGTCCTCGCGGGTGGAGGCGATCGCCCAGACGAGGTCGTAGCCGGACCTGCGGAGGCGTGCTCCATTGTGGAGGTCGAGGGCGTCGCGGACCCAGTCCTCCTGGTCGGGCATGAGCAGCGCCGCTCCGAAGCGCTTCGCGTCGGAGGTGCGGTGCGCGGCGACCGCGTCGCGCACGGCCGCGTACTCGTCGTCCGGAAGGGACGCGAGGAGGGACCGCAGCCGCGCGATCCGGCGCACGTGGTCGTTGATGAGCGCGACCCGGTGCCCGTCGGGCTCCGCGATGCTCACACGCCCGTACCTGCTGCCGCTGCGGGCCCAGTGGTAGACCTCGTATCCGAGCATCTCGACCAGGGCGCAGGACGCGAAGGCGAGGCCGTGCGCACCGATCCAGGCGTCCCGGCCGAGGTCCTCGATGTCGAGGTACGAGCCCGGTGACACCCGGGCGAGCACGGCGAGAGCGAGCGCGGCGCCGAGCGGATCGGCCTCGCCGGCGATCCCGGCCCGGATCGTCGGCGCGTAGGCGGGCACGTCGAGGGCGTCGATGAGCGGGTCGAGCAGTCCGGCCTGCTCCGCGAAGAGCGCCTTGACCCGTTGCGGCGCATCGGGATCGACGGCGACAGAGCGGGGCGTGCCGCGCCCGCGCCGGTCGAGGCAGTGTTCACGCCACTCGTCGGGGAAGTCCACGCGGTCCTCGTCGAGGAGCGCCGGGGATGAGGGATCAGTTGCATTCACGTTGAAGAGCATAGGAACCCGGTACGACACCGGCTACGCGCTCAGGCGAGGGCGGCGTCGAGCAGCACCTCGGCGGCGGCGCGGGCCTGCGCGGCGGCCTCGGGGGTGCCGGCGATCGCGGCGGTCGTCTGGGCGCCTTCGGCGAGGATCGCTATCTGCGCGGCGAGCGTTTCGGGCCCGCCCGCCTCGCGCACGAGGTCGGCGATGTACCGCTGGAAGGACGCCTTCTGCTCGCGCACGGTGCGGGTCACGGCGGGGTTGCCGCCGTGCAGTTCGCCGTAGGCGTTGATGAAGGCGCAGCCGTTGAAGTCGGGCTCGCGGAACCAGGCGTCGAGGAAGTCGAAGACGGCGAGGATCTTGCCGCGCGCGGTGTCGGCACCGGCGGTGCCTGCGGCGATCCCGGCGTTCCACTGGGCGCGGCGTTGCTCGAGCACGGCCGCGACGAGGGCGTCCTTCGACGGGAAGAGCGCGTAGATGCGCTTGAGGGAGACGCCGGCGGCGGCGCGGACCGCGTCCATGCCCACCGCTTGCACGCCTTGCGCGTAGAACAGCTGGTCAGCGGCTTCCACCACCCGTTCGCGGGCCAGTGTGTCGTCGATCATAGAAACTCCCCTTGCCATGAGAACGATCGTTCTCTATCGTAGTCTACATCAGCGGAGAACGATCGTTCTCCAACATGAAAGGACCGCTGCAATGGGCACCATCACCGTCGGCACCGAGAACAGCACCCCCGTCGAGCTCTACTACGAGGACCAGGGCTCCGGCCAGCCGGTCGTCCTCATCCACGGCTACCCGCTCAACGGCCACAGCTGGGAGCGCCAGACCCGCGAGCTCCTCGCCGCCGGGTACCGCGTCATCACCTACGACCGCCGCGGCTTCGGCCAGTCGAGCAAGGTCGGCGCCGGATACGACTACGACACCTTCGCCGCGGACCTGAACCAGGTCCTCGAGACCCTCGACCTGCGCGAGGTCATCCTCGTCGGCTTCTCCATGGGCACCGGCGAACTCGCCCGCTACGTCAAGAACCATGGCCACGAGCGGGTCGCCAAGCTCGCCTTCCTCGCCTCGCTCGAGCCGTTCCTGGTCCAGCGCGACGACAACCCCGAGGGCGTCCCGCAGGAGGTCTTCGACGGCATCGCCGCCACCGCAAAGAGCGACCGGTACGCCTGGTTCACCCAGTTCTACCAGGACTTCTACAACCTGGACGAGAACCTCGGCAGCCGCATCAGCCAAGAAGTCGTCACCGCCAACTGGCACACCGCCACGACCTCGGCGCCCGTCGCCGCCTACGCCGTGGTCTCCGCCTGGATCGAGGACTTCCGCGAGGACGTGGCCGCCGTCCGCGCCGCGGGCAAGCCCTCGCTGATCCTCCACGGCGACAAGGACAACATCCTGCCGATCGACGCCACGGCCCGCCGCTTCCACACCGCGTTCCCCGAGGCCGAGTACGTCGAGATCGCGGGCGCACCGCACGGTCTGCTGTGGACGCACGCTGAAGAGGTGAACGAGGCCCTGCTGAAGTTCGCCCGCTCCTAAGCGGCGCAGACGAAGCGCCCCTCCCGACCGGGAAGGGCGCTTCGCCGTTCAACAGGAGTCGTTGCCGACGTACACGTACTGCAGGGTGACCATCGCGTCCTGCTCGGCGTCCGAACCGCCGCTCGGCGTCTGCGCGGTGACTTCGCAGTCGTCTTGGGAAGGGCTCCCGGAACCGCGACGCTCGCCCTGGGCCGCAACGACCGTGAACCCGGCCTCGGCGAGCGTCCGCTTCGCCTCGGCGAGGCTCGATCCCACCACATTGGGCACTTCGGCGGTGTCCTCCCCCTGCTCCGAGGCGGACGGGGCGAACGGCGTCGCGCTCGAGGCAGGTGCAGCATCGGATGGCGTGGGCGACGACCCGGCCTCCGACACGGCGACCTCCTCTGTGGACTGGGCCTGCTCGGTCGCGGTCGGCTCGGCGGAGGAGGCGGCATCCGACGGGGCGGGCTCGGTGGCTTCGACCGTGGTCTCGTCGATGACCCCTGGCGTGGGCGCGAGGCCGAGGTCGCCGTCGATCTCGTCGGAGAGCTCGCTGCGAGCGAGGAGCGCGACGCCCGCGAACGAGGCGACCGCGAAGACGATCACCATCACGGTCACGAGCACGTCAGGGCTGGTGCGCAGCCGGGCGAACCCCGCGGGCGCATCGACCGGTTCGCCGCTGTCGCTTCGGATCCGGGCGAGCCCGGCCAGCGCCGCGCCCTCCGCGATCGCCAGGTCGGGCAGGTCCGGGCGGACCGGCTCGAGGCCGAGATGATGGCCGAGGACCGTGGCGACCAGCGGCATCCGGCTCACCCCGCCCACCAGCAGCACGCCCGCGAGCTGGTCGGCTTCAACGCCTGAGTCCCGCAGCGCCTCCTCGACGAGGCCGACGGTGCGCAGGATCGCAGGGGTCAGGCACTGGTCGGCGTCTTCGCGGGTCAGTCGCAGGTCGCGGGCGAGGCCCGGCAGCGAGACGGCCACGGAAGGGTGGTCGCTCAGGTGCTCGCGGGCGCGCCTGACCTCGTCGAGCACCTCGGCGCGCAGCGCGGTCTCGGCCGGATCGCCTGCGCGGGCCCAGAACTCGGGGTCGGCTTGGCGGTGCCGGCCGGCCAGGTACTCGAGCAGGAGCCGGTCGAACTCGCGTCCGCCGATGTCGTCGGCGCTCTTGGCCGCCTCGACCGTGTAGTGGTCGCTCTCGCGGCTCACGACGCCGATGTGGCACGAGCCCGCGCCGATGTTGCAGACCACGAGCGGCGGGTGCGACTCCGCTTCGTCCCCTTGGACTTCGGCGTACTGGCGGGCGGCGGCCTCGGGTTCGGACACGAGGAAGGACGGTTCGAACCCGGCGTTCGCGGCCGCCTCGGCGTGCGCCCGGCGGCGGGTCGAGGTCCAGGTGGCGGGCACGGCGAGGACGACGAGCGCGGATTCGTCGCCGGGCAGACCCGGCAGGGCCGCGCCATCGGCAGGCGCCGCCACGAAACGGGACGTACCGGATGCCGCCTCGGCGGGCTCGGCCTCCTCGGACTCGGCCCGATGATCGAGGCGACGGGTCGACACGGTCGTGGTCGAAGACCCGAGGTCGACCCCCACGGCGACGGCTCGGGGTGAGGGTTGCATGCGCCTGAGTCTATTGGGTGGAATCGAACCGATTCAATGGGTGGGGTCGGTCACAGTTTCGCATCCTCTTGCGGCCCTGCGATTTCCGCAGCGAAGGTGGCCCTGCCGGTCCCAGGAAAAGTGGACTCTGGTGCGCCCCGGCGTTCCGGGCGAGGCTTGCCGGCATGAAAGCACTCATCGTCTCCGCGCACCCCGACCCGAACTCCCTGACCGCCTCACTGAAAGACCTCGCCGTGAGCACACTGGAGGCCGGCGGTCACGAGGTCGCGGTCTCCGACCTGTACGCTATGAAATGGCAGTCCGCGGCCGACTTCACGGACTTCGACGGCATCACCGGCCCCGACTTCATGCACGCCTCCGGCACCGCCTACGAGACCGGCCGCCTCGCCCCCGACATCCAGGCCGAGCAGCAGAAGCTGCTCGACGCCGACCTCGTCGTCCTGCTCTTCCCGCTCTGGTGGTTCACCGTCCCGGCGATCCTCAAAGGATGGATCGACCGCGTGTTCACCTACAACTTCGCCTACGGCGCCTCGATCCCCCGCTACGGCGACGGCCCCCTCGCCGGCAAGCGCGCCATGCTCGCCACCCTCACCGGCGGCCGCGCCGGCCACTACACCCCGCGAGGCGTCAACGGCCCCATCGAGGACCTGCTCTTCCCCCTCAACCACGGCCTCCTCTACTTCACCGGCTTCGACGTCCTCCCGCCCTTCGTCGCCCACAGCGCCGTCCACCTCACCGAAGACGCCTACAACGACATCACCGGACGCTTCCGCCAGCGCCTCACGACCGCGTTCACCACCGCGCCCCTCCCGTACCGCCCCGAAACCGGCGGCGACTACACCGCCCTCACCCACCCCGACGCCGCAGAACTCGCCCCGGGCCGCGAAACCCCCGGCACCACCGGCTTCAACCTCCACCTCGCCCGCTGACCCGACCCATGAGCTCATGGATGCGCCGCTCAACTGGCGCTGCTCAGCTCGCCGCAATGCCGCGGGCAGCGAGAAGTTCCCTCTTGTCAGGTGCGGTCAGGGTGCCGCTGTTCACCGCAGTTACTCGCCTGAGGTTGGGAAGCAGGACGAGATCGTCCAGCGAGCGGACGTCGAAGAGGTCGTCCTCACCGTCCCAGGCCGGCGCGCAGTGCCAGTAGATGTCCAAGCCGGCGTCGAAGCACAGCTCCTCGACGCAGGCCAGAAGCTCGTCGCCGATCTCCAGCCCCTCGAAGTAGGTGCGTGACTCGTCAAGGACGACATCGTCCAACTCGTTCTCGAGCACGTACACCGCCGGGTTGTCGATACCCCGCGCCAGCATGCTCTTATCGAGATCGAAGGCGGGGGTGAGGACCTGCTGCCGGTACATGAGTTCGTCGATGACGATCAGTTTGAAGTTGAAATCGCGAAACTCGGTCATGCAGCAGCAGTATCACGGCCTCGGCGGGACCACGAAAGAGGCATCGATCCAGCCACTCCGGCGGCAATCACGCCGGGACCGAAATCGGCGTCATCTTGCGGACCTTCTCAAAGTTCAGCGTGTGGATCTCTTCACGCACGTCGCCGGATCGCTTGTCGATGAAGATCACCAGATTGTCCCATCGCCCGAACGCCTCGCGCCCTTCGACGAGGAACTGCCGCGAACCCCAGACGGGAAGAAAATCCTGCTCGTCCTCATACCATTCAGCGATGTAGAGGTCGCCCATGATCGCCGGCGGATGCTCGGCGAAGTGACGCTCGAGCGCCTGTCTCGCCTCTTGGAGCGTCACCACGGTCTCAGTTTCCCCATTCAACGAACCGACAGACCCGTGCCTGCCGATATACCTGCCACGCACGCGAATCCGGCGCTGCTCATGCCCAGGTCTCAGGCTAGCCACGGCAGCCCAGCCGAGTCAGGCCGCACACGAGCGCCTGAGACGAGTCGCCGGCTTACGACACTCCACGGTTCGCCAGCCAATTGAGATCACCCGTGAACCTCAGTGCCACGCGCGACTGTGGGGCATCGAAAGCCTCGGCCTCACCCGAGGAGCGGGCGACGAGCACATCGTCGCCCCGCCACCATCTGTCGGTGATGCCCGCGATGACCTCGATGGGTTCGAGTTCGGTGAAGTCGATGGTCTCCACACGGGTGCCGGTATAGCGAGTGACCCGCTCGGCGTAGACGAAGGCGTCGTGCGCCAAGGAGACCGATTCAATCCATCCCTCAATCGTGCCGTGCAACGGCACCCACCGGGTCGTGGCGATCCCGAACGCACCCTCGGGCCCGATCATGAATCCGTACGGAACGGCGGTCCTCGAGGGCCCGATCTCGAACAGCCACTCACCACTCTCGGAGCGCTCGAAACCGCCGACATCGAAGTACCTGGCGCCGCCGTCGTAGAACGGACCCGGAGGCAAAACGAGGCCGCCCCAGAGCCTCTGGATCGCAACGGCACGGTCCACTACATCTACCGGAATACCGTGACCGATCCAGTCTTCCCGATATTGGTCCAGCAGCCGGGGCTCCGTCCGGACGCCATGTGAGTAGACGAAGCTGCGCGCGCTCGGAGTCAGCCGGCCGAGCGCCGCATCGTCAGATCGAACATCTATAAACATGACACTTCCGAGCTTCGGTCAGTCAGAGACGGTGTAGACCTCGAGTGGTGAATCGGCTACAGCCATGTATTCGGGAGGCGTTGACATTCGGTACGAATCAGATCCGCCCGACCACCAGCCGGGGAACTGGGCAGTCTTTCCGCCGTTCTCCAAGTCGTAGAGCGTGGTGACGTTCGCGTCGATCGAGTAGCAGGCCATCTGTCCCCGCCAGAGCAGATACGTGAACCCGGCATCCGGTTCGGTCTGGAAATCGAGCACCGTGAACGCCGAAACCGCCGCGTCATACAGCAGCAGAGCCTCTTCCCCGCCTGCCGCAACGGAGCACACGATCAGGCTGTGGCCGTCAGTCGGACAGATCTCAGGCAGTGTCCCTCCAGTAGAGGAAGCCAGGACCTCACCGGTGACTGCGTCGAGTGCACGCAACGCAGCGGTGTCGCCCTCGCCGACCTCGAACAGCACCTGCTCTGCAAGCAAACCGAGAATCGAGGGATTCTCGCAGGGGTCGAGTTCCCACAACGCCTCTCCGCTGCCGGGGTCGATCCCGGCATAGAGGTACTCGTGGTCGAAGCCGCAATCTGCCTCGTCGGTGACGTTGCGAACGCCGATGATCGCGTTGCTGGTCGAGCGGGTCATTTCGATACCGTCGCGCTGCCACAAGACCTCTCCGGAGTCCAAGTCGAGAGCGACGCTGCCGTACGCCCCTCTCGACCCATTGCCTGAGCCGTTCACCACCGCAATGTCGGCGGTGGTGACCAGGTCATGCTCAAAATACGGGTCACAAGTGTTCTCCGGCTGCGGTGGCGCAGGGTGGCCGGTCCAGAGAATCTCGCCGGTCGCGGCTTCGACGGCTACGATCGCGTGCTGCGCTGTCACTTCGCCGCATTCCGGTGACGCGTCACTGACATCGCCATCGAGCGCCCGAGCGAGCACCGCGGGCACCCCGTCGACGTCGACGACTTCCACCTTCGTCGGCTTCGGCGCCAGCCAGCGACGAAGCTCGGTGCCGTCGATCCCGTCTTCCCCTTGCCCGAGCTGCCAGAGGAGCTCACCGCTGTCGACAGCGGCTCCTGTCAAGACCAGGTCACTGTTTTCGTCCAGCTCGTAGAACACGACCACGTCCTCCACGACGGCCGCCATCCCCGCTAGGGTCGTGGCCGACCAGGCCAGCTCGGTCGTCGTCCCCACCGTCGACACATCGAGATCTTCGCCGGCCTCGATCACAGAACTGCCGTCCGAGGCCCCACCATCGGTTTCGGAGCCCGATTGGCAGGCTGCCACCAGCAACAACGGGAGGCTTGCGCTCAAGAAGACGCGTCTCATGGAAGTGCTCACTATCCAGTTCATTCCAACGGCGCCTCACGACGGAGATCCGCTCGCTTCGGGGTGATACGCCATCGGCTTGGGGGTTATCGGGTTGTCGATCCAACTGCACAGTCCGGCGCCCAGAACACTAGCCCAAACAGGAACGTCATGCGGTACGTCGTCAACTCGTCGGTGGTGCGCGGGCTAGAAGATTAGGGCAGTAGTCTCACAACCGCGTCGGGCAGGTGCGAGAAAGCTAGCGCAGTGGTCCGACACCCGGACTTTCATCGCACCCGAAGCGACCCGGGCGGTAGCAAACCAGCAGTCCACTGGTCCAACCCCGTCGTTCCCGTGGGTCGGGGCATCACAGGTAGGGTTTTCGGCATGCGTTTGTTGGTGGCACGGTGCCAGGTTGATTACACGGGGCGGCTTTCTGCCCATTTGCCCATGGCCACCCGTCTGCTGATTTGGAAGGCGGACGGGAGCGTGCTGGTGCACGCCGACGGGGGGTCGTACAAGCCGCTCAACTGGATGACGCCGCCGTGCACCGTGGTCGAGGGCGCCGCGGAGTGGACGGTGACCTCGAAGAAGACCGGCGACCAACTGAAGATCACCATCGAGGAGGTCTTCCACGACTCGAGCCACGAGCTCGGCGTCGATCCCGGGCTGCAGAAGGACGGCGTCGAGGCGCACCTTCAGGAGCTGCTCGCCGCCGACACCGGGCCGCTCGGGAAGGGCTGGTCGCTGGTGCGCCGCGAGTACCCGACCGCGATCGGGCCCGTGGACCTCATGTGCCGCGACTCCGACGGGAAGCACGTCGCCGTGGAGATCAAGCGGCAGGGCGGCATCGACGGGGTCGAGCAGTTGACCCGGTACCTCGAGCTGCTCAACCGCGACCCGCTCCTCGCCCCGGTCGACGGCGTCTTCGCCGCCCAGGCCATCAAGCCCCAGGCCCGGGTCCTCGCCGAGGACCGCGGCATCCGCTGCGTGGTCCTGGACTACGACGACCTGCGCGGGGCGGTCGACGAGAGCCAGCCCAGGTTGTTCTGAGACGACGAGTAAGGGCCGCAACGCATTCGCGTTGCGGCCCTTACTGTTTCAGGGACTACTCAGAGAGCTCGGCCTGGAGGCGATCCCACTCGGCCTCGCAGTCCGCTTCGGTCAGGAGGCCTTCGCCTGCCTCGACGCACTCCTGGATCGAGTCCTCCTTGATCGTGTCGCCCGCGTCCTCGAGCAGGTCGACGACGATGATGTTCCAGACGATCGAGCCGGCGATCGCGAGCACGGCGAGGACCAGGCCGGTGCCGCCGGTGCCTTTGCCCTTGCCGCCGCGCGAGCCCGCTTTGGCGAGGGCGATGATGGCGAAGATCAACGCGATGACGCCGATGATGATGCTGCCGATGTTGAGCAGCGGGATCCAGAAGCCGGCGATCGCGACGATGCCGAGCACAAGCGCGGTCACGCCGAAGCCGTTGCCCTGCTTGACGGGGACGGGCTGCTGCTGCATGGGCGCCGGGGCGGGCTGATAAGCCACGGGATAACTCCTATTGATGTCGATCGATCGGGTTGCTCGGGCGGAACAGCATGCAGTCTAAGGCAATGGTGCAAATCGGCACCGGGCGCACAGCTCGCCCATTCCCGAGATTCCGCTCACTGCGCCCGATCAGAACAGGACAATCACCGAACGTGTGTGTCCGAATAGCAATTACACCGTGGAGCCGCTACTCGACTCTGCGCAGTCGCAGAGTGGCGGAGTCCCAATCGACGCCGCCCCATTGCAGTGGCAGGCCGAGCACGTTCAGTGTCGCTCCCCAGTGGACTTCGCCGGTGTCCTCGTCGAGCCAGCGCGAGTCGGACGCGACCCCCTCGGGCCGCAGCGGCGGCAGCGGCCGGTTGCAGTGCCACGGGGTCTTGAACGCCAGCACCGCGATCTGGTCCCCTCGCACGTACTGCACGCCGGTGAGCGGGGAGCTCTCCGGGTCGCCGAGCCGGTACTGCACGCCGTGCTGCACGACCGGCCGCAACCGCTTGTACCGCGCCACAAGCTCGGTGGCCACGTCCAGCTCGGTCTCCGTCCACTCGGTCAGGTTGCCGCCCACCGCGAGCACGCCCGCGCTGGCGACGTGGAAGCGGAACCGCAGCGAGGTGGTGCGCTGGTTGAAGCCACTGGGTTCGTCGGTGATCCAGGTGTCCATGGCGCGCGCGGGGTAGGCCTGACTGAAGCCGTACTGGATGGCGATGCGGTCGCCGGCGTCGGTGTTGTCGGAGGTCCAGACCTGGTCGACGTGGCGGAGCATGCCGGGGTCGACGCGGCCGCCGCCGCCCGCGCAGCCTTCGATGCGCACGTTCGGGTGCTCGGCGCGCAGGCGTGCTTTGAGCGCGTAGACCGCTTCGACGTGCTCGAACCAGGCCCGGTCGGGGTCGGTCGAGTCGGGGCGGCCGACTTCGGTCCAGGGCCGGTTGTGGTCCCATTTGAGGTAGTCGATGTCGTTGCCGCTCAATAGCGCATCGAGCCAGGCGAAGGCCCAGGCGGCGACTTCGGGGCGGCCGTAGTCGAGGACGAGCTGCTGCCGCAGTTCGGTGCGGTCGCGTCCGGCCTGGTGCAGGACCCAGTCGGGGTGGGCGCGGTAGAGGTCGGAGTCGGGGTTCACCATCTCGGGTTCGACCCAGATCCCGAATTTCATGCCGGCCGAGTGGACGGCGTCGATCAGGGGCCCGAGGCCATCGGGGAACCGGTCGGGGTTGGGCCACCAGTCGCCGAGGCCGGCGTGGTCGGTGACGCGCCGCCCGAACCAGCCGTCGTCCACGACGAACTGCTCGCAGCCGATGCGCGCGGCGAGGTCCACGAGCGGCAGCTGCTTCTCCTCGGCCACATCGAAGAACACGGCCTCCCAGGAGTTGAACAGGACGGGCGCGTCCTCGTCGGGGGTGGGCATGACGTGGCGGCGCAGGTGCTCGTGCCAGGCGCGGGAGGCCCCGCCGAAGCCGTCGGCGGTGCAGAGGCCGGAGTAGACGGGGGTCGTCCAGGTCTCGCCGTCCCGCAGGGTCCAGCGCAGGCCCTCGTGTCCGGCGCCGCCGGTGATCGACACGCGCCCTTGGGCGGAGCGACGCAGCAGCACCCGCCACGAGCCCGACCAGGCGAGGTTCGTGGAGTAGACGGTGCCGGCGGTCTCGGTGGCGGTGCCGTCGTCGAGGGCGACCCAGGGGTTGGCCTGATGGCTGGTGCCGCCGCGCCGCGAGCCGATCGCGGTCTCGCCCACGGGGAGCGGGACGCGCCGCAGCTGCCACTCCGCGGCCCATTCGCCGCTCAGGTGGGAGAGCCGGTAATCGCCCCAGTGCGGGACAGTCCAGGCGGCAGAGTCGAAGCGGGTTATCTCGACCAAGGGAGCAGAGTCGAAGCGGGTCAGTTCGACCGGGGCGGCGTCGAGGGAGGCCCAGCGGTCGAGCACGCCGGTGTCCCACAGCCGGTAGTGCAGGGTGAGCGCCAGGGTCCGGTCGGTGAAGCGGATCGCGAGGTGGTCGCCCTCCACAGCGTTTTCTTCGATCGTATGGTCGGCGTAGTTCCAGGCGAAGCCCTTGGCGCCGTCCGGGTGCCGCAGCTGCAGGGACGGGGTCGCGAACTGCGGTCCGAGCTCGCCGAGGAGCTCGGCGCCGGTGTGGAGCCGGTCGTCCCACGAGTAGGCCTCGCGCCATTCGACCGCGAGCGAGGCGACGGCCTCGTCGGGGATCGCGGGGCCCCAGTGGAGCTGGCGGGGCAGGCCGCCTTGGAGGCCGACGACGTAGGAGAGGCCGGGCCCGGTGAGGTGCCAGGTGCGGGCGGCTTCGTCGAAGCGGATGGGCATTGCAGTCTCCTCAAGATCAAGATCGGCTCCAGTCTGCACCGGGAGCCGCCCCGCATAGAAACCGGTATCATGCCTTAGGACGGGCCCGAGTTGCCCCGATCTTCACGCGACCGCAACCGCCGCGTCACTCCGAAGGGCCCGCCGCAGGTGGTGAACGGGCACGTGGGAGCGGCATGCAAGACTATTGGCATGCTTCACGCGGTGGTCCCCGCGGGCGGTTCCGGAACTCGGCTCTGGCCCCTGTCTCGCGCGCAACGGCCCAAGTTCCTGCTGCCCCTCACGGGCACCGACTCGTCGTTGCTGCAATCGACCGTCGAACGGGCGCGGCTGCTGTCCGACCCCGACCACGTCTACGTCGTCACGGGCGCGGCCCACGCCGTCGACGTGGCCCGCCAGCTGCCCGACGTCCCCGGCGACAACATCCTCGTCGAGCCCTCGCCGCGCGACTCCGCCGCCGCGATCAGCCTCGCCGCGGCCGTCATCGCCGAGCGCGACCCGGCCGCGATCATGGGCTCGTTCGCCGCCGACCACCTCGTGCTCGACGGCGAGGCGTTCGCCAAGACCGTCGCCAAGGCGATGGAGCTGGCCTCCACAGGCCTCCTCATGACCATCGGCATCAACCCCACCGGCCCTGACACCGGTTTCGGCTACCTGCGGCTCGGTCCCGCCGTGGGCCCCGGCTACCAGCTCGGGGCGTTCGTCGAGAAGCCCGACCAGGTCTCGGCGGTCGAGTACGTCTCGGCCGGGAACTACCTGTGGAACGCCGGCATGTTCGTGTGGCGCGTCGACGTCTACCTCGCCGAGCTCAAGCGGCACCGGCCCGCCCTGCACGACGCGGTGCGCACCCTCGCCGCCGCCTGGGACTCCAACCGCCGCGAGGCCCTGTTCGCGCAGTTGTGGCCGACCCTCGAGAAGATCTCGATCGACTACGCCGTCATGGAGCCCGCCGCCGCCGCGGGCAAAGTCGGCGTCGTCCCCGGCGACTTCGAATGGCACGACGTGGGCGACTACAACACCCTCGGCCAGGTCCTCAAGGCCAACGACAAGGTCGGCAACGTCGTCGTCGAGCCGCGCGGCTCCGGCCAGACGCTCCTGACCGAGTCGAAGCGGAACGTGGTCGTCCCGGCCGCCGGGCGGCTCATCGCCACCGTCGGCGTCGACGACCTCATCATCGTCGACACGCCGGACGCACTCCTGGTGTGCCCCAGAGACAGGGCCCAGGAGGTCAAAGGCCTGGTCGAGGAACTCAAGCAGGCCAACCGAACCGATCTGGTCTAATGGCGCGCATGAAGCTCGGGTCACGCCAACGGTCGGTCCTCGCCGGCCTGCTCCTCGCCCTCGCGATCACGGTCATCGCGGTCGCACTGTCCCAGTGGCTGTTCGGGGTCGGCCTCGACCCGCGCGACGACACCCTCCGCCGCGCCGCCGGGATCGGCTACAACGACGAGGCCCGCAGCACGCTCTTCTCGATCCTCCCGGTCGCCCTGCCAGCACTTGCGGCGTTCCTCGCCCCCGACACGCGACCCGGACGGGTGACAAAGCGCCTTACCCGTCTCGTTTATGTCGCCTACCTCGTTATCGGTGTACTGCTGGCACTGTCGGCAGCCCGGTACGGATTCGACGATGCCAGGCAGCTGATTGAGGAAGGACAGGTCTTCATCGACACCCGCGCCGCCGTGGAGCGACTACTGCTCGACGCGGTGTGGTTGACATTGGCCGGAATCGGCCTCGTCTCGGTGCGATGGAACGGAACTCGCGAGCGATCCTCCACTCCTGGACCTGTCAAGACAAGTCCCCCACAAGCGTGAGTCTGAGGGGTCCTTCCATCATTCAGTTCACTGTGCGCTATCGTCTGATATCGAACCGTGACCGAATAGCGATGAGCACTCATCGTCCATAGCGACGAGTAATGGCGGTGCGGCCCCATCTACAGGCCGCCCGCCGGCACCGGGCTTCACCAAGAAGCACAACCATGCAGGACAGGCACCAGCGGACGACCGGCTCGTCCGCAGCAGGGCCGTACGCGTTTCAGGGGAGGGGACGCGTCCAGCCCGCCATCCGCATCCCGGTGCAGCGCAAGTGATTGCAAGGGGGGAGCACCGGTTCTGCCGGTGCGCGAACGAGGAGGCGGACGCATATGGACGGCCGTGACTACTTGGCCGACCTGTTGGGTAACGTTCCGGAGTGGCAGGCTCGCGCATTGTGCGCGCAGACCGATCCGGAGGCGTTCTTCCCCGAAAAAGGGGGGTCCACGCGCGATGCGAAACGCATCTGCGCGCGGTGCGAGGTCAAAGAGAACTGTCTGCAGTACGCACTCGACCACGATGAGCGCTTCGGCATCTGGGGCGGGCTCTCCGAACGGGAGCGCCGCAAGATCAAGCGCCAGGCGCGCGAAGCGGCACGGCGGCGCACCGAGCGCCTGCCGGTGGTGGTGTGTTTCCCGAGCCCGATGATCAACCCCGCGCTGGCGACGGAGGTCGTCTTCGCGGCCGAGCAGCGCCATGCCGAGCCGGTCCTGGTCGGCGGCGGCATCGGCGCCCAGGTGGGCCTGCTGGAGGAGCTGGTCGGCGCCCGCATGCCCGCTCCGGTCGGCGAACTCGCGGAGGAACCGGTCGTGCAGGAGCGCATCCCGGTCGCCGCATAAGCACGTCCCTACGAGCGAGCGGCGGGGGCGGGACACCGAAGTCCCGCCCCTGCGCCGCCGCAACAGCCCGTCCCGCGAACATGAAACAGGATATTCCCGATTTGTCCCCTTAGGGGACCCCTGATATAACACTACGTCGCCGGTATGACACCGATCGTTTCGAACAAGAAGCGAACCGACCTCAGAACTCCAGGTCCTCGGGCGGCAGGTTCAGCAGCGACGCGAGCTGCTCGGCCAGCACCGACCGCACCAGCCCCTCCATCTCGGACTTGCCCTCGGCCCGCAGCTCGATGGGCCTGCGGTACAGCACGATCCGCGGCGAGGCCGCGATCGTGCCCGGCTGCGCCGGGTACAGCTTCGCGAGCGGCACCCCGCGGTCCTCCACGATGTCGGCGTCGTAATGCTGCGACTCCGGCGGCACCTCGTCGACGGCGAACTCGATATGCCGCAAATCGGTGAACTTCGACCCCAGCGTGTCCGCGAGGCGGCGCTCGATCGCGGCCACCGAATCCATCACCAGCGCGTCGAACTGCTCGACGGGCGTGCGACGCAGCGGCAGCGCGCGGGGCGCCAACGGCCCCCGCATCCCCCGTCCGTGTCGATCTCTGCGCATGGGGAAACCATAGCGTTCGCGCCCGACGAATTCGGTCCCCGCGATCGCGATCCGGACAATTCCGCATCGGACCACAGTTCAGCGCCGCTGACTTCGCCACCGCGAGTGGTAGTTTCGTGGGGTGAGGTCGGATCGGCGTTGCTCCCGGAACGGCTGCCGCCAGCCTGCGGTGGCCACTTTGACATATATCTACTCGGATTCGACGGCTGTGGTCGGCCCGCTCTCCACGACGCGGGAACCCCACAGCTATGACCTGTGTGATGCGCATGCCCGGCGCCTCACCGTGCCCCATGGTTGGGAACTGGTCCGCCATCAAGGCGATTACACGGTGCCCATGCCCACCGACGACGACCTGGTCGCCCTGGCCAACGCCGTGCGGGAAGCCGCCGTGGGCGACAGGCACGAGCTCGAGCCGCCCGAAGCGGCCCCGATGGCAGGGGGCCGGTACGACGAGGCCGATGCGTCTCCGCGCCAAGGGCTCCGCCCCGCCGCGCCCCAGATCGGTGCCAGGCGTCACCTCCGGGTGGTGTCCGGCGACGAGGACCTACAGCGCTAGTCTCGTCACGGGGCGGTCTCCTGCGACGGTGCCGATGCACGGCTCGCAAGCAGCCTTGGCGATGCTCATTCATGGCTCGCAAGCAGCCTTGGCGAAGCTTGCGAGCCATGAATGAGCATCGCCGAGAGTGCCGGACGTCTCCCCACCGGACCCGCAACACCGGAAAGGCGGCAACTGAGTGGCACCCAGACTCAGCGATTTCGTGAAGGCCTACGACGTGCGCGGACTCGTCGGTTCGCAGCTCACTCCCGAGGTCATGGAGGCCATCGGCGCGGCCGCAGTGGCCGTCACCGGTGAAAGGACCTGGGCCGTCGGGCACGACATGCGCGACTCCGGCCCCGGCTTCGCCGAAGCCTTCGCGCGCGGCGCGACCGGGATGGGCGCCGACGTCATCGAGGCCGGGCTGTGCTCGACCGACATGCTCTACTTCATCGCCGGGCAGCGGAACGTCGCCGGCGCGATGCTCACCGCCAGCCACAATCCGGCCGAGTACAACGGCCTGAAGCTGTGCCTGCCGGGCGCGCGTCCGATCGGCCTCGACACCGGTCTCGCCGAGATCCGCGACAAGGCCCAGGCCATCCTCGACGCCGGCCAGGATCTCGCCTCGATCGTCGAGGAGCCTGAACGGGTCGGCACGGTCACGAAGGAAGACTTCCTCGCGGCCTACGCCGATCACCTGCGCGCGCTCGTCGACCTCTCCGAGATCCGCCCGCTCAAGATCGTGGTCGACGCCGGCAACGGCATGGGCGGGTACACCGTCCCCGCCGTCCTCGGCGACCAGCTCCTCCCCGGGCTGCCGCTGGAGATCGACCCGCTCTACTTCGAACTCGACGGCAGCTTCCCCAACCACGAGGCGAACCCGCTCGAACCGAAGAACATCGTGGACCTCCAGGCCCGCGTCAAGGAGGTCGGCGCCGACCTCGGCCTGGCCTTCGACGGCGACGCCGACCGGTGCTTCGTCGTGGACGCCGACGGCGAGCCGGTCACCCCCTCGGCGATCACCGCGCTCATCGCCACCCGCGAACTCGCGAAGCACCCCGGTTCCGCGGTGTGCCACAACCTGATCACCTCGAAGGCCGTCCCCGAGATCATCGCCGAGCACGGCGGCCGCGCCATGCGCACCCGCGTCGGCCACTCCTACATCAAGGCCGTGATGGCCGAGGAGGACGCGGTCTTCGGCGGCGAGCACTCCGCGCACTACTACTTCCGCGACTTCTGGTTCGCCGACACCGGGATGCTCGCCGCGATGCACGTCCTCGCGGCCGTAGGCGAAGGCGAGCGCAGCGCCTCGGATCTGGCGAACGAGTTCGTCCGCTACGTGCCCTCCGGCGAGATCAACTCGAAGGTCGCCGACCCGCACGCGAAGATCGAAGAGGTCGCCGCGCAGTACGCTGCACGCGAAGGGGTCTCGACCGACCGCCTCGACGGCCTCACGATCAACCTCGAAGACGGCTCGTGGGCCAACCTGCGCCCGTCCAACACCGAACCGCTGCTGCGCCTCAACGCCGAGGGCCCCGACCAGGCGTCCATGGAGCGGCTGCGGGACGACATCCTCCGCACCGTAAGGAACTAGCCCATGCCCGCCACCGCGCCCAAGCCAGTGCTCCTCGAACTGCTGCGCTGCCCTGAGCCACACCACGCCCCGCTCTCGTACGACCGCGAGGCGAACGCGCTCACCTGCTCGGAGTGCGCCAAGGTCTTCCGGGTCGAGGACGGCATCCCCGTGATGCTCCTCGACGGCCCGGAATAGCCCGCACCGCTCGGCTCCCGGGCCGAAGAGTGCGCGCAACAGCGCGGCAGGATCTGCAAGCAGTGACGCGGCGGCGCACGAGCCGCCGGAGGCCGCCTCCACGGGGCCCGCGGGTCGTGAAAGCGGCTGCTCGGCAGCGCTTGCGAGCCGTGAACATGTACTGCCCGGCAATGAAGTGAACCGTCGAGGCCGCACCGGCCAAGGAGGAGTACAGCATGGGTCTTGAGGACGACGGCCTCGCCGGGATCACCGGCGACCGGCTCCCCGACGAGCGTCGCATCGAAGGCGACCTCAGCGAGTCCATCCGGCCCGGCGGCGCCCTGTGGGCCCTCGCCTCGGCCGGGCCGCAGCTGCGCGAATCGGCCGCGCTCGCCGCCGACGCCGGCCTCACCGCGCTCGCCGAGGAGGGCCGCCCCCGGGCGGTCGTCGTCGCGGGCGTCGGCACCGCCGCGCGCACCGGAGACATCCTCGCCACCGTGGCCGGGCCGCGCTGCCCCGTGCCGATCCTCGGGCACCGGTCCGCCGGCGTCCCCGGCTGGGTCGGTGCGGCCGACGTGGTCATCGCCGTCTCGGCTTCGGGACGCAGCCCGGAGGCGCTCGCCGCCGCCGAGGCCGCCGCGCGCCGCGGCGCGCGACTGGTCGCCATCGGCGCCCCCGACTCGGAGCTCCAGGCCCTCGCCGAGCGCGCCCGCGCCTCGTTCGTGGCCGTGCCGCGCCGCGCCCCGGCGCGCCTGAGCCTGTGGGCGCTCACCGTCCCGGTCCTCATGGCCGCCAGGGAACTCGGGCTCGTGAACCTCGTGGAAGCCGACATCGCCGAGACCGCGCGGCGGCTCGACGAGGACGCCGAACGCTGCCGTCCCGACGCCGACGCGTACGTCAACCCGGCGAAGGAGCTCGCGATGAACCTGGCCGGGTCGATCCCGGTCATCTGGGGATCGAGCCCGCTCGCGGGCGTCGCGGCCCGCCGCTTCGGCGACATGCTCGCCGCGAACTCCCGCTACCCGGTGGTCTCCGGTGAGCTCGGCGAGGTCGGCCGCGGCCGCGTGGGCCTCCTCGACGGCGTGTTCGGCTCGCTCGCCGAGGGGCAGACGGACATCTTCGCCGACCCCGAGGACGCCGAGCTGACCCGCCTGCGGATCGTGCTCATGCGCGACGACGGCCTCGACGGCGACGACACCGGCCCCATGCCGGACGTGCGCCGGGCCGAAGCCGTGGCCGACCTGGCCTCGCGCCGCGGCGTCCGCTGCGACGTGCTCCCCGCCGAGGGCGGCTGCTCGCTCGAGCGGCTCGCCTCGCTCATCGCCGTCCCCGACTTCGCGTCGGTGTACCTGGCGCTCGCCCACGGCCTCGACCCGATGCGGGTCCCGGCCGTCTCCGAGATGAAGGACGCCACCCTCGGGGCCGAATAGCGGATCCGCAAGGGCCGCAACGCTTGCAGGGCCGCGGACGGCGATGCCGTCCGCGGCCTGCCGCGTCCCGCGCTCAGACGGGCCGGGGTGGCGGGACGCGCGAGCCGAACCGTTAGAGTTGAGGCCTTCAACCCGAACAGTGAGGAGCGGCGGTGCAGGGGCTCTACGGTGTCATCCGCAACTACGCGTGGGGATCGCAAGTCGACATCGCCCAGTTGCAGGGCCGGGAGGTCCCAGCCGACCTCCCCGAAGCCGAGGAATGGCTCGGCGCCCACCACAGCGCCCCCTCGACCCTCCACGACGGCCGTCCCCTGGACGACGCCATCGCCTCCGCGCCCGCCGCGATGCTCGGCCCGCGCGTGCTCGACCGCTTCGGCCCGAAACTGCCGTTCCTGATGAAGCTGCTCGCGGCCGGGAAGCCCCTGTCACTCCAGGCGCACCCGAACCTGCGCCAGGCCAACTCGGGCCACCAGCGCGAAATGCGCATCGGCATCGACGCGGCCTACCGCAACTACGTGGACGACAACCACAAGCCCGAACTCCTGGTGGCGCTCACCGAGTTCCGCGCGATGTGCGGCTTCCGCGACCCGCTCGCGGCCGCCGCCGACATCGAAGTGCTCGGCGTCCCCGAGCTCGCGGCGCTGTGCTCCACCTTGCGCGACCCGAAGGCCGGCCTGCGCCGGGCCGTCCCTGACCTGCTGGGGCTCGGGCGCGAGGAGTGCCGGGGCATCATCGACGCCGCCGCGAAGGCGGCCTCGGAGCAGGGCACCGCAGACGCAGCCGACCTTGTGAACCTGGCCCGCTCGTACCCGGACGACCCGGGCGTCCTGGTGAGCCTGCTGCTCAACCACATCACGCTCCAGCCCGGCGAGGCCGTGTACATGCCCGCGGGGAACCTGCACGCGTACCTCAACGGGTTCGGCGTGGAGATCATGGCCGCCAGCGACAACGTGCTGCGCGGCGGCCTCACGAACAAGCGCGTGGACGTGCCGGAGCTGCTGCGGGTCCTGGACTTCAACGCGATCGACGAGCCGCGCGCGATCGTCGAGGACGATGGCCCCGTGCGCTCGTGGCCGGTCCCGATCGAGGACTTCCTGCTGCGGCGCGTCGCACTCACGGGCGAGCCGATCCGGATCGACGTCGACGGCCCGCGGATCTGCCTGAGCACCGGCGGCAACGTCATCGTCGCCGACGACGAGGGAGAAGTGGCCCTCTCCCCCGGCCGCGCGGCGTTCTCGCCCGGCACGGCCGGTCCGGTCGTCGCGAGCGGCGAAGGCGAACTGTTCATCGCCAGCGCTTAGCGCCCCAGAGCGAAGGAACGGTCCCGGCGTCTGCACGCCGGGGCCGTTCCATTTGAGCAGCAGGAATGCTTCGCGTACTAGGCGAGCTTCTTCTGCACGTCGATGTCGCGGCAGAAGCGCCGGTAGCCGACGGCCTCGTTGATGGCGATCATGTGGTTGTTGGACTCGGCGTTCCAGGTATGCACGTACCGGAGCTTCGGCCGGTACTCGCGCAGCAGGCGCTGGTTGGCGATCTTGAGGATCGTGCCGAGCCGCTTGCCGCGGTGGGCCGGGTCCACGATCGTGTCGTTCTGGCCCGCGTGGAGTTCGCTGCCGGGGAACACGAGGATGTCGGTCATCCCCGCGACCTCGCCGGACTCGACGTGCCGGACGGCGGCGGCGAGCTGGAGTTCGCCGCGGTCGGCGCGCACGAGCTCCTCGTTGCGGACCCGTTCGACGTCGAAGACGGCCGGTCGGATGTCCAGCTCCTCGCCCATCGGCGGGTCGGTGTACATGCGGGCGCGCATGGCGGCGATGCCCTCGACGATGTCCTCGGGGGCGTGGTTGACCCACTGGACGAGCTCGTACCCGGCGGCCTTGTCCCAGGCGTCGACGTAGAGGCTCGCGAGGTCGTCGTCATCGACGGCGAAGAGGTCGTTGCGGCGGTGGATCTCGTTGTCGACGGCCGCGTAGCCGCGGGCCTTGGCGAACTCGCGGCCGGCGTGGTCCACCGTCGGCGCGTCCTCGACGGTCTCGGCGACGCCGCTGAGGATCGTGTCGCGGCCGAGTTCGGCGACGCGCTGCTCGGTGAATTCGAGGAGGCGCGTGCCGATGCCGCGGCGGCGGCGGTCGGGGTGGACTTCGAGCTCGACGCTGGCGAGGTGCTGGTTGTCCTTGAGGTAGCAGACCAGTTCCACGGCGCCGGCGATCAGCCCGTCGACGCGGGCGGCGTAGCGCTCCACGGAGACGGCGGAGGGATAGAGGAGGAGGCGCAGCCGCTGGTGAGCGGGGCTGTAGGGCGCGTCGCCAGGGCGGTCGTGCGCGATGACGGCGTTCTGCATGGCGATCCACGCCCCGACGAGTTCGGTGTCGAGGGGATCGATCTGGGTGATGTCGATGTCGCTCATTTGCCCTGTACGGTCCCGCATTCCGGGACTGAGCGCAATCGAATTTCGGAACCGGGTGGGCACAAAAATGTGCCGGGCGGCCACCCCAGACCGCCCGGCACTCCCCCCGGTTTGGTATTCCCCGGCGTCTCGGTGATGGTTCCGGACCCTGTGGGCCCTCCGCATCTCCGTGACGCTGTGTATCTGCAATATTACCCACAGCCTCGGCAGTGTCAAGCCGAAACACGCGTTGCCGGAAAAAAATTTTCCGCGGCCTCGAAACAGTGGTCCGAGCAACAGGCCCTGCCCCGAACGAGAGTGCTCCAAGCAGCCTCGGCAGTGGCGTTCTTCAGGTCTTCGAGGCGCGGCGCGTAGCATTTCTGCCATGACGAACACGCTGCGTGCCGACGACTACAAGGTTGCCGACCTCAAGCTGGCCGACTTCGGCCGCCATGAGATCCGCTTGGCCGAACACGAGATGCCCGGCCTCATGGCCTTGCGCGAGCGTTACGGCGCGTCCCGCCCGCTGGAGGGTGCCCGCATCACCGGGTCGCTACACATGACGATCCAGACCGCCGTGCTCATCGAGACGCTCACGGCGCTCGGCGCCCGGGTCCGCTGGGCCTCGTGCAACATCTTCTCCACTCAGGACCACGCCGCCGCCGCGATCGCGGTCGGCCCCGAGGGCACCGCCGAAGCGCCGCAGGGCGTCCCGGTGTTCGCGTGGAAGGGCGAGACCCTCGAGGAGTACTGGTGGTGCACCGAGCGCGCCCTCGACTGGGGCAGTGAGGAGCCGAACCTCATCCTCGACGACGGCGGCGACGCCACGATGCTCGTCGTCAACGGCGCCCGGTACGAGGCCGACGGGGTCGTGCCCGACCTGTCCACCGCCGAGAGCGAGGAGGAGGGCGTCGTGCTGGCGCTGCTCGCCCGCTCCATCAAGGAGGACCCGCAGCGGTACTCCCGCAAGTCCGCCGCGGTCAAGGGCGTCACCGAGGAGACCACCACGGGCGTGCACCGGCTCTACGAGCTGGAGCGCGACGGGCGCCTGCCGTTCCCGGCGATCAACGTGAACGACTCGGTGACCAAGTCGAAGTTCGACAACAAGTACGGCGTGCGGCACTCGCTCATCGACGGCATCAACCGCGCCACCGACGTGCTCATCGGCGGCAAGATCGCGCTGGTCTGCGGCTACGGCGACGTGGGCAAGGGCTCGGCGGAGTCGCTGCGGGGCCAGGGCGCGCGCGTCATCGTCACCGAGGTCGACCCGATCTGCGCGCTGCAGGCGGCGATGGACGGCTACGAAGTGCTGACCCTCGAGGACTCGGTCGAGTACGCCGACATCTTCATCACCACCACCGGCAACCGCGACATCATCACGATCGACCACATGCGCCGCATGAAGCACCAGGCGATCGTCGGCAACATCGGCCACTTCGACAACGAGATCGACATGGCCGGCCTCGCCGCCGAGCCGGGCGTCAAGAAGCTCGAGGTCAAGCCGCAGGTGCACGAGTGGCAGTTCGCCGACGGGCACTCGATCATCGTGCTCAGCGAGGGCCGACTCCTCAACCTGGGCAACGCGACCGGCCACCCCAGCTTCGTGATGAGCAACAGCTTCACGAACCAGGTGCTCGCCCAGATCGAGCTGCACACCCGTCTCGCCGAGTACCCGGTCGGCGTCTACACGCTGCCGAAGAAGCTCGACGAGGAGGTCGCGCGCCTGCACCTCGACGCGCTCGGCGTCAAGCTGACGACCCTCTCGAAGAAGCAGGCCGACTACATCGGCGTGGACGTGGAAGGGCCTTACAAGCCGGACCACTACCGCTACTGACGAAATCCCATACTATATATCCTATAGGATTTGAGCGGTCGGGGCTTCGGCTCGGGCCGCTCTTCGTCGTCTAGAGGACGGCCTTGTTGATCACCGCGCGGGAGATCTTGGCGATCTCCTTGACGATCGCGACCCCCTTGGTGTGGTTGGGGGCCTTGCTGGTCAGGACCGCCATGCGGATGGCAGTCTGGTTCGGCACGTTGATGACGCCGCAGGAGTTCACGACCCACAGGCCGCCGAGCGAGGCGCGGGTGTCCCAGCCGTTCTTGATCCAGACCTTCTCGCCGGTCTTCGCCGCGGCGCTCACTCCCCACGCCTGCACAGCGGCGACGCCGCCCATGAGCCAGCGCGCGTGGTCGGCCTCGGCCTGCGTGACCCGGCCCTTGTAGAGGAGCTGGCCCATGACCCGCAGCTGGTCGGTGGCGTTGGTGGTGGTCAGGCCCCAGCGGCAGTCCGCGGCGGACTTCGTGTACTGCAGGCCGTAGCGCGTGTGCGCCGCCGAGAGGGCGCTGCAGCCGCCCAGGTGGTTGTACACCGTGGTGGTCGACTCGTTGTTGGACCAGATGATCATCTGCCGCGCGTGCTCCCTGATGGCGGTCGGGATCGCAGCGACGCTGCTGTACTTCTCCAGGAGCATCAGGAGGATCTCCATCTTCACGATGGACGCGGTGTCGTGGATCTTGGCCTTGTTGGCGGTGACGAGGCGGGTGCCGCGCGAGACGGCGACGGAGGCCTCGGTCTTGGTCCCGGTGGTGGCCAGGTAGGTGCTGATGCGGGTGGCGAGTTCGGCGGAGAGCTCGGCATCGGTGGGCCCGGCGGCGGAGGCGGTCACCGCGCCGAAGAGGGCGGTCCCGCCGGCGAGGGCGACGGCGGCGGGGATGCCGGCGCGGAGGAAAGTGCGCCGGGAGGGGATGAAGGGGTGTCGTTCGGGGGCTTGCTGCGTCATTGCGCAAGACTATGAAACGGTCTCGCGACTGGTCGCGGCCGGTGCCGCCGTTCGCGTCCGCAGCGGTGCGGGAGACGGGACCGGGCGCTCGGCTGAGGCCGAGCGCCCGCTGGCTTCGCTTGCACCGCAATGGTTCCTGTTGCGTCAGTCGGTCTCGATGACGTCGCGGGCGATCCTGGCGATCTCCTCGACGATCGGGATGCCTTCGACGTCGTCGACGGCGCCGCTGGTGAGGACGGCGAGCTTGACCGGGTCGTCACCGTCGCCGCTGAGGACGCCGATGGAGTTGACGACCCAGAGGCCGTCGAGCTGCGACTCGACGTCCCAGCCGTTCTTGAGCCAGACCGTCTCGCCTTCCTTTGCGGCGGCCGAGATCCCCCAGGCCTGCTCTTCGATCACGGCGCCCATGAGTTCGCGGCCGAGGTCGACCTGCTCCTCGGTGAGGACGTCGGCGAAGAGGTTGAGGTCGGTGAGGACGAGCTGGTCGCGGGCGCTGGACCAGCCGACGCCCCAGCGGCCCTGAGCGTCCACAGTGGTGTCCTCGAGGCCGTAGCGCTCGTGAGCGGCTTCGAGGGCCGCGGCGCCGCCGAGGTAGTTGTAGAGGGTGGTCGTCGCGTCGTTGTCGGACTCGGTGATCATGAGCTGCAGGTCGTCGCGCTGGTCGGCGGGGATGGCGTCGACCGAGCCCCAGTACTGCTGGACCATCGCGAGGATCTCGACCTTGACGATGGAGGCGGTGATGTGGGTCTGCTCGGCGTTGTAGTCGAGGTGCATGTCGCCGCGCTCGACGGCGACGGAGGCTTCGACGGCGGTGCCGGTGCCCGCCAGGTATGCGTCGATCCGGGTCTTGAGGTCGGCTTCGAGGTCCTCGCGGGACGGGCCGAAGAAGTCGATCCCGCCTTCCGCGGCGTTCGCGGCGACCGTGGCTACGGCGCCGCCGCCCACCAGGACGGCCGCGGCGGGCACGCCGATCCGCAGCAGGTTGCGACGGGTGGGGGTGAGGCGACGGGAGAATGGTTCGCTTTTGCGGATCATCCTTGCGAGCGTACGGAACCGGTCAAGCGGGAGTCAATGCCCCCTCAGCGGAATTCACCGAACAGCAGGGGTCCGATATCTCATATCCGGCCGAGGCAACCAAACGGCACGACCGGGGGCACGGGAAAGGGCGTGCGGCCTTGGGCCGCACGCCCTTCGATCCTGTCGCTTTCCTTGCGCCCCTTAGTAGGTGGGCAGGCTCGGGTCGACCTGGTTGATCCAGCTGAGCACGCCGCCCTGGACATGGACCGCGTTCTTCAGACCGGCGGCCTTCGCCGCGGCCAGCGCCTCGGCGGAGCGGACGCCCGCCTTGCAGTAGAACACCGCCTGCCGCTCGGTCGGCAGATCGGCGAGCGCGGCACCGGAGACGATGTCGCCCTTGGGGATCAGCCGGGAGCCGGGGATGCGCACGATCTCGTACTCGGCGGGCTCGCGCACGTCGATGAGGTCGATGTCGCGGCCTTCCTTGATCCACGCCTCGAGCTCGCGGGCGGTGATGGTCGAACCGATGACGGCCTCCGCTGCTTCGTCGGTCACAGAACCGCAGAAGTCTTCATAGTCGATGAGTTCGGTGACGGTGGCGTTGGGGCCGCACACCGCGCAGTTCGGGTCCTTGCGGACCTTGATCTTGCGGTAGGTCATCTCGAGCGCGTCGTACACCATGAGCGAGCCGACGAGCGGGTCGCCGATGCCGGTGAGGAGCTTGATGGCCTCGGTGACCTGGATCGAGCCGATCGAGGCGCAGAGGACGCCGAGCACGCCGCCCTCGGCGCAGCTCGGGACCATGCCGGGCGGCGGGGGCTCGGGGTAGAGGCAGCGGTAGCAGGGGCCCTGGTCGGCCCAGAAGACCGACGCCTGGCCGTCGAAGCGGTAGATCGAACCCCACACGTACGGCTTGCCGAGCAGCACGGCCGCGTCGTTGACCATGTAGCGGGTCGCGAAGTTGTCCGTGCCGTCGATGATGAGGTCGTACTGCCCGAAGATGTCGAACACGTTGTCGTTGTCGAGCACCGTGTTGTGGATGACGACGTTGACGTACGGGTTGATCTCGCGGATCGAGGCGGCGGCCGACTCGGACTTGGGGCGGCCGATGTCGGACTGGCCGTGGATGATCTGGCGCTGCAGGTTCGACTCGTCGACGGTGTCGAACTCGGCGATGCCGATCGTGCCGACCCCGGCCGCGGCCAGGTACATCAGGGCGGGGGACCCGAGGCCGCCCGCGCCCACACAGAGCACCTTGGCGTTCTTGAGTCGTTTCTGACCGTCCATGGCGACGTCGGGGATGATGAGGTGGCGCGAATAGCGGCGCACCTCGTCGACCGACAGCTCTGAGGCTGGTTCGACCAGCGGCGGCAAACTCATATGTTCAATAATGCATGTCCAAGGGCTGGATATTCCACCGGGAAGCCCGGTGTGCGGTTCTTCACGCGTGTGGGACGTCCCGTCCCGGATGCTGGAACGCTACTGGTCGACGAAGTCGTCCGGCGGGAGGTCGGGCCCGTTGTAGTCCCCCACGGGCCCAGAGGCGTAGGTCGTGCCGTCGGGGAAGGGCCAGGCGTTGCCGACGCAGCCCGCGAGCTGGTAGGTCTGCTGGGCCATCACCGGGGAGAGCTCGCCATCGGCGGGGCAGACCTCGTGGCCGTGGCCGAGCCGGTGTCCCACTTCGTGGTTCACGGCGTACTGGCGATAGGAGTCGAGGGTGCCGTCCCAGTGCTCGACGCCGGTGATCCAGCGGGCCGAGTTGATGACGACGTTGTCGCCGTTGCGGCACGAGACCGTCGTGTTCTGGGAGCCGCACAGGTACGCGCGCTGCTCGGGGCTGGCGAGGTAGACCGTGAAGTCGGCGCCGGCGCCTTCGGGGACCTGCTGGAAGCGCCACGCGCCGCCGGCAGTCCAGGAGCGGGCGTCGGCGAGGGTCGCGTTGACGAACGCGCCGACCTCGGCCGCGTCGAGCTCGAGGCCGTTCTCGACGGCCACGTCGTACTGGAGGAGGGTGCCGGCGTCGCCGACGACCGCGTCGCTCACCGGTTCGGCGTAGGTCCAGGTGCCCGAGCCGGAGAAGTAGAGCGGCGGCGTGGCCGCGACTTCCGTTTCAGCTGAAGGCGAGGGCGAGCCGGATGCGGACGGGGCGGGGTCGGCGACCGTGGTCGGCGCGATCCGCTCTTCTTCGTCGAGGGCCTGGGGCTTCTCGGAGTCGGCCGCGCCCAGAGCGAAGTACAGGCCGGTGCCGGCGGTGAGGACGAGGATGGCGAGGAACACGAACCGGCGCCGCCGGCGGAGCCTGCGGATGCGTTTGAGCCGTGCCAGCCGTCCCTCAGTCACCCGCCGAGTCTAAGACAGACAGAGCCGCGCGGGGCAGACACCGCAGCTTCATGTGGCACGGTTCCTGTTCACAATACGGACAAAGCAGTATCGGTCGGGTCCATTGCCTGTCGCGCCTCGTCGAACATCGCGGCCATCGCACGGGCCACGGCCTGCGGGCGCTCCATCATCGCCACATGCCCCGTCCGGTCCAGGATGAGCAGCCGCGAGTCGGGGATCGCGATCGCGGTCGGCGGCGCCTGGCGCACGTCGATCACCCGGTCCTGCTTGCCCCAGACCACCAGCGCCGGGCACTCGATCGTCCGGGCGAGCCGCCACAGCGAGTGCGTGCCGGGCACGAACGCCTGGAAGAACGAGGCCATGAGGCCCCGGTACGTCTGGATGTACGCGCGCGAGTTCCACGGCGTCGCGAGGCGGCGGCGGGCCTCGGCGAGGGCCTCGCGGCGGCGCTGCGGGTGCACCGTCGAAGGGTCGGCCCAGGTGCCGAGGAAGATGTCGTCCACGACCTGCTCGGGCGTGCGCGCCTTCATGGCGCGGTCGGCGAACCAGGCCATGCGAGGCAGCGCCAGCATCGGCACGTAGCGCGCCTGGTGCGAGCGGCGCGGGTTCGCGAACGGCATCGCCGGGGAGATCAGCGTCAGCGTGCGCACCAGGTTCGGTCGGGTCGCGGCCAGGTAGACCGAGACGGCCCCGCCGAGCGAATGGCCCGCGAGGTGCACCGGGGCGCGGCCGGACTCGATGATCCACGCCGCCACGTCCTGCGCCAGCAGCGGCACCGTCACGCGCGGGGCCGGGGCCGAGTGCCCGAAACCGGGCAGGTCGATCGCGTCCACCGCGAGCCGGTCCGAGAGCGCGTCGGCGAGGTCGGTCCAGTTCTGGGCGGACCCGCCGAGGCCGTGCACGAACACGGCAGGCTCGGCGTTCGGCGCGGTCGGCTGCGTGTGCCTGATGAAGAGGCGACGGCGGCTGAGCTGGTGCTCCACCCCGGGGAACGGCGGGTGGGGGCGGGTCGGATTGCGAACCCCGCCCGCCTCGGCCAGCCGTGCCCGTTTCATGGGACCTAGTGTGTCACTTCACCGGCCAGCGCGCCCAATGTAGCCGAAACCACCGCGCGAGAGCGTTCGGCCGTGACCACCGAAGCGCCCGAGAGGCGGCGCACGGAGTGCCCGTCGAGCCAGAGGACGACCACCACGGCGGTCTTCACCGGTCCAGTGGGGACGATCGAGGCGTGCTCGACCTCGACGCGCACGTCGTTCGCGCCCAGTCGCGGGCGCAGGGCCTCGACCGTGGCCGCCGCCGCCGCGTGCTGGATGTGCCAGTCGATGGGCGGCACCGCCACCTTGCCGGTGGACTCGGCGTCGCCCAGCGCGAGCGTCACGCTGACCTCGGCTTCGAGCCCCGCGGATTCGATCTCGACGCGGCGCAGCTCGACCGGGCCGACCTTCGCGACCTCGACCTCGGCGGACGGGGACTCGACCTGGTCGTGCACCTCCGGCTCTTCCGCAGTCTGCGGGCCGGGCTCGACCGCGCGCTGCTCGGCGACGACGGCCGAGACGACCGCGTGGACCTCGTCCGGGTCGACCCCTTCCTCGAGCTCGAGGCGCAGGCTGGAGTTGCCGTCGGGGGCGGTCACATGGAAGGCGTCGCGGACGCCGGGGACCTGGCGCACGGCGTCGACGAGTCTCGCGGATTCGGGGTCGTTCACGTCTTTCTCTACTGTCGCGGGCGGAGTGGGCTCGGCGAACGGCGGACGGTTCGCCGGAGGCGTGCGCAGCGGGGCCTGCTCGGTGACCGGCGGGCTCGGGACCGCCGCGGGCGAGACCTCGGTGACCGGCGGCTGCGGCTGCACGATCGGGAACTGCTCGGTCTGCTGCTCCGCGTTGGAGAGTCCACGCGGCAGCGGGCCCGGCGCGCTCGGTGTCGGCGGCGCGGCCTGCTGCGGCACCTCGATCGGGCCGGTGTGCTGCTGCGGCCCGGGCGGCTGGAGCGGCGGGGGCGCGGTCGGGTCCTGCGGCGCTTCGAGCGCGTCAGGATGCTGCGGGGTGGCCTGCTGCGGGCTGTACTCCTGCTGGGCCGGAGCCGCACCGTTCGCGCTCGGCGGCGCACCGTACTCGTGGTTCGCGCCCGGCGCGTACTCCTGGTTCATGCCCGGCGGGGCGGCGAACTCCTGGTTCGGATGCTGCGGCGCACTGTATTCCTGGTGGTGCGGCTGCGCGCTGAACTCCTGGTTCGGCGCGCCGAACTGCGGGTTCGCGGGCGGCCCGCTCGGCATGGCCTGGCGCGGGGCGCTGTAGAACTGCTGCGCCGGGCCGTTCTGGTCCTGCGCGGCGCCGTACTCCTGCTGGTTCGCGGCCGGCGCGGAGCCGTTCGCACTGGGCGGCGGGAACTCCTGGTTCGCACCGGGCGGGACGAACTCCTGGTTCGGCTGCGGCGGACGCTGGTTCTGGTGCTGCTGCGGGGCCGCGTAATCGCCCGGCATGGGCGGAGCGCTGTAACCGGGGTGCTGCTGCGGCGCGCCCTGCTCCTGAGCGGGAGGGCTGTACTCCTGGTTCTGGCCCGGGGCACTGTATTCCTGATTGGCGCCGGGCTGCGGGTTGTACTCCTGGTTCGCGCCAGGCTGCTGGTACTCCTGGTTCGCACCCGGCGGCGCGTACTCCTGATTGGCACCGGGCGGTGCGCTGAACTCCTGGTTCACACCGGGCGGCGCACTGTACTCCTGGTTCGCACCTGGCGGTGCGAACGGCGACTGCTGCTGCTCGCCTGGGAAGTTCTGGGGGGCTTGGGAATGCTGCGGGGCGGGCGGGATCGGCTCGAACTGCTCGCCTGGCGAAGGGCGGCGGGTGGCCGGGACCATCGGTCCGGTCTCGGCGATCTCCACGGGGACGTTCGGCACCTGCCCGGTGGGGTCCTCGCTGTAGCGGTGGCGGCGTCCCCGGTCCGGATCGAACCGGTACTGCTCCGGCGACTGGCCCATCCCCTGCCGCGCCTCCTCGGCGGGCTCGGGAGCCTCATCGGCGGGTGGTCCCCAGGACCTGCCGATGCGCCTGCGGGCGGGTCGTTCCTCCCCGCTCGGACGCTGCGGCTCATCCGGTCGGTTCTGGTCATACACCACTAGACAACTCCTTCATATTCCCGGTCTCAAGGTACCGTGGCGTGCCCAGTGACTCGAACCCGCGTTTGTCGCCCCCGTACGCTGGGAGACTGTATTCAGGTTTCCGTAAACTTCGTTCAGGTCGCAAGAGCGGGCCACTGACGGATGACCGACATGTGCCGAGGAGAGGTGCCCTGGTGAACAGCGCTGGTGAGGGCCGGGTCCGACTGCCCAGAAGCGAACGCCGGGCGCAGTTGCTGCGGGCCGCCCAGGACGTCTTCGTGTCCAAGGGTTACCACAGCACCTCCATGGACGACATCGCCGAGAACGCCGGGGTCTCCAAACCCGTGCTCTACCAGCACTTCACCTCGAAGCTGGAGCTGTACCTGGCTTTGCTCGACGGGCGCGCGGCCGAGCTCGTCGGCCAGGTCCGCCACGCCCTTGACTCCACTGAGGACAACAAGGAGCGGGTCAACCGCGCGATGCGGGCGTACTTCGAGTTCGTGGACGCGCAGGGCGAGGCGTTCCGGCTCGTCTTCGAGTCCGACCAGCGCAACGACCCCGAGGTCTCCGAGCGGGTGCTGAAGATGGAGGCCGACTGCGTCGCCGCCATGGCCGAGACGATCATGGGCGACACGCACGTCGACAAGGCCCGCGCCGAACTCCTCGCGACCGGCCTGCTGGGCATCGCCGAGATCTCGGCCCGGAAGTGGATCGCCTCCGGCCGCGCCATCCCCAAGGACGAGGCCGTGCAGCTCATGAGCACCCTGGCCTGGCGCGGCATCTCGCACTTCCCGCGCGAAGGCGAAGCCGAGCACGGGTAAGTGGGCACAGTCCGCACGAAGACGAAGCCAGTATCCGCAGACAGAATTTTTCTCGTGAACCCGGCCACTCCCCCGCGGGTTCGTTCGCTCTCGGCGCACTGCGCCGCGACGGTCGCGGGCGCGGCCCGCTAGTAGTCTTGCAACCGTAGAGACGTCAGAGTATTTCGATTGAGGAGGACCCGTGGAGGTCAAGATCGGTGTCCAGTACGCCCCACGCGAACTGGTGTTGGAGAGCAAGCTGTCGCCGAAGGACCTGTCCGAGACGATCGAGCAGGCCGTGACGAACGGCGGCGTCCTCCGTCTCGAAGACGAAAAGGGTCGGCAGGTGTACGTCCCCGCAGAGAAGATCGCTTACGTCGAGGTCGCCGCGAGCAACGTGCGGTCGGTTGGCTTCACGGTCGACGCGTAGTTAGCTGCAAGGCCCGGAGCATCCCGCTCCGGGCCTTTCGCTTTGTCTGAGCCCTGCCCTAACCCGGCGACAGGACCGTGAACGGCGCGGTGCCTCCCACGAGTTCGCCTTCATTGGTCACCTGGGCGGCATCGCTCGCGAAGACGCGGTACAGGGTCTCGTTCGCGACGATGATCACCGGTTCGCCGCGATCGACGTTCCGTCGCTCCGGATCGGCCGGGTTCGCCGCGATCTGGTTGATCGGCGGCATCTGCCCGGTGCCCGTGCCGTCCTGCGCCTCGGTCCGCGAATTGTCGGTCGCGACCCGGAACAGCTGGTCGGTGCCGCGCTCCCCCACCACCCACAGGTAGTTCTCGGAGCTCCAGGCCACGTCCTTCACGTTCTCGATGTCCAGGCCGATCCGCCGCGGGTCGCCCATGGTCACGTTCGCGTCCGCGTCGACGCTCAACGGAGCCAGCCAGGCGTGGCCGTCTTCGACATAGGCCAGGCGCCGTCCATCGGCCGCGAGCGCCATCGCGGTGACGTCCGCTCCGACGCCGAGCGGCTGCACAGCCCCCGTCGACGGTAGGACCAGGGTCGGGACACCGTCGTCGATGATCAGCAACGTGCTCCGGTCGAGCCACTGCGGGTCGGTGAGCACCCCGCTGAGACCGGCGACCTCGCGCATCTCCGCAGCGGACGCGCCGGTCTGCAGCACGACGCCGCCCGGACCGGCCACGACCGCGGCGAGCTGGTCGAACCCGACCGCGACCTGCTGGAGCCCCTCCGCGCTGAAGCCGACCCAGGAGTGCTCTGCGGTGGGCTGCCTGGTGACGCCGGACATGGCCGAGTACTCCCACACGGTGTTCTCGGCGATGAAGTACGCGGTCTCGGGCAGGTTCGGCGGTATCGCGTTCCAGTTCCGCCATTCGGTCGAGTCGCCCTCGGCTCGGACGTCCCCGTCGATCCTGAGCGTGAAGTCGCCGTCGACCTCGAGGCTCCAGACGATCTGCGCCGCAATGGCGTAGGCGGTCTCCTCCTCGATGGCCTCGCTCGGCGAGAGGTCGACCTCGACACCGCCGTCCTCGCCGATCTTGCCCTTGGTGTTCGGCGGGATCGCATTGCGCGCCGACCCGATCGCGAAATCGCGGAAACCCGCCAGCAGCCACGAGAGGAGCAGCCGCTGGCGGGCCTCCGCGTCGAGCTCGCGGTAGACCCAGCGGAGGTCCGGAACGAGGCGCTCGGCCTGCCCGGCCTGGAAGTACATCGGCGCCTGTTCATAGGAGCTGGTGAAGTGCTCGTAGCTGAGGGCCGCCTGCACCGGCTGCTCGCTCATCTTCCAGGGTTCGTCGACGTCGCCTCGCTGGAGGGTGAAGGTCTCCTCGTAGTCGCCCGGAGTCGGGTTCATGCGGACGTAGCCGTCTTGGAGGTAGTTGCCGACGACCGACCCGGTCACCGTCACCGTCGCCGAATCGAAGTCGCTCGCGGGGTTCACGGTCACGTTGAGGCCCGCGACGAGCCGGATGTCCTCGGCCGGGTCGGAGAACTGCACGTCGCCGCTCACCGTGAAGTCGTTGAGCCGGTCGTCGCGGCTGGCAGGGTCGCCGGCGGCCGCCTTGAAGAAGTTCTCGACGGTCTCCTCGGCGATCGAGGTGGGACTGAAGACCTCCGGCCGGGCCCCTGGGGACGAGTCGAAGTCGGTGGGCGCGCTGCCGATGACCTCGGGTTCCCTGTCCGTCGGGATGCCGCACGCGGTCAGCGCCCAGGCGGCGCCCAGCGCGGCCGCGGCGGCGAGGCTAGTCCTGCGTCGCATTGGGAGCTTCCTCCTTGCTCTGTTCGAGTCGCAGCGGGATCGGCGAGTTGATGACCCGGTTCCCGGCCTGCAGCGGGAGGGTGAGCACGAACAGTGTGCCCTCGCCGGGAGAGCCGGTGGCCTTGAGCGTGCCGGAGTGGAGCTTCGCGTCCTCCAGGCTGATGGCCAGGCCCAGGCCGGTGCCGCCGGTCTTGCGGTTGCGGGAGGGGTCGGCGCGCCAGAACCGGTCGAAGACGCGGTCGGCGTGGCCGGGTTTGAGACCCACCCCGTGGTCGCGTACGGCGACGGCCACGGCGGTGTCGCTCTCGGCGACGGTGATCTCGATCGGGCGTCCTTCGGCGTGCTCGATCGCGTTCGAGACGAGGTTGCGCAGGATGCGGTGCACCCGGCGCTGATCGACCTCGGCGATGACGCGGCGCTGCGGCTTCGTGATCGCGACCTCGACGCCGCATTCGCTCGCGAGCCGGGACAGGCCTTCGACCACGTCTTCGGCGATGCGGCCGACGTCCACGGCCTCCACTTCGAGTGAGGCGAACCCGGAGTCGAAGCGGGAGATCTCCAGCAGCTCCTGGAGCAGGTCCTCGAAGCGGTCGATCTCGTGCTGGAGGAGTTCGGTGGAGCGCTTGGTGAGCGGCTCGAACTCGTCGCGGTTGTCGTACAGCAGGTCGGCGGCCATGCGCATGGTCGCGAGCGGGGTGCGCAGTTCGTGCGAGACGTCGGAGGTGAAGCGCCGCTGCATCATCGACATCTCTTCGAGCCTGCGGATCTGGTTCTGGAGGTTCTCGGCCATGAGGTTGAACGACCCCGCCAGGCGGGCCAGGTCGTCCGAGCCGCGCACTTCCATGCGCTCGTGGAGGAGCCCGGCGGCGAGGCGCTGCGAGGTGCGGGCGGCCTCACGGACCGGGGTGACGACGAGGCGGGTCACGAGCGCGGCGATCACGCCGAGGAGCAGCACCAGCGCGACCCCGGCCAGGGCCAGGTTGGTGCGCAGCAGGCCGATGGCTTCCTGCTGCGATTCGAGCGGGTAGAACGCGTAGATCTCGTACCCGATGTTCAGGTCGATGTACGAGCCGACGACGAGGAAGGGCTTCGATCCTTCATCGTCGATCTCGAACTCGGCGTACTGGGTCGCGACCTTGCGTTCGGCGACCGTGGCCTGGAGCTCGGTGCTGGGCTCGGCTCCGCCCGACACGGGGTGCGACTTCGCGACGGTGCCGTTGGCCGTGCGCAGCAGGATGTACGGCGCGTACGCCGGGTCCTCGCCGAGCTCGACGACGATCCGCTGCATGGTCTGGGCCAGCGAGGTGTCGGACTCGGTGGTGAAGGAGCCGAGCTGCTCGGCGGCGTTCTCGGCCGCGTTCTCGGTCTCCTCGACGGCCGTGTCCCGGCGATCCTCGAGGAGCCCCGAGGTCACCGATCCGGCCACGACGAAGCTGAAGATGAGGACGAGGATCGTGGAGGCGATCAGGGTGGACGAGACCACGCGCAGCTGGAGCGACGCCCGGAAGCGGTCGACCAGCGGACGCGAGACGCGGCCCGCGAAGCGAGCGGCCCCTTGGACGAGGCGCCGCAGCCATGCCGGCCTCTCGCGAGTCCGGCCCTGATCGAGCGCCATTAACCCAATCCGGCTTTGTACCCGACGCCGCGCACGGTCTGGATGAGCTGGGGGCGCTCGGGGTCGGGTTCGATCTTGGCGCGCAGGCGCTGCACGTGGACGTTCACCAGGCGCGTGTCGGCCGAGTGCCGGTAGCCCCAGACCTGCTCGAGGAGGACCTGGCGGGTGAAGACCTGGCGCGGCTTGCGGGCGAGGGCCACGAGGAGGTCGAACTCGAGCGGCGTGAGCTTGACTTCGGCGCCGTTGAGGGTGACCTGGTGGGCGGGCACGTCGATCTGGACCTGGAGGCCGGGCTTGCCGATCTCGAGGCGTTCAGGGGTGACGTCGTCGCCGCGGCGGAGGCGGGCGCGGATGCGGGCCACGAGCTCCTTGGGCTTGAAGGGTTTGACTATGTAGTCGTCGGCGCCCGATTCGAGGCCGAGGACGATGTCCACGGTGTCCGACTTCGCGGTCAGCATGACGATCGGCACGCCGGATTCGCCGCGGATCGCCTTGGCGACGTCGATGCCGCTCATGCCCGGGAGCATGAGGTCGAGCAGGACGATGTCGGGGCGGTGCTCCTTGAACGCGGCGAGTGCCTTCTCACCGTCGGTGACGAACGTGGGGGTGAATCCTTCGGTCCGGAGGATGATGCCGAGCATCTCCGCCAGGGCCGGATCGTCGTCGACGACGAGTACACGTGCTCTCATGGACACCAGTTTTCCACCTCGCTAAAGGCTGAAGCACCACGGGTCTGTTTACCCGTGGTGCTCCAACTGTAACGACTAACCGACGGACTTGGCGGCCCGTGCGGGGTCAGTGCCTGCGGCGATGGCTTCGAACGGCTCGCGGCCGGCCTGGATTTCACCGAGTTGGACCATTTCGCGCTTCGTGAAGAAGCCGACGATCCAGTCCGCGAGGACGCGGCCCTTGCGGCCGGTCCCGGGCACGCGCGACAGGTGGTAGCCGCGGTGCATGAGCCAGGCGAGCAGGCCCTTGGCCTTGAAGCCGTAGGTGTTCGCGACGCCCTTGTACAGGCCGAGGCCGGCGACCGAGCCGAGGTACTTGTGCTCGTACGGCTTCAGCTCGCGGCCGACGTGCTTGGCGTACACGTTGTCGGCGAGGATCGCGGCCTGGCGGACGGCGTGCTGCGCCGAAGGCGTGCACCAGTCCATCGGGAAGTCCGAGGTGTCGGGCACCTGGGCGGAGTCGCCGGCGCCCCAGGCGCCCTCGACGACCTCGCCGACGGTGTGCTTGCCGGCCTCGACGCCGGTCGCGACCTGGAGGCGGGTGTTGCACTCGAGGTGGCCGCGCGGGCCGAGCGGCAGGTCCGACTGCTTCAGGATCGGGTGCGGCATGACGCCGGCGGTCCAGATGATGGTGTCGGTGTCGAACTCCTCGCCGTCGGTGAGGACGACGTGGCCGTCGATGCAGGACTTGAGGGTCGTGCCGAGCCGGATGTCGACGCCGCGCTTGGTGAGCTCGCGGGCCGCGTAGGCACCCATCTCGGGGCCGACCTCGGGGAGGATCTTGTTCGCGTATTCGACGAGGTACCACTTGATCTCGTCGGCGTCGAGCATCGGGTAGTTCTTCACGATGTTCGCCGTGAGGTCCTCGAGCTCGCCGAGGGTCTCGGCGCCCGCGAAGCCGCCGCCGACGGTCACGAACGTGAGGGCCTTGCGGCGCACGTCCGGGTCCTCGGTGGTCGCGGCGATGTCGAAGCGCTGGAGCACGTGGTTGCGCAGCCAGATGGCCTCGCCCATCGACTTGATGCCGATGGCGACGTCGGCCAGGCCCGGGATGGGCAGCGGGCGGGTGACGGAACCGGGGGCGACGATGACCTCGTCGTACTCCACCTCGCGGGCGGGTCCGACGAACGGCTGCACGACGAGCTTGCGCTCCGCGTGGTCGATCTCGGTGACCGCACCGGTGAGGATGGTGCAGAGCTTGAGGGCCTGTCGGAGCGGCACGACACCGTGACGCGGGGAGATGGAGCCAGCAGCCGCCTCGGGCAGGAACGGCTGGTAGGTCATGTGCTGGTTGGGGTCGATGACCATCAGTTCCACTTGACCGCGCTTGATGTCGCTCTTCAAGAGCTTGCTCAAGCGTTCGGCAACGTAAAAACCGACGTGACCGGCACCTATCACGACAATACGTTTCACGGGTTCAATTCTGTCCTTGTTCAGGGTTCTTGTGTAGCGAACGCGCGAGGACGTAGATCACTGTCACCGCTGCCACGATCCCGGCCGCGATGACGAGACCGGCGGCGAGACCAGTGAAATACGCGGTGAACAGGGCCAGGGTACCGGCCACGGCCACCGTCGACGCCAGGACGAGCCCCAGGTGGCGGGCCCAGGTGAGGATGATCTCACCGTCCATTGCGGTAGTTGTTCGGAAGCGCTGAGTGACGGCCGCCGTGGCGTGCGCGACATACAGCAGGCAGGCGATGGCGGTGGCCGTCCACAAAGACGGGTGGCCTTCGTTGAGGGCGCCGCTGATGAGCCACGAGGCGAGCACGAAGAGGATCGCGAAGGTCGGCGCGACGCCGCCCGGCAGCAGGGCCGCAGCCAGGGCGAAGAGCGCTGCGGCCCCGACGTAGAAGCCGGTGGCCGCCCACTCGAGCGGGACGGCGATCTCGGCCGCGACGAACAGCGGCAGTGCGATGGCGAACCGCAGCAGGACTCCGGCGGGCGCGACCCGCCGGGCCCAGGAGACGCTGCCGGCCCGGCCGGCCTTGAAGCGCTCGCGGGCGCCATCGGCGAGGGCCCGGACGAGGCCGCGCTGGACATCACTCATTTACGACTCGCAGGCTTCGTCAAGAGGGCTCATTTGTGACTCGCGAGCATCGTCGAGGGAGCTCATCGGTAGCGCCTCCGGTTCAGTTCGGCGAGCACGTTGTCCAGTGACGCCGAACCCTGCCAGGGCTCGACGGCGACGCCGAGGTCGCGCAGCTCCATCACGGTGTTGGCCCGCGAGAGCCGCCACAGCCGCTCCGCATACGGCGTCCAATGTGTACGGTGAGGCGGCGCTACGTGCGGCGGGAGCGTGTCGACGCAGAGCACCGGCCGCCCCGCGCGGGCGATCGCGGCGATAAGCGCCAGCGAGCGGTCGGTCAGCAGCGGCGTGAACACCACGTTCAGGCTGCGCTGCCCGGCGAGCTGGCGGCGCAGCATCTCGGGCGAGGGCGGCAGCGGATCGGCCGGCATGTCGACCGAGGCGAGCCAGCGGAGCGTCGCGGCCGCGTGGCGGCGCCCGGCCCCGGCCCGCATCCGACGGCCGCGCGCACCGAACTCGATGCACGCGACGCGGTCGCCTTGGAGCGCGTAATGGGAGGCCACGGCCCCGGCCGCGCGCACCGTGAGGTCGGCGATCGAGGCCGCGCCGTCCAGGCCGCCGGAGACGCCGGCCTCGACCTGGAGGTCGAGGATGAGGGTCACGTCAGTGTCGCGTTCGGACAGTGTGGCGTTGACGTACAGGTCCTGGCTGCGCATCGAAGTGCGCCAGTCGATGCGACGCAGGCGGTCGCCCGGCTGGTAGAGGCGGACCTCGGCGAGCTCGCCGGAGTCGCCGCCGCGCCGGGAGCGGTGCACGCCCGTCACGCCGTCCGCGAACGGCAGAGACTCGGCGGAGTCGAACCAGTCAGGGACCGGCAGGACCCACACGGTCGCGCCGTGCAGGCGCTGCACCGTCGTCTCGAGCAGGCCGCCGCAGGCGATCGAGCGGACGTGGATCGGGCCGAGGTGGTGGCCGCCCCAGCGGCGAGCCCGGCCGGCCACGACCATCTCGCGGCCGGCGGCCGGGGCGAGGCGCTCGGCGAAGTCGCCCTTCCCGGTGTGCAGGTCGATCCAGGGATCGGCGGCCGCGGTGACCAGCGTCGTGATCGCGACCGGCTCGGGGTTGACGACGATGAGACTCGCCGCGGCCGTCGCACCCTCGGCCGTGGTGGCCTCGCCGTCGACAGCGCCGCCGGCGGGCACGAGCCGGGCCTCCGGCGGGCGGGTGGGCCGGTGCTGGAGCAGCATCGCCGTGCCGATCGCGAAGGGCGCACCGATGAGCACCAGGTCGATCCGTCCGAACGCGACCGCGACGAGCAGGCAGACCGCGACGAGCGCGACCGCGCGCGTCAGGGCCGGCGTGCGGCGCCACGTGACCGGCGGCTCGGACTGCGCCCGACCCACGGGCCGGGGGTTGTCAGTGCGCAGGCTGAGAGCGGGATCGCCGATGGCCGTCATCGCTACTGCGCCGAAGTGCGGCTTGCCGAGGCCGAGTACACGGGGGCCTGCGCGGTCTGGGGCGCTTCGACGCCGAGGCAGATGTCGGCGACCACGGACGCCGGGTCGATGCGGCGCATCCACAGCTCGGGCTTGAGGGTGATGCGGTGGGCGAGCGCCGCGCCCGCGACACCCTTGACGTCGTCAGGGGTCACGAAGTCGCGCCCGGCGAGCACTGCCAGCGCGCGGGAGGCCAGCAGCAGGGCGAGCGAACCGCGGGGCGAGGCGCCGACCTGGACCTGGGCGTGGCCGCGGGTGGCGGTGGTGATGGCGACCATGTAGCGGCCCACCGAGTCCTCGACGGTGACGTTCTCGAGGGCCTGCTGCATGGCGACGAGCGTCGGAGCGTCGATGACGGGCGCGAGGTCGACGGTCTCCTCGCGCCGGGAAAGGCGCCGCTGGAGGACCTCCCACTCCTCGTCGGGCGTGGGGTAGCCGAAGGAGACGCGCAGCAGGAAGCGGTCGAGCTGCGCCTCCGGAAGCTGGTAGGTGCCCTCGAACTCGACGGGGTTGGAGGTGGCGAGCACGGTGAACGGCTTCGGCAGCGGGTGCGTCTCGCCTTCGACCGAGACCTGGCGCTCCTGCATGGCTTCGAGGAGGGCCGACTGGGTCTTCGGGGGCGTCCGGTTGATCTCGTCGGCGAGCAGGAGGTTGGTGTGGACGGGGCCCTTGCGGTAGACGAAGTCGCCGGTCTTCTGGTTGTAGAGGAGGGATCCGGTGACGTCGGCGGGCAGCAGGTCGGGGGTGAACTGCAGGCGCCGGAAGTCGAGTCCGAGGCTCTGGGCGAAGCAGCGCGCGGTGAGCGTCTTGCCAAGGCCCGGAAGGTCTTCGAGGAGGATGTGGCCGCCGGCGAGGATCCCGGCGAGGACCAGCTTCAGCGGCTCCTCCTTGCCGACGATGACCGACTGGACGGATTTGAGGACCGCGCTCGCGTGGTCGGCGACCTGGTCGAGGCTGATGTTCGGGGTGTCTGCCATTAGATCTCCTCGATGGCTTGCAGGTGTTCGCCGAGCTGCCGAGGGGTCGGGCAGTCGGGCGCGGGTCGGGTCAGGAACAGGTACGTGGGTTCGCCGAGCAGTGCCCGGCACTGGTCGGGCTGGTCGGCGAGTGAGAGGCCGCGGCGGAGCCGGAGGCGTTCGGAGGCGACCTCGACGAGCTGCTGCCTCGCGTTCGTGCCATCGAAGCGGCCGGGCTTGGCCTCGGCGAAGATGAGCCGGTCCTCCCAGCGGTTGACCTCGGTGAAGGGGCGCCAGCTGGGTTCGTTGACGCTCGTGGTGGCGAGCGGCGGGGCGGGCTGGTTGTCGGCGCGCATCCCGTTCACCACGGAGTTCGCGAGGAGCGCGGCGAGGGAGAGCAGCACGAGCTGCCAGATCGCGAAGTCGACGCCGCTGACGCGCGCGGCGCCCCAGAAGACGACGGCCAGCGCGACGGCACCGACGGCGGGCCACAACCTGAGGCTCCCGAATGGGGCGAGGAACTCCTTCATCGGCTCACCCGGAGACCGAGCTGCGCCTGGAGTGCGATGAGCGCGTCGCGGGCCTGGTCGCGGTCGGCTTCGACGACCTGGTGCGGCGAGTAGCGGGCGCGGAGGTAGGCCTCGGAGAGGCGGCGCAGCGCGGCACCGTCGAGTTCGTGGCGGACCAGGAGCTTGCGCACGAGATCCGCAGGGGTGTCCGAGGATTCGCGTTCGATGCCGACGGCTTCGGAGGCCCGCTCGAAGTGCAGCCAGCAGGCCATGATGGCAGCACGGGGGTCGTCGCCGAGGTCCATTTCGGCGAGCGCGGCATTGACGGCCTCCTCGACGAGGGTGAAGTCCCGGCGCAGGTACTCGGGTTCGGGATCGGCGATGCCGCTGCTGGGCGGCGCGTCGGCGAGCCAGTCGATGAGCCTGCGCGCCAGGAACAGCAGGATGAAGGAGAGCGGGATGCCGATGAGGATGGCGAGGACGACCCAGGAGACCCAGGGCGGCAGCGTGAACGATTCGCGGGGCTCGCCCTCCTCCGGCAGGGTGGGGATCTCCAGCGTCTGCAGCTGATCCGGCGGGGCGTCCTGCCCGCCTGTCGACGGCGGCAGTTCCGCCTCGTCCCACTGCAGGCCCGCCCCCTGCGCGGCCAGCCCGACGACCAGCAGCGCGGCGACCACCACGAGCACGGGCAGCCAGCGCCTGAGCGCGGTTCGCCGCCGCTGCGTTTCGGGGTGCGCCATACGGGACCTCAAGGAGTGCTCGTCTTCAGGGGTAACGCGCCCACCTTATGCCAACCGTGCTGCAACCGCCTACCACCTCTCCCGCCGGAAAGCGACTGCACGACACTGTCTCGCACCCGACAGTGTCGTTAGCACGTCGCGTGCGACGGCTCCCTTAGCGTCGAACACGTGGTCACACACGAACACGAGGCGCCACTGCGTCTCCTGCAGGACAACCCCAAACTCGCGACCGAGCTGTACTGACCGCGAAATGGGCGATGACGCCGATCACGACCGGCCATACGGGGTTCACCCTGGTGCCGTTCGTGATCGGACCGGACCTCATTCCGGTGGTCACCGATCCCGCCGAAGTCCGGGGGTGCGAGCAGATGGCCCTGCTCAGCGCCATGGCCCACGGCGGCGGCGCTGCAGGCGTGGAGGTCATCGATGCGCTGCTGGGCGTCCTCGTGGAACTTCCCGAACACCTCAAGCTCAAGTACACTCGAATCGCTAGCAACACGCTCTCTGACAAGGCTCTGGAGCGACTGGAGGCCGCCATCATGACCGACACCGCACACCGCATCACCTTCCTCGACCGAGCCGAGGCTCGGGGCGAGGCTCGAGGCGAGGCTCGAGGCCAGGCCCAGGGCGAATCACGGATGCTGCTCCGGATCCTCGACAAGCGCGGCATCGCGGTCGATGCCGAGACGGAGGCTCGCATCACCTCGTGCACCGACCTCGACCAGCTCGACCGCTGGGGCGATCGGGCTCTCGAGATCCAGCGTGTCGAAGAGCTCTTCGACTAGCAACAACGGACTTGCGGGCGGGGCCGGTTCTTCGGAACCGGCCCCGCCCGCGTCTGCGACCTGCGCAGGGAACCACGGCAACTGTCCGTGAACCCCGAACTAATCGAGCCGAACGTTCGAGGGGAAGCGGGCGACGAAGCGGCGTTGCCAGGGAGTCTCCACTGCTTTGGCGGCGTAGTTGGTGCGGACGTAGGCGACCGCTTCGGCAGCGGGGACGCCGTCGAGGATCGCGAGGCAGGCGAGGGCGGTGCCGGTGCGGCCGTGTCCACCGTGGCAGGCGAATTCGACGCGTTCGGTCTCGGTGCGGGCCCAGGCTGCACGGAGGGCGGTGGCGAAGGCCGGCTTGTCGCTGGGGAGGCGGAAGTCGGGCCACCGGATCCACTCGGACTCCCAGGCGACGGCGGGCGGTTCCTTGCCGAGGAGATAGAGCGCGAATACGGGCGTCGGGCCCTCAGGGAGGGGCCGGGCGAGTCCACGGCCGCGGACGAGTCGGCCGGACGGCAGGCGCATGACGCCGGGGGCAGCGGGGTCCCAGGTTTGCTTCATCCCCTGGAATCTACTGTGTGCCAGCGGCTCCGGCATCGGCCGATATGCGGATCGGGGCAGGTGGGTCCCGCGGAGCCGTGAGCGCGAAAAGTGCTGCGGCCGTGAGGGATCCCCCGGGGAGCAGGCGCACCGAGGCGGCGAACGGGCACCCGCAACGGGGTCCGCTCTCAGGAGCCCAGGGCGTCTTCCTCGGGGATCTCGCGGAGCGTCCGCAGCGGCGTGCGCAGCAGCGGCAGGAACCCCGCAAAGAGCATCGCCGCCGCGATCAGGAGGGCGGCGCGAGCGCTGAGGAGGTCACCGGTGAAACCGCCGACGATCGAACCGACCGCCAGCCCCGCCCAGCAGATCACGCGCTGCGTCGCACCCACGCGCCCCTGCATGTCGTCCGGGGTGACCGCCTGCCGGTAGCTGATGACGTTGACGTTGAACACGACGATCGACGCCACGAACACCACCTGGCCGACGAACGCCACCGCCGCACCCCAGCCGGGGCCGGACGCGGCGACGATCGCCATCCCGGGGCCCGAGAGCGCCAGCGCCGCAATCGCAGTCGGACCGACGCCCGCCTGCCTCGAGATCCGACCGACCAGCATCGCACCGAGCACCCCGCCGACCCCGGAACCGGCGAGGACGAACCCGGCGACCTCGCTCGACTGGCCCGCCTCTCGGATCAGGAACACCATGAGCATGGCCTGGAACGCGCCGACCGACAGGTTGCACCAAGTGCTCACCAACAGGATGCTCCGCAGGAGCTTGTCATGGAAGATGAACTTCACGCCCTGGACGATCTCGGTCCACAGGTGCGGCTTCTCTGGTTTCTCCGGCTCTTCCTCGCGGTACTTGATCGTCGCGACCGAGAACGCCGACACCGCGAACGACACCACCGCAACGATGATCGCCACCGGCGCGGTCAGCAGCGACACGAGCGGGCCGGCGGCCAGCGGACCGCCCGTGTCGGAGGCCGACCTGATCCCTTGAATGCGCGAGTTGCCGGCGGCGAGGCTCTTGTTGTCGATCAGCCTCGGCACGTAGCTCGCCTGCCCGATGTCGAAGAAGACCGAGGTCAGGCCCAGCAGGAACATCGCCGCGAACACGTGCCACACGGTCAGTGCATCGAGCGCCCAGGCGATGGGGACGCTCAGCATCACCACCCCGCGGAGGACCTCGCTCACGACGATGATCGGCTTGTCCCGCAACCGGTCGACCCAGACGCCGACCAGCAGACCGAACAGCACCAGCGCGATCTGGTCCATCGCGTACAGGATCCCGATCTGCGACTCGCTGAGGTCGAGCACGACGACCGCGATGATCGAGATCGAGAAATACGCGACCTGCAGGCCGATCTGGCTCGCCCCGACGGAGGTGAAGATCCGCCGGTAGTCGGGGTTGCGGAACATGGACTTGGTTCGGGACTTGGGTTGGGACTCGAATTCGGCCATCAGGGGGTGGACCTTTTCGGGAGGCGGATGGGCGGGTGTAGGGAGCAGCGGTCTCGGAGAGCGGTTGTGCGGGAGGTTGCGGAAGGGCTAAGCGCCGAACGCCACGAACGGGTGCCACGGGCGGTGCTCCCCCACGGCCGCAAGGGCTTCGGCCGGGGTCGCTCCCGCCGCGCAGCGCTGGTGGTACTCGATCATCATCTCGGCGGCCATGTCGTCGGGGACGCGGCCAAGACTGGACACCACCGTGGAAGTGCCGGCGTGCAGGAGCGCCGCGGTGAAGCCGAGCGTCTCGTTCCCGACCGCGACGGTGGAGCGCCCGAGGTCGCACGAGGAGAGCACGACGTGGCCGGGCGGTTGGTCGAGGCCGAGGAGTTCATAGGCGTTGAGCGGCCCGAGACCGAAGTCGAGGCGGGAGAACAGGACGTTGTCAGGTTCGTGGTGTCCATGTGCCGCAATATGGGCGACGGAGGCGCCGTCGAGGGCCTTCAAGACGATCTCGGGATCCGACTCGTCAGCGGTGATCAGGTTCGCGCCAGGGTAGAGACCGGCGATCGTTTCAATCTCGCCGCCCGCACGCGACAGCGCCGGACCAGCCGCCACCAGAGCAGGACCGTTCGCGCGGGTTCGATGCACCGCACGCCACCATGCCTCGGCCGAGGGCGAGACTGTGACGGGCCGGCCGCGCAGGGGCGGCAACAGCGGCCATGGCACCCAGTTGAGTTGGCTGTGCGGGACTATGACCACTTGCCGGTCCCCGACATAGTCGGCGATCGGCTTCCAGATGCCGTCGGCGAGTGCGGTCGCATTCCGCCGGATCGCGCCTTCGACGCTCGCCTGGATGCGGGGGTGAAGCTTCCGTCGGCTGCCGAGGGCGTCGAGGTCCGCGCCCAGACGACGTTCGAGCTCACTCGCCTCGTCGAGCGGCATCATCCACGCGAACTGGAGTCCGTCGCCCCCGGCGAGCACCGCGCAGACCTTGTTGGCAATCTCGAACATGTTGACCACGACCGTGTCTCGCGACTCGGCGAGATCGTGGATGGCTTCGGGCGCGATGCGATCGGCGCGTTTCCCCGAGCCGGGCTGGGCGCGCTCGTGAGCGCGGATCTCCTCCTCCAGCTCCTGTACCCGGTTGCGCGCCTCGGCGTCGTCTCCGCCTTCGACTTGCAGATCCCAGAGCCGCTGACGTGCCTGCCGAAGCTGACCGAGCGCTTCACGGGCCGCGGGGTCGTTGCTGGGCTTGACCGGCGGAATCCGAAGCGCCTGGGCGCGGCTGCGTTCGACCCACCAGAGCATGTCTTTAGGGCCGCTGTGCCTGGCCACGTGACCGAGACCCATGAAAGCGAGCTGGGTCCCCAGGGCCGAGACCCCCGCCTGGAACTCTACCGAGCCGAAGGCCATCCGGTACTCGTCGAGCAGATCGAGCCCTGCGAGCAGTTCGGGAAGGGGATCGCGGTCCTGCGCCACTGCGAGTTCCGCTTTGGCGAGATACCGTGCCAACTCCTCGGCCAGCGCGTCGTGACCCGGCCCGCCGTGTTCGCCCTGGAGCACTGCCTCGACTCCGTCGAGGTCCCCGGCCTTGATCCTGGCGCGAGCTGCAAGGATTTTGGCCTGCTTGAGTCTGAGGGTCCAACCGCGTTGTTCCAAGGCGTCGCACAGCCGCTGCACCTTGTCCGCAAAGTCCGGGCTCTGCTGTCCCGAATCGAACTGCCCCTGAAGGATGAGCAGTCGCGCCAGGAAGGCCATCGGCTCGTTCCCCTGGCTGTAGAGCGAATCCATCGCCTGCCTGGCCCATTGATCGGCCAATTCGGACCGATTGTCCTCGGAGGCGGCGAGCGCCCTCCAGTACTCGGCCATCGCCGCGTTCCGGTGGTCGCCCGCGAGCCGCTGCGCGGCAATGGCGTGTTCCCACCGCTCGGCCGCCTGCCGGTACATGCCGACGCTCAGCAGCGCATGGGCATACGAAGCGTCGATGAAAGACTCGAGGTCTGGAGCGAGTTTGCGGAACTGCTCCCTGGCCACGTCGAATGCCGTGAGCGCCTTGGTGACTTCGCCGAGGTCGAGCAGGAACAGAGCCTCGATATGGATCGCCCGCGCCCGATTGACCGGGACGTCGATGCCGTTGTAAAGCTCGATTGCACGGCGGATGCTCGCCATCCCCTTGCGCAACTCGCCCAGATCTCTCCACACCAACGCTCGGTTGTAGAACGATGCGGCGTAGAAATTGTCCGGTCCGTATTGCGCCAGCAGCGGTTCGGCCAATTCGAACCAATGCAGTGCATCGGCGAGGCGGCCGCTCTGCCAGAGAATCAGCGCGCGCTGGTGCAGCAGTATTCCCCGATCATCTGCGAAGGCCAGGATGTCGGCATAGTCGAGCAGACGCTGTCCCTCGGCCGAGTCGCCGAGGCTGGCGCGGTTAAACGCCATCGCCATCAGGACTTTGGCGGTCAAGCGGGCCCGAGCAGTTCCCGCTTCAGGGAGTCGTTCTTCACTCCAGTCGAGGAGTGCCAGCGCCTCCTCCAGAACAGCTGCGGATTCGGCAACCCTGCCGCGGCGGCTGAGGCGCTGACCACGTGTGAACAATCGCCAAGCGCCGTGGAGCATTCTTTATATGCTACAGGCGGACCGCGGGTGTCACGACGACTGCCGGTAGCCCTTGTCGCTGCAGTGTTTCATCGGGCCGGATCACCAGTTGGAGCATCTGCCCGTCGGGCACGCCCTCGAGCGCGAATCTGCCAGATCCATCGGTTGAGGCTCTTCGTGAGCCTTCGGGGCTCCTGAGTTCGACCTCATAGATGCCTTCGGGCCCTATCCAACCGTCGAGGCGAAGTCCCCCAGGAGCGGATGGACGCGGCGTCACCATCACGGTGACCGCCTCGCAGTCGAACGTGACCGATGCCGGATCGCCCTGGCCGACCATCAATTCCGAGTCGCCCCTCGTCAACACGAGGTCCCCGGATCGAGACACCCGGGCTACTCTCGCATCGAGTTCCGCTTCCAGTTCGAGCACGAACTGGACCCGCTCGTTGAGATCCACCGGGATCGGATCATGGCGGTGATGCAGTTCGTTGATCACCGACAAGATCCGCTCATCGCAGGAGTCCAATGGCTCGAATTCGCTCTGACTTTCGTCTTCAGGCCGCATTTTCATCCCGCTCCTCACCTGCGCTCCAGGACGGATCGTCCAGGAGCGTTCTCCTCAATTTGTCCAAGCAGCGGCCCCGAGTCGGACCGATGCTCCCCCTTTTCATCCCCAATGCCTCGGCGATGATGTCGTAGTCGGGCCGGGAGACTGTCGCCACGAAGGCGAGCAGTTGCCGACACCGCTCCGGCTGTGCGAGGAAGGCACGGCGCACGGCCTCTCGCTCGGCGTCGCGGACGAGTCCGTCCTCGGCGCTTTCGGCGGTCTCTTCTACACGGATGTCGATCGGGTCGGCGAGGACCTCGCGCCGCATGTGTCCGATTTGCTTCCATGCCTCGCGGCTGACCGTGGTGAGCAGCCACTTGGTCAGAGCGCGAGGGTGCTCCAGCTCTTTCTCGATGTGCCACAGCCGAAGCCATGCGGTCTGTACGACGTCTGCTGCGCGCTCTCGGTCCAGTCCGGTGCGACGGGCCGCACGCCACAGGATCTCGTTGAGCTCTGTGACGAGGGCCTGCTGTGCACTGCCGTCGCCGGCGCGCGCAGAGAGATAGAGCTGCGCGCGCCGGTCGTAGTCGACGGCATCCACCGGGTGAGCCGAAATCGCGTTCATGGTTTCAGGCTAGCTGCTTCTTCAGCCGTTTCAACGCTTCGTGTGCTCGCGCTGAAGCTTTAGCGGCACCGCTGACCTCGCTGAACTCGGTCTCCAACATCGCGTTCACGAGGAACGAAGCCGCGATCGGCGCCGCGAATGAAGTACCGCTCCAGACCGCGAACCCGGCCGAGAAGTCGTCGGGGTCGTGGCTTTCCCTGTGGCGGTTGAGCATCGTCGACATCGCTCGTCGTTCGGGCATTCGCGAGCCCGAAGCCTCGCATGGGTACGTGCTCACCAACCCGGCCCCGGTGGCGTAGCACGAGACCCAAGGGCCTTCGTTGGAGAACATCGCGATCTTGCGGTTGGGGTTGAGCGCGCCGACGCTCAGGATCGGGGCGGCGTTCTCAACCGTCGGGTTCCCCGCGAACGCCGCGGGGTAGAAAGGACGGTCTGACGACTGGTTTCCTGCGGCGGCGACTACGGGGATGCCGAGTGCCGCGAGGCGTTGCACCGCATCGCCGATCCAGCCACCGGGCTCGTCCTCCGGGTTCTCGTCGACATAGCCCATGGCCAGGACGACCAAGTCGACCCCGAACGCCTCCGCGTCGCCGTTTCGTGCCGCTTCGACCTGGTCGGCGACGTGGTGAACGGCCGCGATCACCTCGTGCTCGTATGCCATACCGTCGTTGTGGACGACCCGGAGCGAATAAACCTGGACGTCCGGCGACATCTGCCGGAGTAGCCCGGTGATGAACGTGCCGTGCCCGAAATGGCTGGCGACCTCGCCGATGAGGGTCGGCTCGTGGACCGGGCCCTCCCAAGGGTCGTCGAGTGGGATCGCCGGGGAGTCGGAGTGCTCGCCGAGCTTGGTTTGGAATGCGTGGTCGACCACCACGAAGGTGTCGTCGTGCTCGGTACGGTCGGAGACGTCGAACGCGGGGTGACGTGACGGAACACCGGTGTCCAGGACCGCGACGCGCAGGCGCCGGTCCAGCTTCCGGCGGACGGGCATCGGGTTGACCATGTCGACCGGGATGCGCCCCAGCGGGGAGTAGTGTCCGCCGCCGATCGGCGGCTCGCCGCTGCCGATTCCTCCGCCCCCGGTCTTCGCGCAGATCATCAGGTGTTCAAGGCGGACCTTGTCGAGCAGGTCTCTTGGCAGGCTTGCGTCACTGGTGTCAGTCCGCAGCCGTTGGAGCAGCGACCAGGCGTCGACTCCGGCCTGGTCTCCGTAGGAGCTCACGACCGGGACGCGGTAGGCGCCCTGACCCGGGATGATCGTGCTGGCGGACCGGCTCTCAAGCGACATGCCAGTCGGTCCGACCGCGCCTTCGAGTCGACGTCGCGAGTGGTCGTCACGGATTACCGACTCGTCCACGAGCAGACGGTCATAGCGGTAGATCGTGCCGATCGGCGCCGACTGACCCGCCGTGCGCACGACCTGTCCAGGGGCGAGGACGCGGCCGCCGTGGCGGTCCAGAGTGGAGTACGAAAGCTCGGGCACGCCGCTCATGTGGTCGCGGCGGGGGTTGGGCTTCAGATGGGGTTCGTGATCGGCGAACACCAATCGCATGGGAGCTCCTCTGCTGTTCTCGGGGGGTCTATGCGGTTGTTCGGTGAGGAGGGGGATCTCTTCGCGATCCATTCTCCTCGCCTGCCGCCATTCGCGGGGGCCACGAACGGCGCCGATAGGTAGGGAGGCAGTCAAGCCCGGAATGCCGCGAACACCACTGACTGGGCGGGTATCGCGTCATTCACCAGGGAAGAGACCGCCGAGTCCGTTCGGATACAAGAGCTTCGCGAGAAATTCAGGTTGGCACGTTCCGGCGATGCGCGGTGGATCCGGGCATGCAGACGGCCGCGCTGGCGGTCTCCCGTCGGCGCGGCCGTGAGCCGTTGCGGGGCTTGCTAAGAGGCGGACTTCGCTTCGCCCGCGTCGGCTTTCTCGTTGGCGTCCCGGTCTTCATCCTCGTCGTCAATGATCTCGACGATGGGCTCGTCGTCCCAGGTCTCGATGTCGAACTCGCCGTCGCGGACGCCTTCGACGAAGGCCTCCCACTCGGAGGGGGTGTAGATGAGGACGTCGCCTTCGGGGTCTTCGGCCATGCGGAGGGCGACCAGGCCGTTGTCGGCGTAGCCGATCTCGAGTGCGGCGGGCGTGCCGTCCTCGTGGGTGGTGCGTTCCCAACGGGCGGCCGCAGTGTCGAATTCGCCCTTGAGCGGGTGCTCACGCTTCGTCATGGGCCAAGCATAAAAGGGCCCGAACCGCACGGTCCGGGCCCCCTCGCGAGCGGCTGGCTAGCCCTGATGCGGGTAGCGGTAGTCGGTGGGCGGCAGGAAGTTCTCCTTGATGGAGCGCGGGCTGACCCAGCGGACGAGGTTCTGCCAGGAGCCGGCCTTGTCGTTGGTGCCCGAGCCGCGGGCGCCGCCGAAGGGCTGCTGGCCGACGACGGCGCCGGTGGGCTTGTCGTTGATGTAGTAGTTGCCGGCGGCGAAGCGGAGCTCCTCGCTGGCGCGGGCGATCGCGGCCCGGTCGTTCGCGAAGACCGCGCCGGTGAGCGCGTACGGGGCGATATCGGCGGCCTGGCGGACGACGGTGTCGAAGTCGTTGTCGTCGTAGACGTAGACGCCGTTGATCGGCCCGAAGTACTCCTCGGAGAACAGCTCGTGGGTCGGGTCGGTGGACTCGATGAGCGTGGGCTGCACGAAGTAGCCCTGCGAGTCGTCGGCGGAGCCGCCGGTGACCACGGTGGCCTTCGCGTCCTCTTGCAGGCGTTGGAAGAGCGCGGTGTGCTTGGCGAAGGCGCGGTCGTCGATGACGGCGCCGCCGAAGTTCGCGAAGTCGGTGACGTCCCCGTAGGTGATGTCCTCGGTCATGCCCACGACGGCGTCGCGCAGGCCCCGCTTCCACAGGGACGCCGGCACGTAGGTGCGCGAGAGGGCCGAGCACTTCTGGCCCTGGTACTCGTAGGCGCCGCGGACCATGGCGACGGCGAGGGACTGGACGTCGGCGCTCGGGTGGGCGACGATGAAGTCCTTGCCGCCGGTCTCGCCGACGAGCCGCGGGTAGGTGCGGTATCCGGCGATGTTGGCGCCCACGGTCTTCCACAGGTGCTGGAAGGTCTTGGTGGAGCCGGTGAAGTGGATGCCGCCGAGGTCGGGGTCGAGGAGCGCGGTCTCGCTGTTCTCGCCGACGCCGGTGACCATGTTGATCACGCCCGGCGGCAGGCCCGCCTCGAGGAGCACCTTCATGACGAAGTGCGCCGCGAACTGCTGGGTCGGCGAAGGCTTCCACACCACCGTGTTGCCCATGAGGGCCGGGGCGGTGGGCAGGTTGCCTGCGATGGCGGTGAAGTTGAACGGCGTGATGGCGAGGACGAACCCGTCGAGCGGCCGGTGGTCGGTGCGGTTCCACAGGCCCTTGGAGGAGTTCGGCTGCTGCCGGTAGATGCCCTCGGCGAAGCTGACGTTGAAGCGCAGGAAGTCGATGAGCTCGCACGCCGCGTCGATCTCGGCCTGCACGGCGGTCTTGGACTGGCCGAGCATGGTGGCGCCGTTGAGGACGTCGCGGTAGGGGCCGGCGATGAGTTCGGCGGCGCGCAGGAAGATCGCGGCGCGGTCGGCGAAGTCGGTGCGGACCCAGTCGTGGCGGGCGGCCTTGGCGGCGGCGACCGCGTCGCCCCATTCGGCGGCGGTGGCCTCGCGAGTGGTGCCGAGGACGTGGGCGCGGCGGTGGGGCTGCACGACCTTGATCTCGGCACCGGTGCCGCGGCGCCATTCGCCGGAGATGTGGTGGTCGAGCTCGAGCTCGGTGCCGGCGAGTTCGGCGAGCGTCTTCTGGAGGCTCTCGCGCTCAGGAGTGCCCGGTGCGTACGAATTGACCGGTTCATTCTCCGGAGTGGGAACCGTAAACAAGGCGTCCATCGCGCCCTCCCGTCGAATCGATGGCTACTGCGGTGACAAGTCTTTGATAACCAGGCTACAAGACGCATGGCCCTGCCGCCATCCTCGCACAGTTCAAGCCCGCGACCTGCTGCGATGCGAACAAACCGGCAGGTGTCCGCTCAGCCCACACTCGCGGCTCCGCACGGATGCCCCGAGACCCCGGTCCGTACTCTGGGCAGGTGACTGAAACGCAGGAAGCACAGGCGCAGGAGCAGGAGACCGAGCCGCGAGCGGAGGCCCCGCCCGCGGCCCGGCCGGGCCGGGTCGCGCTCTGGGTGCTCGGCGCCGCCGCCCTGCTCTCCGTGGGCGGCGTCCTCTTCTCGCTCTACCGCGTCACCGGCATGGCCGACGGGCTCGACCAGACCGGCGTCATCCTCCTGGCCCTGAGCCTGTTCAGCCCCATCATCGTCACCGTGTTCGCGGGCGCGGTCGCCGCAGTCGTCGCCCTGCGCCTGGTCAAAGGCCCGCAGAAACTCGCCGCGCTCATCGGGGCCCTCGTGGCCGGTCTGGTCGCGGGCGCAGCGGCCTACGCGCTGTTCAGCGTCGACGCCGCGATCGCCCTGGCGATCGGCCTGACCCTGGTCGGCTCCGGCCTCGTCGGCGGGCTCATCGCCCTGTCGAGGCACGCCGCCGCCACCGCTGCCGGGCTCATCGCGACCCTGGTGCTGCTGGTGTTCATGTACGCGCGCGGCATCTACGAAGCGGCCTCGTCGCTGAGCCTCTTCTCGGACCCGCTCGACGAGTACAACGCCCTCGGCACCGCCGCCCCGTTCCTGATCGGCCTCGCCTGCGGCATCACCGCGTTCCTGTACCTGCGCAAGCGCAAAGCGAACGTGAAGCTCATCGGCCACCTGTTCGCCGGCGCGATCCCCGGCGCGATCTGGATGCTCTCCACGATCATCGCCCAGTTCGGCGTCGAATCGGTCCTCGCCGTCGGCGCGGACGAGGTCTCCCCGCTCGACAGCGCCTACCTGAGCCTGAGCTTCCAGTCCCAGTACAACGGGTCGATGACCGCGATGTTCGCCGGTGCGTTCTGCGCCGTGCTCGCCTTCGGCCTGCTGCTGCCGAAGCACCCTAAGTCCAAGGCCGCCAAGAGGTCCTGAAGCTCCGCAGGGTCGTACCAGTCGAGCACGTTCGCGCCGATCAGCTCCAGGTCGGGCTCGCCCGAGACGAGCTCGGCCGCGATCTGCACCGCCGCGGCGGCGTCGTCGATGTGGATCGCCGCCACCTGCTTCAGCTGCACTGTGCCGTCGAACTTCGCGGCAGTGCCGTCCGGCCGGTCCTCGACCAAAGCGGCCGGGACGTCAGCGGAGATCACCACCCGCCGCGGCGCCTGATCCACCAGGCCCTTCGGCGACGCTTGCGAGCCGTCAATGAGTAGCGCCACTGCGGCCAGCGCCGCATCGGCGAATGCCGTGTACTCCAGGTCCTCGATGTCGGCGCCGGGCGCCTCGCGGCTGAGCCAGGCCGTCACCGCGTGCACATCGAGCACCGACCGCACCTCGCCGTGAGCGGCGAGGTGCGCCAGCATCTCCACGTTCGCGGGCACGTAGACGCGCCTCGGCGCGTCCTCCGAACCGCGGCTCGAGTTCTTCTGCATGCCCCTAGTTTGCAGCCCCGCCGGGGGCCCCGTGGCAGCGCTTGTACTTCTTGCCCGAACCGCACGGGCACGGCTCGTTCGGCCCGACCTTCTCGGACTGGCGCTGCTGCGGGTTCGCCTGCTTCGCCGGAGGCGCGGTCGAGGCCTTGCGCGGGCCGGCCGAACGGGCCGACTTCGGCGCGACCTTCGCCGCGCCCTTCGTACCCGCCCCGGGCGTGCGCTTCACGGCCCGCTTCTGGCCGGGGACCGGCTTCGGCGGGCGCTTGAACACCGCGCCGTCCTCAGTGGTGGTCTGCTGCTCGACACCGCTCGCGGTGTCCATCGACGGCGCCGACTGCGTCAGCATCTCCGGCTTCTTCAGCGGCTCCAGGCCCCGGATCTGGGCCTCGGGCTCGGCGGAGCCCTCGGTCTTCTGCTTCAGCTCGGCGTTCATGAGGAACCGGACCGACTCCTCCTTGATGCCGTCGAGCATCGTCTGGAACATGTCGAAGGCCTCGCGCTGGTACTCGATCACCGGGTCGCGCTGCGCGTACGCCCGCAGGCTGATGCCCTGCTTGAGGTAGTCCACCTCGTACAGGTGCTCGCGCCACTTCCGGTCGATCGTCTGCAGCAGGACGCGGCGCTCCAGCTTGCGCAGGATCTCCTCGCCGAACTCCTCCTCGCGCGAGGCGTAGAACTCGTGCGCGTCCTCCTTCACGGCGGCCAGGAGCGTCTCGGCGTCGAGCTCGGCGAGCCCGCCGGCCTTCTTCACCAGGTCCTTGTGGGAGATCTGGATCGGGTAGAGCTGCTTGAACGCGCTCCACAGCTCGTCCAGGTCCCAGTCCTCGGCGTAGCCCTCGCTCGTCGCGCCCGCGACGTAGGCCTCGAGCGTGTCGTCGATGAAGTGCCCGATCTGCTCGGAGACGTCCTCGCCGTTGAGCACCTTGCGCCGCTCGTCGTAGATGACGGTGCGCTGGCGGTTCATGACCTCGTCGTACTTGAGGACGTTCTTGCGGATCTCGCCGTTGTGGCCCTCGATCTGCGACTGCGCCGACTCGATCTGGCGCGACACCATCTTGGAGATGATCGGCACGTCGTCAGGGACGCGCAGCCGGTTCATCATGGCGCGCACCGCATCCGCGTTGAACCGCTTCATCAGGTCGTCGGAGAGCGAGAGGTAGAACCGCGACTCGCCCGGGTCGCCCTGGCGGCCGGCGCGACCGCGCAGCTGGTTGTCGATGCGCCGCGACTCGTGGCGCTCGGTGCCCAGCACGTACAGGCCGCCCGCGTCCTTCACTTCCTCGGCCTCGGCCTTGGTGGTCTCCTCGAACTTCTCGAGGGCCTCCTCCCAAGCCGCCGCGTACGTCTCCTCGTCGGCCTCGTCGATCCCGCGCGCGCGCAGGTCGGCGGCGGCCAGGTACTCGGGGTTGCCGCCGAGCATGATGTCCGTACCGCGACCGGCCATGTTCGTGGCCACGGTGACCGCGCCGCGCTGGCCCGCCTGGGCGATGATGTCCGCTTCCTTGGCGTGGTTCTTCGCGTTGAGCACGTGGTGCGGGATGCCGCGCTTCTTCAGGAGGAGCCCGAGCATCTCCGACTTCTCGACCGAGGTGGTGCCCACGAGGATCGGCTGGCCGGTCTCGTGGCGCTCGGCGATGTCGTCCACGACCGCCTGGAATTTGGCTTCCTCGGTCTTGTAGATGACGTCGGACTGGTCGTTGCGGATCATCGGCTTGTTCGTGGGGATCGGGATGACGCCCATGCCGTAGACGTTGTTGAACTCGGCGGCCTCGGTCTGCGCGGTACCGGTGATGCCGCCGATCTTCTCGTACATGCGGAAGTAGTTCTGGAGGGTGGTGGTGGCGAACGTCTGGTTCTCCTGCTTGATGTCCACCTTCTCCTTGGCCTCGATGGCCTGGTGGATGCCCTCGTTGAAGCGCCGGCCCGGCAGCACGCGGCCGGTGAACTCGTCGACGATGAGGACTTCCTTGTCCTCGGAGACGATGTACTCGCGGTTGCGCTCGAACAGCTCGTGGGCCTTGATCGCGTTGTTGAGGTAGCCGACCAGCGGGGTGTTCACCGAGTCGTAGAGGTTCTCGATGCCCAGGCGGTCCTCGACGCGGGCGACGCCCGACTCGGTGATCGCGATCGTGCGCTTGCCCTCGTCGACCTCGTAGTGCTCGTCGCGCTTCATGGAGCGCACGATCTCCGCGAACTCCTTGTACCAGCGCGGCGTGTGGTCCGCGGGGCCGGAGATGATGATCGGGGTGCGGGCCTCGTCGATGAGGATCGAGTCGACTTCGTCGACGAGCGCGAAGTGGTGGCCGCGCTGCACGAGGCTGTCAGCCGAGCTGGTCATGTTGTCGCGCAGGTAGTCGAACGCCAGCTCGTTGTTCGTGGAGTACGTGATGTCGCAGTTGTAGGCCTCGCGGTGCTTCTCGGCGCCTTCCCCCGGGAGCACGACGCCCACGGTCAGGCCGAGGAAGCGGTGGATCTCGCCCATCCACTCGGCGTCGCGTCGCACCAGGTAGTCGTTGACCGTGACCTGGTGCACGCCTTTGCCGGTGAGGCCGTTGAGGTAGACCGGGAGCGTCGACACGAGGGTCTTGCCCTCACCGGTCTTCATCTCGGCGATGTTGCCCTGGTGCAGTGCGGCGCCGCCCATGAGCTGCACGTGGTAGTGCCGCATCCCGCGGACCCGCTTGGCCGCCTCGCGCACTGTGGCGAACGCCTCGGGCAGCAGGTCGTCGGTGGTCTCGCCGTCCTTCAGCCGTTCCTTGTACTCGTCGGTGAGCGCGCGGAGCTCCGCGTCGGTCATCGCCGCGTACTCGTCCTCCAAGGAGTCGATCGCGTCGGCGATCGCGTTGAGTCGCTTGAGCGCACGGCCCTCGCCGGCTCGCAGTACCTTCTCGAACAACGACACGGAAGATCAGCTCCCACAGCAACGTCTCGGCCAGAACAGGGTGGATTTCCCGGTCAATAATACGCGTACTCCGCGGCTGGTCCCGACGGCCGCCGGTGGGGCACAATCAGTGCTTATGGAACCCGTCACCCTCACCGCCGACGGCCTGCGACTCGTCACGTGGGAGCAGCGGCACATGGCCGATCTCGCGAAAATCTACGCCGACCCGCTCATCGAGCGCTTCCTCGTGATGCCCCTCCCCTGGGCGGGCACCGCCCGCGAGCGGTTCGTGTGGCTCCAGGAGCGGCACTGGCAGAGCGGGAACCCCCGGTGGGCGGTGGTCGACGAGGTCGGATCGCTGTGCGGCTCGATGGCGCTGACGAAGTCGTTCCCGTACGAGTTGACGATCACGTACGTCACCGCGCCGTGGGCCCGGGGCCGCGGCGTGGCGCAGCGGGCGATCCGCGCGGCCGTCGAGTTCGGTTTCACGAACATGGGGGCCAAGCGCATCGCGTGGGACGCGATCGTGGGGAACCACGCGTCGCGCCTCGCCGCGGTCCGCACCGGTTTCACCGTGGAGGGCATCGCCCGCAACGGGGTGCACCAGCGCGGCGTCTCCAAGGACTGCTGGGTCGGCGGCGTGCTGCCCGGCGAGGTCCGCGGACCCGACAATCCGCCCGCGGACTACGGCATTCTGAAGCGGCAGGCGGGGTTCTTCCTGGCCGACCGCCAGGAGCTCGAGACCGGGGTGGCGGGACTGCGGCTGCGGCCGCTGCGCGAGGCGGACCTGGACGACCTGGCCGCGACCTGCGCCGACGAGGACGTGCAGCGGTGCACGACCGTGCCGCGCGGCTACACCCGGGCGATGGCGGATGACTGGTTCGCGTTCTGCGAGGGCGCGTGGGAGCGGGGCGAGCGCGTGCTGTTCGTGCTGGCCGACGCGGAGGACCGGTACTGCGGTTCGGTGGAGCTGGGGCTCGGGGCGGCCGGCGAGGCCGAGATCGGGTACTTCTGCTCGCCGTGGGCGCGCGGGCAGGGCTGGATGACGGCGGCGGTGCGGCGGCTGTGCCGGCTCGGCTTCGAGGAGCTGGGACTGGAGCGCGTCAACTGGCGCGCGGTGGTCGGGAACGAGGCCTCGCGGCGGGTCGCCGAGAAGGCCGGTTTCACGGTCGAGGGCACGCGCAGGCGAGTGCGGCACGGTGCCGACGGGCTGCTCGACTCGTGGTTCGGGAGCCTGCTGCCCGAGGACGTGGCCTGAGCCGCCGACAACGTGAATTCTGTTCGGCGAATGGTTGACGGGACGGCGTCGCCCCTGCTTGGCTGAGGGCGTGTATGACTTCGAGCCCGTCGAGTCGGCGGCGTTCTCGCTGCGCCCCGCGCCCGAGGACGCCAAGGTCGACTGCGGGTTCGCGCCCCACGCCCTCGCGTACGGGCCCGAGGGCGAGGCCGTCTGGGGTGCGCTGGGCTTCGCGGCCGTCGGCGCCACGGTGACCGCGCGGTACTGGGTCGCGCCCGAGCGGCGCGGCAAGCACCTGGCGGCGGCGATGCTGCGGGCCGCGGCCCCGGGCGTGTTCGACCGCGGCGCGCGGCGCCTGGAGGTGCGGCCGCCGGTGCGCGACCAGGCGGCGATCAGGGCGGCGATGCGGGCCGGGTTCCGGCCCGACAGCGGTGTGGCGCGCGGCGCGGCCTGGGACGGCACGGAGGCGCTGACGCTCGGGCTGCTGCCGCAGGACGGGCCCGGGCCGTTCCCGCGGGTGCTGCCGGACCTGCCGGGCGGGACCCTCCGGGACGGCGTGATCGCCTTGCGGCCCTTGATCCCCGACGACTTCGAGGCGCATCTGCGGCACCGTTCGCGGCCGGAGGTGTACTCCGGCGCGGTCCTGCCGCTGCCGCCGAGCCGGGAGGAGGCCCGCGAGATCTGCGAGTGGCGGGCGGCACTGGAGTGGCTGCGCGGGCGCAGCGCCCTCATGGTGATCGACGACGGCGCCGGCTACCAGGGCACGATCGGGCTCTACGACGTGGCGCGCGTCGCGGGCACCGGCATGATCGGCTACGACCTGCGGCCCGAGACCCGCGGCCGGGGGTACGCGACGCGGGCGGTGCGGCTGGTGCGCCAGTGGGCGTTCAAGGAGGTCGGGCTCGACCGCGTGTGGGCCGGGACCGACATCCACAACACCGCGTCGCAGGCGGTCCTCAGGCGCGCGGGGTTCCGCCTGGAGGGGGTCGAGCGGGGCGGTCTGCCGACGATCGCGGGGCGGCGGCGGGACACGTTGCTGTGGGCTTCGCTAAGTAGCGATTGACATGCAACCCAACAGGTGGGGCCGAGCGTCGAAGCTATAGTGATCCAGTCACTTCGCTTTGTGGAGGAACCCCCTTTGAAGCTCATGCCCGCGCGCGCCTTGGCGGTGCTGTCCCTGCTGCTCATGGCCGGGGCCTGCAGCGCGCCCCAGACGGGGACGTTCACGCCCGCGCCGATCGTCCCGGCGGTGTCGATGGACGCCGTCGAGGAGCAGGACCCGACCGCGCCGTTCACCCTGTCCGTGGTGGACGGCATCCTCGAAGAGGTCAATGTCACCTCCGACCGTTCCGAGACCATCGAGGGCTCGTTCTCCGAGGACCTCACCACCTGGACCTCTGAGGGCATCCTCGACGCCGGGTCCACCCACAACGTCGTCGCGAAGGCCGTCAGCTCGGACGGCACCGTGACCGAGTTCGAACAGCAGTTCACCACCCAGGCCCGCGAGAGCTCGGGCTTCGCGGTCGCCGACGTCACCCCGGTGGCCGAGGGCGAGGAGGTCGGTGTGGGCGCACCGCTCATCGTGACCTTCACCGAGGACGCCCCCGACCGCGCCGCAGTGGAGCGGCTGCTGGTCGTGGAGTCCGAGAAGGGCCACGAGGGCGCCTGGCGGTGGATCGACGACGACACGGTGATCTACCGGACCAAGGAGTACTGGGACGGCCACCAGACCGTGACCTTCACCGCGAACTTCGAGGGCGAGTTCCTCGGCGACGACACCTGGGGCGGCGAGGACTACACCGCGCAGATGGTCATCGGCGAGGCGAACATCTCGGTCGCCGACCTGGACACCCACACCATGACCGTCGAGATCGACGGCGAGGTCGCCAAGGAGATCCCGATCAGCGGCGGCTCCGGCGCGGAGTACGAGTACTACACCGCCAAGGGCACGCACCTGGTGATGGAGAAGATGGCCGACAAGACCATGGTCTCCCCCGGCAAGGAGGAGGGCGACGAGGGCTACTACTCGACGCCCGTCAAATGGGCCACCCGCATCAACGCCACCGGCGAGTTCGTCCACGGCGCGCCCTGGAACGGCAGCCTCGGCGAGGCGAACCTCTCGCACGGCTGCCTCAACGCCAGCGACTCGGACGCCGAGTGGTTCTTCAACATCGCCCAGCGCGGCGACCCGGTCGAGGTCGTCGGCGAGTCCTCCCCGCGCGACATGCCGTGGGACAACGGCTGGGGGTTCTGGATCATGTCCTTCGACGAGTGGAAGGAAGGCTCGGCCCTCTAGGGCCCGGCGCGTGCACCACCGAGAAGCGGATTGAGCATGGAACGAGGCCCCGGGCTTGCGCCCGGGGCCTCGTCCGTGGTCCGGATGCCACCCCTCAACAACATCCGGACCGAAGAGGAAAGTCCCCCCTCTTGCATCGGCGCCGTCGTGCGGCGCCGCGGCCCGGTTAGAGGTCGAGCCGCAGCAGGCCGTAGTCGAAGGCCCGGCGGCGGTAGACGACCGTCGGGCGGCCGCTCTCCTTGTCGTGGAACAGGTAGAAGTCGTGGCCGACCAGCTCCATGTTCGCCAGTGCGTCGTCAACGGTCATCGGTTCGCCGGGGTGGATCTTCTCGCGCACGATCCGGCCGGGCAGGTGGTCCTCGACGAGGCCGTCGAAGTGGTCGATGTCCTCGGAGATGAAATGCGCCGCTGCGGCGTCCTTCACCTCGGGCTCCGCGAGAAGGGTGCCGTTCAACCCGCCGTTGCCGTTGGAGGTCGCCTGCGCGACCGACATCGGGGCTTTGGTCCCGCCCCGGTGGATGCGCTTGCGGTCGGTGTTCTTGCGGAGCTGGTGCCCGAGCTTGGTCACGGCGAGTTCGAACGCGGAGCGGAAGTCCTCGGCGCAGGCCTCGGCGCGCATGACAGTCCCTTTAGGACGGCAGGTGATCTCCACTCGCTGGGCGTGGTCGGCCTGGCGGGGATTGGGCTCGTGATAGAGCTCGACGTCGATATGGATCGCCTCCCCGTCGTAACGGGCGAGGTACTTGGCGATCTTCGATTCGATCTTCTCCTCGACGAGCTCGCGGTAGTGGTCGGGAACCTCCACGTTGCGACCCTTAACGACGATGTCCACCTCTGAACCTCCCAGGTGCATCCCGCGCGGCTTGCGGCGGTGATGCGGACGAAGTTGTGCGTGCTGGGTCCGGAGCCGATGGTCCGGTACGGCGGCAGGAGCAACCTCCTCTCACGGGTGGAACGACCTGGCTTTCCGCGCCTCAGGAATTGGGGGCGTTCACCTTTGGGCCATGTGGCCGCTGTCGTCTCGTTACCGATCCGAGATTTCGAGACTATCCCCTCGGTCACCGAAAGTCGACCCTTCGGCTACCGGAATTCTCCAATGCGAATGGGTACGTCCGCGCGAAATTCGGAGGACTGGAGATAACTCTTCGCATTAGCGGCCGAAGCGGTGTTTCGCGGCTTGTCGAATTGCCGACACCTGAAGGCGTACCCGCCGGTACCGTCACATGAACCTCTCCAGCCACACTCATGCGGCGGCCACGACGACCGCCGCCGGGACCGCGAGGCCGGCGCTGCGGAGCACCGCGGCCGCGGCGTCGATCGTCGCCCCGGTCGTCACGATGTCGTCCACCAGGATCGCGGGGCGCCCCAAGGCGATGAGGGCCGCGAGGCGGCGCGGGGCGGGGTGCAGGCTCGCGCGCGCCGCGGCGGCGCGCCGCTGCGGTGTCAGGCCCACCGAGTCGGGCCGGGGCCGCGCCCGCAGCACCGGATGCAGCTCCCCCAGGCCCGCGCAGAGGTGCGCGACGTGGTCGAAGCCGCGGGCGCGGCGGGCGGCCCGGGTGGGCGGGACCGGGACGAGCACGGCGTCCGGGACCTCGGCGGCGACGACCGCCAGCGCGCGGCCCAGGAGCGCGCCCAGGGCGGGGGCGAGTTCGCGCCGGGAGCGTTCCTTGTACTCGTTGAGGGCCTCGGCGAGCGCCCCGGCGTAGGGCCCGCCGGCGACCACGGGCGGCGCGGTGCGCCGGGCCGGGGTGGCGAGGACCGGGCGGAGGGCGAGCAGGTCGGCGGCGCAGTCGGCGCACAGACCGCTGCCCGCCGCCGGCGCGCTCCGGCAGGAGGCGCAGGCGGCGGGCAGGAACAGGTCCCGTGCGTCCTCGGTGAGTCTCACCGGGGACTAACGAGTGTCAGGCCCGGAGGGTGACCGCGGGCGGGATGCGGCTGGCGCGCCAGGCGGGGTAGACGCCGGCGACGACGCCCACGACAGCGCCGATGACCGGTCCGGCGGCGAACAGCATCGGGTCGAACACGATCTGCCAGTCGCGGTAGAGCGAGACGACCGCGGTGACGTTCACGCCGAGCACGGTGCCGAAGAGGCCGCCGATGAGTCCGATGAGGGTGGATTCCCACACGAACTGCATGGCGACGGCCCGCCGGGCGGCGCCGACGGCGCGGCGCAGGCCGATCTCGCTGCGGCGCTCCATGACCGAGACGAGCGCGGTGTTGGAGACCGAGACGGCGCCGATGACGAGCGAGACGCCGGCGAGGCCGAGCAGGAGCGCCTGCATCTCGTTCTCCACGCCCTTGCGGAAGTTCCGCAGGTCCGAGGGTTTGGTGACCGAGAGGTTGTCGGCGCCTTCGGGGAAGACGGCGGTCGGGGCGGTCTGGGCGACCTTGTCGGCGGCGCCGAGGTCGGTGCGGATGAAGACCTCCGCGGCCCCGTACGCGGGGTCGGCGGCGGTGCAGGGGGTGGGCGGGATGATCACGGCGCCGGTGAGCTTGGCTTCGCCCTCGGGCGCGGTGTAGACGCCTACGAGGGCGTACTCCTCGCCGTTGAGGTAGATCATGGGGCCGCCCTCGAGCGAGGCGTAGCCGAGGTCGCGGGCGGCGGACTCGTCGACGATGGCGACCTTGTCGTCGCGGACGACGTGCCCGGTGTCGAAGGCGGCGCCTTCCACGAAGGTGAAGCCGTAGGCCTCCATCGCGCCCGGTTCCATACCGAGGACGGGGACGTCGCGCGTGTAGTCCTGGGTCTCGGTGCGGGAGGCCTTGCGCTCCTCGCTCGAGGTGCAGAAGATGCCGGCGTTCTCGACGCCGATGATGGAGCGCACGCGCTCGCTGGCGTCCAATGTGGGCGCGAAGCCGGCGTCGCGCATGTTGTTGGAGAACGAGACGGTGACCTGGGTGGCCTCGGTGGCGTTGAAGCGCTCGGCGATGGCCGCGGCCGAGGTGGACGAGAGGCCCACGGTGGCGACCGTGGCGGCGATGCCCAGCGCGATGCCGATCGCGGTCATCCAGGTGCGCATGGAGCGCCCCCGCAGGGACTGGAACGCCTCGTAGGCGATGCCCATGCTGCGGACCCCGAAGCGGCCCTGGCGTTTCGGTACTTCGGCCTTGGCGGCTTCGCGTGCCGCCTTGGCCTCCTGCTTGGCGGCCTTGCGTGCTTTCCGCCCGCGCGGTCGGGCCTCGACCGGCTCCTCGGCGGTGACGAACTCCAGGAGCTCAGTGTCGGTCTCGGGCTTGCGGCGCCCCCTGGCCATCAGGCGTTCTCCCGGTCGCGCCAGGCGATCACGACCTCGTCGCCGGCGGCGAGCTCCCCGTCGACGACCTCGACCACCCCGCGGCCCTCGTGGCGCAGGGCCACCTTGACCTCGACGTGGCGCTCCTTGCCGTCCTCGCCTTCGACGACGGTGAGCATGGTGCGGTCCTCGCTGTCGGTCCACAGGGCCGAGAGCGGGATGATGAGCGCGTCCTCGGCCGAGCGGGCGCGGATGAGGGTGACCTCCTGCTCCTCGCCGGGGGAGAGGTCGTCGATGCCCTCGACGGTCTCGGCGTCGAATTCGAAGACGGCGTAGACGACGTCGACGGTCTGCTGCTCGCCGCCCTCTTCGCCGTAGTAGTCGCCTTCGCTCTCGGCGGCCTCTTCGCGTTCTTCGAGTTCGAACGCGCCGACCTCCTGGCCCTCCATGGGGCCGCTGCCGAACTCGAGCTCGGCGTCGTCGCCGGCGTCCATGAGCGCGGAGGCGGTCTCCTCGTCGAGCTTGGCCTCGAGCTTCCAGTCGCCCGAGGCGAGGACCATGAGCGGTCCTTCGATGCCGGTGACGGGCGCGGACTGCTTGGCGTTGATCTTGCTGACCTGCATGGGCAGCTCGGGCAGGAACACGACCTCCGCGGCGGGCACGGTCACGCGCTCCACTGTGGTGGTCTGGCCGCCGCCGGTGTTCTCGGCGTCCTCGTCGCCCTCGCCCTCGGGGGGCGCGTCGCCCTCACCCTCGGGGGTCTCGTCGACGACCTCTTCCGAGGTGGTCGCGTGGTCGTATCCGGCGTGGTCGTAGAGCTTCTTGACGTCGGCGATGGTGCGGGCGTCGAACTTGCCGGTCTTGGGGGTGCCGTAGATCTGCTGGAGCGCCAGTTGCAGCTGCTCCACGTCCGGCCCCGTGTCGCCCTCCTGAAGGTCCCGGTAGGCGGGCACTGCCCCTTTCAGGGCGATCATCGGGCGGCCGGAGACCTCCAAGAGGACGGTGCCGGCCTTCACCTCGTCGCCGACCTCGAGCGGGAGCTTCGAGGCCAGGGCGGTCTCGGCCCCTTCGGGCGCGTTCGCCGGGGCCGGGATCTCGAAGTCTCCGGTGCGGTTGAGTTCCGCGTCGAAATCGAGCGTGTCGATCAACTGGTCCTGGTCGACCCGGACAGTGATCACACTGTCGTCGGGTGCGGCCGTCTCCTCGGCGCGCTGGGCCGGGGTGCGCGCCTGGTCTGCGAAATACCAGGCGGTGCCGGTGGCGCCGAGCAGCGCAAGGCCAAGAACCCCGCTGACGACATGGCTTTTTGTGAGCCGCATGTTTGTGTCCTCCTCCACCGCCAAGACGCGTGGAAGGAAGGGTCCAGTTGCGGCCGATTCATCTCGATTCGGTAACGCCCCTTGCGAGCCGTGAACGAGTAGCGGCTCAGTTGTTCAGCCCGACGGATTTCATGCGGTCCTGGTGCGCGCGAGTGAGCCTGCGCAGCAGGGCGTCGAGCGTCCCGCCGTCGCCCAGGATGATCGCAGTGAGGCGCTCGTTGGCGGCGGCCACGCCCTGGGCGCGGTTGATGCCCTCGCCGACCAGGCGGCGGGCCCACAGCGAGAGGCGGCCGGTGACGGCGGGATCGGCCTCGACGGCGGCGCGGATCTCCTCGGCGGCCAGGTCGGAGGCGCCGGTCTCGGCGAGGACGGTCTCGATGAGGGTGCGGTCCCGCTCGTCGAGTCCGGCGGAGACGACGCGGAAGAAGTCGTCGGCGACGGCGTCGCCGAGGTAGACCTTCACAAGAGCCTCGAGCCAGTCGCGCGGCGAGGTGGAGGCGTCGAAGGAGCGGAAGGCCTCCTTGAACGGGGCCATGGCCTCGCCGGGGTCGGCGCCGAGCTCCTGCAGGCGGTCGGCGAGGCGCCGGTAGTTGCGAATCTCACCCACCGCGGCTTCGGAGAGGGCGGCCCGGCGTCCGAGATCGGGGGCCAGCCGCGCGTCGTAGACCATCCGTTCGAACGCGAGCAGCTCGCCGAGGGCAAGCAGCCCAAGGAGATCGATGACGGCTTCGCGGCTGGGGGCCGCGGCGGCGGGGGCCGGGTCGTCGGTTTGCGCGGCGGGATCAGTTGTCTCGGACACGGGGGCAGGTTACCACTGGCCCAGAGCGGCCTTCGCCTTCACAGGTTGTCGCAAACGGGACCGTTGCACGCGTCTTCGCAGGTCGACGCGGCCCCGAACGGGTGAGTCCGCCCACGTTGCGGGCCTGATGGCGACGTCGCACCGAGACGGGGGTGCTTCGGGAGCGTACGATGGACGGGAGCGACCGCGGCCATCTGGTGGCAGTCCCCTCGACGAAGCTCGCGAATCACGGTTCGACCATACGAGTTCGGCGATGCGAGAGCGGTCCTCGAACGCGGTACCGGCGCCAAGCGCCGAACCGCTCCTGCGAAGCGGCGACTTCCCGAATCCGGCGGTCGTCGCCGCTGTATGACGAGACTGAATGTGGCGCCGAGTTCCCCGGATCTGGTGACGTCCTCCGCCACGAGGTGAACAGAGTGAACGAAGTGAACAACGACCGGCCCACGAACGAGGGGCCGACCTTCGCCCAGCTGGGCGTCAGAGAAGAGACCGTCGAAGCGCTTGCAGCGCTTGGCATCGAACGGGCCTTCGCCATCCAGGAGTACGCGATTCCCATCGCGCTCCGCGGCTTGGACATCATCGGCCGCGCCCCTACCGGCACCGGCAAGACCTTCGGGTTCGGCCTGCCGATCATCGACCGGATCCTCTCCGCCGAGGAGGGCGCCAGCGGCAAGCCGCAGGCGCTGATCCTGGTCCCGACCCGCGAACTGGGCCTCCAGGTCGCACGCGACCTCGAAGACGCGGGCAAGACCCGCGGCATCCGGGTCCTGCCGATCTACGGGGGGCGCGCTTACGAGCCCCAGGTCGACGCCCTCAAGACGGGCGTCGAGATCATCGTCGGCACCCCCGGGCGCCTGCTGGACCTGCACAAGTCCAAGCACATCAAGCTCGACGCCATCGCGCACTGCGTCCTCGACGAGGCCGACCGCATGCTCGACCTCGGTTTCTCCGAGGACGTCGAGAAGATCCTCAAGCTCCTCCCCACCGAGCGCCAGACGATGCTGTTCTCGGCGACGATGCCCGACACGATCATGTCGCTCTCGCGCCGCCACATGCACCGGCCCATGACGGTCGCCGCCGACGTGACCGCCCCCGACCTCGAGGCGGCGAACAACACCCGCCAGCTGGTCTACATGACCCACGCCCTCAACAAGGTCGAGGTCACGGCCCGGATCCTCCAGGCCCGCGGACGCGGCCTGACGATCCTGTTCTGCCGCACCAAGCGCGCCGCGCAGAAGGTCGCCGACGAACTGGACTTCCGCGGCTTCGCGGTCGGCTCGGTCCACGGCGACCTGGGGCAGAACGCGCGCGAGCGGGCCCTGCGGGCCTTCCGCGCGGGGAAGATCGACGTGCTCGTGGCGACCGACGTGGCCGCCCGCGGCATCGACGTCCCGGACATCACGCACGTGATCAACTACGACGCGCCCGAAGAGGCCGACGCGTACGTGCACCGCATCGGCCGCACCGGCCGCGCGGGCGCCACGGGCATCGCGGTCACCTTCCTCACGTGGGAGGACCTCCCCCGCTGGAAGATCATCGTCAAGAACAACAACCTCGACATCGGCGAGCCGATCGAGACGTACCACACGTCCGACCACCTGTACACGGACCTGGACATCCCCGAAGGCGCGCCGTCGTCGCTCCCGAGCGACCAGCGCAAGCGCGACGGCCTCAGCGCCGAGCGCGAGGAGAACGTCGAGGGCGACAGCCGCAAGTCCGGCCGAGGCCGGGGACGCGGTGACCGCGACCGCGGCCGGGGCGGCAGCGAACGCCGCGGCGGCGGACGCTCGGGCGGGCGCAGCGAGCGTCCCGCCGCTTCGAGCGAGCGCATCACCGTGGACGACAAGGGCGCGGTCGTGAACGGCACTGCCGGGAACGGCACCGCCGACGGCGGCGAGGCTCCGGCCCCGCGCAGCCGCCAGCGCCGCCGCATCCGCACCGAAGGCGCCGAGACCGGCGCGGCGGCGAAGGCCCCGCGCCAGGCCAAGCCCGAAGGCGACAGCGCCCCGCGCGCCGAAGCCGACGGTGACGGCGAGGCCCCGGCCCGCCGCCGACGCCGCCGTCGTCGCCCCACGGGCGACAGCGACCGCCAGGCGACCGCCGAATAAGCAAGGCAAGAGACGGCTCGGGCCGGTGTCCCTCGATCGAGGGGCCCCCGCCCCGGCCCGCGGGGGGGTGCACGTCCCCCCCGTGTAAAGGGGGGGGCGGCCCCCCCCCCCCC
>NZ_JBFADC010000009.1:0-223818 GCF_040641195.1 Glycomyces sp. NPDC021274 | reverse complement strand
AGGGTGGCGGTGTGCCCGTGGCGAGTGGCGGCCTGGGGGGAGGAGCCGTACCCGGCGAGGAGCTGGTGCAGGGCTTCGGCGTGCCGGTTCGCCTGCGGGGGCAGGAGGCCGCCTTCATCCTCGGTGTCCTGGTCTTCTTGGCGCGGAGGCGGGCAGGCGGTCTTCAGGTACTTGTCGAGCAGGCGACCGGTGGCCTCGGAGAGCTGGCCTTCCAAGGCCCACATGCCATTGCCCTGCGGGATCAGCTCCAAGCGCTGCATCGACTGCTCGCCCAGCTCATCAAAGAGTTCGGACTCTTCGGCGATCGCGGCCCACAGCTCATCCAGGTGGCGGCGCAGCTCCTGGAACGAAGCGTGGGCGCAGTACTCGGCGACCATCGCTTCAGGAGTGGTGCACTCGACTGAAGCATCGAAGGGGGAGAGGACCGGTGCCCGGAAGGGGGTGCGGGCGAACAGGCGCATGGCCGGGGTCTGGTCGAGCTGGCGGACGGCATAGGCGACCTGGTCGATCCGAGCCTTCCCCGAAGTGGCAGCCGAAGCGAGGATCCGGAACTTGCCGGAGAGGCGGGCGATCGCGGCGATGTCGGCGGCGGTGCGGTTGTGGAAGTCGAACTGGGAGACCAGGAGATCACGCAGGGCCGAGTACCCGAACTCGGAGCGGTGGAGGTTCTGCTCCTTCATCTCGATCACCGAGGAGAGCACTGCCGCGTGCTGGGCGTTGATGAGGGCTGCGGCTGCATCGAGGGTGGAGCGGATGGCCTGGGCTTGGGTGCGGGGGTCCTGGGTGGGGGTGGTGGTGGCCATCGGTCACCTCCTCGTATATCCGGTTGATTTCGCTTGTTTGTGCTGTACCAAGCATAGATCGGTCAGGCAGGCATTGTCATCACTCAATCGGGTGATACAGCGGTGTTTCTGCTGGTCAACGGTACTGTGCCCCGCGCTCGGGCGTGTCGGCCCCGCCTCCAGGGGTGGATCCGGGGGCCGAGGTCGCAGTGCGACCGAAGCCCGCTCAGACCTCTTATCGCCGGCGCTTGAACGCCGAGGCGAACAGACCGGCAAGCCCGAGGACCCGCCCGAAGGGCCACCTGCCTCCTCGTCGCCGCCCGCCTGAACCTTGATCGAGGCGTACTTGAAGCCGGGGAGTGAGCTGCGTGTGCTCCTGCCTTGTCCTGCAACGGCTTTCGCGACCGCGGGGTAGGAGTGTTCGGACTGGTCAACACGCTCGCGGAAGTTCGCTACCCCTGCATCAGTTTCTCCGGCTGGGCGCGACCCCGGACCAGGAACAGCGACAGGATCGCGATCAGCGCGTAGGCCGGCAAGGTGGCTCCGGCGAGGGTCGTGAAGGTGTTGCTCGTCCCCGCGGCCGTCTCGTCGATGCCGCCGACGGCGAGGAACGTCGAGGGGTCGGTGAGCGCGTGCAGGAGCATCGGCCAGATCAGGAAGCCTGTGGCGCGCAGCGAGAGGTACATGGCGATGCCGAACACGAACGTGAAGCCCATGGTGAGCAGGACCGTGCCCAATGCCTGCCCCGAGATCAGGTTGGTGGCGTGCATCAGCGCGAACAGCAACGATGACAGCAGCATGACCGCCGGTTCGGAGTAGCCCGCCCGGCGGAGCATGTGGATCGCGATGCCGCGCGCGAGGATTTCCTCCGCGAAACCGATGAGGAGCCCGGTGGCGTAGGCCAGCACGATCACGCCCGCCGAATATCGGCCGTAATCGGTGCCGGCAGCGCGCAGCACGATGGCGAGCACGACGACGGCCGGGGCGATCCACATCCAAGCGCGGCCGCGCACCGGTTGGCGGCCGAAGAGGGGCTGGAACCATCGCAATGCGGCCACGGCGGCCAGGAGCAGCGCCGAGCCGACCAGTAGCGAGAGGGTGAGCTCGAAGAAGAGTGTGCTGGTGTCGCCGAAGGGCTCGTCGCCGATCCGGTCGTCGAAGAGCTTTCCCGCGAGCAGTCCGGCCCCGGTGTACAGGGCCAGGTAGACGGCGATGAACACCATCGCCCGCCACAGGCCCCCGCACTCCATGAACCGCTTGAACCGGTTCGAGGTCGACTCCGGTGCTGACATGGCGGTCTCCCTCGCATGTGGACGGTACTGGGCGAAACCTATCCTGCCGATCACGGAGAGTCAACGAGACGAAGGCCGCGGGGAGCATTCGCTCCCCGCGGCTTTCTTCGTACAGCTGCTAGCCGACCTTGGCCGCTTCGAGTTCGCCGGTCTCGGAGAGCTCGCGGTCGATCTCCTCGAACAGCTCCTCGGCGGCGAACCAGGCCTTGGCGGCCTTGGAGCGCAGCAGCAGGAGCGCCGCGGTGGGGAAGGAGCCGCACACGACGAGCATCGCGGCGGCGCTGACGAAGAACGGGGCTTCGTCCGGGAAGGTCGCGAAGTAGGCGCGGCCGAGGATCCAGAGGTACATCGCGCCGGGGACGATCGCGAGGGCCCACCAGGCGGCCTTGACCGCGTGGGCGCGGCGGCGGCCGAGGCGGACGGCGATGAACGGCATCGAGACGGTGACGGCGACGCTGAGCAGGATCGTGACCAGCCGTTCGACATCGATCGAGCCGATCACGTCGAGCATCGTGTCGTGGCTGGAGGAGGACCTGGTCGCGTCGAACAGGAACCGCACGCCGATCGAGTAGAGCAGCACGATCGCGGCGAACTGGAGCCAGATGACCCCTTGCGCGGCGAGAACGGTCTTCGGCTTGGCAGGGGGCCCGTGGTGTCCGAGTCGCACTGCGCTCCCTTCTCGGCCGCGGATGCGCGCCGAAGGATTCCCCCGGCGGACCATGCGGTCGACGCCAGGACGGTTGAGCTGGAGGCACGGCTCGCGAACTTCGCCGTGGCCGGGGGTGCCGCTTCCTGGGGAAAGCGACCTTTGAACGATAGCGAACCGCGTCCACTCGCGGGGACCCGGTGGGAGCCGGAACACGTTATGCGCTCGCTTTGACACGCCTTGACAGGCCCAATTCTGATAGCTACTGTCAAATGATAGTTACTTCCAGAATTGAGGAACCCATGGCTCCCGTCTCCGCCCGCCGCCGCTGGTGGGCCCTCCTCTCGCTCCTGTTCGGCCTGCTCGTCGTCGGCCTCGACGTCACGATCCTCAACGTCGCCCTGCCGACCCTCGCCGTCGACCTCGACGCCTCCACCGCCGAACTCCAGTGGATCGTCGACGCGTTCATCGTCGCGCTGGCCGCGCTGCTCCTGCCCGCCGGACTGCTCGGCGACCGGCTCGGCCGCAAGAAGGTCCTCCTCGCCGGCCTCGCGATCTTCGGCGCGGCCTGCGCCCTCGCCACCGCCGCCGACTCGGTCGGCGTGCTCATCGCCGCCCGTGCGCTCATGGGCGTCGGCGCGGCCGTGGTCATGCCCGTGTCGATCGCGGTGGTGCCCAGCATGTTCAGCGGCGCCGAGCGCACGCGCGCCGTCGCGCTCCTGACCGCCGGCATGGCGATCGGCCTCCCGCTCGGCCCGCTCCTGGGCGGCTGGCTCCTCGAGCACTACTGGTGGGGCTCGGTGTTCCTCATCAACGTGCCGCTCATCGTGCTCGGCTTCTTCGCGATCGCGTTCCTGCTCCCCGAATCGACCGACCGCAGCGCCCCGCGCCTCCAGCCGTTCGCCGCCCTCGCGTCGGTGCTCGGGCTGGGCGCACTGGTCTACGGCGTCATCGAAGCGCCCGTGGACGGCTGGCTCTCACCGGCCACGCTCATCGGCGGCATCGGCGGTCTCCTCCTCATCGCGGCGTTCGTGCTCTCCCAGATCCGTTCGGCCGCACCGATGGTCGACCTCGGCCTGTTCCGCGACCGGGCGTTCCTCTGGGGCTCGGCCATCGCCACGGCCTCCTCGATGCTCATGATGGGCGCGCTGTTCCTGGTGCCGCAGTACCTGCAGATCGTGCAGGGGCACAGCGCCTTCGGCACGGGGCTGCGGCTGCTCCCGATGATCGGCGGGCTCATGGTCGGCGGCCTCGGGGCCGAGCGGCTCGCCGCCCGGTTCGGCTACCGGGCCACGGTCATCGCGGGCCTGGTGCTCTCGGCGGCCGGCTGCGCCGCTGCGACCGCCACGGGCCCGGACACCGGTTTCGGCTTCGTCGCGCTCTGGCTCGCGGTCCTCGGTGCGGGCTTCGGCATGTCCCTCGTCCCCGCCACCGATGCGGTGCTGGCCTCGCTGCCGCCCGAACGCGCCGCGATCGGCTCGGCCCTGATGCAGACGCTGCGCCAGACGGGCGGCGCGATCGGCGTCGCGGTCTTCGGATCGATCGCCGCCAGCGTCTACCGCTCGGAACTCGACCTGCCGCCGCTCCCGGCCGAGGCCGAGCGCGCCGCCGAGGACTCCGTGGCCGGTGCCGCGGCGGTCGCCGATGCGCTCGGGTCGCCGGAGACCGCGGCGGACGCGTTCGGGGCGTTCACCGACGGCATGGGCGCGGTGTTCCTGGTCTGCGCGGTCCTCGCCGTCGTGGTCGCGTGCGCGGCGGGCCCGAGGTTCCCGAAGCACCCGGCGGCGGGCGAGGCACAATCGCAAGATGAACCGTCCCGGGCTGCGTGAGCGCAAGAAGATCGAGACCCTGCACCGGCTGCAGGAGGAGGCCCTGCGGCTCTTCGACGAGCAGGGCTACGACGCGACGACGATCGAGCAGATCGCCGAGGCCGCGGGCGTCTCCCCCTCGACCTTCTACCGCTACTTCCCGGTGAAGGAGGACGTGGTCGTGCAGGACGAGTACGACCCGCTCATCGTCAACGTCTTCGAGAGCCAGCGGGAGGGGGACGCGCCGCTGGAGGCCCTGCGCGCGGTCCTCGCCGTCCTGTTCGGCGAGTTCACGGACGAGGACATCGAGCGCGTGCGGCGGCGCGTGCGCATGATCCTCTCGGTCCCGGCCTTGCGCGCCCGCCAGGTCGCGCAGTCCGCGGCCACCGAGCGGCTGCTCGCCCAGATGATCGCCGAACGCACCGGCCGCGAAGCGGATGAACTGGAGGTCCGCCACTTCACCGCGCTCGTCGTCGCGTCATGGACCGTCGCCATCAGCGCCTGGTCCGAAACCGACGGCACCAAGGACGACCTCGCCGCCAACCTCGACAAATGCCTCGCCCACCTCGAAGCGGGCGCCCCGCTCTGAGCGGCGCGGGCGGTCAGTCGGGGAGAGCAGAGCGCCCGGGCAATCGGGTCAAGCGTCGCGTTCGATCATGTAGTCGCAGATGTCGACCAGGGCCTTCTGGGCCGGGCCTTCCGGGAGGGCTTTGGCCAGCGCGCGGGCGCGTTCCTGGTACTGCAGGAGCGTGGCCCGCGCCTTGTCCAATGCCTTCGAGCGGCGCAGGAGTTCCAGCGCCTCAGGCAGGTCCTCCTCCGGCACGGGGCCGGCGACGAGTTCGCGCAGGCGCGCCTCTGCCGGGTCGTCGCCGCCGAGGGCGTAGATCACCGGGAGGGTCGGCACGCCTTCGAGGAGGTCCGTGCCCGGGGTCTTGCCCGAGGAGTCGGAGGCGATGTCGATGATGTCGTCGGCGATCTGGAACGCCACGCCGATGACCTCGCCGAACTCCGCGGCGGTCGCGATGGTCTCCTCCGCGGCGCCCGCGAACCAGGCGCCGAACTTGGCGCACGTGGCGATGAGCGAGCCGGTCTTCTCCGAGAGGATCTCCAGGTGCCATTCGACCGGGTCGATGCCCTCGGGCTGCGGCATGGTCTCGTTGATCTGGCCGCGCACGAGCCGCGCGAACGTCGCGGACTGGAGGCGCACCGCGTCGATGCCGAGGTCGGCCATCATCTGCGCGGCCTGGCTGAACAGGTAGTCGCCGGTGAGGATCGCGACCGAGTTGTCCCAGCGGGCGTTCGCGCTCGCGGCGCCGCGGCGCACGAGCGCCTCGTCCATGACGTCGTCGTGGTAGAGCGTCGCGAGGTGTGTGAGCTCGAGGGCGACGGCGGCGTCGAGGATGCCCGGCCGGGCCGGGTCGCCGAGGTGCGCGCACGCGAGGGTGAGCATGGGGCGGAACCGCTTCCCGCCGGCGCGGATGAGGTGGGACCCGGACTGGCGCAGCAGCGGCTGGTCGGTGTCGACGGCTTTGAGCAGTCGTTCTTCGACGAGATCGAGCGAGGCTCGGATCTCTTCGGCGAAAGCCTCGTCGGAGAAGGTCAGCGCGGTCTGGGCGTGTCGGGTGGTCACCACAGCCACACCTTATCGCGTGATCGGCCTGGACTGTTCGGCACGGGAACCGGTAGTCGCGCGGGCCGCAACGAGGAACGTCAATGCGCGAGGCGCTTGCCGACCATGCTGCCCGCGACGATGAACAGGGCCGACGCCGCCATCGCGGCGACCACGGCCGTCCACCCCGCGCCCCAGCCGACGTGGTCGACGAGGAGGCCGAAGCAGATCGGGCCCACCGCGCCGCCGAGGAAGATTCCCGTCTGCGTCACCGAGGTCGCCAGCGCGGGTGCGTCCGCGTACCGCTGGACCACGGCGTGGTTCATCAGCCCCGGCCAGGCCCAGCCGAGGCCGTACGCGGCGGCGGTGCCGAACGGCAGCAGCCACGGCAGCTCGAACAGGTACGTGGCGACGCCCGCGGCCCCGGCGGCGAGCATGAGCGCGATGATCTGGAACTCGCCGCCCTTGCGCACGTCGGCGAGGGCGCCGAAGCCGGTGCGGCCGATGACGCCGGCGATGCCGCCGACCATGAGGACCAGGCCCGCATAGCTCTCGGAGCCGCCGGCGTCGACGGTGAAGGTGGTGATGAACGAGCCGATCGGGGTGGCGGCGAGGGCGCCGAGGAAGGTCGCGACCGCGAACAGCAGCAGCTGCGGGTCGAGGGAGCGCGCGCCCTTGTTCTTGGGCCGCACGGTGGGCCGTCCGAGCCCGGCCAGCGGGATGAGCGCGAGGAGCACGAGTGCGGCGCCGATGACGTACGCCCACCGCCAGCCGAGCGTGAGCGCGACGAGGGGCACGCTGAGCCCGCCGAGCATGGTGCACAGCGGCACTGAGGCCTGCTTGGCGCCGAAGAGGAGTCCGCGGCGGCCCTGCGGCGCCCATTCGCTGAGGACGATGTTCGAGGCGAGCTGCCCGAGGCCGTTCGCGGGCGCGCACAGCACCATGAACGCGGTGAGCACGATCGGGTCGTGGGCGAAGGCGGCGATGCCGAGGAGCCCGGCGGCGGACATCGCGATGGCGACGCGCGCGGTCACGAGCGCGCCGAAGCGGTCGACGAGCCGCCCGGAGGGCACGGTGGTGACCGCGGTGACGGTGAAGTAGATGCCGGAGATCCAGCCGATCGCGCTGAGGCCCATGCCGAGTTCGCCGGTGATCTGCACGGCGAGCCCGCCGAAGAGGAAGAGCGGGAGCACGGCGGCGACCTGGACGGTCATGGCGGCGGTGACGGTGGTCGCGGTCCGGGGGCGGGAGGGGAGTCGGGCGGGTGCGGAGGTGGACACGACGGCAACCGTACTCCGCTTATCAGATAACCGGTTCGGTGCGCACAACGGGAAATCGTGAAGGTGCGTCCCCCTTCCGCGTGATCTGCCTCGGCACTGTCTTGACTCGGGCACACAGCGTGTGCGACTGTTGCGTCTGTACGACAGCACTGCCTAACGACAGTCGACTTCGGCCCCACGGGTCGCACGTCACCTGTGGTCTCCTGCCGGAGACCGCCGTATCGTCTTCTCTCCCAGTGACATTGGGGCAAACGAAACGCGGCGGCCCTGGTGGGAGGGAGCCGCCGCGTTTCGGTTATTCGAATGTTCCGCGGCGGCGACGAGGAAGTTTGGTGGGGACTCGACGCCGCCGCCGCGGTTTGTCCGCGACCGGCGTGAACCGGACCGCGAACGGTGCTGACAGATAGATACTGCCCTGTGTGCGAGAGTGACGCAACCGGTTGGTGTTTATATAGTTAGATACGGCCGGACCGGCCGGCGCCGTACCCGGCGCCGAAGTCGGATCAACTGGTGCAAATTGGAGCGGCGGCATGGTGGAGCAGCGGCGACCAGGGGACGAACCGCAGAGCGGCGTCCCGAACTACACGGGTGCGCCCCGGCAGCGGGCGGCCAGAAGCCGGCCCGCCTCACCGGACCACAAGCCCGCCAAGGGCGCCTCGGCGGCCAGCGCCTTCCCGAGCGCGCAGAGCGAGCCGACCAAGATGATCCAGAGCGTCCAGAGGGCACTGCGCATCATGGAGCTCGTGGGCCGCCACGCGAACGGCGTCACCGCCCCGCGCATCGCCTTCGAATGCGGCCTCAACCGCGCCACCGCCTACAACCTCCTGCGCACCCTCGTCTACGAGAACTACCTGCGCCGCCACGAGAACGGCCGCTACACGCTGGGCCTCGAGGTCTCCGACCGCTACTCCGAGCTGACCCGCGCCATCGCCGGGCCGAGCACGTGCGCCGAGTTCATGCGCCGCATGTCGACCGAGACCGGCTATACGACGTTCATCGCGCGCTTCGTCGAAGGCCGACCGGCCGTCACCGACGTCATCGAGGGCGCACGCAGCCCGCACGTGGAGGACCTCATCGTCGGCTTCGACGACGGCGCCCACGCCACCGCGCTCGGCAAGGCCCTCCTCGCCACCCTCCGGCCGGACGACCGCGCCCGCTTCCTCAAATCCGCCGGGATGCGCCCGTTCACCCGCCGCACCCTCATCGAACCGGACGCCCTCGAATACGACCTCGCCGTCTACGGCGAATCCGGGGTGTACGCCGAGATGGGCCAGTTCCGCGAAGGCGTCGGCTGCGCCGGCGTCGTCGTGCGCGAAGGGGAGACGCCCGCCGAGCGGATCGTCTTCGCCGTCGCGCTCCCGCTCGAGGAGATCCGCTCCTCCTGGCCGGAGCTCACGCAGCGCCTGCGCGACGCCGCCCGCGAACTGGAGCCGCTGCTCTAGGACAGGCCCTGGCCGGGCAACCGAACCGCGCGAGGCGCACGTACTCAGGGGGTCGAAAACGCTTCGGCTTCACCTGAGAGGAACGCGGATCGATGCTACGCACGACCCGGGCAGCGGGCGCCTTCGTCGCCGCGCTGGCCCTGGCGGCCACGGCCGCCTGCACTGACGACGCGAAGGACGGCGACGCGCCCGAGGGCGCGGGCGTGACGTTCGAGGCGCCCCGCCTGGTCGACATGGTCAACGAGAGCCAACGGCTGCTGTACGAACTGGAGACCGCTGAAGTTCGGATCATTCAGGCCTGCATGGAGCTCGAGGGCTTCACGGTCCACGACCAGTTCTGGTTCTCGGTCGTCGAACCCGAGCCGCAGGAGGAACTGTTCGGGGCCGGCGACTGGGGCGACTGGATTCCCTCGGTCGAAGAGGCCGCCGAGTACGGTTTCGGCCAATGGGCGCACGACGACGACGCGGACCCCGATGCGGTCGAGGAGTACGCGGCGTACAAGGGCCACGAACTGGGCGATTCGCCCGAGGACGAATTGGCGCTCGAGGGGGGCGCGGGCGGTCTGCCCGACAACAGCGAGTTCGAAGCGCTGGATCCCCAGGAGCAGTTCGACTGGTACGTGGCCTACCAGGGCGAGGCGGCCGCGCTGGACGAGAACGGCTGGCTGATCGGTGAGGAGGGCGAAGTGGCGGACGACGACGACGCGGTCTATTCCGGTGACGACTTCGCCTACGAGCAGCCTGAACCGGGCGGCTGCCTGCGCGAGATGATCGACGCGCTCTACGGCGAGCTGCGACGGGTCGAGGATCCTGAGGGGAGCAAGAGCCGCGGCGCGTACTGGGAGTATCGCCCGGTGAACCCCATGGACGACTTCGCGAAGGCGGAGGACTCCCGGGCCATGTACGACGAGGCGATCGCCGGGGTCCAGGGCGAACTGGTCGACTGCCTCGCCGAGCACGACCGGCACGGCTGGGAGTTCGACGAGGAGGGCTCGCTTCCGGTCGTCGATTACCTCTACGAGCTGTACGAGGGCGAGGGCAGCGTGGTGGGCGACCACCCGAACCTGCCCGGTGACGCCCCTGCCGACCATGAAGGCAAGAAGGCCTTCGAGATCGCGTTCGCCGTCGATCTCGCCGAATGCGGCGACGAGACCGGCTATCGCGAGACGGCGGCGCAGGCGTGGGCCGACTCCCAGGAGGCGTTCTACGTGTCGATCGAGGTCGAGACGTACGCCTGGCAGGAAGAGATCCGCGGTATCCTGACCAAAGCTCAGGAAGTGCTCGAAAGCTAAGCGGCGCAAGCAGAAGCGGGCCGGACCCCGAAGGGTCCGGCCCGCTTCCCATGCCTTGCCTAGAGCACGGTCCAGGTGTCGCCGGAGTGCAGGAGCCGGTCGAGGGCCTCCTTGCGGTCGACGCCCGTGGCGGCCTCGTCGACCTGGGAGCGCACCTGGGTGTCGTACGTGGGCCGCTTGACGTTGCGGAACACGCCGATCGGGGTGTGGTCGAGCGCGATGCCCGACAGCCGCGACAGCGCGAACGCGTACGCCGGGTCGTCCACATCGGCCTTGTGCACGACCACGTCGGCCTCGTCCACCTCTGCGGCGTCCTTGACTTGGAGCCCGTACCCGGACTGCACGACGACCTTGTCGCCGAACCTGATCGGCTCGCCGTCCTGGAGCCGGATGATCGACTCGTCCCGGGTCTCGGGGTTCTTCAGGACCTCGAACGCGCCGTCGTTGAAGATCGGGCAGTTCTGGTAGATCTCGACGAAGGCGCTGCCCTCGTGCTCGGCCGCGGCCCGCAGGACCTCCTGCAGGTGCGCGCGGTCGGAGTCGAGCGTGCGGGCCACGAACGTGGCCTCGGAGCCCAGGGCCAGCGACAGCGGGTTGAACGGCGCGTCGACCGAGCCCATCGGGCTCGACTTGGTGAGCGTGCCCGGCCCGGAGGTGGGGGAGTACTGGCCCTTGGTGAGGCCGTAGATCCGGTTGTTGAACAGCAGGATCTTCAGGTTCACGTTGCGGCGCAGCGCGTGGATGAGGTGGTTGCCGCCGATCGACAGCGCGTCGCCGTCACCGGTGACGACCCACACCGACAGGTCCGGGCGGGAGACCGCCAGGCCCGTGGCGATGGCCGGGGCGCGGCCGTGGATCGAGTGCAGCCCGTACGTGTTGAGGTAGTACGGGAACCGCGAGGAGCAGCCGATGCCGGAGATGAACGCGATCTTCTCGCGTTCCAGGCCCAGCTCGGGCAGGAAGGACTGGACGGCGGCCAGGATGGCGTAGTCGCCGCAGCCGGGGCACCAGCGCACCTCCTGGCTCGACTTGAAGTCCTTGGCCTTCAGCTTGGGGGCGTCCAGCTTGACGTCAGCCATTCTTGATGACCTCCTCGAGGGCGTCCTGCAGTTCGTTGGAGGTGAACGGCAGCCCGCGCACCTTGTTGTACCCGACGACCTCGGTGCCGGGGAAGTTGTTGCGCAGCAGCATCGTGAGCTGCCCGAGGTTCATCTCGGGCACCACGACGCGGTCGTAGCGCGCGAGGATCTCCGCGGTGTTCTTCGGCATCGGGTTGAGGAAGCGCAGGTGCGCGCGCGCCACGGGCACGCCCTTGTCGCGCAGGCCGCGAACGGCCGCGCCGATCGGGCCCCACGTGGAGCCCCAGCCGAGGACGAGCACGTTCGCGTCGCCCTGCGGGTCGTCCAGTTCCAGGTCGGGCACCTCGACGCCGGCGATCTTCGCCGCGCGGGTGCGCACCATGAAGTCGTGGTTCTCAGGGTCGTACGAGATGTCGCCGGTCTTGTCGGCCTTCTCGATGCCGCCGATGCGGTGCTGGAGTCCGGGCGTGCCGGGCACCGCCCACGGGCGCGCGAGCGTCTCGGGGTCGCGCTGGTACGGCAGGAAGACCGGCTCGCCGGCCTTGTCCACACCGTTCAGCTCGGTCGCGAACTCGACGGAGATGTCGGGCAGCGCGGCGGTCTCGGGCAGGCGCCACGGCTCGGCGCCGTTGGCGATGTACCCGTCAGAGAGGACCATGACCGGAGTCCGGTAGTGGAGCGCGATGCGCGCGGCCTCGAGCATGATGTCGTAGCAGTCCGAAGGGGACTGCGGCGCGAGGACCGCGATCGGGGCCTCGCCGTGGCGGCCGAACATGGCCATCACGAGGTCGGCCTGCTCGGTCTTCGTGGGCAGGCCCGTCGAAGGCCCGGCGCGCTGCACGTCCACGACCAGGAGCGGCAGCTCCAGCGAGACGGCGAGCGAGATGGTCTCCGACTTCAGCGCGATGCCCGGGCCCGAGGAGGTGGTGACGCCGAGCGCCCCGCCCCACGAGGCGCCCAGGGCCGCGCCGACGGCGGCGATCTCGTCCTCGGCCTGCACCGTGGTCACACCGAAGCGCTTGTGCTTGGACAGCTCGTGCAGGATGTCGCTGGCCGGGGTGATCGGGTACGCGCCCAGGAACACCGGGAGGCCCGACGCGACACCGGCGGCGGTGATGCCCCAGGCCAGGGCCTGGTTGCCGGTGATGTTGCGGTAGGTGCCCGAGTTGAGCCGGGCCGGCGGGATCTCGAAGCGCACGGCGAACGCCTCGGTGGTGTCGCCGTAGTTCCAGCCGGCGCGCAGCGCGGCGATGTTCGCCTCCGCGATCGCGGGCTTGGCCTTGAACTTGCCGCGCAGGAACTCCTCGGTGGCCTCGGTCGGACGCGAGTACATCCACGAGACGAGGCCGAGCGCGAACATGTTCTTGGAGCGCTCGGCGTCCTTCTTCGAGACCTCGTGCTCGGCGAGCGCGCCGATCGTCAGGGTCGCGAGCGGGACGGCGTGGACCTGGTAGTCCTCGAGCGAGTCGTCCTCGAGCGGGTTCGCGTCGTAGCCGACCTTGGTGAGGTTGCGCTTGGTGAACTCGTCCGTGTTGACGACGATGGTGCCGCCCGGCTTGAGGTCGGCCAGGTTCGCCTTGAGCGCCGCGGGGTTCATCGCGATGAGGACCTCGGGCTGGTCGCCCGGGGTGAGGATGTCGGTGTCCGCGAAGTGGATCTGGAAGCTCGACACGCCGGGGAGGGTGCCTGCGGGGGCCCGGATCTCGGCGGGGTAATTGGGGAGCGTCGACAGGTCGTTGCCGAGCTTGGCGGTCTCCGCGGTGAAGCGGTCACCCGTGAGCTGCATCCCGTCGCCGGAGTCCCCTGCGAAGCGGATGACGACCCGGTCGAGCTGCCGGACGGTATTCACCTAGTTCTCCTCATGCGGGTTCTGGGGCACGCAAGGACTGCGGCATTCGGTTCGGGGAGCGGGGCTCCGCCGTGTCTGCTACTTGCGATGCTACGCGGGCGTCACCTCGCGATGCCAACCCTGCGACGCGGGCGCGATGTAGGCGACACCACTTTGAGCGATCCGGCTCACATGGTGGGACGCCAGGGAGTCCGCAGTGACCTGGACCTCTTGTTTCGGCTGTCCTGGAGCGCCATTTCCTTTGCGGGCGCGTCCCGGATTCTGGACGCGAGGCGCGCTCGCGGACACGCCGGAGTCGCATTTCCGACTGCGGAGCCGACCGTGCCCCCGACCCCGGCGGGTCTCCTATCAGGACCCGCTGGAGGCGGTGGGCGCGGCGCTCTCGTCGGCGGTCGGCGACTCGTCTGGAGCCGGGCTCGACGAGCTCTCCGACGGCGTCGGCGACGCGGGCACCTCGTCCTGGACGGCCGCGAAGGACCCGGACTCGGCATGCCACACGTACTTGAACGAGCCGGTGTACTCCGGGTAGCCCGGGTTCACGGCCTCGACGGTGACGACGCCGTCCGCGATCGCGGTGACCGCGGCCGTCGAGGTGAGCGTCTTCGGCTCCCACACCCAGCCGAGCTGCTCGAGCGAGGTGCCGTCCTCGTTCCACGCGAACGCGGCCACGCCGACGGTGAACACCTCGCCGGTGCCTTCGGGGCGGCATTCGAGCACGGCCGCCACGTCGTCGGCGCCGTCGCCGTCCACGTCACCGAGCACCGGCCCGACGCCCGATTCGGCGTCGAACGCGATCGCCCAGGGCGTCTCGTCGGTGAAGGTCCAGTCCTCGACGTTCAAGCCGAGGGACACGTCGGCGCAGGCGTCGCCGTACTCGCCGGGGTCGGTGATGACGAGGGTCGTCTCGGCCGGGATCTCGGCCTCCTCGGTCGGCTCCTCGCCGCCGGAGGCGTGCGGGCTCGCCGGGTCGCCGATGCTGTAGGTCGGCGTCTCGTCCGAGGTCGAGGCCTCGACCGTGGTGCTCCCGTTGCCGGAGGGCTCGGGACCGAACGCGATCGGGCCGATCGTCTGGGCCACGGCGAAGCCGCCCGCGGTGACCGCGGTGCAGGCGCCGGCGATCGCGGCCAGGGACATGAGCCGGCGGCGGCGCCGCGCGGCCGGGGCGCGGCCGAGCAGCTCGTTGACGGGCGGCGGCGGGAACTGCGCGGCGGTGTCCGCCTTGAAGCTCGCGAAGGCCGCTGCGACCTTGTCGTCCTCAGGGTCGAAGGTCATGAGCGGTCCTCCTTCACGGATGCTCGGCGGGTCGTGGAACGGGACGTCCGCTGCGCGCCGGGCAGGGCGCGCTTGATGCGGATCGGCATGGTGTCGGGGTCGGCCTCGGCGGTCTTCGCGGCAGCGGGCTTCGCCGCCTTGGCGGGCCTGGGGTCGGCCGCGGTGTCGGTGAGCAGCGCGGCGAGTTCCTTGCGGCCACGGTGCAGCCAGGACTTCACGGTGCCCTCTTTCGCACCGGTCGCCGCGGCGATCGCGTTCACCGTCATGTCGGCCATGTAGTGCATGACGAGTGCCTGGCGGCGCTTGGCCGGGACCTGCTTCAGCGCGGCGACGAGCGCGACGTGGTCAGGGCTCGCGGCCGGAGCCAGCTCCGGCGCGGAGGATTTCTGGAGGAACTTGCGCGCGACCTGGTTGCGGCGGTGGCGGCTCGTGGCGAGGTTCCACGCGACGCGGCGGACCCACGCGACCGGCTCCTCGTAGCCGCCGACCTTGTCCCAGCGCTGCCATGCGCGCAGGAACGCCTCCTGGACGAGGTCCTGGGCTTCGGTGGCGTCGCCGAGGTAGGCGCAGACCTGGGCCGCGAGCTCCGAGAAATGCTTCTCGTAGAGGTCGGTGAACTCCGCCTCCGTTCGCACATCCGCTCCAGCGCAGGTAGGTGGGACAAGGGAATCTTCCGGGTCATCGCGTTCGTGCCCGGCGGCAACCATTGTCGCGTTCGGGAAGGGGGAGACGCGAGGCGGGGTCGTTATGTCGACAATCCTCTCAACGGCGACCGGACCGGCCAAGCCCTCGAAGTCGTCGCCGAGGACCACGGGCCGGTCGAGCAGCATCGTGGCGGACTCGGCATCGACTCGGAGCAGCGTCGGTGCGCCGGCGGCGGTCATGTGCGGTGATCCCATTCCTGTTGCCTGTGCGTTCGCCTCGCCCATACCAGGGGTTCGCGGCGTTCGGGTGAATCCTCTTCGTACAACAACACGCCGAGCCGTGCCGGGCGGTTGCGCCCGGTGCGACGAAGTTCCCCCGAACCGGCCCGGAATCCCACCGATTCGCCCGCGCGCACGGGTATCGCGGGGCGCTGCGCGCCGCTATGGTGTCGTTATGCACACGACCCGGTTGAGCGATTACGCCGTATTCGGGGTGCTCCTGCTCGCGGGGTTCGCGTTCGTCTTCGTCGCGATGACCGCCAATCGGCTCCTGAGGCCGAGCGCGCCCTCGCAAGAGAAGGGCCAGACCTACGAATGCGGGGTCGACCCGGTGGGGAAGGACTGGGCGCAGGTCCAGATCCGCTACTACGTCTACGCGTTCCTGTTCGTGCTCTTCGCGGTCGAAGCGGTGTTCCTGTTCCCGTGGGCCGTGGTGTTCCGGGCCTTCGGGCCCGCCGCCGCGGTCGAGATGGGCGTCTTCGTGGGCGTGCTCGCCCTCGGTCTCGCCTACGCCTGGAGGAAAGGGGTCCTGCGATGGCGGTGAAACTCCCGTTCCCTTCGCGCCCGAGCGAGACCAACATCCTCGGCGAGCCGATCCGCTTCGTCCTCAACTGGGGCCGGCGCTATTCCCTGTGGGTCTTCAACTTCGGACTCGCCTGCTGCGCCATCGAATTCATCGCGGCCTCGATGAGCCGCCACGACTTCATGCGCCTCGGGGTGATCCCCTTCGCGCATTCGCCGCGCCAAGCGGACCTCATGGTCGTCTCCGGCACGGTGACGGACAAGATGGCACCGGCGATCAAGCGCCTCTACGAGCAGATGCCCGAGCCGAAGTACGTGATCTCCTTCGGCGCCTGCTCCAATTCCGGTGGGCCCTACTGGGACTCGTACTGCGTCACCAAAGGCGTCGACCAGATCATTCCCGTCGACGTCTACATCCCCGGCTGCCCGCCGCGCCCCGAAGCCCTGCTCTACGGCATCGGCCAACTCCAGAAGCAGATCGCGGCCGAGCCCCTGCGGCGCAAGCCGAGCATGCGCGCGCTCCTGAGGAGGCCCGAGTGAACCCTATAGGATATATCCTATTTCCTATAGGATCTGACCCGAGGGGGCGTCGTGCCTGACTTCTGGGAGGACCGCGTCCGCACCGCCCTCAGCGCGTACACGGGCGACCGAGAACTCGGGGCCGACGGCCCGCGCGCCGTCGCCGACGTCGACCCCAAGGACTGGCACGAGGCCGTGCGCGCCTGCCGCGACGAGGTCGGCTGCGACTTCTTCGACTGGCTCTCCGCGGTCGACGAGGGCCCGGCCGAGCCCGCGACCGCAGACGGTCCGCCCGGCCCGATCCGCTTCCGCATCGTCGCCCACCTCTGGTCGGTGAGCGAACGCCGCGGCGTCCTCCTGCGCGCCCTCCTCACCGAAGGCGCCGTCGCGTCCGTCGTCGACCTCTACCCCGGCGCTGACTGGCACGAACGCGAGACCCACGAGATGTTCGGCGTCGACTTCCCCGGCCACCCCGACCTCCAGCCGCTCCTCCTCGCCCCCGAATTCGAGGGCCACCCGCTCCGCAAGGACTTCATCCTCGCCTCCCGCGTCGTCAAGCCCTGGCCGGGCGCGAAGGAACCCGGCGAGGGGCAGGGCCAAGTTATGGCTCGCAAGCATCGCCAAGAGGGCACGGTCCGCAAGCGCGCCCCCAAGCGCCCGCCGGGCGTCCCCGAAGACTGGATCGAACCTCGGCAGGCCGACTCGCCAGCGACGCCGGCCGCGACCGAACCCGATCCGAGCAATGGGCCGATCAGTGGCCCGCCCGCGTCGCCTGGCGCGACCGAACGGGACCCGCGATTGAGGCGTCCCGATGCTTCTTGAGATCGCGGTCAAGCTCGCCGCCGTCCTCGCCGCGTTCCTCGTGCTGCCCCTGGTCGTCGGCCAGACCGAGCACAAGCTCATGGCCCACATGCAGGGCCGCCTCGGACCGATGCACGCCGGCGGCTTCCACGGCTGGGCCCAGCTCATCGCCGACGGCGTCAAGTTCGCCCAGAAGGAGGACCTCGTCCCCGACGACGCCGACAAGCCCGTCTTCAAGCTCGCGCCCGCCGTCGCGCTCCTGCCCTACCTCCTGGTCATCCTCTTCATCCCGCTCGGCCCAGGCGACCTCGTCGGATCGAGCCTCGACATGGGCCTGTTCATCGTCGTCGCGCTCGTCGGCGTCGGCGTCCTCGCGGTCCTCATGGCCGGCTGGTCCTCCGCGAACAAGTACACGCTCGTCGGCGCGCTGCGCGGCGCCGCGCAGCTCATGGCCTACGAACTGCCGCTCGTGCTCGCCGCCGCCTCCGTCGCCGTCGCGGCCGGGACGCTCAGCCTCCCCGAGATCGTGGAGGCCTGGAACCCCTGGTGGCTCCTCTGGCAGGCCCCCGCCGCGCTCGTGTTCTTCACCGCCGGGCTCGCCGAGATCCGCCGCCCGCCGTTCGACGCGCCCGTGGCCGACTCCGAACTCGTCTTCGGCTACCTCACCGAGTACGCCGGGCTGCGCTTCGCGCTCCTGCTCCTCGCCGAGTACGTCGGCATCGTCGTCATTTCGGCGCTCACCGTCGTCCTCTTCCTCGGCGGCTGGAAGGGCCCCGGCCCCGAATCACTGGGCTGGCTGTGGACCCTCCTCAAGACCGGCGCGCTCGCGGCCGTCGTCATCTGGCTCCGCGTGGCCTGGCCGCGACTGCGCGTCGACCAGATCCAGGCCCTCTGCTGGAAGGCCCTGGTGCCGATCGCGCTGGCGCAGCTCGTGCTGACCACATCCGTCGCACTGGCACTATGAGGCACTTGCATCCCATTAGGAATCCTTCAAGCCGCCGCAACCCTTTGGCGAGTTTCGCGCGTATTCAGCTGCATGGAATCAGGTCGAGACGCAACCGAGACCGACGATCCCGGACGCACGATCAACTTGCGGCCCTTCAGGAGACGGCCCAAGGCCGAGCCCGAGGCGCCCCCTGAGCGGCCGCCGGGCTCCAAACCGAAGCACCGCCGCAAGAAGCGCACGATCGCGGCGCTCAGCCTCGCGGCCCTCGTCCTCGCCACCACCGTCTCCGTGGTCGGCTCGGTCTTCTACGCCAATGTGGACCTCCCCGAGGAGCTCGACGACGCCCTCAGCCAGGGCTCCACCGTCTACTACAGCGACGGCACCACCGTGATGGGCGAGCTCGCCGCCGAGCGGCGCACCTCCGTGGCGCTCGACGAGATCGCCGACGACGTCGAGCACGCCGTGGTCGCCGCCGAGGACGCCAACTTCTACGAGCACCCCGGCGTGGACGCCAAGGGCGTGCTCCGCGCCCTCGTCAACAACGTCAAAGGCGGCGACAAGCAGGGCGCCTCCACGCTCACGCAGCAGTACGTGGGCCTGGTGGCCGACATCCGCGGCGACGGCTCCTACCTCCGCAAGGCCCGCGAAGCGGCCATGGCGATGAAGATGGAGGACGAGTTCACCAAGGACGAGATCCTCAACCACTACCTCAACATCGTCTACTTCGGACGCGGCGCGTATGGGGTCGAGGCCGCCGCGCAGGCGTTCTTCGGCACCTCGGCCGCCGAGCTCTCGACCTCCCAGTCCGCGCTCCTGGTCGCCCAGATCAAGTCCCCGGACGGCCCCTTCGACCCGCGCGACCCCTACGGCCGGGGCGGCGACCTCGAGGCCGCGACCGAGCGCTGGGCGTACGTGCTCGACCAGATGGTCGTCACCGGCGAGCTCGAGCAGGTCAAACGCGACGCCATCGTCGACCTCCCCGAGACCCTCGACCCGACGAACGACCCCGAAGGGCTCGGCCCGGAAGGATTCATCACCAACGGCTTCGTGCTCCGGGAGCTCGCCGACGCCGGGATCGGCACCGACGAGGTACTGCGCGGCGGCTTCGACATCGTCACCACCATCGACGCCGAACTCCAGGAGCTCGCCGTCGAGCAGACCGGCATCCGCGAGGTCACCGCCGCGGACGAGAACATGGCCGCCGCGCTCACCGCCGTCGAGCCGGGCACCGGCCGGGTCCTCGCCTACTACGGCGGCGAGAACGGCGCGGGCCTCGACCTCGCCGCCGACGTCGGCCACCGGCCCGGCACCGCCTTCAACACCGTCGTCCACGCCGCCGCGGTCGACGCGGGCATCGACGCCTGGTCGCCCGTACTCGACGGCTCCTCGCCCCGGCAGTTCGAGACCTACCTCGACGACGAGGGCGAGCCGATGGACCTGGTGAACATCGGTGGGGCACAGGACCACGAGGTCAGCCTGACGGACGCCGTCACCCAGAAGCTCGACACCCCCGTCTACGAGGTCGCCGAGGAGCTCGGCGGCGACGCCATCGCGCGGACCGCCGCGTCGCTCGGCATCGACCGCATGTGGGACCCGCACGACCTCGACGAGCACGGCGTGGCCGCCGAGATCGACCCCGCGCAGGCCACCGGCGTCCATCCGGACATCGGCATCGGCGCGTACCCGATCACGACACTCGACGCGGCCGTGATGCACGCGGCGGTCTACAGCGGCGGCGAGGTCGCCGAGCCCTACTTCGTGGAGACCGTCAGCGGCCCCGAAGGCGGGCTCTACGAGGTCGAACCGGCCGCCGTCGACGCCGAGATCGACCCGGCGGCAGCCTCCGAGGCCCAGCTCCCGCTGTACCTGAACGGCGCCGAGCGCGGCGGGTACGGGGTCGGCGTGAACGCCTCCGCCACCTGGCACACCGGCTTCGCGCCGGGCCTCGCGCTCGCGGTCTGGGCCGGGGACGAGACGAAGGAGGGCGACGGCAGCTCGCACGAGGGCACGATCGCCGAGGGCATCTGGTGGCAGGTGATGGACGGCCGCTCCGACGAGTACCGCGGGCCTCCCGAAGGGGAGATCGCCGATGCGGAGTCCCGGCGGGAAGCGGAGTGGCAGGCCGACGAGATGGCAGAAGAAGCGGTGACCTACGAGGAGCCCGGGCTCGACGAGCAGACTGAACCGGAGGCCCCGACGACCGAGTCCACCACCGATGAGCACTCAGCGAACGAGGAGACGACGGCGTCCTCGCAGTTCGGGGAAGGCGACTAGCACGCGGTGAGCACGCCGGTGCCCGGCCGCGTCACGCGACCGGGCACCGGTGGAAGTTGCAGCTGTGCGCCGCTCAGGCGGCCTTGGCGGCGCTCTTGGACTCCGACTTGGCGGTGGAGGCGGCGGCCTTGGGCTCGGACTTCGCCTCCGACTTGCCCTCGCTGGGCTTCGCGCCGTTCTTGGAGCCGTTCGAGCTCAGGGAGCTGGAGTCGCTCGACCTGGAGTCGGTGCGGTAGAAACCGCTGCCCTTGAAGGTGACGCCGACGTTCCCGAAGACTTTGCGCAGCGCGCCCTTGGCTTCGCAGCTCGGGCAGTCGCTGAGGCGCGCTTCGGAGAACGACTGGTGTTTGTCGAACTCGTAACCGCACTCCTTGCAGCGGTATTCGTAGACAGGCACGTCCTAGACCTCCAGCACTCAACACAGATCCCGATCGACATTAGCAGTCAACGCCGAAGAGTGCTAATCCCATCCCGTGCGACCTGACAGGTCACAGGAGCGCCGGCAAGCGTGCGGGCGGTGGACCGGCCCGGCCGCGGCCCGAGGTGTGCGGCCTATCTCAGCGAGATGAACCCCCGCGCCGGGGTGACCACGCCCGTCACCGGCCGGTCGTGCGGCTCGGCGGGGACCATGAAGCCGAACTCGCCGTCGCGCAGGAGCGCCACCACGGGCACGTCCGGGCCGACCCGGGCCAGCGCACGATCGTATGAACCGCCGCCCCGGCCGAGCCGCATCCCATCATCTGAGACGGCGACGGCGGGCACGATGACCGCCGCGGCCTGCTGGACCGCCTCCGGTCCGAGCACCGCCCCGCCCGGGTTCGGGCCGTCCCCGCCTTCCGAGTTCGCGTCCGGTTCCCCTTGGCCCCCAGGGCCTCCGGCCTCGCGCCAGGCGAGATCCTTGTCCGGCAGGAGCACCGGTTCGAGGACCTTGTAGACGACCGCGAGGCGTTCGGGCAGTTCGGGTTCGAGCACCGCGCCCGGTTCCGAGCCGAACGGCCGGTACGCCGCCACGACGGCGCCTTCGTCCACGACTTCGATCAGGAAGTCCCGCAAGGCCTTCCATGTGGCCAGATCGGCGTATCCGCGCTGCTCCCCGGGCATCGCGTTCCGCGCCTCGAGCAGCTGCCGACGTGCGGCGCTCTTCGCCTCTTGCATGCCGTTCCTTCCCTTCTGTCGCCGGTACCTGGGAGGATTCCCCTGAACGGAGATCTCCACTCACCCTTTCGGTTAGTCCCGTTTACATAGCCTTGCCGCGTCGTGTCGAGTCGGTAGCTCTAGGTAGTCTTCTAAGTAGTGAACTTGAGGGGGATTCGGTGTCGCTGCGCTCACGGCTCACCACGGCGTTCCTCGTCGTCGTGCTCGGGCCGGTCCTGGTGGGGGCCGTCTTCGTCGCTGCCGTCATGTCCCATCTAGCGGACTCCCGCGGGGAGGCCCTGGCGAACTCGGCGGTGACGATGGTCGACTCGACCCTCGGCACCATCTGCGAACGCATCCAGGCTTCGGCGGCGGCGGTGGCATTGAACTACCGTAACGGCGATCAGGAGAACGCGGTCGAAATGGCGCAACTCCTCGTCGACCGGGCGGTGGTCGACGGCGTGGTCTTCTCGAGCCTCGCGTCGGTCGGCACCAGCCCGGGCACCGACATCGGCGCGGAGGCCCCGGACGGCTCGTGGGTCGACTGCGGCGAGGCGGTCGCCTACGCCGGGGCGGGCCCGATCGTGGCGCTCGGCGCGCAGGCCGAGGTCCAGAACGCCGACGGCTCCACGTCGGTGTTCACCGCGTTCCGCGAGGTCGACCAGACGTTCCTGGCCCGCCTCGCCCGCGTCGCGGACGCCGACCTCATCCTCCAGGACTCCCGGACCACTCCGCTCTCGGTCGGCAGCGCCGACGCGGGGCGCTGGGACTTCACGGACTCGTTCCTGCCCTTGAGCATCGGCACCGTGGCCACTGACGTCACCCCGATGTACTGGACTCTCGCCGCGATGGTCACCGCCTCGGCGTTCTGCGCGGTCGGCCTCGCCGCGTGGCTCGCCCGCTCGACCACGAGGCCGCTCGCGGAGCTCTCGGCCGCCGCCGAGCGGGTCGCCCAAGGCGACCTCAACGTGCGCGTCCCGGTGCACGGGCGCGACGAGGTCGCGCAGCTCGCGTTCGCGTTCAACCGCATGACCGCCCAGACCCAGTCGTACGTCAACGCCCTCACCGCCTCCCGCGACCAGATGCGCGGCCAGCTCGGCCGCCTCGGCCAGACCCTCACCGCGACCCTCGACCTCGACCGCATCCTGGAGGTCATCCTCGACACGGCGATGGTCACGGCCGGGGCCGAGGCCGGGGTCATCATGCTGGTCGACGTGGACGACGCCGACCAGCTCCGCGAACGCGCCGGCGAAGGCGACCTCGGCATCACCGAGCCCGCGAGCATCCGCATCGGCGAAGGGATCATCGGCGCGATCGCCGCGGGCGGCGTGCCCGCCCACGGCCGGATCGTCGACGGCCGCTTCGAGGGCCGCCACCGCGCCGCGACCGAACCGGACGCCCACACGATCGTCGCGGTGCCGTTCAGCGGGCGCCAGCCCGTTGATCCCGAGCTGAGCAGTGGACGCCATCCTGTGGACCACGAGGCGGGCGTCGACCAGGCGCGCCGGGGTCGACCGGTCGAACACGCCCGCGGCGGCGAAGGCGAGTTCGGCGGCGCACCGCGCACCGACGCGGGCGTCCTCGGCGTGCTCGTCCTCTACAACCGGATCGCCGGGGACGAATTCGAACCGGGCGACGTGGACACGCTGCGGACCTTCGCCGGGCAGGCATCGGTCGCGGTCGAGAACGTCCTCCTGCACCGCCACGCCGAGCGCCTGAGCCTCACCGACCCGCTCACGGGCCTGTGGAACTACCGGTTCATGCAGACCTCGCTGCGCCGGGAGGCCGAGCGGTCCCGCCGCTACCAGCGGCCCTCCGCGCTCCTGGCGATCGACCTCGACCGCTTCAAGGACGTCAATGACACCTACGGCCACCCCGTCGGCGACCAGGTCCTCGTCGAGCTCGCGCGCCGCATCACCGGCCAGATCCGCGAAGTGGACCTCGCGTTCCGCCACGGCGGCGAGGAGTTCATGGTCCTGCTGCCCGAGACCGACGCGGGCGGCGCCTCGGTCGTCGCCGAGCGCCTCGGCAAGGCCGTCAACGCCCGCAAGTTCAAGGTCAACGACGCCTCCGGCGGGCGCGAACTCAACATCACCGTCTCCATCGGCATCGCCGTCCTCGGCGACCACGCCGAGACGGCCACCGGCATCCTCGCGGCCGCCGACGAAGCCCTCTACGCGGCCAAGGCCGCGGGCCGCGACACCTGGAGGGTCGCGGTCTGAACCGTCCGGCAGGCGGAGGCATCGCCCCTGGCAGCCCAATGGCCCCACGCCCGGTCCCGGACCACCCGACATGAACGTTCACCCGGTGTTCGGCAGGGTGGCTGACCGCCGACGCAGCGTGTGCACGCTACCCTCGCGGTATGTCAGCAACCGCGCCCCGCGCCACGAAAGCCGTCATTCCCGCGGCCGGCTTCGCCACCCGCTTCCTGCCGGTCACCAAGGCCATCCCCAAGGAACTCCTGCCGATCGTCGACAAGCCCGTCCTCCAGTACATCGTGGAGGAAGCCGCCGCCGCCGGCGCCGATGACGTCACCCTCGTCACCGCCCCCGGCAAGGACGCGATGATCGACTACTTCGACGCCCGCGCCGACCTCGACAACGCCCTCAAGGCCAAGGGCAAGGACGCCATGCTCGCCAAGGTGAAGGCCCCCGAGAGCATCGCCGAGATGACCGCCATCCGCCAAGGCGGCGCCAAGGGCCTCGGCCACGCCGTCGGCCGCGCCGCCGGGCACGTCGGCGACGAGCCCTTCGCGGTCCTGCTCGGCGACGAGTGGTGCCACCTCGACGACAAGCTCCTCCCGCGCATGATCGACCTCCAGGCCGAGACCGGCGGCATCGTCCTCGCCCTCATCGAGGTCCCCGACGACCAGGTCTCCCGCTACGGCGTCGCCGCCGTCCGGGCCACCGACGCCGAGGACGTCGTCGAAGTGACCGGCCTCGTCGAGAAGCCCGCCATCGAGGACGCGCCCTCGAACCTGATCCTCATCGGACGCTACGTCCTCCCCGGTGCCATCTTCCCCGTGCTCGAGCGGACCGAGCCCGGCAGCGGCGGCGAGATCCAGCTCACCGACGCCATGGAGGCCATGCGCGCCAAGGGAACCCCCGTCCACGCGGTCGTCTTCCGCGGTCGCCGGTACGACACAGGGGAGCCTGTCGCGTACCTCCAGACCCTGGTCGAGCTCGCAACCCAGCGGGACGACTTGCCCGGCTTCAACGCCTGGCTGCGCGAATTCAGTGCGACACTTGACTGACCCGGCGACCGCGAGGCGGCGCTGAGAGGAACTTGACCGACGGGGGGATGAGGAGTGAAGGGGACCGGCGAGGCGACACCATTGGCCGACTTCCTGGCGAAGGCGCTGGCCCTGGTGCGACCCCTGCCGCCGGTCGACATCGACATGACCCAGTCGACCGGGTCGGTCCTGGCCGAGAACGCCGTGAACCCCGGCCCGCTCCCCGCCTTCGACTACGCCGCGATCGACGGCTACGCGTGCAACGGCGACGACATCGCCGGCGCCAGCCCCGAACGCGGCGTGGGCCTCAAGGTCCTCGGCGACCTCGCCGCCTCGTCCTGGCGCCCCGTGCGCCTGGTCTCGGGCACCTGCTTCTCCGTCGCCGCCGGCGCCGCCCTTCCGGTCGGCGCCGACATGGTCGTGCCCCTCGCCTGGACCGACGAGGGCATGGCCACCGTGGACGTCCGCCAGGTGCCGCGCCGCGGACACGGCGTGCGCCGCATGGGTTCGGAACGTCCCGCGGGCGAGATCCTCGCCCACGAGGGCCGCCGCGTCACCCCCAACCTCATCGGGCTGCTCGCCGCCGCCGGCATCGCCGACGTCGTCGTCCGCCCGACCCCCCGCGTGGTCGTCATCGCCACCGGCGACGAGCTCGTCGACACCGGCCGCCCCTCCCAGCCGGGCCAGCTCATCGACGTCAACTCCCACCTGGTCACGGCCGCGGCCTCCGAGGCGGGCGCGCACGCGTACCGCGTCGGCATCTGCGACGACGAGCCCGACGCGCTCCGGTCGGTCCTCGACGACCAGATCCTCCGCGCCGACCTCGTCATCACCACCGGCGGCACGGGCCTGGGCCCGGGGGACATGGTGCGCCGCACCTTCTCCCGCGACGGCGCCGTCGACTTCAACCCGGTGGCCGTCTACCTCTGCGAGACCATGGGCTTCGGCACCATCGGCCCCGAAGAGGTCCCCGTCGTGTGCCTTCCCGGCGACCCCGTCGCGGCCACGATCGCCTTCGAGGTCATCGCCCGGCCGCTGATCCAGCGCCTCGCCGGAGCCGAGCCCGTTTTCCGGCCCAGCGTGCGCGCCAACCTGACCGAGCCCGTATCCTCACCGAGCGGGCTGCGCGAATTCCGGCCCGTCCGCGTCGCCGAGAGGCGCGGCGGCGGCTACACCGTCGCCCCGCTGGGAGCCACGTCCTACACGCTCTCCGGACTGGCCGAGGCGACCGGTCTCATGACGATCGGCGAGAACGCGACCCGGGTGCCCGCCGGATCGACCGTAGACGTGCTGCTCCTGGACCGGAACCGATGATCAACAATCCGCAGCTGGACGACGAATGACCCTCTCCAACCCCGGTTGGCCTGTGCACTTGAACCACGGCGACGTCAGCGTCCGCCCCTTCCGACGCTCCGACGCCGCCCGCTGGTCGGAACTGCGCCGCGCCAACGAGGCCTGGCTCGCCCCTTGGGAGCCCGGCACCGGCACCACCTGGTACGAAGCGCACTCGCCCGCGGCGTTCCGCGCCATGCTGCGCGGCCTCAAGCGCTCCATCAAGGACGGCACGAGCTGGCCTCTCGCCGTCTGCTGGCAGGGGCAGCTCGCCGGCGGCCTCACCGTCGGCAACATCGTGCGCCGCGCCTTCGGCTCCGCGTACGCCGGCTACTGGATCGACCGCGGCCACGCCGGGAAGGGCATCACCGCCACCGCGCTCGCGCTCGTCATCGACCACGCGCTCACCGTCGGCCGCCTCCACCGCATCGAGGTCAACATCCGGCCCGAGAACGGCCCGTCGAACCGGGTCGCCGAGAAGCTCGGCCTGCGCCGCGAGGGCCTGCACAAGCGGTACCTCTACATCGACGGCGACTGGCGCGACCACTACGGGTACGCCGTCACCGCCGAGGAGATCGCCTCCGAGCGCATGATCGACCGCATGGCCCGCCTCGCCCGGACCGAAGCCGAGCATTGAACGCCGAGGGGGCCGCGCGGCCGCGTCACCCCTGGTCGCGGGCGGTGAGGACGATCGGACCGTCCTCGGTGATCGCGATCGTGTGCTCCATGTGCGCCCCGCGCGAGCCGTCGGCGCTGCGCAGCGTCCACCCGTCCGGGTCGTAGACGATCTCGTCGGTGGTCTGCAGGAACCACGGCTCGATCGCGATGACCAGGCCCGGCTTGAGCTTCATGCCCCGGCCCGGGCGGCCGTCGTTCGGCACGTGCGGGTCGCCGTGCATCGTGCGGCCCACGCCGTGCCCGCCGAACTGCGTGTTGACGCTGAGGCCGTCGCCGCGCGCCACGGTGGCGATCGCGTGCCCGATGTCCCCGAGCTTGTTCCCCACCGTCGCGGCACCGATGCCGGCCTCGAGCGCGCGAGCGGTCGTGTCGATCAGGTGCAGGTCGCGCTCGCTCGCGTTGCCGACCACGATGGACAGCGCCGAGTCGGCGACCCAGCCGTCCACTTCGGCCGCGAAGTCGAAGCTCACCAGGTCGCCGTCCTGGAGCTTGTAGTCGAACGGGAGGCCGTGCAGCACCGCGTCGTTCACGGAGGTGCACAGCACCTTCCCGAACGGGCTCGCGCCGAACGACGGGTGGTAGTCCACGTAGCAGGAGACCGCCCCGGCCTCCTTGATGCGGCGCGCGACCAGGTCGTCGAGTTCGAGCAGGTTCATGCCGACCTCGGCGGTCCGCTCCAGCTCGGTGAGGATCCCGGCCACGAAGCGTCCGGCAGGGCGCATGGCCTCGATCTCGGCGGGGGAGTAGTACTCGATCACGGACGGCCTCTCATATGTTGGTGGTATTTGTATACCGGTACTATAATACCGGTATGATTCGACAGCCGCTGCGGCCCGAGGAACACGAGCGCGGGCGCGCGCTCGGCCGGACGCTCCGTGCGGCACGGGGCGCCCGCAGCCTCCCCGACGTCGCCGCCGAGGCCGGCATTTCCCCGGAGACGCTGCGCAAGATCGAGACCGGGCGCATCGCCACACCGGCGTTCTTCACCATCATGGCGCTCTGCGGCGTCCTCGGGGTCACGGCCGACCAACTCGCCGAGGACATCGAGCGCGGCACCCCGGGCCGCGTGACGACCTGAACGCCGGGACCGCCGAATCCGAGTGGGGCGAGGCCGCGTGACGATCCAGGTCACCCGCGCCACCGGTTCGCTCGGGGCGCAGGTGGAGCGCGGGTTAGGCTCAGGCCGTGGACGCCGCGACGCAACTTCCGACGGTGGGCATGATCGGCGCCGGTCAGCTCGCCCGCATGACCCATCAGGCCGCCATCGCCCTCGGGCAGAGCCTCAAAGTGCTCGCCGGGGACCCGGCCGAGAGCGCCGCGGTCGTCACCCCCGCGACCGTGTTCGGCGACTACCGCAACGTCGACGACCTCCGCGCCTTCGCCAAGGGCTGCACCGTGATCACCTTCGACCACGAGCACGTCCCGCAGGACGCCCTCCGCGCCCTCACCGCCGAAGGCGTCGAAGTCCAGCCCCGCCCCGAGGCCCTGCTCTACGCCCAGGACAAGCAGGCCATGCGGACCCGCCTCGCCGCCCTCGGCCTGCCCCAGCCCCGCTGGGCCCCCGTCGACTCCATCTCCGACGTCGAGGCCTTCGGCCTCCCCTGCGTCCTCAAAGCCGCCACCGGCGGCTACGACGGCAAGGGCGTGTGGATGATCGACACGCCCGCCGACGCGCAGGCCGTCCTCGCCTCCGGCATCCGCCTCATCGCCGAGGAGCGCATGGCCCTCCAGCGCGAACTCGCGGTCCAGATCGCCCGCTCCCCGCGCGGCGAGACCGCGGTCTACCCGGTCGTCGAGACCGTCCAGACCGGCGGCATCTGCACTGAGGTCATCGCCCCCGCCCCGCACCTGAACGACGAGACCGCCTTCGAGGCCCGCCGTATCGCCGAAGCGGTCGCCAAGGACCTCGACGTGTGCGGCATGCTCGCCGTCGAACTCTTCCAGACCTCGCACGGCCTCTTCGTCAACGAGCTCGCCATGCGGGCCCACAACTCCGGCCACTGGACCATCGAGGGCGCGCGCACCAGCCAGTTCGAGCAGCACCTCCGCGCCGTCCTGGACTACCCGCTCGGCTCCACCGAGACCGCCGCGCCGTACACCGTGATGGCCAACGTCCTCGGCGGCGCCCCCGGCGGCCCGCGCATCGACGAACGCCTCCAGCACCTCCTCGCCGAGGACCCGGGCGCGCACGTCCACCTCTACGGCAAGGCCGTGCGGCCCGGCCGCAAGATCGGCCACGTCACCGTCTGCGGCGACGACCCCGACACGCTGCGGCGCCGCGCCCTGCGGGCCGCGAAATGGCTCCAGGAAGGCGAGTAATGGCAGCACAGCACCCCCGGGTCGGCGTCATCATGGGCTCCGACTCCGACTGGCCCACCATGGAACCGGCCACCGAAGTCCTCACCGAGTTCGGCGTCCCCTTCGAGGTCCGCGTCGTCTCCGCCCACCGCACCCCCCACGGCATGCTCAGCTACGCCGACTCGGCCGCCTCCCGCGGCCTCCAGGTGATCATCGCCGGCGCCGGCGGCGCCGCGCACCTCCCCGGCATGGTCGCCTCCGCGACGCCGTTGCCCGTGGTCGGCGTCCCCGTCCCGCTCAAATACCTCGACGGCATGGACTCCCTCATGTCCATCGTCCAGATGCCCGCCGGCATCCCCGTCGCCACCGTCTCCATCGCCGGGGCCAAGAACGCCGGCCTCCTCGCGCTCCGCATCCTCGGCTCCGCCGACGAAGCCCTGCGCGCCAAGCTCTCGGACTACCAGGTCGACCTCGAGCGCATGGTCACCGAGAAGGACGCCAACCTCCGCTACCGCCTCGCCCACCCCGAGTAGCAGGTCTCGTAAAACGGGTTTCCGCCCAACGGCGCCGGCCATAGACTCGCGTTGTGTCTGACGCTGAACTGCACCCCACCGGGGGATACGAGCATGTGACCGTGGTCGAGGCCGGGCGGCTCGCGATGCTCGCCGGCCAGTGCCCCGTCGACGGCGACCAGCAGGTGGTCGGCATCGGGGACCTCGACGCCCAGATCGACCAGACCGCCGCGAACTGCCTCGCCGCACTGGCCTCGGTCGGCGCCGGAGCCGACGACGTCGTCCGCTCCGTGGTCTACGTCGTGAGTGCCGACAGCGCGGTGGTCGGCGCCGCCTGGCACCGGTTCTCCGAGCAGACCGAACTCGGCCCCGCCTTCAAGGCCGCGAGCACCGTCGTCGGCGTGACCGCGCTCGGCTACCCCGGCCAGCTCGTCGAGGTCGACCTCACCGCCCGGCTTCCCTGACCTTCCCAAGACTCCGATCAGGACGCGGCGAAGGCCGGGAACCGCTCGTGGCGGTGCCCGGCCTTGCTTGCGTATGCCCGCTCCTGGCGAGCACGTCTTGCTCGGCCCGCGGCTCAACGCTCGCTGTCGGGGCGACGGCCGAAGATCCGGCGGTCCGTCTCCGCGATCGCCAGGTCGTTGATGCTCGCTTCGCGGCGGCGCATCAGCCCCTCAGCGGTGAACTCCCACATCTCGTTGCCGTGGCTGCGCCACCACTGGCCTTCGTCGTCGTGCCACTCGTACTGGAACGTCACCGCGATCCGGTCCTCAGTGAACGCCCACAGCTGCTTCCGCAGCGCGTACTCGTGCTCCCGCGCCCACTTCGCGGTGAGGAACCGCTTGATCTCCTCGCGGCCTGTCAGGAACTGAGAACGGTTGCGCCACACTGAATCCGGCGTGTACGCGAGCGCCACGCGCTCGGGGTCGCGAGTGTTCCAGCCGTCCTCGGCGGCCTGCACTTTGGCGGCGGCGGACTCGGCGGTGAACGGCGGCAGCGGGGGACGGGTCTCTGACATGACGTAATCCTTTCTGGACGGCGCTCGGGGGAGCGCCGTGCGTCTACGGGAGGGTCACCACCACTGCGTCGGATACCGGTGCGCGGGAAGCACTCTGCCCAGCGCCCAGCCGACGAGCACCGTGGCGGCGCTGGCGAGGAGGATCGGATCGAGGAGGAACCACACGGACGGGCCGGACGCGCCGATGATCGCGGCGGTCGCCGTCGCGGGCGGGTGCGGGGCCTTCAGCAGCAGCATCGGCGCGGTCGTCAGCCCCGCCGCGATCGCGGCCGTCCAGAGCGACGGCCCGAGGACCGCGACCGCGGCCAGGCCCACGACTCCCGCGCTGAGCTGCCCGAGCAGCATCGCGCGGGGCTGCACGAACGGCGCTTGCGGCGCGATCGCGATGATCCCCATCGCCGCCACCCACGGCAGCGCGAACATCGCCGCGCTGGTGGCGGCCTGGAGCGCGGCGAGCGCGAGCAGTCCGGTCGTCCCGGCGATCGTCGGCACGGCCACCTTTGCCCAAGCGGGCCTGGCAGTCTGGGATTTCAAAAGGACGGTCATGGGGGGTGCTCCATTGTGCTTTCGGCGACCCGGAAGGACCGGGCCGCCGTCAGTCCCTAGAGGTCGTGCCGGACGACCGGCCAGTCGATGTCGGTGTCGGCGGTCTTGTTGAAGTAGTTGGTGAAGACCTGGAGCGCGACGTTGGCGACCACTTCCGCGATCTCCGCGTCGCTCAGACCCGCATCGCGGGCGGCCTTGAGGTCGGCGTCCTCGACGCCGCCCTTCGCGCGCAGCACTGCGCTCGCGAACGCCAGGGCCGCGGCGAACTTCGGGTCCTCGGCTTCACCGCGGCGCGCGGCCGCGATCTGGTCGGCGTCGAGCTTGGCGACGTGCTCGCCGAGGTAGGTGTGCGCCGAGAGGCAGTAGTCGCAGCCGTTCTCCTGCGCCACGAGCAGCGCCAGGCGCTCGCGTAGCGGCGCGGGGAGCACGCCGGCGGCGAGTGCGCCGGAGAAGCCGAGGTAGGCCTTGAGGACGGCGGGGCTGTTGACCATCGCCTTGGTCATGTTCGGGGTGACGCCGAGGGCCTTCTGGACGCCGGCGAGGAGGTCGGCGGCTTCGCCGGTGGCGGTTTCGGCCTGGATCAAGGGGAGGCGTGACATGGTTGGTGCCCTCCGTGTTTAACCGTCTAACTTTGTTTAGCCGGTTTGGTAGTGAGAACACTAGCGACCCGTCAAACCGCCTACAAGAGTTTTGGTGGTTATAATTGAGAGATGACCGTCACGCGCCCGCTCATGGGAGAACCCCTGCCGCTCGACCTGCTCGACACCGTCTGGATGGAGAACGGCTCCCTCCGCGACGTCTTCGACACCCCCGGGGCACTAGAGGGCTGGCTCGCCGAGCACGAGTTCTCCGTCGACGCCCCTGCGCGGGAAGTGCGCGAACACCTCACCGAGGCCCGCGAGTCGATCCGCGCCTTCCTCGCGAAGGAAGACGACGGCGAGGCGCGGCTGAACGCGGTCCTCGCACACGGGACCCGCAACCCCCGCCTGGTCGACGGCCGACCGGCGATCGAGGACTCGGTCGACGGCCCCGCCCACCTCCCCGGCTGGAAGTGCGCCGTCGAGCTCCTGGACCTCCTCGAGCGCAAGGGAGATCGCATCCGCAAGTGCGCCAACCACGAATGCGTCCTCTGGTACCTCGACACCACCCGCAACGGCAGCCGCCGCTGGCACTCCATGGAGACCTGCGGGAACAGGGCAAAAGCCAAACGCTTCCAAGACCGCCACGCCTGAGAGGACACCGCCAATGGGCAACGAACCGAACGATGCCGCGCCTGCGCTTGGGCGTCAGAACCTGCGCGAGTTGATCGACGACCACATCCGAACGCACGGCGCGTTCACCGACGCCGAGCTTGCAGAAGGGCGGGCCGCGCTTTACGGCGTTGGAGAGGCGGCCGCAGTCGCGGCAGGCGCTGCGGGCGAGAAGTCAACGAGGCAGGCGCTGGATGACTTTCTGGCCCTCGCGGACCAGGTCTCGAAGACTGCGGTGTTCTCGAATGTCGACGCCTCGGGCAGCGCGGAACCGATTGCGGTGACGGCAAAGGCTTGGGAAGGCGGCTGGGAGCTTCACATCGAGGGTGTCGGGGTTACGCAATCTGCGGGGGTATCGGACGCCGAGGCGACGGTGCGGGACTACCTGAACCTCGACGGGCTCGACCGCGACGCGCCGCTTGACATCACCTTCGAGTTCCGCGGACGCCACACTACCGGTCGCCGAGGTTCGACGACACCACGCAGCGCGTCGCGCTCAAGAAGCTGGTCATGCTCGATGCAGCCGAGACGATCGAGGATCTGCGGGTGCCGCCCGGCAACCGCCTTGAGAAGCTGAAGGGCGACCGAGGAGGACAGCACAGCATCCGAGTTAACCAGCAATGGCGGGTCTGCTTTCGCTGGACGGATGCCGGTCCGGAGGAGGTAGAGATCGTTGACTATCACTAGATTGAGGTTGAAGCGACACGGGAAGGGGAGACCGATGGAATCTTTGATGCCGCCGATTCACCCGGGAGAGATCCTTGCTGAGGAGTTCCTGGAGCCGCTTCGCGTCTCGCAGTACCGCCTCGCTAAGGAGATTGGGGTCTCGCCTCGGCGGATCAACGAGATCGTGCACGGCAAACGGAGTATCACTCCTGGCACCGCCTTGCGGCTCGCGCGGTACTTCGGCACCTCCGACCGGTTCTGGATGAACCTTCAGAACCGCTACGACCTTGAGGTCGAGCGCGAACGGCTCGGCAACGACCTTCGCCAGATCAAGCCGTTCGCTGCCGCCTAGACCTCTGCGCAGAGGATTGCCGCATGGGCGTTGCCTAGCCGCGTGAGCACCAGCGTCGCTTCGTTGCCGCCCTTGAGCTTTAGCTGCTTTCGCAGGGCGGCCGGGTCGATTCCTGTTCCTCTTTGCTTGATCGTCAGGCGGCCGATGCCGCGCTCCGCCAGCAGCGCCTTGAGCTTCTTGGGGTGGAGGGGCCAGACCTCCTCCACCTTCCAGGCCCTCGCGAACGGGGTTTCGACAAGCCGATCGCTGTACAGGTACGCGATGGTCTCGTTCGCCGTGTGGGCTTCCAACTGCTCCGCCAATTCGGCGACCAGTCCCGCCCGGATCACCGCGCCGTCAGGCTCGTACAGGTACGCCGCGACCTCGCCCACCGGTGCCTGCACTTGACCGCTGCCCGTCAGCTCGTGCCACTCGCCCGCCTTGCACAAACTCGCTCTGCGCGGCACCTCGGCCGCCTCGCCCAGCCACAGGCAGGCCTCGACCACGTCCCGGTCCACCGAGACCCATTCCGCCTCGGCCCCTTCGGGAATCCACTCGTGGCTGATGCCCGGGCCGAGCTTCAGCGCGGCGAACCTGGTCTTCGACATGCGGGCCAGCAGCTCATTCAGCGGCGGCGAGTACTCGGCCGGGTTGAAGTGCCGTCCGGCCCCGGACCGGCGTGCGGGGTCTGCGAATGTCGACTCCAGCAGGGGAGTGCTCAGCGCGTCGCCGACCTCGATCGTGACGGCCAGACCCGCGGCCCCCGCGTTCGCCCTCGCATACTCAGCCGTCGCCTCGCTCAAGTCCACGGCCTCGACCCGCAGGCCCGCCTCCGCGAACGCCAGTGCCTCCGTCCCGAGCCCGCAGCACAGGTCCGTCACGGCCTCCGCGTGGCGCGCGAACCGCGCCGCCCGCCGCTCCGCGACGACCCAGCGGGTGGCCTGCTCCAGGCCGGCCCGCGTGAAGTAGAGGTTCGCCGCGCGTTCGCCGAATTTTCTTCGGGCCTTCTCCCGGAGCTCCGCGAGCGTCAGGGCCGCCGCCGCGAGGTCGGGTTCGACGCCGGCCTTTCGCAAGGTCAGCGGTGCCCGGTCGCCGTCGCTGCGCAGGGCTTCGGCCGCTTGCGTCTGGAGTTCAGGGCGGGCCTTGAGGGCGGCGAGCAGGCTGGTGTCCACGTGCCTCATGGTATGACGTTGGAGACCCGGTGTTGACGGTCCCCACCTGGGCGAACTAACTTACGCCTTAGCACTCGCAGACCGAGATTGCTAAGCGCTATGATCGGCTTGGCACTCTCGCCTCGAGAGTGCCAACAGCCACGGGCCGGTGCCTCGGCACCCGCGACGACGAGACCCGCGCCGTCGTGGCGTACATCCGTATTGAACACGCAGGTTTGGAGAAACCAAGTGAGCAAGGCTGCCATCAAGCCGCTGGGCGACCGCATCGTGGTCCAGGCGAACGAGGCCGAGACCACCACCGCCTCTGGTCTGGTCATTCCCGACACCGCCAAGGAGAAGCCCCAGGAGGGCACCGTTCTGGCCGTGGGCCCGGGCGCCTTCGACGACAAGGGCAACCGCCTCCCGATCGACGTGAAGGTCGGCGACGTGGTCATCTACTCCAAGTACGGCGGGACCGAGGTCAAGTACAACGGCGAGGAATACCTCGTCCTGTCCTCGCGCGACGTCCTCGCGGTCGTCGAGAACTAGCACGCCTGGGGGCCCGCAGCGGCGATGCTTGCGATTCGCAAGTGCGCACAGCTGAGGGCCCTTTCGTGCATTAGGAAGGGACAACACCCATGCCGAAGATTCTCAACTTCGCCGAGGACGCGAGGCACAACCTGCTGAGCGGTATCGACCAGCTCGCCGACACCGTCAAGGTCACGCTCGGCCCGAAAGGCCGCAACGTCGTCCTCCAGCGCTCCTTCGGTGCGCCGCTGATCACCAACGACGGCGTGACCATCGCCAAGGAGATCGAGCTCGCCGACCCGTACGCCAACCTCGGCGCGCAGCTGGTGAAGGAGGTCGCGACCAAGACGAACGACGTCGCGGGCGACGGCACCACCACTGCGACCGTGCTGGCGCAGAAGATGTCCCGCGCGGGCATCAAGGCGGTCACGGCCGGGGCGAACCCGATCGCGATCCGCAAGGGCATCGAGGCCGCGGCGAACGCCGTGTCCGAGGAGCTGCTCCGCCAAGCCATCGAGATCTCCAGCCACGAGAACATCGCGCAGGTCGCGGCGGTCTCGGCGCAGGACCCGGAGATCGGCGAGCTCATCGCGAAGGCGATGGACGCGGTCGGCGCCGAAGGCGTCATCTCCGTCGAGGACGGCTCCAGCCTGGAGACCGTGCTCGAGGTGACCGAGGGCATGCAGTTCGACAAGGGCTTCATCTCGCCGAACTTCATCACCGACCAGGACTCGCGCCAGACGGTCTTCGAGGACCCCTACATCCTCATCACCAACTCCAAGGTCGGCTCCATCGAGGAGCTGCTGCCGGTGCTGGAGCGGGTCGTCGAGACCTCGAAGCCGCTGCTGATCATCGCCGAGGACGTCGAGGGCCAGGCCCTCGCGACCCTGACGGTGAACGCCCTGCGCGGCACGCTGCGCGTGTGCGCCGTCAAGGCTCCGGCCTTCGGCGACCGCCGCAAGGCGATCCTGGGCGACATCGCGGCCCTCACGGGCGCCGAGGTCATCTCTTCCGAGGTGGGTCTCGAGCTCAAGGCCGCCGACCTGTCGCACTTGGGCCGGGCCCGCCGCGTCACCGTCTCCAAGGACGCCACCACGATCGTGGACGGCGCCGGGGAGCGGGAGACGGTCGACGCCCGCATCGCGCAGATCAAGCAGCAGGCCTCCACGACCGAGTCGTCCTGGGACCGCGAGAAGCTCGAAGAGCGCCTCGCGAAGCTCTCGGGCGGCGTGGCCGTGATCCAGGTCGGCGCGGCCACCGAGGTCGAGCTGAAGGAGCGCAAGCACCGCATCGAGGACGCGGTCAACGCGACCAAGGCCGCGGTCGAGGAGGGCATCGTCGCCGGCGGCGGCGCGGCCCTGGTGCACGCGATCGCGATCCTCGAGAAGATCGAGCTGGACGACCCGGAGGCCCGCGTGGGCCTCAAGATCGTCGCCGAGTCGCTGTCCGAGCCGCTGCGCCGCATCGCGATCAACGCCGGCGAGTCCGGCGACGTGATCGTGAACGGCGTCGACGGCAAGGGCTGGCGCGAGGGCTGGAACGCCGCCACCGGCGAGTACGAGGACCTGGTCGCGGCCGGGATCATCGACCCGGTGAAGGTCACCCGCAACGCGCTGCTCAACGCCGGTTCGATCGTCGGCATGCTGCTGACGACCGAGGTCACGATCGTCGACAAGCCCGAAGAGGAAGAGGAGGCCGGTCACGGCCACTCGCACTCCCACGGCGGGCACAGCCACTCGCACTAGCGAGGGCCGATCCCCCACGGGTACCGCACGACAGCAAGGCCGCCGACGAAGTCGGCGGCCTTGCTCCGTCTCCGGGTCGCTGGTTTAGCCGCAGGTCGATCGGGGGGTCGGAACCCCAAGTGTCAACATCCCGACAGTTAGTCGCACAACTGTCGGGAAACCGATAGAGTTCAAGTGCCTTCGCGGCCTTTGGGGATCGGAGCCGCGAAGGCACTTTTATACCTGCAATCGGGTGGTTCGCCCCAGCCTCGAACAAGGCCCGCCGTACGCCTCGATGCGATTGCGCCGCAAGTCATTCGCCGCTCTGGCGCACCCGCAGCTCCCGCATCCGGTTGAGCGTCGCGGCCACCTCGTACCGCCGCGGCACCGCCACGTCGATGTCGCGGATCCGCAGCAGCTCCGCCGCGCCGCCGGCGTCCAACGCCTCGTCCAGGCGATCCAAAGCCGCCGCCATCGTGGCCTCGCCGTCAATCCAGCCCTGCTGCACGGCCGCCTCGATCGCCAGGCCGATCCCGGTCGTCATCGCCGGGTCGGTGATCTGCTCCACCGAGCGCACGTCCACATCGGACTCGCCGAACCGCAGCCCGTCCGTGCCTCCGGCCTTGATCTTCTGCTTCCCGCGCGACTCGGACGACACCGACTGCGGGTCGATCACCCGCGCCCGCGGCATCCGGAACCCCTCGGCCTCGACCCGCCGCCCGGTCGGCTTGGCCGCCAGGGCCTTCGCCCGCTCCGTCACGTCCTCCGGCCGGTACGCGTCCATGAGGATCACCCGATCGGCGACGTCCATGTAGTCGCCCGAGCCGCCCATGACGAGGATCGTCGCCACCGCGTGCTCGTCGGCCATCGACCGCACGAGGTCCACCAGCGGCGTGAGCGGTTCGCGGTCCTTCGCCACGAGCTCCTGCATCCGCGCGTCACGGATCATCAGGTTCGTCGCGGCCGTGTCCTCGTCGATCAGCAGCGCCTTCGCGCCCGCCTCGAGCGCCTCCACGATCGCGGCCGCCTGCGAGGTCGACCCCGACGCGTTCTCGGTCGTGAAATGCCTCGTGTCGTCCCCGCTCGGCAAATGGTCGACGAACGCGTGCACGTCGACGCCCGTCACCGCGCGCCCGTCCTCGGCCCGGATCTTCACCGCCGACCGGTCCGCGACCACGAACTCCCGCCCGTCGCCCGGAATGTGGTCCCACACCCCGGACTCCAAGGCCCGCAGCAGGGTCGACTTGCCGTGGAACCCGCCGCCGACGATCAGCGTCACTCCCGGACCGATCCCCATGCCGCGCACGACCCCCGCGTGCGGCAGCTCGAACTCGACCGCCATCGACTCCGGGCTCGCGAACGGCACCCCCGCTTCCAGCGGCCTGTCGTCCACACCCGAGCGCCGGGCGAGCATAGACCCGTCCGCCACGAACGCCACCAGTCCCGAGGCCGCCACGGCCTCCCTGAGGGCCTTCACGTCGTCGGCGTGGCGCGTCCACACCAGCACGTCCGCTTCGCTCACCGAGAGCGCCTCGTCGGCCGCGTCAGGCAGGACCTCGCACAGCAGCCGCGCGGCCTGCCGGCCCGCGATCCGCCGCCCGTGCCCGGGGAACTGCGCGCCGAGCCGGAACACCACCGACCCGTCCGCGCCCACGGTGCACGAGGCCCGCCGCAGGATCTCCTGCCCGCCCCCGTCGATCCGCAGGTCCCTTGTCGTGCAAGCCCTCCGCAGCCGCTTGGCCAGCAGCACCGCCAGCGCGTCCCGCCGCTCCGGCGTCGCGTACCAGTCCGACGCCAGGTCAGCGGCCTCGGCGTCGAACTCGAGCGCCACCCGGCTCGGCGGCGCGTACGGGTCCGACTGGACTCTGGAAATGTCCAGAATCGCCGGTCCTGCCCACCATTTGCCACGCAAGGATTTATATCGGCCGTAACTCGTACCTTCCAGGGCCGTTAGTTCGTTAGACAAGTCATGGCGAGGTGGATGTGAACGATGGTCACCAAAATCGCGGGACTCGGCTCGGTACGGTCGTCCGCCTCTTCGCTGTGTCATGCCCCCAGTTTCCCACCCGGGTCGGGGATCTCGCGGCAAGCGAACCCGAACACCATGCGTCCACGCCCCGCCCCGGTATCCGCGAAAAGTCACTCGAAAAATCCGCGCGAACTCGCGTCATGGCGGCGGACCGCCTGCGTGCTGGTAACAGAGACACGCACGGCCTACCGCAGCGAAAGGTAGAACAAAGTGAGAACCGTACTGGTCTGTGTTAAGACTCCTCAAGCCGGACAGAAGATCTCGGCCTGCGCGACCCGCATGGGCTTGGCGCAGGCGGTCAAGTCGGTCGAGGGCTCTCCCGAGCTGTTCCTCGAACTCGGGCGCCGCCAAGTGGACGTGGTGCTGGTCGACGTGGCCTTGGCCGCGCCCGACCCGGTCAAGTTCGTCAAGACCGTCCGCGCCCGCTCGCCCCGGACAGGAGTCCTCCTGTCCGGCGCGGCCGATCCGCGCACGGCGGCCATGGTGGTCGCCGCCGGCGCCCGGGGTGTCATCCGCACCCCGTCCAACAACTCCGACGACCTGCTGGTCGCGCTGGCGCAGGCGATCATGTTCGCCTCGCCGACGCTGCAGCGCGTCACGGAAGCCGTGCCGCGGCAGCGCTCGACGCTGCAGGGCATGAAGCTCACCGAACGCGAACTCCAGGTCCTGCGGGGCATGAGCGAAGGGAAGTCCAACGCGGAGATCGGGCGCGACCTGTTCGTCTCCGAAGACACCGTCAAGACCCACGCGCGGCGCATGTTCCGCAAGCTGGGCGCCCGCGACCGGGCCCACGCGGTGGCCGAGGCCTTCCGTTCGGGTCTCGTCTGCTGACCATCCACTAGTGACGAACGCGTCCCGACTGGCAGGAACGGACGCGCCGTCCCCCGGAACGACACGCGCGCAGCGGACGCCGCGGTGACCGGCAGGGTCACGCACGGCGATCCGGCGAAGCGCACCTGACACGAGCAGTAGAGCAGCACGCGCTTTCTCAAGCAGCACAAGCGAACGGTGACAGACGGGACCGAGGGATCCGCGGGGTTAGGGGCGGTGAAACGCCCCCTAAGGGGCCCCGCGGCACGGCCCTCGACCCGGTCCGCCGGCACCGGTCCGTGCGACCCGGTGGTCTCAGGAGGCCGTCGCCACAGGGGAGCCGCCACCGCCGTCCGGATCGTTATCGGCCGCTTGAGGCACGGGACGCCCATCGTCCCGGCCGAGCACGAAAGCCTTGACGATCGCCTTGCGCGAGACGACGACTCGGCCCATCACGAACGGGCCGGGCCGTTGCCTCGCGCGGCGATCGCCCTGACCCGGTGGCACCGCCAGTGCCCGCGTCGTCAGCGATCAGGCCAGTTCCAGCAGCCGTTCGTCGCCGCCCGGGGCGGCCACGAGCTGGAGGCCCACCGGCAGACCGTCGACCGTGCCCGCCGGTACCGCAAGACCCGGTGCGCCTGAGAGTCCCGCGATGCACGTCAAGCGCACGATCGCCTCGCGGTTCGGCGAGTCGCCGATCGTGAACGCCGGTCCCGGCGCGGCCGGGATCGCCAGTGCCGTGCCCTGCGGCAGCCGGTCCCGGACCAGTGCCGTCACACCGCTGCGGACCCGCTGCGCCGCAGCGATGTCCGCGCTGTCGAGCTTCGCCGCGTTCGCGAACCGCGCCGCCACGCCCGGCCCGAACACCGGGTCGTTCGCCTCGATCCATGCGCCGTGCGTCTGCCACGCCTCCCAGGCCTGCAGCGTCGCGTATGCGACCCGGGCGGTCTCCAGCGGTGTCGCGTCGGTGCTCTCGGCGAACAGCGGCCCGCGGTCGATCACCAGCCCCAGCTCCTCGACCTTCGGCAGCACGGCCTCCCGCGTCGCTTCCGGGATCTCCGCCCAGATGTCGTGCGGCACCAGCAGTCTCGTGATCGGCCCGGCCTCCGGCGTCCCCTCCAGCAGCAGGCCCATCGCGAGCCGCAGCGTCGCCGCGTCCCGCGTGAGGACCCCGGCCGTGTCGAACGACGGCGCGAGCGGCACCGCGCCCTCCAGGCTCACCCGCCCGTGCGTGGGCCGCAGTCCGTACAGGCCGCAGTAGGACGCGGGGACGCGGATGGAACCGCCGGTGTCCGTGCCCAGCCCGATGTCAGCGCGTCCCGACGCGACCGCCGAAGCGGAGCCCGACGACGACCCGCCCGGCACCCGGCCCGGCGCGGTGGGGTTCTCCGGGGTGCCGTAGTGCGCGTTGGTGCCGTTCAGGCTCCACGCCAGCTCATCGGTGATCGTCTTTCCGACGACCCTCGCGCCCGCCTCGCGCAGGAGCGCGACCGCCTTCGCGTCGGCGCTCGGCACCTCGTGGGTCTCGAGCCAGCGGGGGTTCCCTGCGCCCGTCGGGACGCCGGCGAGATCGAACAGGTCCTTCACCGCCAAGCGCAGGCCCGCAAGGGGCCCTTCGCGTCCGGCGTCCTCGATGGTCCTGATGAACGGGTCGGTCAAGGTCCAGCTCCTTCGGCAGTGGGCGTCGCGCCCGGTCGTGCCCCAGTGTTCCGCAGCCTCGGCGAACGGCCCGCCGAGGGCCGCGGCGAGCCGGCGTGTCGCTCAGTCCGACGTCGCCGACTTGGCGGCTTCGGTCTCTGAGCGGCTGCGCGGCGATGCCGTCGTCTCGTGTTCCGCCTCGTCGAGACGTTTCTCCACGGTTTCGCCGCCGCGAAGTAATGCCTTGGGCTGCAACGAGTTTCGCCGCCGCGCGGTGAGGCGGAGGCCTCGGTGCGCGGCGGCGTAGGTAGTGCCTGAGTTTCTTAGGCGTCAAGCGCCTCGGTGATCTTCTGGGCCATCGCGGCCATGCTCGGGCTCGGCGCGCCCTTGTGCGCACGGGTGGCCGCTTCGGCGGCGGTGATCACGGTGGTCCGGAAGTTCGCCGCCTCCTCAGCGTCCTGCGCCTGGAGCAGGTGCACTGCCTCGGTGAGCGCGGGCAGCACCTGGTCGGCCAGGGCCGCAGCGGACTTCGCGCTCAGCTTGAAGTCGTTCTTCTTCGAGGCCAGCACGTGGCCGACGGCGCCGGTCGCGGAGGCGTACGCCAGCGTCCCGTCGGTCGCGACCTTGTGGGCCGACCCGGCGATGCCGGCGAACGACATGAGCGTGATGGCGCCGAAAGCGGCGGTGCGGATGGTGGTCTGGTCCTGGGCGGTGAGGTCGACGTTCATGTTCTTGCTCCGTTTTCGTTCGGTCTTGCCTGCTGATGAGGCAACTATCGACCGCCCGCCTTGCACCGCCCTGACACCGACCTGACACCCCGCTGACACCCGGACGCCGTACCGAATCGCGAGGTCCGGCCCGCACCGGATCCGGCGCGGGTGTCGGGGCGCGGCCATACGATCGGACCATGACGACAACCATCACACCGAAGCAGTTCCATGAGGCCGGCGGTGTCGACGACTGGCGGGTGCTGTGGTCCGTGGCGTTCGCGCTGTACCGCACCGGCGATTTCGCCACGGGCCTGCGGCTCGTCGCCGAGATCGGCCGGCTCGCCGAGGCCGCCGGGCACCACCCCGACCTCAATCTCCGCTCCACAGTGCTCGAAGTACGGCTGGTCACGAAGGAGCGCTGGTCGCTGACCGAGACCGACCTCGAACTGGCACGCCAGATCGCCCAGGCCGCCGAAGCGCTCGGCGTCCGGGCCGACCCCGGCTCGACCCGCACGTGGGAGTTCGCGCTCGACGCCCTCGACGTGGACAAGGTCCGGGCGTTCTGGTGCGCCGTGCTCGGCTACGAGATGGTCGGCGACTCCGACATCGGCGACCCGGACGGCCTGTACCCGCCGGTGTACGTGCAGCAGATGGACGTCATGCGGAAGGGCCGCAACCGCATCCACATCGATGTCGGCGTCCCGCACGACCAGGCGGAGGCGCGGGTCGCCGCCGCACTGGCCGCAGGGGGCACGCTCGTCAATGACCGGTTCGCCCCGATGCACTGGACCATTGCCGACCCGGAGGGCAACGAGGTCGACCTCGCCACCTGGGTCGGCCGCGACTGAATCGCACCGCTGCTCGGCCGGACTAGAGCTGCGATCCGCCGGTGGCGTCGATGACCTGGCCGGTGGTCCATCGGCCCGCCGCTGAGGCGAGGAACAGGACCGGGCCGGTCACGTCCTCGGGTTGGCCGACTCGGCCGAGGGCGGCCCGGGCTGCGGCGGTGGCCTGCGCTTCCGCGTTGCCGCGCAGCCAGGACGCGTTGACGTCGGTGTCGACGATGCCCGGCGCGACCGTGTTCACCGTGATGCCGCGGGGCCCGAGTTCCGCGGCGAGGGCGAGCGTGAAGGTGTCGACCGCGCCCTTGGTCATCGCGTAGGCGATGCCTTCGGGGAAGGCGATGCGGGTGACGCCCGAGCCGATGTTGATGATCCGGCCGCCGTCGGGGATGAGTGCGAGGGCCTTGCGGGTGATGAAGAACAGCGACCTGGTGTTGACGGCGAAGACGCGGTCGTAGTCCTCCTCACCGACCGTGCCGATGCCGCCGTATGCGCCGATGCCGGCGTTGTTGACGAGGATGTCGAGCGGGGCGCCGCGCAGTTCGGCGGTGAGGGCGTCGATGAGGGTGTCGGCCGCGCCGGGCTCGGCGAGGTCGGCCTGAACCGTGAAGGCAGTGCCGCCTTCGGCTTCGATCGCTGCGACGGTTTCCTTGGCGGCCTGCGCGTTCGCGCCGTAGTGGACGGCGACGCGGGCCCCGGCCCCGGCGATGCCGAGGGCGATGGCGCGGCCGATGCCGCGGCTGGCGCCCGTGACGAGTGCGGTCTTGCCCGAGAGGGTGAACATGGCGGCTCCTTTGTTGATCGATCACTCAATAAAGCGACGGGCACGACGGTACCAGATTCTTGAGCGATCGCTATACAATGGGTCGGTGACCAGAGGAAGACCCAGGTCCTTCGACCGAGACGCGGCCCTTGAGCAGGCCCTGCGCGTGTTCTGGCAGTACGGGTACGAGCCCGCCTCCATCGCCGTCCTCACCGACGCGATGGGCATCCGGCCCGCCAGCCTCTACGCCGCGTTCGGCGACAAGCGCCGCCTCTTCAGCGAAGCCGTCGCCCGATACCAGGCGACCTACGGCGCCTTTCCCGGTGCGGCGCTTGCCGAAGAACCCACCGCCCGCGGCGCGATCGAGCGGATGCTCCGCGAGATCGCCGCCAACTACACCGACCCGGGCCACCCGCCCGGCTGCCTGGTCATCTCCGGCGCGGTCAACCACGGCCCCGACGCCGCCGAAGTCGAAGCGGAGCTGCGACAGATCCGGCTCCAGTCGCGGGCGGCCGTCGCCGAACGCCTCCGCGAGGGCGTCGCGAACCGCGAACTTCCCCAAGACGCCGATACGGACGCACTCGCCGAGTTCATCGCGGCCGTCGTCCGGGGCATGTCGCGCTCCGCCCAGGACGGCGCGACCGCCGCGGAACTCCTCGCCGTCGCCGACCTCGCCATGAGAGCCTGGCCACGACCCTTAAGGGCCACAAGCGAACCGCGAGGAGTCGGCGATGTCGATCAAGGGAACCGAAAGCTATGCGGGGGCTCAGGGCTTGCCGCAGGTCGTCGCTGCGGCCGTCGAGCTTGCGGAGCAGCTCGGGTTCTCCTCCTCATGTCGTCTTGAGCAGGGGCGGCTGCTGTACGCGCTGGCGGGCGGTGCCGCCGGGAGCATCGGCGAGACCGGGACCGGTTGCGGCGTGGGACTCGCCTGGCTCGTCGCGGGACGGCGGCCGGGGGTGCGGGTGGTGAGCGTGGAGCGCGATGCGGAGCGAGCGGCGAGGGTTTCAGAGCTGTTCGCCGACGTGCCGGATGTTGCAGTGCTGCACGGGGACTGGACCATCATCAACGATCACGGCCCGTTCGACCTGCTCGTGGTCGACGGCGGCGGCAACGGCAAGCGCGGTGCCGCCGCCGACCCGGAGCGGCTGCTTCGCTCGGGAGGCAGCGTCGTCATTGATGACTTCACGCCGCTGACCGAGTGGCCGCCCATGCACGAGGGCCGGCCGGACACCGCGCGGTTGCGCTGGCTCGAGCACCCGGCGCTGCTGGCCGCCGAGGTGCGCCTTGCCCCTGATCTGTCGACGATCGTGGGGACCCGCCGACCGTAGCGTCATGAACGCGGAAGCGGCCCTCCCCGAGTGGGGGAGAGCCGCTTCGAATCGACTACTTCTTCCAGAACAGGTGGTGCGTGACGCCGCTCGGGCTGGGGACGACCTCGAGGTGGAAGCGGTCCGTCAGCTCCTCCGGGGACTTCCAGAGCTGCACACCGGAGCCGAGCTCGACCGGCGCGACGGCGACGTGCATCGTGTCGACCAGGCCGGCCTCGAGGAATTCGCGAATGGTCGTGGCACCGCCGCCGAGCCGCACGTCCTTGCCCTGAGCGGCCTCCTTCGCCGCTTCGAGGACCGACGCGGGGTCGGCGTCGGTGAAGTGGAACGTGGTGTCCGACAGCGTGAACGACGGCCGCAAGTGGTGCGTCATCACGTACACCGGCGTGTGGAACGGCGGCTCCTCACCCCACCAGCCCTGCCAGTCGAGGTTCTTCCAAGGGCCGCGGTGCGGGCTGAACTTGTTGGCGCCCATGATCTCCGCGCCGATGTTGTGCTTGAAGTCGCGGGTGAAGTAGTCGTCCAGGCCGCGGGTCCCGCCCGGGTCGGTGCGGTTGGGCCAACTCGCCGTCGCGCCCGCCCAGGACATCATTTCCGCCGGGTTGGCATGGCCGAACGGCCGCTCGAGACTCTGGCCCTCACCAGCGCCGAACCCGTCCAGCGACACGACGAAGTTCTGGACTCTGAGAAGCTGACTCATGTGGTTGACCTTCCCTGGTGACTGCCGTTGATGTAGTTGAGACTTCACCCGCCCCGCAGATTCATCGCTACCGCCGACGCGAACGATGTGCCTCGGGTCACTCTAGGTTCTTTATCGCGCGATAGGGTGGAGTCCTCTCACCCCGCACTTGTCAAGGTCACGGAGATCGACTACAGCACCCGTCTAGCCCGTTCTAGCGGCGTCGGGTCGTCAGGGCGGTTTTGATGGTGCCGTCGTCGATCAGGTAGAGCCGGATCGCCGTGGCGGCTGCGATGAACAGCAGTGTCAACGGCGTGAACATCAACCCTCCGGCCAGGCTCGGGTCGCCGAAGCTCGGGTCGACCCGGCCGAGCGGGTCGAACACGATGATCAGGTGGTCGCCGCGCTCGAGTGCTTCGTCGCGGCCGGTCGTCAGCGTCGGCGGATCCCACCCGACGCACCTGAACTCGTGCTCCGACTTGGGTTCGTCGCCGTCTTCCATGTGAGCGATGTAGTCGTTTCGGTAGGAAACCGCGCACTCGACATCGATGCCGTGATGCGCGAGCGCGAACTGGTTGAAGGCCGGTACCAGCGCACCGGAACCCGCAGCGATGAGCAGAGGAAATACCAAGGTGGCCTTCCAGTTCCGGCGAGCCCGACCGCGGAAGCACAGGACGGTCGCGGCGACCACGGGCGCTGCGATGGCAGCGAAGCCGAGGGCCTTGCCCCACCCTGGGATCGGTTCGGAGACGAACAGATGCAGCGACAGGACGATCGCCGTCAGCGCGACGGCCGCGAGCGGCAGCGCGATCGCGAGCGTGATTTCTCGGCGGGCGTTGAGGGGAGGCCCCAATGGGCGACTCGGGCGTCGGTCGGGGCGGGGGTTGCGGGGCATGGGGGTTCCCGTCGAAGAGGTGTACTCGGCGAGTTCGCGGTTGGAGAGTGTGTCGACTCGTTCACGAAGGCGTGCCTCGAGACCGGGGTCTTCCGTAACCTACAACCCTGCACAACGGTCTGGGGCCCCAGTCATCTTTCGGTGCCTTGTCGGGGGATCACCAGTCCCATTCGAGGGTCCCGATGTCCGAGCCGGGAGGGAAGCGGACCGAGAACAGCGAGCGCTTGTCGCGCTGGTCGATGTCTGCGGGGGCCTGGACGCCGCGGGCTGTGGCGTACTCGTACAGCTCGGGGTCCGGTGTGCCCTCTTCCATGTACATCCTGACCAGATCCGCCATGAGCTGCGGATCATCAGTTACCGGCTTGCCCATCGAATGCATCTCCCGCCCGGCTCTGGCACGACTATTCGTCGTGGCGGAGATCCCACACCAGCTGCCCTGGGCCATCGAGTTCTGATCCCGGCGGCCACGACATCACCAGTGGGGGGTCTACTTCCTCCGAGTAGCCCGGCGGGAACACGCCGAGGCTGTGAGCGAATGCCGCGAGTTCCTGGCTTGAAAGCTCGTCAGCGCGTTCCCTCAGACGGGCCTCGATCTCCGGGTCCGTGGTCGCCAAGGGCATCAAAGGGTCGCTCATGCGATGGCCTTTCCGTTGCCGCGGTAGATGTATCGGTTCCGAGGGCGGCTACTCGTCGCCGTCGCCGATGTCCCAGACGAGCACACCATCGGCATCATCGGGCATCCAAGCAGGCCACGCCAATGCGATGGGCGGGTTCCTGCCTTCTTCGAACCCGGGCGGGTAGAGACCGAGCGAATGGGCGTACTCGGCGAGTTCGCGGCTAGAGAGTGTGTCGACTCGTTCACGAAGGCGTGCTTCGAGCTCGGGATTGTTCGTAACCTGCAGACCGGCCCAGCGGTCCTGCGCGTCAGTCATCTATCGCCTCTCCGGTTCCGATGTAACGGCGCCTCGATCGTGACCCGTCTTCGTGAACGGTCCAGACGAACAGCACGGCCTTCTCGGGGAGAATCTTCTCCAAGTTGACGTCACAACGGTAGGGGTCGCCGCTTTCCTTGCCGCAGGTCGGGACATTCAGGTACAGGACAGCCTCGGACAATTTCCATCTTCGCATTTCGGCCGCAGCGTCCCGCTCGGCGTGCCAGGTGGTCGTGTAGTGCTCATCCGAGCGCCATGGCTCTCGCAAGTCGCCGCATGGTGGCGCATGACCCTTCCGATGCGGCCGGAAGGTTTCGGCGTTCACAGGCCGCCCATCGCCGGTGTACAGGAATCCGCGCGCGGAGGTGCGGCCCTGGGCGTTGCGGGGCCAACCTTCCCGCCGAACCGCGTCGATGCATTCGGCGACGGGCCTGCGGTGTGTGAACCCCGGAACCGGAGGTTGCCGTGTCCACGGCGGATCCGCATTCCGTGACCGGATGTCGCTTGGCGAGCTTTCGCCTCCGCTCAAAGCGCGGCCGGCGCGAGCGGCTTCGGCTGCGGCCAGGGCGGCTTCGAGTCGGGAGGCGATCTTGCTCGTCTGCGCTTGGCATGCTTCGAGGCCGGCTGCGACTCCGGAGACTTGTGCTGCTTTGGCGTCGACACCGAGGTCAGCGAGCTGGTCGCGCAATTCCTCTGTCAGAGTTTGCGAGCCGCGGAGATCCGCGAGAAGCTGCCGGGTCTGAGTGATTGCAGTTCGGATGGCGGCGGTCAAAGCTTCGATCGAGGCCACTGCGGAGACTCCGAATTCGGGAGGGGCGTAGAGGAGCCTAGCGAATCTTGATGGAGCCGGGGTAGTTCGTTGTGGGGGCGAAGAGAAGGCGCGCTTCCCCTTGCAGTGGGAAGCGCGCCTGGTCGTGTGTGCCGGAGTGCCTAGGAGCCGGCTCCGGATTTGAGGTTGCCGAGAAGGGTGGTGAAGTCCGCCGTGGGGAGGGCGAAGATCGGGGAGTCGCTGCCGAGCTTGGAGTCGCGGAGCTCGAAGCCGGCCGGGGCGGGGCGGGCCTCGACGCAGTCGCCATTGCCGGTATTGGCGCTGCGGGTGCTCTTGCGCCAGTGGGCGCAGGCGACTTCGACGCAGTCGCCGTTGCCGGTGCTCTGGCTCCGGGTGCTCTTGCGCCAGATCCGCTGCTGACCGGCCGCTTGACTCATTCGCGCTTCACTTCTTTCAACTCTCGGGCGATGCGCTCGGCGCTCGCCTTGGAGTCGAGGGCGACGTCGTTCCAGAGCGCATCGTAGGTGCTCTTGAACGAGTCTATGTCAGGGTCTTCCTCGTAGATCGCGGCGGCAACGCTGTCGATGTACACCACGGCGGGGAGTGGTTCAGGCAGTTTGAAGATGGTGTAGCCGACCCCGATTCCGGCTGCGATGTGGGTCCAGGCATCAATCGGAAGGAGCCTGATTTCCGCCTTCGGGAGCTCGGCGATTTCAAGCAGTCGTTCCAGTTGCTCTGCGGTCACCTCGGTGCCTCCGACGCGCTGGCTGAGGATCGACTCATGCATTAGGAGCTTGATCTGCGGGCCGTTGCGTTTGGTGAGCACGCTGGTGCGCAGCATTCGCGCCTCGATCTGTCGCCGGAGGGTGACCGGATCCTTCCGCATTGGGCCGTTGCTCATCAAGGCCTCCGCGAACCGCTGAGTTTGTGCGATGCCGGTCATGACGGTGAGTTCCAAGATTTGGATCTCTTCAGCTTCGCCCTCCATCCAGATGTGGTTGGCGAGGTTCTTGATGTAGGGCTGGAACGAATCCACCCAGCCGCGTTTCGGCGCGTCCTCGTTGATCTGGATCAGGCTCGCCCGCTCCAGAGGGTCGTTGACACGGTAGAGGTCGAGCAGTGTCAGAAACACGTCACCGGGCATCGGGTATTCGCCTGACTCATAGCGACTCAGGGTCGCAGCCGTCTTGCCGATGTGGTCGGAAACCTCAGACCCCTTGAATCCCAGGTCTTCTCGGTAGGTGCGCATCGTCCTGCCGATGTATCGGGCTCGAGCGGTGGGCGGGTTGGGCTTGGCCATGAATACCCCCAGAAGCCTCATGCGCCACATGAGTGTTGCGCTGATCTCTATGCAGCGTAACATTTTCCGAATTCCACTGTCCAGAGACTTGCGTTGGGTGCATCAGTTGTGTCAACCTAATGTCACGGTCGTAGCCGCAAGGCGTGATCGATCAAGGTGGACTTCGCTCCATGTCGGCTGGTTCGGTGGGGGATCAGCCGGTGCCCGTCCCCGGACCCCCGTTCGGGGGCGGGCAACATTGACAACTGCATTCGGCCGCTCATAGGCGCGGCCCGCGCGGTACACAAATCTTTGGCGAGATTCCCGCGCGGGCCGCTTACACAAGAGAGGCGTGCTCTCATGGCACTACTCAGCCTAGCTCGCGACAACGTGCCCGCCTGGGCCAAGACCGCGCTCCAACTGCACCGGCCCTACCGGACCTGGCTCGGGTTCGGGCGCTTGCGCTGCGAATGGTGCGGCCAGCGCTGGGGCCGTCACGGCTGCGAGTACCGGAAGTCGGCCGCGCGGGCGTTCGTGCTCAACGCCAGCCGCGCCCAGCACGCGGAAGCCGTCGCTTCCGGCGAGATCACCAACGACGACCTGCACTTGCGTCGCCGTCCGCGCCGGTCCGGCGCGCATCGGCGGGAGCCGCGTCCCGTGCCCGGCCCGCTCGCCGAGTGCCTTGCGATCGCGGAGCTGCTGGCATGAGCGGCATCAAGATCGGCACCGCCGACTTCACCGGCCGCGTCGTGTCCGGCCTGATCCCGGACGCCGAGCCCGGCTCGGTCGTCCTCCGGCAGCTCTACCCGGGGGAACCCGTGGACATCGGCGTCGTGGACCATATCGAGCCCGTCACGGCGCAGCTCACGATCTACCCGGACCACCGCAAGGCCTGGAGCGACGCCGACCGCATGGCGCTGTCCTTGTTCTTCGCCGACCGCTACCGCGATCGCCACCGGCTGGAGACCCTGCTCGACTGCGTCGAGGTCCTCGGGGGGTCCGCCGGTGTCCGCTGAACCCGAATGCTGGGTCCTGCTCGGCGACTTCTCCTACTCGACGGGGATGGGCGGGCATATCCGCTTCATCGTTGAGCGGAACACCGAAGACCCTGCGCTGCATGGCATCAGCTCCGACGAGGACAAGGGCGCGGGGCTGCGTCCGGTGGCCGTCTTCACGGAGCCTGCCAGGGGGCCGGTCCAGTGGCGGCCCACGTGGAAGGGCGACCGGATGTGCGCCGCGATCGAACGCGACGCGCGCAGGGTCGCCTCGGGGTAGTGCTTCCGCACAGGGCTAGATCGATGTTTGTCGCTATTTGGTCAATCGGCGTTCTGGGTCCCCGTGTGTCCATGTTGCACTGACATGCTGTAGGTGAGCCGTCGCCCTTCGAAAGGACCCGAATATGCGCCTCCTCAGGCGGATCTTGCTGGCATTCGCCCTTGCCGTCAGCACGACCATGATCATCCCGACCACTGCTGTCCAAGCCGGCCCCGGCTACTGGACGCAGCTCTGCTTTCCTCCCGTCGTTCCTGGGCCGGTGCCCGGGACGGTGGTGATCAACACCGACTGCCCGGGGTTCGCCATCGAGTTCAACGACTGCCCACCCAACTGCACTGCCTGGATCGGTCGATGGGTCCAGGACATCGACCCCGTCTGGCAGCGCGAATACCACTTCGCATGGGACAAGGCCCTCGAAGCGTTGCGGGACTCCCACCTCTCCCAGGACCCGAAGCTCGCCGAGCAGCTTCGGTTCGAGGCCATCGACGGCTTCACCCATGCCGCCAAGATCCGGGCGGAACTCGGCGACGAACTGAAGCTGCACGAGGTCGGCTGGATCGACACCAAGACCGGCAAGTTCTTCGAGGACGAGTCCGGGATGCTGTGGAAGATCGGCGAGCACCTGATTGCCGGGCAGCAGCTCATGATCGAGTCGCTGGAGAAGCCTGAGCTCCAGGACGAGGCGATGGCCCACTATGAGGAGGCACTCGGCCTGCTCGGCGTGAAGTGATCCCCGCGTGAGCGGCGTCCCCGCTGGTCCCCGGGTGTCACCGAGGGGCGAGCGGGGACGTGCACGCCGATTTCGGGTCTGCGCATTGTGGCCGTTTCCGGTATTCTGAGGACAATCCGATTCCGCCGCTGCACCGCACCCCTGAGCGAGGCCGAATTGTCCGATGCATACGCCCATGACGCCCCCCGGTATTGGAACGACGATCACCCCGTCCTCGAGCTGATCCGGGCGCGCCAAGCCGCCGGCTCCGCGCCGGGCTCAAGGGTCGACGGGTGCAAGCTCGGCCTGGCCGTCGAGGGCGGCGGGATGCGGGGAGTCACCTCCGCCGCGATGCTCGTCGCCCTCGACGACCTGGGCCTGCGCGGGGTCTTCGACGCCGTGTACAGCACCTCGTCGGGCTCCATCAACGCCGCCTACTTCATGGCGGGCGGCGACTGCTGGTACCCGCTGACCATCTACTTCGACGACCTCTGCACGCGCGATTTCGTGGACATGCGCAACATGTTCACCAAGCGCCCCATGCTCAACCTCGACTACGCGTTCGAGGAGGTCCTCGAGAAGATCAAGCCGCTCGACTTCGAGAAGATCCTGAAGAGCCCGGCCGAGTTCCACGTGACGATCAGCCTCGTGGACAGCCTCACGCCGATCGGCCCGCACGAGTTCGAGTCCAGAGAGGACCTGAAGTCGGCGCTGAAGGCGAGCTGCTGGATGCCCGTCGCCGTCCCCGGCACCGGCATGTTCCGCGGCCAGCGCGCCCTCGACGGCGGCGTGCTCACCGCCCACCCCCACCTCCTAGCCCTGGAAGACGGTTGCACCCACGTGCTCTCCCTCAGCACCAAGCCGCTCAAGCCCCCGCCGACCCGCCTCTCGCCCGGCCGCCGCTACTCCATCGCCTACCTGGAACGCATCCAGAAAGGACTCGGCAAGGCCTACGTCGCCTCCCAGTTCCAGTACCGCACGCAGCGAAGGCAGTTGCAGCGCTGGATGACCGAGCCCGGCGACGGCCCCAAGGTGCTCGACCTCGCCCCGCTGCCGTGGATGAAGGAGGTCGGCAACCAGACCAGGGACCGCGACGCGCTCATCGAGGCCGCCCGCCACGCCCACGCCGTCATGGCCGCCGCGATCCAGGGGATACCGGTCGCGGAGCTCCGCGACGGGTCCTTCCGGTCCGTGCCCCGCATCGTCACGGTGAGGACCGCCGATGGCAAGCGCGTCGGTTGACCTCCTCAGCGCCGCCTGCGCGCACCTGACCGGCCGCGCCGAGAACCGCGACGCCGCAACGGCACTCGACACCTGGGACGCCGCGGACTGGCGCGCGGCCCTGCTCGACGTGCCGCTCGACGAGCGGGCCTACGCGGACCGGTTCGGCATCGAGCGGTGCACCGAGCTGGACGAGCTGTGGGCCTGGTGGTCCGATCCTGAGGCCGACGAGCGGGTGACGCACGCGACCGCCGGTTACCTCGGGTTCTTCCTGCTCACGCTCGTCTCGATGCACCGTTCGGACCGGATGCGCTATCACGGCGAGGCGTACGGGAGCAGTGAGATCGCCGGCCGCCCGGCGGACGAGCTGTGCGGCGAGCTCGTCGCCCATCCGCATGTGCAACGCGCGATCAAGCAGCTGTACGCACCGTCGCCAGAGGACGAAACGGCGGCGGTATGGGCCACGATCGATTTCGCCACCATGACCTTTCACCGTCAGGGCACGACGTCGATCATCGTCAAAGTGGACTCGGTCGCCCCCGCGGTCGGCCGCCCCGAGTGCCATGCCCTGAAATGCCTCATCTACCCGTACCTGCGCACCCCCGCGATCGTCGAGGCCACCAGGAACTACGCGCGCGAGTTCGGCGGCGTCCGCCCCGAGCGGTCGCCGCTGGTCACGGTGTGGGCCAGCCACGACAGCTGGGTGCTCATGGAGTACGTCGACGGCACGACGCTCACCGACCACCTCCGCAAGATCGCCGAGGAGCGCCAGGGCCGCAAGGGCTACAAGGCGCCGAAGTCCGAGCTCCTGCGGCCCGTCGACGTCAAGGAGCTGCGCGTCCTCGGCACCGCCCTGCTCGACGCGATGGCCGTGCTGGCGGAGAAGGTCGGCCACCACAACGACCTCACCCCGTCGAACATCATCGTCCAGGAGGAGGGGCGGCGGCTCAAACTCATCGACCTGGGTGTGAACTTCCTGCACACCCGGACGCTCGTCGGCGCCGAGTCCCGCGAATCCGGGTACATCGCGCCCGAGGTCAGGGCCACCGGCAAGGGCGGCCCCCTCGCCGACCTCTACTCACTCGGCATGGTGCTCATCGCGATCGGAGGCATCCCCCGCACGGCCGACGGCACGGTGCCCGACCAGTTCTATGTCGCCTCAGTCGGTCTCGCCCGTCTTTTCGAAGACCTGCTCGACGCCGACCCGGAGCGGCGCCTGATCGTCTCCGGCATCAAGCCCGGACCCGGCTCGTTCAAGGAGATCCGCGAGCTCTTCGTGCGCGAGATCGATGTGCTCGAGGCGGCCGAGTACGGGAAGCCCAGGACGCTGTGGCAGCGGGTGAAGGGCATCGTGCCCGGTGCACTGGAGGTCGGCAGGCAGCGCGCCATCGCGAAGGTCCGCAGAAGGCAGGCGAAGGCGACCGACAGGAAGACGCATCCGATCCAGGCCCACCACCTGCGGCAGGAGAAGGCCCTCAAGCGCTGGGCGATCGCCTGCGCGTTCATCGCGTGGGTGACGATCGCGCTGGTGCTGACCTGGTGGTCGCGGGACCTCGACCTCTTCTGGCAGGCGAAGTACGTCGAGTACGCGAACTTCCTCTTCAACCGCTCGGGGCAGGGCATCCCGTTCCTCGACGACATCCGCGCCGCCGACTACCCGATCCCGGACGCCTGGGACAACCTGCCGGTGCGGATCGTCGCCCTCACGTACGCGCTCACAGGTGTGCGGCTGTACCTGAACATCTTCGCCGACATCACGCCGCATTCGGCGCTGCGCAGGCGCGGCTGGACCGGTCTGCGCACGGCCGCGGCCTCGTTCATGATGCGGGCCACGGCGATCTACCCGTTCGTCTACATCCTGTTCCCGACCCTGGTGCAGCGGCGGTGGTGGGTGATCTTCTCACCGCTGGGGGTCATCACGGTGGCGGTGCTGATCTCGGCATGCCTGTGGTTCGCGCGCGACGCGAACGCGCGGGCCCGCAAGGCCGGCCTCTCCACCGTCCCCAAGGGAGAGATCATGACGCTGCAGCGCCTCGAATCCTGGGCGCCCGCCGCCTGGCTCTACGCCCTGCCGGTGGTCATCATCGGGATCTTCCTCTACAACGACCGCCTGCAGGACGAGCTCATGTACGCCATCGCGATCGGCCTGATCAACATGGGCATCCAGTTCGTCAAGAACACCGGGTCCGACGCGCCGTACGTGCGGGCCGGGCTGACGCGAGCGATCCTCGCGGCCGAGCGGCTCGACGTGCTGGAGCAGCACCGCAAAGCGAAGGCCGAGGCCGCTGCGAAGCGGGCCCGCGAGCCCCGCGCGGACGAGCCCCTGCAGGAGGCGGTCGCCTGAGCGGGCCGGCGAGGGGCGTCGCCTAGGCCATGTCCTCGCCGTGCGTCATGAGCCAGCAGTCGGAGAACCCGCGGGCGTAGTCCCAGGTCACGTAATGCGCCGGGTCGGGGTCGAAGGCGGGTTCGTGGACCTGCGCGCAGTTGGCCTCCAGGAGGCCGCGCAGGTTCGCCATGAGCAGGCCCCACGTGAAGTAGTGGGCTTCGTCGCAGTCGGCGCAGTCGACGACGACACCGCGGTAGCCCTGCGGTTGCAGGACCTTCTCGAACAGCTCCAGTTCGTGGAGGTCTTCGAGGAGGTCCGCGCGGTCGTCGTCGTCCAGTTCGGGCTCGAACGGGGCGAGCGCCTCCGCGTGGTCGGGATCGTCGGCGAACGGGTCGCGTGGCTCCTCATACACGTTCACCAGCCTAACCCTTGGCAACGACCTTGCCAGTCGGCCGCGGTGCGCGGGCGGTGACTCCCGGATGCGTGCCAGCCTGCACTCCGCATGATGACAACGCACCGGCCGCTCGTTAGCATGGGCCGCAAGTCAACCCACTCAACACTGAGGAGACGGCCATGGACGGCTTCGGCGAGAACGTAGAAGAGATCTTCGACGACGTGGTGGACGGCGTCGCCGACGCCGTGACCGACATCGACGCCACGGAGGTCTGGGAGGACGTCAGCGAAGGCGCGAGCGACGCGTGGGAGGCCGTGTCGGAGTCGGACACGTTCGAAGCCGCCTCTGAGGAAGTCAGCGACCTTTTCTAGGACAAAACCGGTTAAAGCCGAAACGGGCCTGGCAAAGGCGGCGGGTGAACGAGGCTTCGCCACGTTTGCAGATCCGCTGCTCTTCCCGGGCCCGTCCGGTCATCCCCCCAATTCGCGTTATTCCTGCTGCGAATCACACCTCAAGGGGACGTGTGCGCTGCGGAGCGACGCAGGTTACGGCACTACGATTGACCCATGGCGTTCTCAGGGGATTTCGGAATTCAGGGGCACGAGGGTGCCGCCGGTGAAAGGGTCGGGGGCACCACGGTGCCGATGGGCGCGGCCAGTGCCATCCCACTCGGCCTGACCTTCGACGACGTACTGCTCCTGCCCGGCGAATCCGACGTGATCCCGTCCGAGGTCGACACCTCCTCCCAGCTCACCCGCAACATCCGCATCTCCGTGCCGCTGCTCACGGCCGCGATGGACACCGTCACCGAAGCCCGCATGGCGATCGCCATGGCCCGCCTCGGCGGCCTCGGCATCCTCCACCGCAACATGTCCGCCGAAGAGCAGGCCCAGCAGGTCGACCTCGTCAAGCGCTCCGAGTCGGGCATGGTCGCCGACCCGGTCACGTGCTCGCCGCACGACACGCTCGAGCAGGTCGACAAGCTCTGCGGCCGCTACCGCATCTCCGGGCTCCCCGTCACCGACGAGGACGGCAAGCTCATCGGCATCGTCACCAACCGCGACATGCGCTTCGAAAGCGACATGTCCGTCACCGTGGCCTCCGTCATGACCTCCCGCAACCTGGTCACCGCCCCCGAGGGCGTCTCCAGTGAAGAGGCCCTGGCGCTGCTCAAGGCCAACAAGATCGAGAAGCTCCCGATCGTCGACGGCGACGGCCACCTGCGCGGCCTCATCACCGTCAAGGACTTCTCCAAGCGCGAAGAGTTCCCGAACGCCTCCAAGGACGACGTCGGACGCCTGCGCGTCGGCGGCGCGATCGGCGTCGGCGACGACCAGTACGCGCGGGCCGGGCAGCTCGTCGAGGCCGGGATCGACGTCCTGTCCGTCGACTCCGCGCACGGCCACTCGCGCGGCGTGCTCGACATGATCTCGCGCGTCGCGAAGGACTTCGGCGACAAGGTCGACATCATCGGCGGCAACATCGTCACCGCCGAGGCCGCGACCGCCATGATCGACGCGGGCGCGGACGCCATCAAGATCGGCGTCGGCCCCGGCGCGATCTGCACCACCCGCGTGGTCGCGGGCGTGGGCGCGCCGCAGATCTCGGCGATCATGGACACCGTCCGCATCGCCCGCCAGCGCGGCGTCCCGGTCATCGCCGACGGCGGCATCCAGTACTCCGGCGACATCGCCAAGGCCATCGTCGCCGGCGCGTCCTCGGTCATGATGGGACAGCTGTTCGCCGGCTGCGCCGAGAGCCCCGGCGACCTGATCTACATGAACGGCAAGCAGTTCAAGTCCTACCGCGGCATGGGCTCGCTCGGCGCCATGCAGTCGCGCGGCGAGGCCAGGTCCTACTCCAAGGACCGGTACTTCCAGGGCGGCGTCGACTCCAACGACAAGCTCGTCCCCGAAGGCGTCGAGGGCCAGGTTCCCTATCGCGGGACCCTCGCACAGGTGGTCTACCAGCTGGTCGGCGGACTGCGCAGTGCCATGGGCTACACCGGGGCCGGTACGATCGAGGGGATGCATGAGCGTGGACGGCTGGTCCGGATCACCGCTGCGGGCCTCAAGGAGAGCCACCCGCACGACATCCAGATGACTGTTGAAGCACCCAACTACCACACGCGGTAGTCGGGCCCTGTAGGAGGAGTGACTGTGCGGGAATTGGTCGAGATCGGCCCCGGCAAGATCGTGGCGCGGGGCTGGCGGCTGTCCGAAGTGGCGCTCGTGCCGACCCGGCGGACCCGGGACATCGACGACGTCTCCACCGAATGGCAGCTCGACGCCTACCGGTTCGAGATCCCGGCTGTGGGGCACCCGTCCGATGCGACGATGAGCCCGACGTCCGTGATCGAGATGGGCCGCCTCGGCGGCCTCGGGGTGCTCAACGGCGAAGGGTTGTGGTGCCGCTACGTCGACCCCAACTCGCTGCTCAAGGAGCTGGCGGACACGCCCGCCGAGACCGCCATCGAGCGGCTCCAGGAGATCTACGCCGAGCCGGTGAAGCCCGAGCTCATCGCGGAGCGGATCGCCGAACTGCGCGCGGGCGGGATCACCACCGCCATCCGCTTCAGCCCGCAGCACACCGCCGAACTCGCGCCGCTCGCGGTCGAGGCCGGGGTGGACCTGCTGGTCATCCAGGGCACCATCGTCTCCGCGGAGCACGTCTCCTCCGGCGGCGACGTCCTGAACCTGAAGCAGTTCATCGCGGACCTGGACGTTCCGGTCGTCGTGGGCGGGGCCACCAACTACAAGACGGCGATGCACCTGATGCGCACCGGCGCTGCCGGCGTCATCGTCGGCGTCGGCTCCGACGACTGGTCCACCACGGACACGGTCCTCGGCATCGACGTCCCGATGGCCTCGGCGATCGTGGAGGCCGCGGCCGCGCGCCGCGACTACCTCGACGAGACCGGCGGGCGCTACGTGCACCTGATCGCGGACGGCGAGATGACCAACTCCGGCGCGATCGCCAAGGCCATCGCGTGCGGCGCCGACTCGGTCATGCTCGGCTCGATCCTCGCGGACGCGGCCGAGTCCCCGGCCGCCGGCGCCTGGTGGCACTCCGCCGCCTCGCACCCGAAGCTCCCGCGCGGCCGCTTCCGCCCGGGCGACTCCGGCGACGTCGAGGTCCCCGACCTGGAGGCCATCCTCTACGGCCCGAGCAACTCCTCGGACGGCAGCCAGAACCTCTTCGGAGGCCTGCGCCGCGCCATGGCCAAGACCGGCTACACCACGGTCAAGGAATTCCAGAAGGCCAGCCTGGTCACCGCTTAACCAAGCAGCCAATCGAGGCCCGGTTCCGCATTTGCGGAACCGGGCCTCGGCGCATTTCAGCGCCAGACCCCGTACGCTTGAAGCCGACACGCAAGGGAGGTGCCGAAATGACGAGCAAGGAGCTGCTGCACCGGCTGGTCGAGGACCTTGGCGAGCCGCAAGCGGCCGAGGCGCTCACCTGGATCCGGGCCCGCTACGCGATGCCGGACCCTGCCCGAGACGACGCCGCCCTGCCCGACTGGGTCGGGTCGTTTTCGTCGGGTCGGGGCGACCTCGCCGAGCGGCACGAGGAGATCCTGCGCGACGAGGATGACGCCCGTTGATCGTTGTCGACACCGGCCCGCTGGTCGCGTTGATGGACAACGACGACGACCACCATTCTCGCTGTGTTGAGTGGTTCCGCACGGTTCGAGTACCGCTATTGATTCCGGCACCGGTCCTGACCGAAGTCTGCTGGCTCCTCGATCGCAACCGGGGATCCAAGGCCGAGGCGATCTTCCTGCGGGCGCTCGCCGACCCGCGAGGACCATTGACGCTCAGCCCGACCACGGACGAGGAGCTGTTGCGGATCGCCGATCTGGTCGAGCAATACGCCGATCTGCCGCTCGGAGCGGTGGACGCTTCAGTAGTCGCGTTGGCGGAACGCCTCGGCATCCGCGAGGTCGCCACGATCGACCACCGCCACTTCAACATTGTTCGCCCCGCACACACCCAGGCCTTTACGCTCCTTCCGTGAGCTGCGGTCCGAGTTCGACGAACTTCAGTCAGGGTCGGTCGGTACGTGGTTGAACTGCCCTGCAAAAGCAGGTGCCGCGGAGAGCGACGATCTCCGGCCGAGTAATCGGTTCGATTCTCGGTGGCGACGTGTCGGGATTGAAAAGCGGGTCGACGAATGTCTCCCAGACGGACTGCCGTTCTCCGATGGGCAACGGCCACAATGCGATCCGTCCGACCCGACCGGCCAGCATCTCGGACACGCCGCAAGCGGCGCGAGAGTTGGCAAATCCGGTGAGCAGGCGCTGGCCGCGGTCGTCACGGGTGGTCGGCCGCCGTTTTGATCACGAGAATGAGCCCCTGGCCTGCCCGAAGTCAAAGCGATCAAAACGCCGGATCTGAAGTGATCAGAACGCCGGACAATCGGGACCCGGCCCGCGAAGCGGACCGGGCCTCGGCGCGTTCGGAGTCACCGCGACGGGTCTGGCGGGTCGTTGCCGTCGATGAGGTCGATCTCGTCGACGAACGCCTTCCAATCCTCGATGTCCGCCTTGGAGCGTGAAACGGGGATTCGATGAAACGCGCCTCCGGGCCCGAATTCGACGATCGCGCCGCGCTGCGTCCGGCCGATCCAGCGGTATCCGCTGCGCGGATACGTCCTTCCACCGTTGACCACCAGCGTTTCGATATCGGGGCGGTAGGTGAAGTAGTGCGACCGGATGAGTTGGGTCGCGCCGCTCGTCGCACACCCGATGGCGACGAAGTAGGTGAGCATGATCGAGAGCGTGCCCCCGTACTGGAAGAGCGGCCTGCGATCTGACATGAGGTCGTACAGCACGGTCGCAAGCAGCATCGCCGTCCCGAACACGAGCCACGAAGCGGCGGCGGTGCGATTGAAGCGGACGGTGATCTCCGGAGCCGCGGCCTTGCCGTCGCTCATGATGACTCTGGTTCGGCGGGGGCGTGATCACGCTCGAACTGGTCGATGAACGCGCGCCACTCGGCGCGGACCGCTTCGTGGCGGTCGACCGGGACGCGTCGGCGTTTGCCGTCGGCGCGGACCTGGTAGAGCCTGCCGGTCCCGGCCTCGTATTCGAGCCGGTCGAAGCCTTCACACGGGTACTCGCGCCACAACCCCCAGATCCGGTCGCGCGCTGTGACAGTGCGAGTCTGCGAGTCATACGTAAGGTGGCGGCGCCGGAGGGACGAGACGAGCCCGACTCCGAGGATCCCGCCGATCAGCGCACCGGCGACTTGGGGCCAGTACCAGGCTATCGATGGAGGAGAATGCGGATCGGTGAGGTACAGCGCCATCCATACGAGCACTGCAACCGCCAGCAATCCGAGGCCGAGGAGCAGTATTCGAGGATTCTGGACGTGGTGCACCACGATCGGGGGTGTCGAGGGCGGGTCGACATCCGACGAGGGAACGTTCGGGGCCATATTGGGGGCTTTCGTTGCGGAGCCTGGAGGGGTTCGGCTCGTGTCAGGGGATTTTATCGGGGCGGGCGGGGTCGGTGGGTGCTGTCGGGGTGTCCGGTTCGAGGCGGGCGGGTTCAGCTTTTCGGCTGAGCGGGGTGCCCGCTTCCCGGGTATTTGTGCTCCTGCACACAGGTATCTGTCAGGTAGGCCACGTATCCTTGCGAGCGTGAATTGCAAGAACCACCCCATTCCCACAAGGAGTGGGGAACAACACACCCTGCCCACGGCGTTGGTGCTGCTGTGACCTGCCCATTCTGCTCCGTGCCCACCGTGCCCGGCGCGCGCTACTGCCACAACTGCGGTGCGCCCCTCTCCCCGGAGGCGACCGCCCCGCAGACGGAGCGCCGGTACGTCACGGTGCTGTTCGCCGACCTCTCCGACTTCACCACCTGGTCCGAGAGCCTCGACCCCGAGCGGGTCTCGTCCGTCACCGACCGCCTGCTGGCGGAGTGCGTTTCCGCGGTGAACGAGTTCGGCGGGCATGTGGACAAGCTCATGGGCGACGGCCTCATGGCCGTCTTCGGCGCGCCGCTGTCGCACGAGGACGACGCCGAGCGGGCCGTCCGGGCCGCTCAGGCCATGCAGAAACGGGTGCGTCGCCTTCTCAAAGCCGAGTCCGGTGGTGGTCTTCCCATCGGACTTCGCATTGGGCTGCGCTCCGGCCTCGTCGTCGCGGGCATGCAGGCGAACCTCGAGTACACGGTCATCGGCGACACCGTGAACACCGCCTCCCGCATCTGCGCGATCGCCTCCGTCGGCACCATCTGGGCCGGCGAGGAGACCATGCGCTCCACCAAGCACGCCGCCGCCTGGCGCCGCCTCACCCCCGTGCGGCTCAAGGGCAAGCGCGAACCCGTCGACGTCTACCAGCTCCTGGGCCTCGAGGACGAGCCCGGGACGCGCGCCAGCCTCGGCGACACCGCGCCGTTCATCGGGCGCGACGCCGAGATCGGACGGGTCAACGGCCGGCTCGAAGCGGTCATCGACCGCGGCGAGCCGCTGGTGCTCATCCACACTGCCGAAGCCGGCATGGGCAAGACCCGCTTCGCCCGCGAAGTGCGCACCGTAGCGACCGAACGCGGCGCCCGCGTCCTCACGGTGCGCGTCGCACCGTACGGCGAGGGCCGCCGCTTCGGCCCCCTCGCCGACCTGGTCCGCAAGGCCGCCGGCATGCGGTTCGACGACGACCGCGCCACCGCCGAGGCGAAGCTCCGGCGCATCGCGGACGGGCACGCCGACCACGGCGAATGCCGCCTCAACATCACGCTGCTCCTCGGCCTGCTCGGCCACGGCCGCCCCGGCGCGGCCGACCGCGTCGGCGGGTTCACCGGCCAGCAGTCCGACGCGTACACGATTCCTGAAGCCGTCGCCGAGCTCATCACGCACATGGCCACCCAGGGCCCGCTGGTGCTCAACATCGACGATCTTCATACGGCTTCTGCGGCCGGCATCGACGCCCTCGGGGTCGCGCTCGCGAAGATCCACGGCCCCGTGCTCGTGCTGCTCTACGGCCGCCCCGAACTCACCCGCTCCTCGGGCGTCCTCACCCGGATCTCCGAGGCCGAAGTGCACCCGCTGCCGCCGCTCGCCGGCGCCGACGCGGCCCGCCTGCTCCGCGAGTTCCTCGGCGGCGGGCGCATGCCCAAGCCCGACGAGGACCGCCTCCTCGGCTTCGCCCAAGGCAACCCGTACTACCTCGCCGAACTCGTCACGCTCCTCACCGAGCAGGGCCTGCTCTCCGGCGACGGCGACCACTGGCGCCTCGCCGCCGGGTCGCTCACCGGCCGCGTGCTCTCCCGCGACCTCGCGCAGGTCCTCGGCGCCCGCATCGACGCCCTCACGCCGGCGGCCCGCGCGCTGCTGCGCGCCGCCTCGATCTTCGGCGACGCCGTGCCCCCCGAGGCCGCGCAGCTCCTGGAGAAGGAGGTCCCCGGCGAGTTCGAGGCCGCACTCCAGGAACTCCTGGACCGCCGCATGCTGCGCCGCCGCTCCTACGGCGGCTACCGCTTCGTCACCCCGCTGCTGCGCCAGGCCGCCTACGCGCCCATCGGCAAGGCCGACGCCGCGCACGCGCACGCCGAGATCGCCCGCTGGGCCGCCGACACCGAACTCGAAGGCCAGAGCGCCGACGACCTCGTGGTCTACCACGCCGAGCAGGCCGTCACCCTCGCCAAAGAGGTCGAGATCGAAGCGCTCGACGAGGTCTGGAACGTCCTCCCGCTCGCCGTCGAGGCCGTCCGCAAGCAGGCGGCCCGCGCCATGGACGCCTCCGAGCCCGAGCGCGCCGTCGCCCTCCTCAACGGCGTGGAGGGCCTCGCGCCCCTCTCCTTCGACGACCGCCTCCTGCGCGGCCGGGCCCTCACCCGCCTGGGCCGCAGCGTGGAGGCCGAGTCCGAGATCGAGGGCCTCGCCATCGACATCGGCCTCATCGTCCCCAGCGACGACCACGAGGAGCACCCCTCCGGGCGGCTCTTCGGCGACGACTTCGCCGAGGACGAAGCCGAACTCGTGGCCCAGCTGCTGCTGCTCCGCGGCCGGCTGCACCGGTACAAGGGCGAACTCCAGGACGCCCGCACCGCCTGGACCGCGGCCCTGGCACTCTCCCGGCGCGAAGGCCTCGCCGGGCCGCGCTGCGACGCGCAGTGCCGCATCGGCCTCCTCGACTTCCTCGCCGGGCACCTCTCCGAAGCCGAGGCCCGCTTCCTCGACGCCTACGACACCGCGTTCGGCGTCGGCGACGACAAGCGCCTCGCCTGGGCCCTCCAGCACCGCGCGTGGGTCCTGGTGGCCCGCGGCGACTTCGACGGCGCCGACGACGTGCTCCGCGAGGCCGCGAAAGCCTTTGCGCGCCAAATGGACCTGGTCGGCCGGGCCTGGGTGCGCGGCGTCTCCGCGTTCGCGCTCCTCATGGCCGGGCGCTTCACCGAGGCAAAGCGACTGTCCGATGTGTTCATGCCGATCGGCGAGCGCTCGGGCGACGTGTTCGCCGTCGGGCTCCTGCGCGCCATCGGCGCCGCCGCCCAGGTCGCGCTCGGCCACCCCGAAGGCGCCGACGCCGCCGCCCGCAAGTCGTTCCGCGACTTCGAGCGCATCGACGACGACTGGGGCCGCGGCTTCGCCAAGTACGTGCGGGCCCTCGCGGCCCGCTCGATCGGCGCGCTCGACCACGCCCTCGACCTCGCCCAAGGCGCAGAGGAGTACGGCGCGAAGACCGGCCATCCACTGTTGATCTCCTTGGCGCACAACCTCAGAGGCCAATGCGCCCTCGAACTCGGCGACCTGGCCACCGCCGAGGCCGCCGCCGCCGAAGCGCTGGCGCTCGTCACCGACGACGTGCTCGAACCGGGCCGCGCGGCCAACACCGCGCTCCTGGCCGACGTGCGCGCCGCCAAGGGCGACCGCGCCGGGGCCCTGCAGATGCTCGAACCCCTTGCGATGCACCACGACGAGCCCGCGCTGGGCCGTGCGCGCCGCGCGATCGTGGCCCGCTACGCCCGACTCCTCGACGAGGACGGCCAGGTCGAGGCGGCCCGCGAATGGGCGCAGGCGACCTTGAAGTCCTTCGGCGAGGACCCGGCGTCGACCGCCTGGGCCGAGGAGTACCTCGAGGCCGCCAAGGTCTCCTGACCGCAACGGCTCGCAGGGCGCCGGCTCCTGCGGGCCGCGGGTTCGCGCTTGCCGTTCGTCGCGGGCACCGCCACCTGAGGGCATCGTCTCCTGTAAGGACGCACACCCTGTACGCCGGGGGCGCCGCCGGTGCTGCAATGCTTGGAGGCAGAGTGGGGGAGACGCAGCGGGTGGACGGGCGGCCCTTTCGGGCCGGGGCCTTGCGGCACGGGGCCCGTTCCAGTCGGACCGCCCGTCCTCCCGCGCGCTACACGGGGGATGCATTCACTATGAGTCACCCGGCTCTGCCGCAGTGGAAGCGACATATCAACCGTTCGGCCAGTTATCGCTGGCTCTTCGTCCAGGGGTATACAGAATCGTGGGCGCGTTGCCGTAACGTTATGCGTCAAAGGTCCCATGACTCGGTTCCCCCAGGCCCGAGTGCCGCGACCTGAGGTCCGGAACAACCCCATGCACCGATCAGATGATCGGCGCACCGACCTGCACCAGGTACGACGCCAGCACGGGTTCACGCCCGTGCGCGTCGCCGAGAACGGAGGCTGTATCACAGTGGACACCATCTCGTCCTACGGTGCTCCAACCGATCCCCACCTCGCCCCGTCCGCCCCCGTCTCACCCCCAGGTCAGCGCCCCGATACCGATCCGGAAGCCCTCTTCCACGGCATCGAGCGCCTCACCGGCTTCCGCGAGATCGACCGCGGCGCCTTCTCGATCGTCTACAGCGCCACCCGGTACGACGACGGCTCCGAAGTCGCCGTCAAGGTCGAGGCCCGGCCGCTCACCGACGACGACGCCCGCGAGCGCTTCCGCCGCGAGGTCCAGACCGCCGGGCGCCTCTCCGGCCACCCGTGCGTGGTCAAGATGCTCTCCGCCGGCCTCACCCACCAGGCGAACCCGTACGTCGTCATGGAGCGCTGCCGCGGCACCGTGGCCGACCTCCTCGACCGGCACACCCGCATCCCCCCGCACCGGACCATCGAGATCGGCATCCGCATCGCGGACGCCCTCGCCGCCGCCCACGAGGCCGGCATCGTCCACCGCGACGTCAAGCCCGCGAACCTCCTCGTCGACCACCACGGCCACGCCGTGCTCGGCGACTTCGGCCTCTCGAGCCTCATCGCCGCGCCCCGCCCGGGCGAGCCCGTCTCGACCATGGCCACGCCCGCGTACGCGCCCCTGGAGGTCTTCCAGATGCGCGAGGTCGGCCCCAGCGCCGACGTCTACTCGCTCGCCGCGACGCTCTACACGATGCTCTCCGGCACGCCGCCGCGGTTCCCCGTCGACGGGGTCCTCGACATCAACGACGTGGCGGCCCTGTTCGACCAGCCGATCCCGGCGATCCCCGGCATATCGCCGCTGCTCCTCGAGATGCTGCGCACCGCCCTGATCAACAACCCCGGCGGGCGCCCGACCGCGGTCGAGTTCCGCGAGTTCCTCGCGAGCATCCCCGAGGCCTCAACCGGGGTCTTCTCCCGCGTCACCGACGACCCGCCGCCGAGTTCCCCTGCGCCCCAAGGCGTCGGCGTCTTCGGCGCGTACTCCTCCCCGCCGCGGGAGGAGGCCCGCACGGCCTCGCCCCCCGGCTACGCCCAGCTCGACCCGAGCGCGTTCCCCGACGCGCCCTCGACGCTGCGGCTCGCCCCCGGCAAGCGCCGCGGCCGGACCCCCGAACCGCAGCCGGTACGCGCGGCCGCGGCCGGACTCGAAGCGCCGTTCACCTCCCCGGTCGTCCCGGACCTGAACACGCGCCTCCCCAACCCGCCGGTCAGCCCGGCCGTGGGCGGCCCCGCGGGCCAGGAGGACGACTTCGGCGGCGAGACCACCGCGTGGAAGTCCTTCGCCTCCGGCGGGAGCCGCGACGACCACGATTCGCGCCTGCCGGTCCCCGTGCCGCGCAACGAGACCGGCCTGACCCGCCGCGAGCGCCGCCTCAAGGAGGGCGACAACGACTCGAGCGTCGGCCGCATCGTCGGCATGGGCGCGGGCGCCCTGGTCATCCTGGCCCTCCTCGTCTTCGGCGGCATCAAGCTGTTCGGCGGCGAGGAGACCCCCGACCTGGCGGAGCAGTCCAACGCGGGCGACTACGTCAGCACGTGCACGCTCCAGACCGAAGGGGTCGGCTGCGTCTCGGAGCCCGCGTGCTTCGACGCGAACTTCGCCGCCGCCGACTGCGACGCCGCCCACCGGTGGGAGGCCTACGCGACCGGCCCGCTCCCTGAAGGCGTCACCGACGCCGCCGGGGCCCGAGCCGACGCGACCGTCGCCGCCGCCTGTGTGAACGCGCAGGCCGAAGGCGGCCCGCTCTCGCAGCTCATCGGCGGCGACTCGCTCGACTGGACCACGGACGTGTACGTCGGCGGCGACGGCACGTTCCAGTGCGTCGCCCAGCTGAAGGACGGCACGGACGCCACGGGCGCCATGTTCGTCCGCGACGCCGGCTAGGACGCCCTCGAGAGAGGGCAGCGACAAGACGAAGCAGCGAAAAAGGGCCCGGTACCTCGCGTACCGGGCCCTTCGCCGCAGCGGGACACATCACGGCTCGCACGCTTCGCCGTGCCGCCGCGGCCTCAGATCAGAACTCCTCGTCGAGGTCGACCTTGCCTTCCACGGCCACTTGGTAGGCGGTCGCGCGCCGTTCGAAGAAGTTCGTCAGCTCTTGCACGTCCTGGAGCGCCATGAACGGGAACGGGTTCTCCGAACCCCACTGCTTCGGCATGCCGAGGCGCACGAGGCGCTGGTCGGCGGCGTACTCCAGGTACGACTTCATGTCCTTGACGGTCATGCCGGGCATGCCGTCGCCGATGAGGTCCTCGGCGAACTGGAGCTCGGCCTCCACGGCCTCCTCCATCATCGCGACGACCTCGCGGTGCATCTGCTCGTCGAAGAGCTCCGGCTCCTCCTGGCGCACCTGGTCGACCACGCTGAACGCGAAGTTCATGTGGCAGGACTCGTCGCGGAAGACCCAGTTCGTGCCGGTGGCGAGCCCGTCGAGCAGGCCACGGCTGCGCAGCCAGTACACGTAGGCGAAGGCGCCGTAGAAGAACAGGCCCTCGATGCACGCGGCGAAGCAGATGAGGTTGAGCAGGAACGTGCGGCGGTCCGCGGCGGTCTTCAGCTCCTGCATGTCGAAGGCCGAGTCGATCCACTTGAAGCAGAAGTCGGCCTTGCGCTTGATCGACGGGATGTTGTTGACCGCGTCGAACGCCTTCGTGCGCTCCTCCGGGTCGGGCAGGTAGGTGTCGAGCAGCGTCAGGTAGAACTGGACGTGCACGGCCTCCTCGAAGAGCTGGCGCGACAGGTACAGGCGCCCCTCGGGGGAGTTGATGTGCTGGTACAGGTTGAGGACCAGGTTGTTCGCGACGATCGTGTCGCCGGTGGCGAAGAACGCCACGAGGCGGTGGATGAGGTGCTGCTCCTGGGGCGTGAACGCGTTCAGGTCCGTCAGGTCGGACGCGAGGTCGACCTCCTCCACGTGCCAGGTGTTCTTGATGGCGTCCTTGTACTGCTCGTAGAAGTCCGGGTACTTCATCGGTCGCAGTGTCAGGTTCATGCCCGGGTCGAGCAGCATCGGCGGGTCCTCTCTCGTTTGCGGTGGGCGGGGTGGCGGCGTGGGGATGGTGCGGGCGGGGCCCGAAGGCCCCGCCCGTCTTGCGACGTCCTACTGGCAGGCCTCGCAGCTCTCCGGGTTCTCCAGGGAGCACGCGATGTCGGCCGGGACGACCTCGAGTTCGGTGGGCGTCGTGGCGGCGGGCGCGCTGACCGTGGTCTGGTTGATGCGCGTGGCCGGGCGGCTGCGCAGGTAGTACGTGGTCTTCAGGCCCGACTTCCAGGCGTACCGGTACATCGAGGAGAGCTTGCCGATGGTCGGCGCGGCCTGGAACAGGTTGAGCGACTGGGCCTGGTCGATGAACGGCGTGCGCGCTGCGGCCAGGTCGATGAGCGCCTTCTGCGGCAGCTCCCAGGCGGTGCGGTACCGCTCCTGGAGGTCCGCCGGGATCTCCTTGACGCCCTGCACGGAGCCCTCGGCGACGATGATCGCCTGGCGCACCTGCTCGCTCCAGATCCCGCGCTCCTTGAGCTCGGTGATCAGGTGGCGGTTGACCTGCAGGAACTCGCCCGAGAGGGTTTCGCGCTTGAAGACGTTCGACACCACGGGCTCGATGCATTCGGCGCAGCCGGCGATCGAGGCGATCGTCGCGGTCGGCGCGATCGCGATCATCAGCGAGTTGCGCAGGCCGTGCTCGCCGATCCGGGCGCGGACCGCGTCCCAGCGCTCGCCGAGGGTCAGGCGGGCGTCCTGGTAGTGGTCGATGTGCAGCACGCCGTCGGCGGCGCGGGTCTCCGCGAAGTTCGGGTGCGCCCCGAGCTCGGCGGCGAGCCCCGCGGAGGTCTCGTACGCGACGATCGCGATGCGCTCGGCGATCGCGGTCGAGAGCGCCAGCGCCTCCTCTGAGTCGAACGCGAGCTTCAGCTTGAAGAACACGTCGGCCAGGCCCATGCAGCCCAGGCCGATCGGGCGCCACTTGCGGTTGGCCTTCTCGGCCTCCGCGGTCGGGTAGAAGCCGAGGTCGATGGTGCGGTCGAGGAACTTGACGGCGGTGCGCACCGTGGTCTCGAGCCGCTCGAAGTCGAAGCCTTCGGGCGTGGTGTGCTCGGAGAGGTTCACCGAACCGAGGTTGCACACGGCGGTCTCGGAGTCGTTGGTCACCTCGAGGATCTCGGTGCACAGGTTCGAGAGGTGGATGACGTTCTCTTTGCGCGCCGTCTGGTTCGAGGTGCGGTTCGCGGTGTCGGAGAAGGTCATCCAGCCGTTGCCGGTCTGCGCGAGCGTGCGCATCATGCGCCCGTACAGTTCGCGCGCCGAGACGGCCTTCTTGGCCTTGCCCGCGGCCTCGGCGGCCCGGTAGGCCTGGTCGAAGTCGTCGCCCCAGAGGTCGACCAGCTCGGGGGTCTCCTTCGGGTCGAAGAGGGACCACTGCGCGTCGTCCTCGACGCGGCGCATGAACTCGTCGGGGATCCAGTTGGCGAGGTTCAGGTTGTGGGTGCGGCGCTCGTTGTCGCCGGTGTTGTCGCGCAGCTCGAGGAACTCCTCGATGTCGGCGTGCCAGGAGGCGAGGTAGACGCACGCGGCGCCCTTGCGGCGGCCGCCCTGGTTCACGGCGGCGACCGAGGAGTCGAGGGTCCGCAGCCACGGCACGATGCCGTTCGAGTGCCCGTTCGTGCCGCGGATCAGCGAGCCGCGCGAACGCACGCGCGACCACGCGATGCCGATGCCGCCCGCGTACTTCGAGAGCCGCGCGACCTGGCTGTACCGCTCGTAGATCGAGTCCAGCTCGTCCTTCGGCGAGTCCAGCAGGAAGCAGGAGGAGAGCTGCGCGCGGCGCGTGCCCGAGTTGAACAGGGTCGGCGACGACGGCAGGTACGAGAGCGTCGACAGCAGGCGGTAGAGTTCGGCGGCCTCCTCGACCGACTGGCTCAGCCCGCACGCGACGCGGAGCATGAAGTACTGGGGGCGCTCGAGCACGGTGCGGTGCTCGGGGTGGCGCAGCAGGTAGCGGTCGTAGACCGTGCGCAGGCCGAAGTACTCGAAGCGGTCGTCCGCGGCCTCGTCGATCACGGCGTCGAGCGCTGCGGCGTTGGCGTTCACGAACGCCACCAGGTCGTCCGCGAGCAGGCCGTTGGCGTTGGAGGCGGCGATGGAGGTCGTGAACGAGGTGACGCCTTCGCCCGCGGTCTCGTCCGCGATGTGCTCGGCGAGGAGCCGCGCGGCGAGCTTGGAGTAGGTGGGCTCGGAGGCGACGGTGGCCGAGGTGATCTCGATGGCCCGCTCGCGCAGGGCCGGCAGGGTCGCGCCGGGCCAGAGACCCGCCTCGATCTGGGCGATGACCTTCTCGGCGTCCACATCGGGCAGTCCCGCGGCGTGCACGCGGAGGCGCTCGGCGATGCGGGCGGCGGGACCCTGCTCGGGTTCCCGCTGCTGCGGTGCGGTCGTGGTGGCGGATGGCGTGGTGGCGAGCCCGGTCATCTCTGCATCCCCTCGGAGTCCTTGTGCGATGTGGCGGTGCGTCGTGGTTGTGCGGCGCGGTCGTGCGACGCGGCGTGCGATCTCCTGCAGATCGCGCCGGCGGCGCGGCGGCGCCGCCCTCCCCGCGCAGTGGGAACGGGAACTGACAGCACCGACCTGACAGAGCAGAATCATACATGTAGTGGTCGGTGCTCGGGGTCGCCCCAAGATGTTGCGGTTTTCCGGGGTTTTGAACACCGAACCCCCAGCGTGTCAGCTAGGCTCGGAGGTTTCCGCCGGGTCAGCCTAGACCCGCCGTCCGACATTCCTCCCGCGAAACGGCCGCACTCACCCGGGTGTGATCCTCACCGGCCAAACCGGCTGCGACCCCGCGCCCGCGAACTGGTAGCATCGTGGCGGCCTGTTCAGTCAGGCCATGCCTCCGTAGCTCAGTGGATAGAGCACTGGTTTCCGGGACCAGGTGTCGCAGGTTCGAATCCTGCCGGGGGCACAGCACGGATCCGCCCGAGTCGTTTCGACTCGGGCGGATCTTTTTGCGTTGCGGGCCTAGGCCGGCTGGGCGGCGGCGTGCTCGGCCGCCAGGAACTCGTCCTTCTTCGCGTGGTGGAAGAAGAACGGCGCCAGCGGGACCACCGAGCAGATCAGGGCGACGAGGGTCGTGCCGAGGCCCCACTGGAGGCGGCGGCGGATGAAGAGGGTCGCGAGGACCAGGAGCACGAACAGGGCGCCGTGGAGGGCCCCGAGCGGCATGACGAGGTCGATGTCGGAGATGCGGCTCAGGAGCGAGCCGAACACGAGGAGCAGCACGAACGACCACCCCTCGGCGAGGGTCAGCATGCGGTAGCGGAAGACGGGGTTCGCGAGCACGGCAGGGTGTCCTTTCGACAGCGCAGTCTTTCGACGGCGTTCCACGGGGTGTCACATGGGGTTTCCTGCGGCCGACACTAACACCGGGATCCTGCACGGCCGCTGTGGTCTTGAGCGGCCTGAGGCAGGTCACGCCGGTGCCCGCGTCGAGGTCGCCCACCGGTGTTCCGCACGGCATAGGATCGGCTCATGCGATCGATACCCCTCGTGGTCACCGCCGGTCTCGCGCTCGTCGCGGCCGCCGCCTGCTCGGGCGGCGGGGACCTGCCGCCCGCCGACGAGATGATGCCCGACGCCGCCGCCGCCATGCGCGAGGTCGAGACCGTCCGCTTCGACCTCGCCGTGGACGGCGACGTCCCCGGCCTCGAGATCAAAGCCGCCGACGGGGCGGTCACGGCCGACGGCTCCGCGCAGGGCACCGGGATCCTCATGGCCTTCGGCATGGACATCGAAGCCGAGTACGTGATCATCGGCGAGGACGCCTGGGTCAAGGGACCCACCGGCGGCTTCCAGCAGATCCCGGTCGGCGACGACATGCTCCCGTACGACCCCACGCTGCTCCTCGACCCCGACTCCGGCGTCGCCACCCTCCTGGAATCGGTCGATTCGGCCGAACCGGAGGACACCGAGAACCTCGACGGCGTCGACACCTACCGGTACGCCGTCGAGTTCGACCCCGCCGCGTTCGCCACCCTCATCCCCGCCGAAGGGGATTGGCACAAGGCCACCGTCTGGTTCGACCAGGAGACCGCCCGCGTCGTGAAAGCCGAGTTCTCCCAAGGCGACGCGACCGTGACGCTGCTCCTCTCCGACTACGACGAACCGGTCCAGATTGACGCGCCCTAAGCTGCAGCGCTCTGAGGCGGGCCGCCGCCGGCTCGCCATCAGCGCGGCCGGAGCCGCCGTCCTCATCGGCTCGATCGACGCCTACGTCCTGGTGACGGTGCTCGTCGACATGATCGGCGAGTTCCACATCCCGGTCAACCACCTCGAGCGGGCCACGCCGCTCGTGACCGGGTACCTCCTCGGCTACACCGCCGGGATGCCGCTCCTCGGGCGCCTCTCCGACCGGCTCGGGCGCGCGCCCGTCATCCACGCCTGCCTCGCCGCGTTCGCCATCGGGTCCGTCATCAGCGCGACCGCGACCGACCTCTGGCCCCTCGTCGCCGGACGGGCCCTCCAAGGTCTCGCGGGCGGCGCCCTCCTGCCGGTCACCATGGCGCTCGCCGCCGACCTCTTCGCCGCCCGGCGGCGCCCCGCCGTCCTCGGCTGGGTCGGCGCCGCACAGGAACTCGGGGCCGTCATCGGGCCGCTGTTCGGCGCGGGCGTCGCCGCCCTCGTCGGGTGGCGCGGGATCTTCTGGATCAACGTGCCCCTCGCCGTGCTCGCGATGCTGGCGATCCACTACGCCCTGCCGAAGGCCGAGCGGCGGCCGGACGCCGGGCGCGTCGACTACCTCGGCGGGCTCCTGCTCGCCGTCGCCTTGGGGCTCTTCACCGTCGGGCTCTACAACCCCGACCCCGAGCACGCCGTCCTGCCCTCCTGGGGCGTGCCCACCGTCCTCGCGGGCGTCGCCGTCCTCGCCCTCTTCGGGCTGCAGCAGTGGCAGTCCTCCACGCGACTCCTCGACCCCGCGGGCGTCTCCTGGCGGCCGTTCGCCGCCGGGCTCGCCGCGAGCCTGGCTGCGGGGGCCGTCCTCATGGTCACCCTCGTCGACGTGCAGCTGCTCGCCCAGACCCTCCGCGGGCTCGACGCCGCGGGCGGCGCGCTGCTCCTGCTCTGGTTCCTCATCGGACTGCCCGCCGGCGCGCTCCTCGGCGGGTTCCTCGCCTCCCGCCTCGGCGAACGCCTTCCCACAGTGAGCGGCTTCGCCGCCGCGGCAGCCGCCTACTGGTGGATCGGCACCGCCGTGCCCGACATCGAACCCGGCCTCGCCCTCGCCGGGGCCGCCCTCGGCGCCACCATCGCCCCGCTCTCCTCCGCCGCCCTGCGCACCACCCCCGAGGACAGCCACGGCACGGCCTCCGCCGCGGTCGTCGTCGCCCGCATGATGGGCATGCTCATCGGCGTCGCCGCCCTCACCTCCTGGAGCCTCCACCGCTTCCAGCAGGCCACCGCCGACCTCGACACGCCCCTGCCGTTCGGCATTCCCGAAGCCGAGTACCTTGCGCTCCAAGCGGACTACCTCGAAGCGTTCAACTCGGCCCTCGCCACCCAGTACGCCGAGGTCTTCACCGCCGCCGCCTGCATCTGCGCCGCCGCAGCACTCGTCTCGCTCGCTATTCCCGGACGTGTGCGAGCCCCCAGATCCTCGCTGACGGGCCCCGCGTCTGGATAGGGTTGGCCGCATGGCGGATCTTTCTGTGGTCGAGAATGTCGACGAGCACCGGTACGAGCTGCGCGACGACGCCGGGACCGTGCTCGGTTACCTGGAGTACCTCCCGCGCGAGGACTTCTTCGTGCTGCCCCACACCGAAGTGGACCGATCCCTGCGCGGGCAGGGCTGGGGCGACCGGCTCGTGCGCCACGCCCTCGACGACCTCCGCGCCAAAGGCACCAAGGCCTACCCGACCTGCCCGTTCGTGGACCGCTGGATCCAGCGCCACGACGAGTACGAAGACCTCCGCTACCAGCCCTAGCAAATATTCGGCTCGCAAGCGTCGCCGGGAGCGACGCCTCTGCTGCGGACTGTTCACCTCCGCTTCAACTTCGGGTTCATCCACAGTTCACTTAGGGATGAAGCATCTTCAATATGCGTCTCCCGGTTGCCGAACCCCGGCCCTCGTCCCGCCTCCGCGCGAACGGGGGCCGCTGATGCTCTCCGCCCTCATCCTCCTGCGCCACGTCGCCCTCCCCGCAGCCGAACCGGCCCCCCTCACCGACGCCCAGTCGCGCCGCGCCTGGGCCCTCGCCGACTTCCTCCAGCTCTACAACCCCACCGCACTCCTCAGCGGCCCCGCCCGCGCCTGCACCGACACCCTCGCGCCACTCGCCAGCCGCCTCGACCTCCGCGTCACCGCCACCGAGGACCTCAGCGCCGCCGCCCCCAAGCTCCCCGGCGCCGCCCACACCGCGGTCTGGCTGGCCGCCAAGGCACTCCGCACCCTCCCCGACCCCCGCCGCACCACCGTCGTCTGCGCCGAAGGCATCGTCCTCGCCGCACTCCTCGTCGCCGTCGCCGCCCGCGACGGCCACGACCTCGCCGGCCACGACCTCACCCTCCCGCTCGACGCCCCCGACACCGCCCCGCCCGGCACCGGCTGGGTCCTCCACCGCGACGACGGCCGCCTCGTCGACGTCAAGCCCCTCGCGGCCCGGTAGTGCCGTAAATCAATTGCTCCCGCAGGTCAGGCGCAAGTAAGCTCGACGGTTCGTCTGCTTCAATCCTGTCCGAATCCACCGGGAGAAGAGCTGTGTCCGAAAACGAACTCCAAGCCGAACTCGACCATCACGAATACGCCCGCGCCCAGATGGCCGCCATGCGCGAGGTCACCGAAGCCATCCACCGCACCTACGCCGGCGACTTCGACGAATCCGGCAAGAACCTCGGCATCGGCGACGTCGGCGCCGACCAGCACTTCGGCTGGGTCATGGCCAACTTCACCGTCCCCCGCCTCGCCGACCTCACCGAACGCGACATCGCCCTCTTCTTCGGCCGCATCTGGATGGACGACGGCGAGGACTTCCACATCGGCCGCCGCCACATCCGCGACGAGCACGGCGACCCGCTCGTCATCGACTGGCGCGCCCCGCTCGCCGAGCAGTACTACCGCGCCTCCGCCCACCACCGCCAAGACGTCGCCAGACGCCGCCGCTTCGGCTTCCAAGGCGCCCGCATCACCGGCTTCGAGGACGAGAACCTCCTCCTCGGCGAAGAAGTCGCCTCCGACATCCTCACCGAGGAGATCGAACGCCCCCGCACCGGCCCGATGCGCGACATCGTCGCCACCATCCAGCCCGAGCAGGACGAGCTCATCCGCCGCGAAGCCGCCGTCAACCTCTGCGTCCAAGGCGCCCCCGGCACCGGCAAGACCGCCGTCGGCCTCCACCGCGCCGCCTGGCTGCTCTACAACTACACCGAGAAGCTCGACAAGGCCGGCGTCCTCGTCGTCGGCCCCAACGAAGGCTTCCTCTCCTACATCTCCGGCGTCCTCCCCACCCTCGGCGAATCCTCCGTCTGGCAGGTCACCGTCCAGCAGCTCACCGGCGCCCACACCGCCCTCGCCGCCGACACCCACGAAGCCGCCCTCGTCAAGCACGACGCCCGCATGGCCCTCGTCTGCGAACGCGCCGTCTGGGGCCGCGTCGGCACCGCCGCAGACGGCGGCGTCACCCCCGACGAAGGCCTCCTCATCGCCGACGGCGGCTGGCGCTGGCGCCTCGGCCAGCGCTACCTCGACGAGGCGATCACCAACGCCCGCAAGCACACCCGCACCTACACCGCCGGGCGCAAAGCGGTGGAGGACGCGATCGTGCAGGGCGCGCGCCGCCAGGCCGAGATCCGCTCGGGCCACTCCCCGGACGGCAAGTGGGCGACGAAGCTCAAGCGCACGGAGTCGGTGCGGGCGTTCATGGAGGCGGTGTGGCCGAAGCTCAACACCAAAATGGTGATGAAGCAGCTCTACGGCGATGCGGCCTTCCGTGCCGACGCCACGCGCGGCATCCTCACCGAGGACGAGGCGGCGCTCCTCACCGGCAAGGCCGCGAAGCCGACCCCGGGGGACCTGCTCATCTTCGACGAGATCGAGTCGCACCTGCGGCTGCGTGAGCCTTCGGAGTCGTTCGGCCACATCGTGATCGACGAGGCGCAGGACCTCTCGCCGATGCAGTGCAGGGTGATCGCCCGCCGCTCCGGCAAGGGCTCGGTCACGGTGCTCGGCGACCTCGCCCAGGGCACCACCCCGTGGGCGGCCTCCTCCTGGCACGACCAGATGCGCCACCTCGGCAAGGAGCAGGTCGAGCACACCGAGCTGACCACGGGTTTCCGCGTCCCGGCGGTCATCATCGCCCTCGCCAACCGGGTCCTGCCGCACCTCGGGGTCGACGTCGCGCCCGCCCACTCGATCCGCTCCGACGGCTCCTACGACCGGATCGAGACCGCGGACCTCGAAGCGGGCGTGCGCGAAGCGGTCGACAACGCCCTCGCTGAGGAAGGCCTCGTCGGCGTCATCGCAGCCGACGAACGCGCCGCATTGCTGCGGCCGCTCCTGGAGGGCACCGAACGGGTGGAGCTCGTCGCGGCGAGCCTCGCGAAGGGCCTGGAGTACGACCACGTCGTGGTGGTGGAGCCGGCCGAGATCGTCGCGGCCCCGGCCACCGGCGGAGCGACCATCGAAGGGGTCGGCCTGCGCCACCTCTACGTCGCCTTGACGCGGGCCGTCTCGCGGCTCACCGTCGTCCATTCGCGAGCGCTCCCGGCCGAGATGGAGGCCTGAGGCGCCGGCGTCCCACGCCGTTTGTCCGAAACTTCCCGAAACCGGCCCTTCCAGGTGTAACGATGATCCAATTGCGGGCTTTTTGCGGCCCACAGTGGATGTACACACACGGGGGAGTGGTCATATGCGACCTGCACAAGCGAGGGCCAGCGCCCTCGCCGGAGCGGCGGTGCTCGCCGCCGCGGCGCTCGGCGCCTGCGGCGGCGGCAGCGAATCGGGAGGCGGCGACACCGACGTGACCTGGGCGGTGAGCTCGGGCTGGGAGTCGTGGAACGAGAACACGGCCGACGGCAACACCTCTTACCTGCACCAGGCCCTGTCTCCGGCGACGACCGCGCTGGGCGACTTCAATCAGGACGCCGAGTGGGTCTTCAACGACGCGCTCCTCGCGAAGGCCCCGGAGCTGACCGGCGAGTCGCCGATGACGGTGGCGTACACGCTCAACGAGAACGCCCAGTGGTCCGACGGCGACCCGTTCGACGTGGACGACTTCATCTACCTCTGGCACCAGATGTCCGGCAGTGCCGAGCACTGCGACCAGACCCAGTGCCTGCCCGCCTCCACCGACTGGGGCGCGAACGTCGCCTCGATCGAGCAGGAGGGCGACGTCGTCACGATGACCTATGTGGACGGTTATCTGGACCCGGAGTGGCAGTACTTCCAGACGCCGATGTACCCGGCCCACATCGCCGAGGCCAACGGCTTCCCGGACTGGGCCACCGACCCGGCCCAGATGGGCGGCAGCGCCACCTGGTTCACCCAGAACCCGCCGACCTGGTCGACCGGGCCGTACACGCCGACGGACGCGTCCGCGGGCGAGTTCGTCACGTTCGAGCCCAACGAGAACTACCAGGGCTCGACCAAGCCGGCCCTGGACAAGCTGACGATGAAGGTCGTCGAGGGCACCGAGGCGATCATCACCGAGCTGCGGCAGGGCTCGATCGACGGCGCGTGGCCCTCGGAGTTCAGCCAGGAGGAGCTCGACAAGGTCGCCGACGACGACGCCGTCACGACCGAGGTCTACGAGGGCTCGATCTGGCTCCACATCGACACGAACATGAACAACGAGTTCCTGGCCGACCAGGCGCTGCGCCAAGCGGTGTTCACGGCGATCGACAACGCGGACATCATCGCGAAGGCCTACCCGGACACCGAGGTCATGGCCCGCACGAACCACTTCTTCAACGAGCAGTCCGACTACTTCGAGGACGCGCTCAACGCGGCCGACCCGCCGCAGGGCACGGGCGACGAGGCCGCGGCCAACGCGGTGCTGGAGGCCGCGGGCTACACCACCGGCGACACGCTGATGACGCCCGGCGGCGACCCGGTCACGCTGAACTTCCGCTACGGCGAAGGGGATGCGACCCGCACGCTCGCCGGTGAGCTCGTGCAGTCCTATCTGGCCGAGATCGGCATCGACGTGACCCTCGAGGCGATCCCCGACGGCCAGCTCGGCACGGTCCTCTCCGAGGCCGACTTCGACCTGGTCATCTACGGCTGGTCGGGCACGCCCGCGTTCACGACCGCGCCGCAGCAGTACTTCGGTTCGGACTCGTCCTCGAACTTCGGCAAGTACCAGCTCGACGGCCTCGACGAGGCGATCGCGAAGGTGCGCTCCACGACCGACATCGCCGAGTCGGCGCAGTTCGCGAACGACGTCGAGGCGATGGTCGTGCCGCAGGCGTTCACGCTGCCGATCTTCGACGAGCCGCAGTCGGTCGTCTACCTCAACCAGAACCTCGACGGGATCGTCCCCAACGGCAACAGCCAGGCGGGCCCGATGTGGAACATCCAGGAGTGGAAGCCCGCGTAGGGCAAGGGTTCGGAAACGGGGGCGGCCTGCACGGCCGCCCCCGTCGCGTATCGGTCCGGTAACAATGCTCAGGCAACTTCGTACCGATGCGTGGTGTTCCCAGGTGATACATGGCACTGTGGCTCCCAGCACTGCCGAGCGGCCCGCCTGGCCCCTCCGCGACCCCCGTGACGGCGACGAAGCCCCCAACGGCGCATCAGGCGAACCCCTCGGCCGGACACCCTATGGAGGAGAACACTCATGGCTCTGACTCGTAGAGCACTCGGCGGTTTGACCATCGGCGGTTCTTCCGCCCTCATGCTGGCCGCATGCGGCGGCAACGACGACAGCGGCAGCGAGAGCGGAGGCGAACTCGTCTGGGCGGTCTCGTCCGGCTGGTCGGCCTGGAACATCAACACCGGCACCGGCAACTCCTCCGCCACGAACATCGCCACGACGCCAATGAACCCGGTCGGCAAGGTCGGCTACGACTTCGACCCCGAAGGCAACGTCTTCTACGACGACGCGATCTTCGAGGGCACGCCGGAGCTGATCAGCGAGGCGCCGATGCAGATCCAGCTCACCCTGAAGAAGGGCGCGCAGTGGTCGGACGGCGAGCCGGTCCGCCTGCAGGACTTCATCTTCCAGTGGTACAGCACCTCCGGCGACCCGCTGCACGCCAACCAGGAGAAGGCGCTCCCCGCCGGCACTACCGGTGCGAACATCGCCAGCATTGAAGAGCCCGAGCCGGGCAAGATCGTCATCACGTACAAGGAAGGCACGACCGACCCCGAGTGGGCCTTCAACGGCGGTGTCTACCTGCCGAGCCACGTCGCCGAGGCGAACGGCTTCGCCGACTGGGCGACCGACCCGGAGATCATGGGCGACGCGGTCAACTTCTTCAACGACGACCTGTGGGACGTCGTGGTCGGCGCGTACAAGCCGGTCGACTGGAAGGTCGGCGAGTACGTCAAGTACGTGCCCAACGACAAGTACCAGGGCTCGGCCAAGCCCTTCTTCGACAACATCACCATGCAGGTCGTCGAAGGCATCGAAGCGCAGGTCACGGAGCTCCGCCAGGGCACCATCGCGGGCTGCTGGCCCAACGACTTCAGCCTCGAACTCATGCAGCCGCTCGACGACCAGCCCGAGCTGAAGTACGAGTCCTACGCGGGCGGCACCTGGTCGCACTTCGACATCAACGTCAACAACGCGTTCCTCAAGGACGTGGCGCTGCGCCAGGCCGTGTTCACCACGATCGACATCGAGGAGATCAAGGCGCGGGCCTTCCCCGGGACCGAAGCCCCGTGGCTCGGCAACCACTTCTTCAACGAGAACAGCCCGTACTACCAGGACTTCACGGGCCCGGCGAACTACGGCAAGGGCGACATCGAGGCGGCGAAGACCATCCTCACCGGCGCCGGCTACACCACGAACGGCGACGGGAAGCTCCTGAACCCCGACGGGGAGCAGGTGCTGTTCAACTTCCGCTTCGCCTCCTCGAACGAGATCCGCAAGCTCACCGGCGAGATCATCCAGGCCCAGCTGGTCGAACTCGGCATCGACCTGGAGCTCAAGGGCTTCGGGGACGACGAGCTCTCCTCGACCCTCTCGGAGGGCGACTTCGACATGGTCGTCTTCTCGTGGGTCTCGGACCCGTCGTTCTCCACCGCGCCCGACCAGTACTTCTCGACGGAGTCGGACTCCAACCACGGCAACTACAACGACCCGGTCATCAACGAGCTGCTGCCGCAGGTCCGCGCCACGCTGGTCCTGGACGAGGCCGCCGCGGTCGCCAACCAGATCAGCGCCCAGGCTGTCGCGCAGGCGTACACCCTGCCGCTGTACAACAGCCCGATGGCGATCTTCTGGAACACCGACATGGTCGAGGGCGTCGAAGTGAACCCGGCCAGCCAGGCCTCCTCGCTGTGGAACGTCCGGGAGTGGAAGCGTCCCTAACACCTACCCTAGTACCACATTCCGGGACGGACGGCCGCTCGAAGCCGTATCGAATTCGCCACCATCCGTCCTGATCATTCAGTGAATTCCCCCGTGGGGCCGATGCCACATCGGCCCCACGGTCCATGTCCGGCACCGGCTTCGCGGCGCAAAGTCACGAATACATCACGAATAAACTCCAGTTGGGGCCGCGACCATGTCAATCCCCTCACGTCTGTGCAAGTGTTTGTCACAACATCGCCGAGGGCGCCTCTGACGCCTTCCCCAACCCGATCCCTCGGGGCTCGGGTACCGGACGCGAGGCATCGGCGCCTTCGCGAAGGCCCCTCGGCATCGATACCTGGAGGAGAACACTCATGGCTCTGACCCGTAGAGCTTTCGGCGGCCTGACCATCGGCGGTACGGCCGCCTTCACCCTCGCCGCGTGCGGCGGCAACGATGGCGACGGCGGCTCCGGCGCCGGCGGCGAGCTCGTCTGGGCTATCTCCTCGCCGTGGGAGTCCTGGAACGAGAACACCCTGCCGGGCAACAACTCGTACGGCCACCAGGCCATGTTCCCGATGCGCTACGGCATGGACGGCAACGCCTCCGGCGACTTCGACGAGAACGGCGACTACCACCTGAACGACGCCGTCTTCGCCGACGCGCAGGTCATCAGCGAGGCCCCGTTCCAGGTGGAGTACACCCTCCAGGAGAACGCGCAGTGGTCGGACGGCAAGCCGATCCGCGTGGAGGACTTCATCTTCCAGTGGTACTCGACCTCCGGCAAGGAGGAGCACGCCCCGCAGGCCATCGCCCAGCCCGCCTCCGTCGCGGTCGGCGAGAAGATCGAGAAGATCGAGTCCCCCGAGGCCGGCAAGATCGTCGTCACCTACGTCGAGGGCCACCTCGACTTCGAGTGGCTCTACAGCGCCACCGTCTACCTGCCGAGCCACGTCGCCGAGGCCGAGGGCTTCGCGACCTGGCAGACCGACCCGGCCGTCATGGGCCAGGCCATCGACTGGTTCGGCAAGAACCTCAGCGACGTCAGCGTCGGCCCCTGGATTCCGGTCGACTCCAAGATGGGCGAGTACATCAAGTACGAGCTCAACCCGAACTACCAGGGCTCGGTCAAGCCCTCCATCGAGAAGATCACGATGCAGGTCGTCGAGGGCACCCCGTCGATCATCACCGAGATGCGCCAGGGCACCATCGCCGGCTCCTGGCCCTCCGAGTTCAGCCAGGAGGAGCTCGACAAGGTCGCGGACGACCCGGCGATCGGCCAGGAAGTCTACGACGGTTCGGTGTGGCTCCACATCGACACCAACATGAACTCCGAGCCGCTGAAGGACGTCGCGCTGCGCCAGGCGATCTTCACCGCCATCAACGTGCCGGACGCGATCGCCCGCGTCTTCCCGAACACCGAGGTCAACCAGAAGCTCAACCACTTCTTCGGCCCGGACAGCCCCTACTTCGTCGACTACATCACCCCGAGCAAGCAGGGCTCCGGCGACATCGTCGCCGCCGCCGAGATCCTCACGACCGCCGGTTACACCGGTGCGGCCGAGGGGCAGAAGCTCGCGAAGGACGGCACCGAGGTCCCGAAGATCGTCTTCCGCTTCGGAGAGGGCGACGCCACCCGCACCACCATCGCCGAGCTGGCCCAGTCCCAGCTCGCCCAGATCGGCCTCGAGATCGAACTCCAGGCCATCCCCGGCGGCGAGCTCGGCACCGTGCTCACCGAGGGCCAGTTCGACCTGGTCATCTTCGGCTGGTCCGGCAACCCCGCCTTCGCGGCGAGCGTGCCCCAGCAGTTCGGGACCCAGGTCAACTACGGCTCGTACTCGTTCCCCGAGATCGACGCGGAGATCGACAAGATCTCGCAGACCCTCGAGATCGACGAGGCCGCCGCGGCCGCGAACAAGGTCGTGGAGCTCGCGGTCGCCCGGGCGCTGACGCTGCCGCTGTTCGACGAGCCCCAGAGCTACCTCTGGAACAAGAACATGGTCGAAGGCACCGTCGTGAACGGCAACTCCCAGGCCGGTCCGATCTTCAACATCGCAGAGTGGAAGCTCAAGTAAGGGCTCAGTGAGCCGAGCGGCGGGGCCTTCGGGCCTCGCCGCTTCCCTCTTTCAAGGGCTCGCGTTTCGGCCGTGTCGCTCACTCGTGAACGACCGTCGACGCCCCTCGCGGACCCCGCTCCGCACCGGTCGCACCGCCGCGACGGGCCGCCGCCCCCGAGCGGAGGCGGGGTCATCCCTCCTGGCGACGCTTGCGAGCCAGCAGTTAGCGCAGGCAGACAGTGAATTTTCCACTTGACGCCGCCATTCAGGGAATGAACGTCACGGGAACATAACGAACGAAACTCATCTCGTGTTCGGTTGTCCGAAACCCGGGATTCCCGTGGAAGGCTGTACCTCGCGTCACTGACCGCCGCCGATCCGAACAGGAGCCTGGCGGCACGGCCCGGAGCCCCGAACCCACCTCGGTGCTCCCGCCGGTCGGTGGCGCAAACCTTCGAGAGGAACCATGAAGCGACACCACAAGGCGGCCGTCGCCGCCCTCGCCTGCACCGCCCTGGTGCTGACGGGTTGCGGACAGGGTGACGAGTCCGCCTCGTCCAGCCTCGACGCCTGCCTCACCGACCCCGCCGGCTGCAACGCCGGCGAGCGGGCCGACGGCGGCGAGATCACCTGGGCCCTCGACGGCTCGTGGGGCACCTGGAACCAGACCACCTCCGAAGGCAACAACGCGTACGTGAGCGCCGCGCTCGTCGGCATGTGGCCCTACACCGGCCAGTTCGACCCCAGCGGCGAGTACCGCTTCAACGAGGGCATCCTGGCCTCCGCCCCGGAACTCGTCAAAGAGGACCCGGTCACCGTCGAGTACACCCTCAAGGACGGCGCGAACTGGGGCGACGGCACCGACATCACCGTCGACGACTTCATCTACCACTGGTACGCCACCTCCGGCGACGCCTCGCTCTGCGACGGCTGCGACCCCGCCAACACCACCCGCGGCTCCCAGGTCGAGTCCATCACCGGCGAGGGCTCCCAGGTCACCGTGACCTACAAGGACTCCTACCACTCCGCCGAATGGCAGTACGAGGAGATCCTCTCCTCGCCCTCCCACGTGGCCGAGGCGCAGGGCTTCGACTGGCAGAACGACCCGAAGGACATGAAGGCCGCCGAGGACTACTTCTCCGAGACGGTGCCCACCTGGTCCACCGGGCCGTTCAAGATCGACGACGCCAAAGCCGGCGAGTACGTCATCTACGTGCCCAACGACGACTGGGCCGGGGAGACCGAGGTGACCCTCGACAAGGTCACCTTCCGCGTCATCGACGGCCTCGAGAACATCGTCACCGCCCTGCGCAACGAAGAGATCGACGGCGCCTCCCCGTTCTCGGTCACCGCCGAGACCATCACCCAGCTCCAAGGCGCCGACGGCCTCGAGTACGCGGTCGCGGGCGGGCCCTCCTTCGAGCACATCGACCTCAACACGCAGAACGAGTTCCTCGCCGACCCCGTGCTGCGCCAGGCGATCTTCACCGCCATCGACATCGAGAACATCATCGCCCGCACCTACGCGTACGTGCAGTCCGACATCGAGCGCAAGGGCAACCACCTCTTCCGCAACGGTTCCGAGCACTACACGGACTACCTCTCGGCCACGGGCCAGGGCACCGGCGACATCGAACTCGCCTACAGCCTCCTCGACGAGGCCGGCTACGAGCTCGCGGAGGGCGTGCTGCGCGACCCCGACGGCAAGCCCGTCGAACTCGACTTCCGCTACTCCGAGTCCAAGGAGAACCGCCGCATCACCGGCGAGCTCGTCCAGGCGAACCTCGCCGACCTCGGCATCCAGGTCGACCTGCGGTCCATCCCCGACGCCGAACTCGGCACGGTCCTCGGTGAGGGCAAGTTCGACATGATCGCCTTCGGCTGGTCCTCCGAGCCCGTGTTCGTCGCCGCCGCCTCCCAGTACTGGGAGACCGGCTCCGGCTCCAACTTCGGCGGGCTCTCCGACCCCGCCCTCGACGAGCTCATCGGCGAGATCAACGGGACCCTCGACATCGACGAGGCCGCCGTGCGCGCCAACGCCGCCGTCCAGCAGGTCGTCCAAGCCGCCTACTCGCTGCCTATCGTGGACACACCGGTCGCGGTCATGGTCTCCGATAGGTTGGTCAACGTCCGCGACAATTGGGCGTCGCAGCAGCGAGCCGCGTACAACATTGCAGAGTGGGGCGTGGCCGCTGAGTGACTCGAGGAGAACCCGAGCGGAGCCGCAGGCGCACCGCGAACCGGAACTAGTTTGGCAGTGCTTTAGAAGAACAAGTGCCAGGGGCTCACGGACCCGGCCGCAGAACGCGAGTCAGTGAGCCGTAGGAGAAGCCGCGTCGCTGCGCGGCCGGGCCGGTCGGCAGGCGAGCCGGTCCACCACCAGAGAAACCGTTAACGAGGCATTATGGTTGTATTCATAATCCGGCGCACCCTACTGATGATCCCGGTGCTGCTGGGAGCCACTATCTTGTGCTTTGTCCTGGTCGACGCTGTCAACGACCCCGTCCAGGACATGGTGTTCGAGATCCAGCAGTCCACCGGCGAGCCGGTGCCGCAGTCGACTGTCGACGCCCTCGAGGAGTCGCTGTACTACGACCGCTCCATCCCCGAGCGCTACTGGATCTGGCTCACCGGCATCGGTGACACCAACGGCGACATCGGCCTCCTCAAGGGCGAATGGGGCCCCTCCATCGAGGGCTCCGCCATGGACATCGGCTACGAGATCTCCACCCGCTTCTGGATCACCCTCCGGCTGGTCCTGTTCGCGACCCTCGCGTCCATCGGCATCGCCATTCTCTCCGGTGTCGTCAGCGCGGTCAAGCAGTATTCGCGCACTGACTACACGCTGACCTTCCTCGGCTTCCTGTTCCTGGCCATGCCGGTCTTCTGGCTCGGCTCGCTGTTCAAGGAAGGCGCGGTGCAGCTGAACAAGATCCTCGGCTCCACCATCTTCCAGACCTACGGCTCCGGCTCCACCGGCTTCCGAGGCAACGGCTGGGAAGTCTTCGCCGACTCCATCCCCTACCTCATCGTGCCGACCCTGGTACTCATGCTCGGCGGCTACGCCGCGATCTCGCGGTACCAGCGCGCCTCCATGCTCGAGGTCATGAACTCCGACTACGTGCGGCTCGCCCGCGCCAAAGGCGTGCGCAACCGCACCGTCATGCGCCGGCACGCCCTCCGGACCGCGCTCATCCCGGTCGCGACCTTCGCGCCCCTCGCCCTCTCCGGCGCGATGGGCGGCGCCATGGTCACCGAGAGCATCTTCGGCTGGCGCGGCCTGGGCGTGTACTCCCTGGACGCCATCCGGGCCGGCGACACGTTCGTCGTCATGGCCTACGTGCTCATCTCCGGTCTGGTCGTCCTCGTCGGCGTCCTGATCTCCGACATCCTGTACGGCGTGCTCGACCCGAGGATCCGCTATGAGTAACAAATCCGCTGCGCCTTCACTCGACGCGGAAGCCATCACCAGCAAGGAACGCGGCCAGTGGGAGATGGTGGCCCGCCGCTTCTTCCGCCACCGCGCAGCCGTGGTCAGCCTCGTGATCTTCGTGCTCATCGTGCTGTTCGCCTACCTCGGGCCGTTCCTGTGGAAGTGGGACTACAAGATCCACTCGGAGATCCCCTCGTGGGCCGCCCCGAGCCTGGAGCACCCGTTCGGCACCGACAAGGCCGGGCGCGACATGCTCGGCGCGATGATGCAGGCGACCAAGCAGTCCCTGAACGTCTCGCTCGTCGTCGCCATCGGCTCCACCGTCCTCGGCGCGCTCTACGGCGCCATCGCCGGGTTCTACCGCGGCTGGATCGACGCGATCATGATGCGCTTCCTCGACGTCATGTTCGTGATCCCGTTCCTCGTCATCACCGGTGCGATCGCCGGCGCGATCGACTCCAGCGTCCGCTGGTACCACATGGCGTTCATCCTCGCGATCTTCGGATGGACCTCGATCGCCCGCGCCGTGCGCGCCGAAGTGCTATCCCTGAGGGAGAAGGAGTTCATCGAAGCCGCCCGCTCCGCGGGAGGCTCGGACTGGCACATCATCGTGAAGCACCTGATCCCGAACACGATGAGCGTCATCATCGTCTCGGTGACGCTGCAGATCGCCTTCGCCATCCTGTCGGAGACGACCCTGTCCTTCCTCGGCCTGGGCATCCAGAGCCCCGACACCTCGCTCGGCCTCCTCATCGAGGCCGCGGGCGCGTCGGCGTTCAACGAGCACTGGTACCTGTTCTACATCCCGGGTCTCATGATCATCCTCATCGCGCTCACCATCAACTTCATCGGTGACGGCCTGCGCGACGCGATGGACCCGCGGCAGACGATGGTGAGGCGATAGCGATGTCGAACATCTCAGTGAGCACCAACGGCGCCAAGCGCGCCTCCGGCTCCAAGGGCGACATGGTCCTGGAGGTCAACGACCTCAACGTGGCGTTCCCGACCGACGACGGCCTCGTGCACGCCGTCCGCGGCGTCTCCTACGAGCTGCGCCGCGGCCAGAGCCTCGGCATCGTCGGCGAGTCCGGCTCCGGCAAGTCCGTGACCTCCATGGCGATCATGGGCCTCCTGCCCAAGACCGCCCAGATCACCGGCTCCGCCCGGCTCGAAGGCGAAGAGCTCCTCGGGCTCGGCGACGTCGAACTCTCCCGAATCCGCGGCAAGAAGATCTCCATGATCTTCCAGGACCCGCTGACCAGCCTCAACCCGGTGTACACCGTGGGCTTCCAGCTGGCCGAGGCCATCCGCGTCCACTACCCGGACGTGAACAAGGCCGAGGCCCGCAAGCGCTGCATCGACCTGCTCGACTCGGTCGGCATCCCGAACCCGCAGCAGCGGGTCGACGCCTACCCGCACGAGCTCTCCGGCGGCATGCGCCAGCGCGTGGTCATCGCCATCGCCATGGCGAACAACCCGGACGTCATCATCGCCGACGAGCCCACCACGGCCCTCGACGTCACGGTCCAGGCCCAGGTCCTCGAGGCCCTGGAGAAGGCCCGCGAAGAGGTCAACGCCGCGCTCATCCTCATCACCCACGACCTCGGGGTCATCGCCGGGCACACCGACGACGTCCTCGTCATGTACGCGGGCAAGCCGGTCGAGCAGGGCACCGTCGACGAGATCTTCTACGAGCCGCGCATGCCCTACACGCTGGGCCTGATCGGATCGCTCCCGCGCATGGACGAGGACCGGAGCCACCGGCTCACCCCCGTCCACGGCACGCCGCCGTCGATGCTCAACCTGCCGCCGGGCTGCCCGTTCCGCCCGCGCTGCCCGATGCACCAGGACATCTGCGCGGAGGTCGAACCGGCCCTCATGCCGACCGGCCCCACCGGGCACGTCTCGGCCTGCCACTTCTCGGACCAGCTCGAGGGCAAGGCCCCCGACGACGTGTTCGCGCCCGTGGCCACCGACCTGTCGGTCGAAGCGGAAGTCGAAGCCGCCGAAGCCGAGGCCGCCGCACTGCACGCTCAGGAGGAGGAGAAGTGAACGCGATGCTCGACACTCCGCAGACCGCGGCGAACCCGGTCATCGCCGGGAGGAACCTGGTCAAGGAGTTCCCCGTGCGCGCCAAGGGGATCCTCCGGCGCAAGGTCGGCGCGGTCCACGCCGTCTCGGGCGTGAGCCTGGAGATCGGCCAGACCGAGACGCTCGCGCTCGTCGGCGAGTCCGGCTGCGGCAAGTCCACGACCGCGCGGCTGATGATGAACCTCATCCCGCCGACGTCGGGCGAGATCCTCTACGAGGGCCGCGACCTGACGAAGCTCTCGCGCAACCAGATGCGGCCGATCCGCCGGGACCTCCAACTGGTGTTCCAGGACCCGATGGCCTCGCTGGACCCGCGCATGACGGTCTTCGAGATCATCGCCGAGCCGCTGCGCGTGCACAACCTGTTCAAGAACGGCGGCCGCGACCGGGTCAACAGCCTGATCGAGATCGTCGGCCTGAACCCCGAGCACCGCAACCGGTACCCGCACGAGTTCTCCGGCGGTCAGCGCCAGCGCATCGGCATCGCCCGCGCGCTGGCCCTGCAGCCGCGCGTCCTCATGCTCGACGAGCCGGTGTCGGCGCTCGACGTGTCGATCCAGGCCGGCGTCATCAACCTGCTGGAGGACCTGCAGGACGAGCTGGGGCTGTCGTACCTGTTCGTCTCGCACGACCTTTCGGTGGTGCGGCACATCGCCGACAAGGTCGCGGTCATGTACCTCGGCAAGATCGTCGAGGAGGGCACCACCGACCAGCTCTTCGCCGGTCCGGCCCACCCGTACACGCAGGCACTCATGTCGGCGATCCCGCTCCCGGACCCGCGCAAGGAGCGGACCCGCGAGCGGATCGTCCTCCAGGGCGACGTGCCGAGCCCGTCGAACCCGCCCTCGGGCTGCCGATTCCGCACCCGCTGCCCGCTGTTCAAGGAGCTCAGCGCGGCGGAGCAGGCCAAGTGCATCGAGATCGAACCGCTCCTGCGCTCCGACCACGCGGGCCAGACCCGCGCGGCCTGCCACTACGCGCAGCCGAAGCAGCTCGTCTAGCACCACGTGTGCCGGGGCCGTCCCACCACTGCGGTGGGGCGGCCCCGTCTCTTTCTCCGTCGTCGGTTCGCGCGCCCTGGACCTCCAGTGCGAGACTTCGGCCATGACCGCATCTGCGAAGGCCACCGTGACCGCCCTGCTCGCCGAACTCGGCGACCGGTGGGAGACCCGCGAGAAGATCGCCGCCGCCCGTGAGCGGCTCACTGCGGACCTCCCCGGCTGGAAGGTCCCTGCCGCTTACGGGCTCGGGATCTACGACGTCTCCGGCGAGCTGGTGTTCGGCCACAAGAACGCCGGCGACCATGCGCTTCCCGCGGCGGTCATGGCCGTGATCCTCGGCCACGAGGGCGGCTCGGACTCGTACGACGTGGACGCGGCGACCCTGCAGCAGGCCATCCGCCTGCTCGAACCGGCCGGGGCCTGCCGGGACTACGACCACCCGAACCTGGCGGACTGGAAGCGGGTCCTCAAGCTGCTCAAGGGGGACCGGCAGATCGAGGCGAAGATGGTCTTCGTCGCCGACTTCGACGACTGGCGCGACAACGACGACGTGGACGACCTCTGCGAGGCCGTCTACTACGCCGCCAAATCCGCAGGCAAAGCGAACCCGGACCGCGGCTGAGAGACCCGTGGCACGGCCTTCACCCCCTACTGCGGGCAGCGACAACGGGGTGGGGGGAGGGGTCGGCCTGGACTGCGGCCTCGGGCTTGACGGGCTCCGGCTTCAAGCTGGCAGCGACAACGAGGCAGGGGAGGGCCCAGCCTGTTCTGCGGCCTCGGGCTTGACGGGCCGCGGGTTCAAGCTGGCAGCGACAACGAGGCAGGGGAAGGGGCCAGTCTGTTCTGCGGCCCTCCGGCTTGACGGGCCGCGGGTTCAACCCTGGCAACGACAGCGAGGCAGGGGAGAGGCGGGGCCGGTTGCTGTCCTCCGGCTCGACTCGGCCCGGCTTCAGGCGGGCGGCGACAAGAGGTGTTCTCCTTCTCCGGTCGCACTGCGGCCTGCGGACGGGATCTCTCCTAATGCGTTCGCTACGGCCCCGTTTCCGACACCGGACATGCTGAGGGGCCCGGTCCCCCTTGGGAATCGGGCTGCGCTGGCTTCGACCTGCGCTCCCCCTCAGCAGTCGCCCGCTGAGGGCAGGTTAAGAACGGGGGATCGCCCGGGTCTTCCCGCATCACCGCGGGTGCCATCTCCTTGGCGGCCACGGGTTCCCGGAACCGCTCGCGAGTCTTGATGATCGTGGCTTCCAAGCTCTTCTGGGCGTACCAGGCGGCATAGTCGGTCAGCTCTCGCCGGTAGGTAGGCGACCATTCCGAGGAGTCATGCCCGTTCGGCAAGTCCTTGAAGAGGTCCGCTTCCCATTCCTCATCGGTGCAGCCAGTGCTCTTGTGCCGGATGGCGACCCGGCCGGGGCCGGTCTTCGCAATGTCCCACTTGCCTGTATGTATGCGGCCGTGATGGAACCTGCAGAGGAGGACCAGGTTCTCGGCGGTCGTCGCACCGCCGTCGGCCCAGTGCTCCAAGTGGTGAGCCTCGGTCCAGGAGATCGGGGCCCGGCAACCGGACCAGGCGCACCCGCCCGGCTGCTCCAGCTCGAGCTTGTGGCGGAGGGCTGTGTTGGGGAGGCGCTTGGCGCGGCCCAGTTCGATTGCTTCGCCGGTGCTGTAGTCGAAGACCGAGGGGATGATCCCGGCTTCGCAGGCGAGGAGGCGGGCCTTGGCGACGGCGATCGGCTTGCCGTCGAGCATGGGCAGGCGACCGGTCTTCTCGCCGCGCAGGGTCGCGAGGTCGCAGGTGAGGTTCAGGGTCGCGGTGTGCCCGTGGCGCTTGGGGGCCGCGGGGTCCGTGCCGTAGGCCGCTGCCATCTGGTGCAGCGCTTCGGCATTGCGACCGGAGGCGCGGGGGAGCAGGCCGTCTACGTCGGCCTCGTCCTTGCGGGGAGGCGGGACGGCGGTCTTCAGGACGTTGCTGATGAGCTTCCCGGTGTCATCGGTGAGCAGGCCTTCGATGTCCCACATGCCATCCGGGCGCTGGTTGACTTCCAGCCAGGCGAGGGACTGCTGGCTCAGCTCGTCGAGGAGCGACTGCTGGTCGAAGAGCTCGGCGCAGATGCGGTCCAGGTGCTCGGCGAGTTCGGCGCGGGTGGAGTGGATGCAGTACTCCCGGATCAGCTCCTCGGGGGTCCTGCAGAGCACCTCGCCGTAGGGGGACTCGACCGGGGCGGGGTAGGGCACCCGGGAGTACACGGCCAGGCCTTCTCGTTCGATGCGGCGCATGGCGTAGGCGATGGCGTCGATGCGTGCAGAGCCGGAGAGGGCGGCCTCGGTGAGGTGCTTGAATTTGGGAGAGAGGCGGGCAATGGAGGCGATCTGGCCCGCGCATGCCTCATTGAGACTGAAGGACTCCTTGATCCAATCGCGGATGCCGGAGAAGCCGTCGCATTCTTTGTGGAGCCCTTGGGAGGTGTAGGCGATCACTGCTTGCAGGAGATTGGCCTCGACTGCGCAGAGCTGGGAGGTGAGGGAATCGATCCGGGGGCGCAGGGCCGCTGCCTGTGAGTTTCGATCTTTGCCGTTCATCCTGCTCACCCCCTCGGGAGTTATCCGATTGTTCGTGTGGCGGTTATATGTCAATGATGACAGGTTTGGGAGGTGGTGGCATCACTCTAAAGGGTGAAGTGTCGTCCATAATGGACCTGGCGGTCCCACTGCGCAAGCCGCCGACCGCAGTTCGACCTGCGCCTCTTACTGCCTCTTTGTCGCTGCCGCTTGGACTTTGTGTACTACGCGCCGAAAGTCGAAGTGGGACAATGGAAGCACTCCCGCCTGTCGGTGCTGCTTGAACCGCAAGGGAAGTCGACCGGCAAGTGTCGGGATCACGACACTTCGATGTTCCCTCAGGTGAACGCGTGGGGCGGGAAACTTGGGGGGTCCATCACGCTCGGATTCCCGCTAGCGTGGCGTCATACGGGCCCGAGTGGTGGAATCTGGTAGACACAGTCGGCTTAAAACCGGCCGTCGTGAGACTTGCGGGTTCAAATCCCGTCTCGGGCACGCGGGGTCGGGCGGTGGTGGGGCGCCCGTGCCATGCGTGCGACCAGCGCCTGGGTGCCCGTTCGGGTTGCGACTGTTGACTGTTCGAGGGAAGCCGTGCTATCCAGTAGCTGAGCATTGGTACCCTTCTGGCGGACCGGTCGGTATGGTTCCCCGGATTCCCCTTGTGCTGCAATAGTTCTGAATCTTTCCGATTTCACGGTGTCGATAGGCCTGTGTCGTAAGGATGGCGATGCCCGAAACATCTCGGACCACAACCCAGACTTATCACCCCGAAGCCCCCCACGCTCCGGACTCCGGTGGGCCCGACCTCAAGGCCCGCCTGCTGCGCCTGGGCCTCCTGCCCTTCTGCGCCGCCGTGGTCGCCGGCGCGGGCGTCGCCGTCTTCCTCTCCCAAGGGGAGTCGGATCTCGCCCCCGTCGTCTACGCCTCGGCCGCAGTCCTGCTGCTCATCGTCGGCTACCTGACCCTCATGTCCGCCACCAAGATCGACGCCGACCTCGGCCGCCGCATCGGCTCCGTGCGTAGATCCACTGTGGAGACGCACTACAAGGTCTGGCAGGCCCTGGACGACCTGCAGCGCAACCGCCCCATCGAACAGCGCTGGTCCGTCCCGCTGCCCTCCGGCGGCGAGATCGCCGCCACCACCGACGAGGCCATCAGCCAGCTCGCGGCCGAGACCCGCCACCTGCGCGCCGCCGCAGAGGCGATCGTCGCGCGCGGCATCACCGCGGCCCCGGTCCAGCAGCCGCGCATGGTCGCCCCGCCGCCGCAGCGCCCGGCGGTCGCACCGCCCCCGCCGCCTCCCGCGCCCGCCGCACTCGCCGCGCACGCCAAGGTCGGCATCTTCGTGAGCCTCGCCCGGCGCATCCAGCCGCTGGTGCACAAGGAGATCATCGAACTCGACCACCTGGAGAAGCAGGTCGAGGACCCCGACCTCCTCAAGGGGCTCTTCCTCGTCGACCACCTGGCGACCCGCATCCGCCGCCACGCCGAGAACCTCGCCGTCCTCGGGGGCGCCACCCCGCACCGGCAGTGGAGCCGCCCGATCAACGTCTACGAGATCCTGCGCTCCGCAGTATCCGAAGTGGACCAGTACCATCGGGTCAAGCTCGTGCTCCCGATCAAGGGCACCGTGCAGGGCCACGCGGTCGCCGACCTCATCCACCTCGTGGCCGAACTGGTCGAGAACGCCACGGTCTTCTCCGACCCGAACACCACCGTCCTGATGCGCGTCTCGCGGGTCCGCACGGGCCTCGCGGTCGAGGTCGAGGACCGCGGCCTGGGCGTCGAGCAGTCCGAGCGCGACAAGTACAACCGGATGCTCGCCGACCCCGAGAACACCGACCTCGCGGCCCTGCTGGACGACGGCCGCATCGGCCTCTACGTCGTCGCCTCGCTCGCGCACCAGCACCACCTCACGGTGCAGTTGCAGGGCAACATCTACGGCGGCACCCAGGCGGTCATGATCATCCCCGAGGAGCTCCTCGGCGACGTCCCGAAGCCCGCCGAACCCGCGGCCATCGCGGCCGCGCCGGAGCCCAAGCCCCCGGTCGTCCAGATGCGCGCGCTCCCCACCGCGGGCACGGGCCACCACACCGGCGCGCTCCCGGCGCCCCGCATGGACCCGGTCCCGGCGAAGACCGACGCCCTGCCGGTCACCGAGGAGATGCCCGTCCTCGACGAGCCCCGGCCCCTCAACGGCGAACGACCCGACCTCCCCAAGCGCCGCAAGCAGTCCCACCTCGCACCGCAGCTCCGCGACACCACCCCCCGCAACGGCCACCGCGCCCCCGACGCCGGCCACGACCCGGGCCTGATGAAGGCCTTCCAGCAGGGCCAGCACCGGGCGGGCGGCTACGACGAAGCCCCGATCCCCACATCGGAACACCAAGCGACGAATGAGGAGTCCTAATGGCAGGCGACGAGGTTGCGGCGGCATCGGATCTCAGCTGGCTCCTGGCCGGCCTGATCAAGAAGGTCCCGCACGCCCGCAGCGCCCTCCTGCTGTCTTCGGACGGCATGAAGAAGGCCTACCACGGCCTCAGCGTGGACCAGGCGGACCAGCTCTCGGCGATCGCGTCGGGCATGTTCTCCCTGGCGCGCAGTGCGGGGGCGCAGTTCGGCTCCAGCGGTCCCGTCCGCCAGGTGGTCGCGGAACTGGACGACACGCTGCTGTTCGTCTCGACGGCCGGCTTCGGCGCGGTCCTGGCGGTGACGGCGGGCCGGGAGGCCGACGCGGGCACCGTGGGCTACGAGATGTCGGTGCTGGTGAAGAGCGTTCGGCCGCACCTGGAGACGCCGATGCGCCGGGCCTACTCGGCCAACGGTGAAATGGTGGGCTGATGCCCCGTTTCGAGGAGGAGCGCCTGCTGGACGACGATGCCGGGCCGCTGGTGCGCCCGTACACGGTGAGCGGCGGCCGGACCACTCCGACCGCGGCGTTCGACCTCTTGTCACTGGTCCGGTCGACCGGCCGGATGCGCCCCTCGCAACTGGAGGCCGAGCAGGCCGCCGTGCTCCTGCTCTGCCACGAACCGGTGTCGGTCGCGGAGATCGCGGCGCACCTGCGGCTCCCCGCGATGGTCATCAAGGTGCTGCTCTCGGACCTCGTGGAGTACGGCGCGGTCACCGCGCACGCGCCCGAGACCGCCCTGGACCCCACGGACTTGAACCTTTTGGAGGCACTCCTCAATGGCCTACAGCGGCGACTCTGACCGGGCGCCCTCGCCACCCGTCCCCACCGCGATCAAGCTCCTCGTCGCAGGCGGCTTCGGGGTCGGGAAGACCACCTTCGTCGGCGCGGTCTCCGAAATCGAGCCGCTGAGCACCGAGGAGACCATCACCACCGCCTCGATCGGCGTCGACGACCTGACCGGAGTGGGCGCGAAGACCACCACCACGGTGGCCCTCGACTTCGGCCGCGTCACCCTCGACGCGGGCCACATCCTGTACCTGTTCGGCACCCCCGGGCAGGACCGGTTCTGGTTCATGTGGGACGAGCTCTCGGACGGGGCCTTCGGGGCGGTCGTCATGGCGGACACCCGCCGCCTGGAGGACTGCTTCAACGCCCTCGACTTCTTCGAGCGGCGCAAGACCCCGTTCGTCGTGGCCGTCAACGTGTTCGACGACGCGTTCCACTACGACCCCGAGGAAGTGCGCGACGCCCTGGACCTGGGCCCGCACGTCCCGATCGTCTCCTGCGACGCCCGCGATCCCCGTTCCGCCACCCTGGTGCTGGTCACCCTGACCAAGCACCTGATAGCGACCGCCACCACGGTCGCCCGATAAGGAGAACAGCATGACCGACCTCGAACACGAGTTCCGCCTCACCATCACCCCGAGCGACCCCGACGGCACCAAGCGGGCCGCGAAGCTGCAGTACTGGGGCGCGCTCCCCGAGGCCGACCCCGAGTACGACGACGTGGCGAAGGAGCTGCTGGAGCTGACCGGCGCGACCTGGTCCGGCGTCAACTTCGTCGGCGAGGGCCAGCAGCAGTTCTTCCCCGGCATCGCGGGCCCGGGCACCGAGTCCGTGGACGGCAAGGACCCCGAGATCGGGCGCGAGATGCCGGCCGAGGCCGGCTACTGCGTGCACGTGGTCGCACGCGAGAAGGCCATGGCGCTCAACAACGTCATGGACTACTCGCGGTTCGCGACGAACCCGGTCGTGGACGCGCTGGGGATTCGCGCGTACATGGGCGCGCCGCTGGTCGACAGCGACGGGCACACCATCGGCACCGTGTGGGTCATCGACAACAAGACCCACGAGTGGACGCAGGACGATGTGGACGCGATGAAGGCCGTCGCGGCGCGGGTCATGAAGCGCATCGAGGAGCGCAAGCCCCGCTAGCACTTTCATCGGGCCTTGACCTCGGCTTTGTGAAGCCGTTATGTTCAGTTGACCCGGGCGCAATCGTCCCATGATTGGATCACAATCGGGCGATTGCGCCCGCCGTCCCCCGAGCCCCCGTCAAGTCCCTGGAGAGCAATGAAGCCTGAACACAAGCGCCTCGCAGCGGCGGGTGCCGCCGTCGCGCTCGCCGCGACCACGTTCGCCGTCGGCGCGTGGTCGGCCAATGCCGGCCAGTCCGGCCACGGCCGCGAGATCGACCTGCAGCTGCTGGCGATCAACGACTTCCACGGCCACGTCGAGGCCTCCTCCGGCGACACGTACCCGGTGGACGGCGTGAACGTCCCCGCAGGCGGCGCCGAGTACCTCGCGGCCCACCTCGAGCAGGCCCGCGAGGGAGAGCGCTACTCGACGACTGTGGCCGCCGGCGACCTCATCGGCGCGAGCCCGTTCATGTCGGCGATCTTCGACGACGAGCCGGCGATCGAATCGCTCAACGCGATGGGCGTCGAGGTCTCCTCGGTCGGCAACCACGAGTTCGACGCCGGATTCCCAGAGCTGAACCGCATCATCGAGGGCGACGAGGACTTCGAGGGCGCGGACTTCCCGTACCTCGGCGCGAACGTCGTCGACGAGGCCACCGGCAAGACGGTCCTCGACCCGTACTGGGTCAAGGACTTCGGCCGGGGCGTCAAGGTCGGCTTCATCGGCATGACCCTCGAGGGCACCGGCGACATCGTCTCGAAGTCCGGCATCGAGGGTCTGGAGTTCCTCGACGAGGTCGAGACCGCGAACAATTACGCGAAGGAGCTCAAGCGCAAGGGCGTCAACTCGATCGTGGTCCTGCTGCACGAAGGCGGCGTCCCGGTCGCCGGCGACACCGGCCACGAGTGCGAGTCCCTGGACGGCTCCGGCGTCGGCATGTCCGGCCCCATCGTGGACATCGCCGAGACCATGACCCCGCTCGTGGACATCCTCGTCACCGGCCACACGCACCAGGAGTACGTGTGCTCGGTGCCCGACCCGGCCGGGAACCCGCGCATGGTCACCTCCGCGTCCTCGTACGGCCGCGTGTTCACCCAGATCGACGCCACGTACGACCGGCGCACCAAGGACATCGTGCGCTCCTCGGTGAACGGCTCGAACACCGTCGTCACCCGTGACGTCGACCTCGACGCCTTCGAGTCCGACGACGCCCAGTCCGACATCATCGCCGAGTACGGCCCCGCCGCCGAAGAGGCGGGCGGCCGCCTGGTCGGCTACATCGCCGAGGACATCAAGCGCGGCCAGACCCGCGCCGAGGAGTTCCCGCTCGGCAGCCTCATCGCCGACGCGCAGCTGTGGAACACCGCCGACGCCGACACCGGCGGCGCCGAGATCGCCCTCATGAACCCCGGCGGCGTCCGCGACGACCTCCTCCTCGAAGAAGGCGTCACGGGCGAGGTCTCCTACCGCGAGGTCTTCGACGTGCAGCCGTTCAACAACTACGTCGTCACCCTCGACATGACCGGCGCACAGCTCCTCAAGGCGCTCCAGCAGCAGCTCCCGATCCCGGGCGGGCGCACGACGACCCTGTTCCTGCAGGTCTCCGAGGGCTTCACGTACACATGGGACAAGACCAGGACCGGCACCGACCAGATCGTGGCCGACTCGCTCATGCTCAACGGCCAGCCAATCGTCGCCGACCAGACCTACCGGGTCACGACGAACTCGTTCCTCGCCGAAGGCGGCGACTCGTTCACCGCGTTCACCGAAGGCACGAACACGCTCTTCGGTGAGCTCGATGTGGACGCGTTCGAGGACTACATCGCCGAGCTCGGCACCGCAGCGGCGCCCCTCCAGGCGCCCGAACTGGGTCGGGTCACAGTGATCTCCTAGTTGTCTGAGTACATTCACAGCGGTGGAGCATGGGAATGCTCCGCCGCTGTGTCGTGTTTGAGGCAGTGACCGGATAAGCTCGGAATCACCCTTGAAATTCCAACGGAGGACCGCAGGTCATGGCAATGCAGAGCAGGAACTCATCCCTTCGAAATATGGTGAAGACCCAGTACAACGAGCAGCACATGGGTGCCGCGTACGGGCCTTACGGGCAGATGACCCAGGCTCCGCAGGCTGCGACCATGCGGATCGACGACGTCATCGTGCGCACGGTGGCGCTCGTGGGCGCCACGTTCGTGGCCGCGATCCTCACGTACTCGATGGTCGCCGACGGCATCGCGACCGGTGACACCGACGCGATCGGCACCGCGATGATGCTCGGGACGATCGGCATGGTCGTGGGCCTCGGCATCATGATCTTCTCGATGTTCAAGCCGGTGACGAACCCGTTCGTGGCGTTCGCGTACGCGATCGGCCAGGGCCTGCTCCTCGGCGGCGTCTCCGCGATCTTCGAGCAGCAGTGGCCGGGCATCGTGGTGAACGCGCTCCTCGCGACCATCCTCGTGTTCGGCGCGATGCTGGCGCTGTACAAGTTCCGCATCCTCAAGAACTCGCCGATGTTCACGAAGGTGATCGTCGGCGCGGGCATCGGCATCTTCGCCCTGACGATGGTGAACCTCGTCGCGGGCGCGTTCGGCATGGACCTGGGCCTGTTCGCCGCTCCCGGCGAGTCGGTCTCGGCGCTCCAGTGGATCATCGCGATCGGCATCACGCTGTGGGCCGCGTTCTCGTTCATCCTCGACTTCGACATGATCGAGTACGCCGCGAACAACGGCGCCGCGAAGAAGTACGCCTGGGCGGGGGCCTTCGGCCTCACCGCGGGCCTCATCTTCCTGTACTGGAACCTGCTGCGCCTGATGTCCTACTTCCAGGGCGACTAGCCGCGGAAGCACGGTTTTGAGCACTGCACTCGAGCGGGCGATCGGGCGTGTCGTCGAAGGCACGCGCCACTGGTCGCCCGCTCGCTGGTCTTCGAGGGCGGGGGCGATGCACGCCCTCGTCCAGGCCCTCGCTGACCTCGCAGCCGATGCTGAGGGCCAGCCGCGGCGTCCCGTGCCGCGGCTGCCGAACGACACGCACCTGCCCGATCAGCTGCAGGTGATCGGCCTCGACCTCCTCGAGTTCGAGTCGAAGCTCACCGAGGAGCAGCGCGCGGCAGCCGAAGCGGCGATCCAGCGGGCCCGCGCCGCGCTCTTCTAGGGCCTTTTCTAGGTCTGGTTCCAGCCGGCCATGAGCAGGGCCGCGTCGTCCAGGGCCTCCACTACGTTGTCGGACTCCCAGCGCAGGACGCTGCGCCGGGTCCGCGTGTCGCGGTCCTCGATGGCCGCGAGGCGGAAGTCGAGGCGCTGTACGGCGTCGCTGAGGTCGATGCCGCGCGGCGGGGCGTCGCCGCGGGCCAGCGCGGCCAGCCGCAGGTAGGCGGTGTCGAGGGAGTCCGCGAACGCGTCGACGCCTGCGAGGCCCTTCGCGTTCGCTTCGCGGCCGAGGGTCGCATTCACGGCCACGAGTGCCCTTGCGGCCCTTGACAGTGCCGCTTCTGCGCCGAGTGCGTCCGCTGAGAGCGGGCCCGGTCCGGCGACCGGTTCGGCCTTGGCCTGGTCGGCGGCGCTGGTGAGGGCGGCGCGGCGGGCGCGGATGCGGTCGATGGCGGCGTGCATGACCTTGCGGTCGTAGTCGGCGGGGTGCGCCTGGCGGTCCAGGGAGAGCCGGGCGTAGTCGCGGTAGGCGTCGACGAGGTCGCCGAGGAGGTCGCCGAGGCGGCGGGTCTGCCAGGTGGGGGCGAGCGTGTAGAAGCCGATCGCGAGCGCCGCGCCGACGAGGGTGCACGCGCCCCGGTCGAAGGCGGCGGCGATGGGGCTCTCGCCCGAGAGGTCGATCTGGAACACGGTGAACCCGGAGACGGCGGCCGCGAACACGAGCATGGAGACCGGCCGGGTCAGGTAGGCGATGAGCGCGTAGGCGAGCACGATGAGGCTCAGCCACAGCTGGTCCTGCGGCAGCAGCATCCCTAGGAGCGAGGCGAGGACGACGCCGCCGGTGGTGCCCACCGCGCGGGTGACGCCGCGGGTGAGGGTCCCGGCGAAGTCGGCTTGGAGCACCAGCCAGGCGGTGAGCGGGATCCAGTAGCCGTGCCCGGTGGGCCAGGCGAGGCCGATCGCCATGGCGAGGGCGATGACGCCGGCGCGGCGGAGCGCGTGGTGGATCACGGGGTCGTGGCGGTGCAGGCGGGCCCGGAGCTGGCCGAGGGCCTGGCGGGCGGTGCTGGTGGCGTGTGCGAGGGCCGGGTCGGCGATGACGTCGTCGCCGCCGGCGGTGATGCGTTCGGCGAATCCGCCGGTGTCGTGGAGGGTGCGCAGGAGCCCGCCGATCTCGGTGGGCATGGTGCCGGTGGCGGTGGCCATGGGGTTCTGGGAGAGGCCGTCGAGGAGTGCGTCCCAGTCGAGTTCGGTGGGGCTGCGGGAGGTGATTTGCTCGGCGAAGTGGCCGAGGAGCCGGGCGGCGAGCTCCAGCGCTTCGGAGTAGAACTCGACGGTGTCGCGGTCCTGCGCGTCGGCGCGGGCGCGCGCTGAGGCGGTGTGGCCGATGGCGCTCGAGACGGCGTAGATCTGGCGGCGCGCCTCGAGGATCGCCGCGGGCAGGGCCCGGCGGCGGTCGAGTTCCTGCGCGGCCTCGAAGAGCGGTTCGGTGCGGAACGGCGCGTTCGGGTCGGCGGCGAGCGCGTCCGCTTCGGCCGCGAGGGCGAGCCAGGCGTCGGCGAGGGTGCGCCGGTCCTCGGCCCACCGGTAGTACGGCGGCAGGAGCGCCGTCAGTGCCTGCACGGCGCCGCCCGCCGCGACCGCGAGCGCGGCGATGAGGACGCCGGCGTGGGCGGTGAGGTGGTCGGCGAGGAAGAACATGATGCCGGACACGGTGAACGTGACGCCCGCGATGTGGGTGACCGAGCCGATGAACGTGAGCGTGAACGCGTAGGCGGCCGCCGCGGCGATGAGCACGACCGGGTCGCCGATGGAGCCGAGGACGACCCCGAGGGACCCGGCCGCGCCGATCAGCAGCGGCAGGGAGGGCCCGGTGCGGGTGCCGGGGGTGAGCATCGCGACGCCGCCGAGCCACGCGCCCATGACCGCGGCCTGCCCCCACGAGGGGTGGTCGAGGAGGGCGACGGCGCTCATGGCGGCGGCGATGCCGAACGCAGCGCGCACCGCGAGCACCGGAACGGCCTCGCCCGGGGTCCATGACCGCAGGTCCCGGCCGACCCGGCGGAACGATTCGCGGACCCCAGGGTTGAGCACGTCATCAGGGTAGCCGCGCCTTCCAGTGTGAGGCCGACTACCGGTTACGCTGGTGTCATGCGACAAACGGTGCTGGTGGTCGACTTCGGTGCGCAGTACGCGCAGCTCATCGCGCGGCGCGTCCGCGAAGCGAACGTCTACTCGGAGATCGTGCCCTCCTCGATGCCCGCGAGCGAGATGCTCGCCAAGGAGCCGGCTGCGATCATCCTCTCGGGCGGTCCTTCGAGCGTGTACGCCGAAGGCGCCCCGCAGGTGGACCGCGCCCTGTTCGAGGCCGGCGTGCCCGTGCTCGGGATCTGCTACGGCTTCCAGGCCATGGCCGCCTCCCTGGGCGGGACCGTGGCCAGGACCGGGCTCTCCGAGTACGGCGGCACCGAGCTCGACGTGCTCTGCCCGTCGAAGCTCCTTGCAGGCCTCCCCGAGCACCAGTCGGTGTGGATGAGCCATGGCGACTCCGTGACCGAGGCCCCCGCCGGTTTCGAGGTGGTGGCCCGCACCAACGGCGCGCCCGTGGCGGCGTTCGAGAACCTGGAGGCGCGCCTGGCGGGCGTCCAGTACCACCCGGAGGTCGCCCACACTCCGCACGGCCAGGCCGTGATCCGCCACTTCCTGCACGACATCGCCGGCATCAAGCCGAACTGGACGAACTCGGCGATCATCGACGAGCAGGTCGCCGCGATCCGCGAGCAGGTCGGCGACAAGCGGGTCCTGTGCGCCCTCTCGGGCGGCGTCGACTCCTCCGTGGCCGCGGCGCTCGTGCACCGCGCCATCGGCGACCAGCTGACCTGCGTCTTCGTCGACCACGGCCTGCTCCGCGCGGGCGAGGCCGAGCAGGTCGAGAAGGACTACGCGCAGCTCACCGGCATCGACGTGCGCGCCGTGGACGTCTCGGAGCAGTTCCTCACCGCCCTCAAGGGCGTCACGGACCCCGAGGAGAAGCGCAAGATCATCGGCCGCGAGTTCATCCGCACCTTCGAGGCCGCCGCGCGCGAGATCGCCGAAGAGCAGGGCATCGACTTCCTCGTCCAGGGCACCCTGTACCCGGACGTGGTCGAGTCCGGCGGCGGCACCGGCACCGCGAACATCAAGAGCCACCACAACGTGGGCGGCCTGCCCGACGACCTCCAGTTCGCGCTCATCGAGCCGCTGCGGACCCTCTTCAAGGACGAGGTCCGCGCGATCGGCCTCGAACTGGGCCTGCCCGAGGCGATGGTCTGGCGCCACCCGTTCCCCGGCCCCGGCCTGGGCATCCGCATCGTCGGCGAGATCACCCGCGAACGCCTCGACCTGCTCAAGTCCGCGGACGCGATCGCCCGCGCCGAGCTCACCGCCGCCGGCCTCGACCGGTCCGTGTGGCAGTTCCCGGTGGTCCTCCTCGCCGACGTCCGCTCCGTGGGCGTCCAGGGCGACGGCCGCACCTACGGCCACCCGGTCGTGCTGCGCCCGGTCTCCTCCGAGGACGCGATGACCGCCGACTGGTCCCGCCTGCCCTACGAGCTGCTCGCGAAGATCTCCACGCGCATCACCAACGAGGTCGCCGACGTCAACCGCGTCGTGCTCGATGTCACCAGCAAGCCGCCGGGGACCATCGAGTGGGAATAAGCCCTACCAATTGCGGCTTGCAAGCGGCGCCGAGGGGCCTTGATCACGCCGTACAGTTGAGGGATGCAATTCCGGATAGCTGCGTACGGGGAGGTCCGTGACGAGAACGGCCGGGTCCTGCTGACGAGGAGGGCCCGCGGACGCGAAGCCGGCCCCTGGCACCTGCCGGGCGGCGTGCTCGACCACGGCGAGCCCCCGAAGCGGGCCGCCGGGCGCCTGGTCGGCGAGCACACCGGCTACGAGGTCGCCGTCGGCGCGCCCCTCGAAGCGGTCGCCGTCGCCAGGCGGGGCGTCCACACCAACGCGATCATCTACGCCGCCACCGTCACGCACGGCCCCGGCGACGACTTCGCAGGCGACGCCGCCGAATGGGTCGAACCGGCCCGCGCGGCCGCCGAATCCCATTCGCCGTTCGTCTCCGCATGCCTGCACCTCGCCGACGACCGGCTCGCCGGACGCGTCGACAAGGCCCCGCAGGAGACCCGGCCCGTCCCGCCGTCCAAGGCCAAGAAGGGCCGCCGCAGAAGGGGCCAGCGCTTCGGCGCGTACGGGGTCGTCGCCGACGGCGACGGCCGCATCCTCCTCGCCCGCATCGCCGAGGGCTACCCCGGCGGCGGCACCTGGCACCTGCCCGGCGGCGGCGTCGACTTCGGCGAGTCGCCGCGCGCGGCCGTCTCCCGCGAGATCTACGAGGAGACCGGCCAGGAAGCCCAGGTCGGCGAGCTCCTCAACGTCACGTCGTTCCGGCACCGCCGCGCGATCGGCCCCGAGGGGTACCCGCTCGACTGGCACGGCGTGCGCGCGATCTACTCGGCCACCGTCGAAGACCCCTCCGCCGCGCAGGTGGTCGAGGCCGCGGGCGGCTCCACGAGCGAATCGCGCTGGTGGGACGCGGACGCGCTCGACGACCTGCCGCTCTCGGCGGCCGTCGAGGACGCCCTCCAAGTGGTCGACCTGAAGAACCTGGCCGCGCAGGCCTAACGCCAGCGCGCCACGACGGTCTCTCCGGCGCGGATCGTCTCGCCGGGCACGACTGCTGCTTCCGCGGCACCCGCGGGCAGGTACACATCGGTGCGGGAGCCGAAGCGGATCAGGCCGTACCGTTCGCCCTTCGCCACGGCCGCACCGGGTTTGGTGCGGTTGACGATGCGGCGCAGCAGCGCGCCCGTGCGCTGGGCGACGACGACGCGGCCCCGCGCGGTCGACAGCACCGTGTAGCAGGCGGCGTTGTGCTCCGCTTCCGGCGCGGAGACCTTCGAGTAGCCGCCGCGCTCGGTGAACACGTCCACGACCTCGCCCGCCACGGGCGAGCGGTTGATGTGCACGTCCGTGACCGACAGGTACGCGCTGATGCGCAGCCATTCGGCCCCGGCGGTGCCGGTGGCGGCGCCGAAGCGCTCGTCGACCACGGTCTCCACCGCCATGATGCGGCCGTCCGAGGCGGCGAGCACCGCTTCGGGCTCGTCGTCCTCGCCGCGCAGGTCCGCTTCGCGCTGCGGGTCGCGGAAGAACGCGGCGACCGGGACGGCGGCCAGCGCCGGCAGGACCCACGCCTTCGAGGAGGGCCGGATCTGCTTTGCGGCCCAAGCGGTCCCGAAGAGCAGCCCGGCGGCGATCACGCCGTTCGAGTCGAGGTGCATCGAGCGCGTGACCGCGACCGAGGAGGCGCGCCACGCGGGCGCGAGGTCTTCGGCGGGGGCGATCGCGTGCGGTTCGCCTTCGCGCTTCGCGGCCGAGCCGATGCGGAGCTTGTGGATGCGCACGGGCGGGAGCGACCGGACGATGAGGTCGGTGCCGATGCCGTACTCGGCGACGAGCTCAGCGATCTCCTCGCGGGCGGGCGCGGTCAGGGTCGCGGCGAAGGAGAGCACGCCGCCGGGCGCCACTTTCCCCTGCAGCAGTTCGATGTCGGCGATGAACTCCTCGGCCTCCACGGTGACCGGGGAGGCGAGCATGACCTCTTCGGCCGGTTCGGCGTCGCCGAGCTTGGCGACGGCGGTGACGTTCCCGGCGGTCCAGGAACCTTCGGCGGCGAGCGAGGCCTTGAGGTCCTCAATGGATACGGGATCGGCGACGACGGTGAGCCGGTCGGCGGGCATGAGCGCCTCGAGCGCGGCCGTCAGGACCGGGTTGCCCCAGGCCGCGCCCACGACCAGGCCGGTCTTGGGGCCCCTCCGGCGAGCGAATTCGTCGGTGATGCCGCGAGCGGCGGCTTTCGAGATCGGCATGACTCCGACTATAGAGCGCCTGTCTGACGGGTCCGGGTCGCGTTGGCGTGTTGCGTCATGTCAAGACGCGACCATTGTCCTGATTTGGGATCGTACTTTCGGCGGGTTCTGCACATCGTTCGGCCGAGTGGCCGCGCCGTCACTCTGGGTCCTCTCGTTTCCCCTCTTGTCAGGCCGACCCGGCACTCCACTCACGACCTGCCGCCTCAAGTCCGCTCCCAGGAGGACCGAACCACGATGAGACTCAAGACGATCCGCACCTCGTTCGCGGCGGCAGCCGCGCTCCTCGCCACCGCCGCCCTGAGCGCGGTCGCGGGTGCCCCCGCCCAGGCCGAGGAGCCCGAGCCGGTCTCCGGCGACGTCGTCACCGCCCCCGGCCTGGAGCTGCGCGGGCGGTTCGCGGAGGAACGCTACGACGTGTGGGCGAACGTCCTCGGCCTCAAGCCGCACGGCGGCGACGAGACGCTCGTCGTCTACTGCATCGACATCCACACCCCGCTCGACACCGAGAGCCCGTACACGGAGGGCGACTGGGAGGAGTCGGAGGTCGCGAACCTCGAAGAGGTCCGCTGGGTCCTGTTCAACGGCTACCCGAACGTCGGCGCGGAGGAGCTCATCGAGTCCTCCGGCGCCGAGGTCAACCCCGACTGGTCCGGCGAGGAGGTCGCCGAGGTCGCCTACGCGGGCACGCAGGCCGCCGTCTGGCACTTCACCGACGCCTGGGCCCTGCTGGAGGACAACCCGGTCAAGGGCGGCAACAACGGCGAGGACGAAGCGGTGCTCGCGGTCTACCGGCATCTGACCGAGGACGCCGGAACGGTCCCGGACCCGTCCGAGTTCACCGTGGACCTCGAAGGCGAGGAGTCGGCGACGTTCGTCGACGGGCGCTTCGGTCCGTACACGATCCGCTCCAACGCCGGCCCCGTCGAGCTCACCGCCGACGGCGGCAGCCTCGAGACCGAGGGCGGCGACGCGGTCGAGTCCCGCAAGGACGGCGAGCAGTTCTGGATCGTCCTCGACGAGGGCACCAACGAGATCACCGTCAACGGCACCGCCGCCTACGACCTGCCGGTGGGCCGGGTCTTCCTGGCCACGACCGACGAAGCGCTCTCGGGCGACGCGCTCAACCCGATGACCGTGGGCGACTCGCAGAAGCTCATCCTCGCGCAGCCGCGCGAAGGCGAGGTCCCCGCCGAATGGCGCTTCGCCCTCGACGCGCCGCCGGAGGCCAGCGCCCCGCCGAAGCCGCAGCTGCCCGTCACCGGTTCGACCTTGAGCGTCGCGTTCGCGGCGGGCCTGGCGCTCCTGGTCGGCGGCCTCACGGTGGTCACGCTCGGCAAGCGCCGCAGGACCACCGACCACTAAGACCTGACGGATGCGGGCGCCTGCTTGCCGATGGCGAGCGCCCGCTGCCGCAGGAGCGTTCCGGACCACCTCGAACGGTCCGGACCCGGGCGCGCTCCTCGGCTCCAACGAAGCCCGGTGCATGGTGCGGCCGGGGCCGGGGGAAGCGATCCCCCTGGCCCCGGCCACTTCCGTCCCACCGGTATCCACTCGTCACCGTCCGTCGCCCCAGGATCGGCCGATACCGAATCGTTATAGTGGCGCGGCTCTCTAAGGCCGCGCCATTTCCCTTGCCTCGCAGTCGAAACCCAGCTCCCGGATTTTCTGCCGCCGAATGCAACCGGCAGCGTGCCGCTAACGTGTCGCATGAAGAGTCTGTACCGATTTACGACTCGCAAGCACCCCAAGACCGCGTTCAATCCCTCAGAAAAGCAAAGGGACTTCAACCAATGATGACCAAAGCCCTGAAAGGGACGATGGCCGCTGCCGCGGGCGTCGCACTCGGCCTCACCGGCATCACCGCCGCCCAAGCCCAGGACGAGGAGGCGGAGGCGGGCATCCTCGCCGCCGGCAACGTCGTGATCGAGGACGGCGGCATCCAGCTGTACGGCGAGGCGGGCGGGCAGCAGAAGTCGCCGCACGCCTCGATGATCGCCCTCGACACCGGCGACGGCGACCCCCGCACCGTCTACTGCATCCAGCTCGAGGTCGACCTCGAAGAGCAGTACCTCCACGAAGAGCGCCCGTGGGAGGACATCCCCGTCGAAGATCTCCCGATGGTCCTCGGCGTCCTCGCCACCGGCTACGACGGCACCAACGCCGGCGAGCTCCTCGAAGAGGCCGGCCTGGCCAGCGACGACTACGGCGACGTGACCCAGGACCAGCTGGCCTACGCGGCCACCCAGTCCGCCATCTGGTCGCTGACCGACGGCTGGGTCCTCAGCGAGAGCGACCCGACCGAGAACGACGTCGCCGACGAGATCGTCCCGGCGCTCCAGCAGTGGCTGCTCGAGAACTCCGCACCGATCGAGGAGCCCGAAGAGCCCTACTTCGACTACGACGCCACCGACGCCAAGGTCGACGGCACCACCGTCGGTCCGTTCACCGTCGACACCAACATCGACTCCCTCAGCTTCGAGCAGCCTGAGGGCGCCACCGTCATCGACGAGAACGGCGAGGAGCTCACCACCCTCACCGACGGCCAGGTCTTCTCCGTGAAGTTCGACAAGGCCGAGACCGCCTCGGTCACGATCGTCACCGACACCGTCGAATGGACCACCCCGGCCGGCCGCACCTTCGTGCCCGTCGACGCCGACGGCGCCGACGTCGAAGGCCAGCGCCTGATCCTCGCCGAGGAGTTCACCGAGGAGTTCTACTTCGAGATCCCCTTCGAGATCACGGTCGACGAGGTCCCGAGCCAGAGCGAGTCCCCGAAGCCGCAGCTGCCCGTCACCGGTTCCAGCCTGACCACCGTCGCCACCGTCGGCGGCGCGGTCCTGCTCGCCGGCGTCGTCGCGATGGTGCTCATGCGCCGCCGCGCCGCCCGCGCGGACTGGGGCTCGGAGGCTTAACAGCAGCCGAACACTGCGATAACCGCCACACGCCCGCTGGTCCCACCGGCGGGCGTGTGGCATACTTGCCGCGTGACTCAGAGCGTGCGATTTTATTTCTACGGCCGGACCCGTCCGAGCCGTAGGTCGTCGCGCTGACACGCAGACTTACCGGCCCCGGGCGAACAGCCCGGGGCTTTTTTCACGCCCAGGGCTCTACCCGCGCCCGGAGTTCGATACCGATAATCGCTCTAGAGGAGAAGCCCTGATGACCGCATCCGCAGAAATCGCACCTGACGAACTCCAGGACCTGCGCGTCGAGATCGACGCCCTGGACGCCGAGATCATCCGCCTGTGGCAGCGCCGCGCCGAAGTCTCCAAGCGCATCGGCGAGATCCGCATGGCCAACGGCGGCACCCGCCTGGTCCTGGACCGCGAACGCGCCATCCTCGAGAAGTACCGCTCCGCCCTCGGCGACGACGGCATCCAGGTCGCAATGCTCGTCCTCAGGTCGGGCCGCGGACCGCTCTAAAGAGTGATGCCGCGCCGTAGGAGTGTCACACCCGGCGCGGCACCTGCGCCTCCGTAATGCCTTGCAAGCTGCGGCATAATTGATCCCGATGAACGACCTTCTGACCGGCCTCAACGAACCGCAACGCCAAGCCGTCGAGCACGCCGGGTCCCCGCTGCTCATCGTCGCGGGCGCGGGCTCGGGCAAGACCCGCGTCCTCACCCACCGCATCGGCCACCTCCTGGCCGAGCGCGGCGCCCACCCCGGCGAGATCCTCGCCATCACCTTCACCAACAAGGCCGCCGCCGAGATGCGCGAACGCGTCGACGCCCTCGTGGGCCCGCGCTCGCGCGCGATGTGGGTGCTCACCTTCCACTCCGCGTGCCTGCGCATCCTCCGCCGCGAGGCCCACCGGCTCGGCTGGAAGTCCAGCTTCACGATCTACGACACCGACGACGCCCGCCGGCTCCTCACCCAGATCGTCAAGGACCTCGGGCTCGACTCCAAGAAGCAGTCGCCGCGCTGGTTCGCCGCCGAGATCTCCCGGCTCAAGAACGAGCTCATCGGCCCCGAAGCGGCCGCCGCGAAGGCCGACGACGCCCGCGGGAAGCTCGTCGCCGACGTGTACGCGCAGTACACCGAGCGCCTGCGCCTGGCCCAGGCCGTCGACTTCGACGACATCATCGGGTCCACAGTGCACTTGTTCCAGGCGTTCCCGGAGGTCGCGAAGTCGTACCGGATGCGGTTCCGGCACGTCATGGTCGACGAGTACCAGGACACCAACCACGCCCAGTACACGCTGGTGCGCGAACTCGTCGGCACCGGTCCAGACCATTCCGAGCTGTGCGTCGTCGGCGACGCGGACCAGTCGATCTACGCGTTCCGCGGCGCCACGATCCGCAACATCATCGAGTTCGAGCGGGACTTCCCCGACGCCAAGACGATCCTGCTGGAGCAGAACTACCGCTCCACCCAGACGATCCTCGACGCCGCCAACGGCGTCATCCGCAACAACACCGAACGCGGCCGCGAGAAGCGACTGTGGAGCGACGAGGGCCCCGGCGGGCGCATCCTCGGCCACACCGGCGACAACGAGCACGACGAGGCCGCGTGGGTCGCGAACCGGATCGACGAGCTCGTCGACGCCGGCGAGACCAGCTTCGGCGACTCGGCGATCTTCTACCGCACCAACGCGCAGTCGCGCGCCTTCGAAGAAGTGTTCGTGCGCCGCGGCATCCCGTACAAGGTCGTCGGCGGCGTGCGCTTCTACGAGCGCAAAGAGGTCCGCGACATGCTCGCCTACCTCAAGCTCACCGCGAACCCGGACGACACGGTCTCCGCGATGCGCGTCGTCAACACGCCCAAGCGCGGCGTCGGCGACCGCGCCGTGGCCGAGATCGAGGCGCTCGCCGCGCGCCTGCGGATCTCGTTCCCCGCCGCGCTGCACCGCGTCGACGAGGCCCCCGGGGTCTCCGGCCGCGCCCGCACCGGCATCAAGCGGTTCTGCGAGATCATCGACGAGGCCACCGCGCTCGCCGCGTCCGCGCCGCCTGAAGAGGTGCTCGACAAGCTCATCGGCGACACCGGCTACCTCGAAGGCCTCGAGCAGTCGAACGACCCGCGCGACGAAGGCCGCGTCGAGAACCTCCAAGAGCTCGTCGCGGTCGCGCACGAGTTCACCGAGTCGGTCATGCGCGGCACCACTGAGGACGACGAAGCCGACCTCGCCGCCGACGTGCCTTCGTTCCTGGAGCACGTCGCGCTCGTCTCCGACGCCGACTCGATCCCCGACCCGGAAGCGGAGGAGGGCGGCGTCGTCACGCTCATGACCCTCCACACCGCGAAGGGCCTGGAGTTCGACACGGTGTTCCTCACCGGCCTCGACGACGGCCTGTTCCCGCACGAGCGGTCCATGAACAAGCCCGGCGACATGGAGGAGGAGCGGCGCCTGGCCTACGTGGGCCTCACGCGGGCCCGCAAGCACCTCCACCTCACCCGCGCCGGGACCCGCAACATCTTCGGGCAGCCCGAGTACTACGCGGCCAGCCGTTTCCTGGCCGAGATCCCCGGCGACCTCATCGAATGGTCGGAGTCCGCGCCGCCGCCGCGCGTCGTGAAATCGAAGACCACCGCGAACTTCGGCTCGCCGATCGTCATGCGCAGCGCCGCGGACATCCCGTCGCTCGACGTGGGGGACAGGGTCACCCACGACAAGTGGGGCCTCGGCCGCGTCGTCGAGCTCAAAGGCTCGGGCCCCCGGGCCCAGGCGCGCATCGACTTCGGCGACGGCGAACCGAAATGGGTCATCCTCAGGCTGGCGCCGGTGAGCAAGCTGTGAGGGCGGGCGCGCCTCAGCGGAGGTCGAGCCCGACCTCTGCGAGGTAGCTCAAGGGCTCCACCGGCTCGCCGTTCACGTGCACTTCGAAGTGGACGTGCGAGCCGAAGGAGCGGCCCGTGTTGCCCGCGTTCGCGATCTGCCCGCCCGCGTCCACCCAGTCGCCCTCGCTCACGAGTACCTCGGAGTTGTGGGCGTAGTAGGTCTCGACGCCGTCGCCGTGGTCGATGACGACGAGGTTCCCGAACCCGGTCTCCCATCCGGCGTGCGTGATCGTGCCCGGGTAGGCGGCGTACACCGGGTCGCCGGTCTCGGCGTCGAAGTCGACCCCGTTGTGGTTGCGGCCCCAGCGCTGCCCGAACAGGGACGTGATCGTGATGTCGTCCAGCATCGGCGACCACTTGATCTGCGCGTCCTGCCCCGTCACGGGCGAGGTCCGCTCGGCCATCACGACCTCCTCGGCCGCCGCCGCGCCCAGCGGCGCGTCGGCGGGAGCGGCGCCGTCCGCACCCGTCTGCGGGGCCCTCGCTTCGGCGGCGAGCGCCGCGATGTCCGCGACCGCCTGCGACGTACCGGGTTCCTCCTCCTCCGAGGAGAACCCGGCCCCCGTGGCCATGGCGACGATCGACGCCCCGGCCACGGCGGAGCCGACGACGGCGGTGTAGCGACGTTGCGTCCCCGCCAGCAGCGGGGAGAGTTCTGCGGCCCACGAGGCGCGGTGCTGGCCCCTCGTGCGATGCGGCCGGGCGGCGTGGCGCCTGATCGGTTCGGCGGCCACTGGTCCGGTGTCGGACATTCGTACTCCACGCTTGACCTGCGAGTCGAAGATCGGCTCGGATGTGGCGGTGCCCATCGGCGGCGTCGGAGGACTGGGTCAGTCCCGGGGGGCCGTCCGTGGGCTTGGCAACCGCCACACGGTAGCGCCGCGAACGGCGCACGCGCGAGATTCGTCACCGCCCGGCGTGTCGCGACAATCAGGACATTCCGGGAAGGTAATGGTCAGGCGTTCTCCCCACAAATTTATGACTCGCAAGCTTCGTCAAGACAGCGCGGCCTTCGACTCGGTGAACAGCCGCACGATCTCCGGCCGCACCTCGGCCCGCTCCGACAGCGGCGCGGCCCAATCGACCCGGACCGCCGCCTCGACCCCGTCCTCGACGACCGCGAAATCCGCGCCCTCGCCGTCGAAGCCGGTCATGCGGGCCGTCTCGGCGCCGCGCCGACCGCCCGCGCCCCTGCAGATCACCAGCGTGTCGGCCGCGTGGTCGGTGTTCATGTGATGGCAGATCGCGGCCACCACCGACGGCTCGAACGGGTTGCGGTCAAGGCCCTCACCGAGCGCCGCGAGCACCGCGCCGTTGTGGTCGTAGGCGAGGAGGACCTCGTCGATGACGCGCACTTTCGCGGCCTCGGACAGGTCCACCGCGTCGAGGCGCGCCCGGTACTCGTCCTTGAACGCCTTGGGGCTCTTGATGTCCGCGAACTCGTAGAACGACGCGCCCTCGGCCTCGAAACCGTAGTTGCGGCGCGCGGCCTTCCCGAAGGCCTGCCCGCCCGAGAGGTCGCCGAGGTAGCGGGTGTACGCGTGGGCGAGGTAGCCGCCGGGCCAGTCGGCCGACACCGCGTTGATCCGGTCCACGTAGGCCCGCGTCGCCGGGAGCGGCTCGATCCCTGAGCGCCACCTCGGTCCCATCAGGAACTTCAGGTCGGCCTCGAGCGCCGGAACGCGCGCCAGCTCAGGGAACACGAACGGCCCCGCCACCGCGTCGTCGGCGAAGCGCGCCGCCGCAGCCTCGATCGCCTCGTACACGAAGTACTGCTGGGCATGCCAGCGCGTGTAGTCGCCCAGGCGCAGCGAGCCGTCGAAGAGCCGGTCGAACACGCCCGGGGCCTTGACCGCGTCCGCGTCGGCCGACGGGTCGAGGCCCTGGTGGCGCGCCCAGGAGGCTTCGCGGATCCGGGCCGAGAAGCGGGGCGTGCCGGCGTCGGCCGGGCCGTCCGCAGCGGCGGTGTCTGCAGGCATGTGCGCATTCCTTATCGAACAACGATCGTATTCTTGAGTAAGGCGAGCCTAACCTACAGCAGTGCGCAGGGGTAGGCTCGCGAACTCCCGACCCGTGGGCAAGGCCCCTCGGAGCATCGGCGAGAATGTATGAGCCGTGCTCACCCGTACGGCTGAACCAGAAAGAGCGCGAGAATCACGGTCGCAAGCCTTCCAAAGGTGGAGCCGACTGTGGCACCATGGGCTCTACTGGTCCCCTTGACAGCACATTCCCACACCTCACGGGAGGCCTCGTGAAACCGGTCAAAATCTTCAAGCGGCTCGGCGCTGCATTCGCGGCCGCCTTCATCGTCCTCGGAGTCGCCGCCGGCACCGCATCCGCCGCATCGGCCGACGCCGCCGACAACTCCTCGGTCGTATACCAGGTGCGCGGCAACTCCGGCGACCTGCAGTAGTCTCACCCTGCGCCTGAGGGGAGCTCATCGGTGATCCGCGAACAGCACCCTCGACTCTTCAGCGCGCTCGCATGGGCCATCACCGTGGTCGTGCTGGCCGGCGCCGTCGCCGCGCTGCTCCTGACCTGGACTGCAGAACAACTGCCCTACATGGAAGCCGTCACCTTCGTGGCGGCTTTCGTGCTCGCGCAGAACCTCCAGGTCATCCAGCACTTCCGCCAGCACCGCATCGCGTTCAACCTCGCCGACATCCCGCTGGTGCTGGCGCTGTTCTACCTGTCGCCGTTCGCGGTCATCCTCGTCCGCCTCATCTCCTCCCTCATCTTCTTCGCGGGCCGCTACATCCGCTCCGACGTCGGCCCGCTCAAGCCGATGTTCAACGTGGGCATGTCCACGATCGGCGCGGCCTCCGCCGTCGCGGTCGTCCAGTACGCGGGCCTCGGCGGCCCCCATGATCCCCGCACGTGGCTCGTCGCCGTGCTCGCCGTGGTCGCCGCGGGCCTCATGACCACCGTGCTCCTCTCGCTCATGCTGTTCTTCCTCAACGGCTGGGCCAGCATGCTCAGGGCCTGGTCGGGTTTCGCGCTCACACTCATCGGCCCCGTCATGTCCGCATCCGTCGGCCTGATGCTCCTCATCATGCTGGAGGCCACGCCGTGGTCGGCGATCCCCATCGCGATCCTCCTGCTCACGACGATCGGCCTCTCCCGCAGTTACATGAAGCTGCGGCGCCAGCGCCAGATCCTCGACGAGCTCAACAACTTCACGCAGCTCGTCGCCGACTCCGTGCGGTCCAACCGGCTCATCGACGCCACCCTCGGACGGCTCCGCGAGATCTTCGCCGCCGAATCCGCGACCGTCTGGGTCCCCGCCGAAGGCCGCTACCCCGAGATCCGCCTCACCTCCTCAGTGGACGACGCCGGGCTCACCGACCTCGACCCCGTCCCCGACGAGCTCCAGCAGGCCGTCACCGCCACCGGCGCATCCGCACTCATCGGCCCCCGCCACGGCAGCCGCGAGCAGCGGGCCGTCCTCGAAGCGGGCGGGCTGCGCAGTGCCATCCTCGTCCCGCTGCGCTCCGGCGACGAGGTCTACGGCTGCCTCTCCGTCGCCGACCGCATCGGCGGCGAGATGTCGCAGTTCCTCCCCGTCGACCTGCAGCTGCTGGAGACCGTCGCCGCGCACGTGAGCATCGCCGTCGACAACTCGCGCCTGGTCGACCAGCTCCGCTACGACGCCTACCACGACCCGCTCACCGGCCTTCCCAGCCGCCGCCGCTCCCTCGCGGCCCTTCAGGAGGCACTGTCGATCACCGTGCCGAACGAGGTCGTCGCGGTCTTGATGTTCGATGTGGACTCCCTCCACGAGATCAACGACGCCCTCGGCCACGAGGCCGGCGACACCGCGCTCAGAGAATTCGCCAAGCGACTCAAGGACAACGCCCCCGCCGCGTCCTTCCTCGGCCGCATCGACTCCGACGAGTTCATCCTCCAGACCCGCCTCGCCTCCACCGACGAGGCACTCGACACCGCACGGCGACTGCGCGCCGCCATCCAGGGGCCATTCGAGGTCGGCGGCGTCACCGTGAGCCTGTCGGCGGCCGTCGGCGTGGTCACGCACCCGGACTTCGCCGCCGATGCGGACGAACTGCTCAAGCGCGCCGACGCGGCGACCAGGCAGGCCAAGAACGCCGCCGACGGCGTGCAGCTCTACCACTCGGGACTCGAATCAGAGAGCCTGCGCCGCATCGGCCTCGCCGCCGACCTCCGCCGGGCCCTCGACCGCGGCCAGCTCGAAGTGCACTTCCAGCCGAAGGTCCGCCTCGACAGGGCCCTCGGCGAGCCCGGGGCCGTCATGGGCGCGGAAGCGCTCGTGCGCTGGCCGCACCCGACGTTCGGACCCGTCGCGCCCGAGGAGTTCATCCCGATCGCCGGATCCACCGGCCAGCTCGGGCAGCTGACGGAGATGGTCCTGGACGAGGCGCTTCGTCGAGCGGCCGAATGGGCCGGCGAGGACGGGCCGCTGCCGATGGCGGTGAACCTGTCGCCGCGCACGCTCGCGGACGCGGACTTCCCGGACAAGGTCGCGGCGCTCCTTGCGCGGCACGGCGTCCCGGCGGATCGGTTGACGTTCGAGATCACCGAGGACGACGTGGTCTCGGGGGAGCCGCGGCTCACACCGGCGCTCGACCGGCTGCACGAGATGGGCGTGCGCCTCTCGGTGGACGACTTCGGCACCGGGTACTCCTCGCTGGCGTACCTGCGGCGGCTGCCGGTCCAGGAGATCAAGATCGACCTGCGGTTCGTGCAGGGCATGGCCACGGACGCCGACGACCGCGCGATCGTGGAGGCGGTCCTGGGCCTCGCCCGGCACTTCGCGATCGACGTCGTCGCCGAGGGCATCGAGGCCCACCAGACCGTCGAGCAGCTGCGCGAGCTGCAATGCGAGGCCGGTCAGGGCTACTACTTCTCGCGCCCGCTGCCGGCCGACCGCTTCTCCGCGTGGCTCGCCCAGCAGGACGGCGGACGGGGTCAGAGCCGCCTCCGGGTGGTCTGAGGCAGGCACTCGCCGCACTACTGTGGCCCGCACCGCAAGGCAGGCCCCGCGTTCGATCTGGGCGGTCCGTCATGTACTCTTGTCAAGGCCGCGAGGGAAGCCTCGCGATCGCCCCTATAGCTCAGTCGGTAGAGCGTCTCCATGGTAAGGAGAAGGTCTGCGGTTCGATTCCGCATGGGGGCTCGGAAGCACTTCAGGCTAGTATTCAGCGAAGTGCTGTACTGCTCACACAGTTTTTCTGCTCACGCAGGGCCATCTGGTGGCAGTGAGCGCACGGCGGTGTAGCTCAGTGGTAGAGCAAACGACTCATAATCGTTGTGTCGGCAGTTCGATCCTGCCCATCGCTACTTTTGTTCAGCGTCGACCACCGAGGTATGCTGGTCGACGCTTTGTTTTGTTCAAGGAACGGTCCGCAAACCGGCGGGTCGAGTTAGAGGAAGGCACTCACCGTGGCCAAGGCTACTGACGTCCGCCCCAAGATCACCATGGCGTGCGTGGAGTGCAAGGAGCGCAACTACGTCACGAAGAAGAACCGGCGGAACCACCCCGACCGGCTCGAGCTCAAGAAGTACTGCCCGCGCTGCAAGACCTCGCAGGTCCACAAAGAGACCCGCTAGTCTTCCCCGCTCCGGTACATGCTCAACACTTCGTATGTCGGCCGGTCCTTGCCGCCCACCGAACCGGTGGTCATCACCCCCGATTCGGTGACCCGTTTCGCCCAGGCCCTCGGCCTCGACGACGACGGAACAGTTCCGCCCACATTCTTGATATCGCTCACGCTGCCCGCGGCGGAGCGGCTCATCGACGACCCCGATTTCGGGCTCGACTGGAGCCGCGTACTGCACCGCGAGCAGCGTTTCGCGTACCACCGCGAGCTGCGGGCGGGCGCCGCCGTGTCGTGCGCCTCGACCATCGAGTCGATCAAGTCCGTCGCCGGGAACGACCTCCTCGCGCTGCGCACAGACGTCCGCGAGGGCGAGGTGCTGGCCGCCGAGGTGTGGACCACCCTGTTCATGGCCGGAGACGCCGCATGAGCCTGAGCGAACTGTCCGTGGGGGCCACCGTGTTCACCGCGGCGTTCCCCGTCACGCGAGCCGACCTCGTCGCCTACGCGGACGCCTCCGGGGACCAGAACCCGATCCACCAGGACGAGGCCGCGGCCAAGGCCGCCGGACTCCCCGACGTGATCGCCCACGGCATGTACACGATGGGCCTCGTCTCCCGCGCCGTACTCGAATGGGCCGCGGACGCCGGGATCGACGCGACCCTCACCGACTTCTCCGCGCGCTTCGCGAAGCCCGTGGTCGTGCCCGCCGACGGCGGTGCCGAAGTGGTCGTGGAAGGCAAGGTCCGCAAGCTCGACGCGACCTCGGTCGAGCTGGCGATGACCGTCCAGAGCGTCGGCGAGAAAGTGCTCGCCCCGGCGCGCGCGACCCTCGTCCTGAAGTAGCAGAGCAAGAGTAAACGGCGCTGACCTCCTGGTCAGCGCCGTTCTCGTTTATTCACAGGCCTGTGGATAACTGGCTGTACTCGAAGAAGCCCTTGCCGCTCTTGCGGCCGATCTCGCCGGCCGCGACGAGGCGGCGCAGCAGCGCGGGCGGGAAGAACTTCGGGTCGGCGGTGTCCTCGTAGATGTTCTCGGTCGCGTGCGTGATCACGTCGATCCCGGTGAGGTCGGCGGTCGCGAGCGGGCCCATCGGGTGGCCGAAGCCGAGCCGGCAGGCCGTGTCGAGGTCCTCGGCGGAGATCACGCCGTCCTCCACGAGCCGGGCCGCCTCGTTCACGAGGGCGCAGATGAGGCGCGTGGTCGCGAACCCGGCCACGTCGCGGTTGACGACGACGCAGGTCTTCCCGGCGGTCTCGGCGAAGCGGCGGGCGGCCTCGAGCGTCTCGTCGCTGGTGTGGATGCCGCGCACGAGCTCGCACAGCTGCATCATGGGGACGGGCGAGAAGAAGTGGGTGCCGACGACCCGCTCGGGATGCGTTGCGGCGGCGGCGATCTCCGTGATCGGGATGGCCGAGGTGTTCGTCGCGAGGACGGTCTCGGGCGAGCAGATCGCCGACAGCTTCCGGAAGACCTCCTGCTTGACCGCGAGGCGCTCGAAGACCGCTTCTACGGCGATCTGGGAGCCCGCGGCGGCTTCGAGGTCGGTGGCCGTGGTGATCCGGGCCAGAGCGGCCTCGGCGTCCGCTGCGGTGACCTTCTCCTTGGCGACGAAGCGGTCCAGTGAACCGCGGATCGCCGCCTGCGCGCGGTCGAGTGCGCCCGCGTCAGTGTCGATCAGTGTGACGTCCAGGCCGCCCAGGCTCGTGACCTGCGCGATCCCGGAACCCATGAGTCCCGAACCGATTACCGTGACTTTTGCCATGGGGCGAGGCTATATGGTCGGTGCATGGCGGTCAATCTCACCAGGATTTATACGAAGACCGGCGACGACGGCACGACCGGTCTCGCCGACTTCTCGCGCGTCCCCAAGACGCATGTCCGGCTCGCGGCCTACGGGGACGTGGACGAGGCGAACGCGGTGATCGGCGCGGCGCTCGCGCTGCACACCGGCGAGATCGGGGAGCGGGAGCGGGAGATCCTGCTCGCGGTCCAGAACGACATGTTCGACGTGGGCGCGGATCTCGCGACGCCGGTGTCCGCGGATCCGAAATACCCGCCGCTGCGGATCGACGAGTCCTACGTGACGCGCCTGGAGGGCTGGATCGACGAGTGCAACGCCGACCTGGAGGCGCTGCGGTCGTTCATCCTCCGCGGCGGGACGCCGGGCGCGGCGCTGCTGCACCAGGCGTGCACGGTGGCGCGGCGGGCCGAGCGGTCGGTGTGGGTGCTGCTCGACGCCGAGCCCGACACGACGCACCCGGTGCCCGTGACCTACCTCAACCGGCTCTCCGACCTCCTGTTCGTGCTGGCCCGCTGCGCGAATCGAGGGCCCGCGAACGGCGCCGAGGGGGCCGGTCCGGGCGGCGACGTGCTCTGGAAGCCCGGCGCGGGAAGCGGAGAGTTACCGCTTGCCGGGCCGTGCGAGGCGGAAATGAGCAGGTTTCTTTCCAGCGTGTTGTGAAATCGTTACTGCTCTGTGCAGGGGTTCCAACTTGACGAGAGCGATAACACAGGTGAGGATATGAGCGGTAACATGCGTTCACGCAAATATCCAAAACCCTCGTATTCAACACGCTTGAAAGGCGACCCCCAACGTGTTCAAGAAAGCTCTCGCCGGCATCGGCGCCGGTGCACTCCTGTTCAGCATGGCCGCTTGCGGCGCCGATGACGGCGGCTCGGAAGGCGGCGACGACGGCAGCCTCGTCATCGGCTTCGCCCAGGTCGGCGCCGAATCCGCCTGGCGCACCGCCAACTCCAAGTCGATCCAGGACGCGGCCGAGGCCGCGGGCCACGACCTGAAGTTCAACGACGCCCAGCAGGACCAGGAGAAGCAGATCGAGGCCGTCCGGGGCTTCATCAACCAGCAGGTTGACGTCATCGTCCTGGCACCGGTGGTCGAGACCGGGTGGACCGACGTGCTGCAGGAGGCCGAGGACGCGGGCATCCCCGTCGTGCTCGCCGACCGTGGCATCGAAGCCGCCGACGAGGACCTGTACGTGACGCGCCTCGGCTCCGACTTCGCCGAGGAAGGCCGCAAGGCCGGCACGTGGGCGGCCGAGACGTTCGCCGACGACGCCGACGGCACCCGGATCCTGGAGCTCCAGGGCACCACCGGGTCCGCTCCCGCGAACGACCGCAAGGCCGGGTTCTTCGAGGTCCTCGACGCCGAAGGCCTGAACTACGAGATCGTCGACTCCCAGTCGGGCAACTTCACCGCCGAAGAGGGCAAGGCCGTGATGGAAACCTTCATCACCACCCACGGCCTCGACGGCATCGACCTGCTCTACGCCCACAACGACGAGATGGGCCTCGGCGCCATCCAGGCCATCGAGGACGCCGGCAAGGTCCCCGGCCAGGACATCCAGATCATCATCGTGGACGGTTCCAAGGCCGGCTTCCAGGCCGGTGTCGACGGCAAGCTCAACTACATCGTCGAGTGCAACCCGGCCTTCGGCCCGCAGCTGATGGACGTCCTCGAGTCGGTCGTGGCCGGCGACGAGGTCGAGAAGTTCACCCCGGTCGAGGAGGGCGTCTTCGACGCCACCCAGTTCGAGGCCGAGCTCCCGAACCGCCAGTTCTGACGGCATTCCCCCGACGTCCGGGCGGACCCTCGGGTCCGCCCGGACGCTTCCAGTCTCCGCATCTTCCAACCCCAAGCGAAGGTCTCATTCCATGTCTGACGACCCGATCGTCCAGATGACCGGGATCAGGAAGGACTTCACCGGTGTCCGCGCCCTCGACGGCGTGGACTTCACCCTCAGGCCAGGAGAGATCCACGCCGTCATGGGGGAGAACGGTGCCGGGAAGTCCACACTGATCAAGGTGCTCACAGGCGTCCACGACCCTGATGCCGGCGACATCCTGCTCGACGGGAAGCCGGTCCGCTTCCACAGCCCGGGCGCGGCCCAGGCCGCCGGGATCTCCACGGTCTACCAGGAGGTCAACCTCACCGACAACCTGTCGGTGGCGGAGAACCTCTTCGCCGGGCGCGAACCGCGCCTCGGCCCGTTCATCAACTTCCGCGCCATGCGCCGCAAGGCGAAAGCGCTCCTGGACGACATCGGGATCGACCTCAACGTCGCCGCGCCCCTGTCCTCCTACTCGATCGCCATGCAGCAGCTCGTCGCGATCGCCCGCGCGGTCGACATCGAGTCGAAGGTCCTCATCCTCGACGAGCCGACCTCCTCGCTCGACCGCGACGAGGTGGCCGTCCTCCTCGGCGTCATGCGCCGCCTCGCCGCCCAGGGCACCGCCATGGTGTTCATCTCGCACTTCCTCGAGCAGGTCTACGAGATCTGCGACCGGATGACGGTGCTGCGCAACGGGAAGCTCGTCGGCGAGTGGGCCACCGCAGACCTGCCGGAGAACGAGCTCATCGGGCACATGCTCGGCCGCGAAGCCGTGGTCCTCGAGCAGATCGAGCGAGCCGCCGCCGCGCACCACGTCGCGGACGAGGAACCGCTCGTGCGGGCGTCCGGCCTGGGCCGCAGGGGATCCATCGCGCCGTACGACCTCGAAGTCCGCCGCGGCGAGGTCGTGGGCCTGGCCGGGCTGCTCGGCTCCGGGCGCACGGAGACCATCCGGCTCATCGCCGGGGCCGACCGCGCCGACTCCGGGTCGCTGGCCTTCGAGGGCGCGACGGTGGGCGGCCACAACCCGCGCACCGCCTCCGCCCGCGGCATCGCGTACTGCCCGGAGAATCGCAAGACCGAAGGGCTCGTAGGCGACCTCACGGTGGCCGAGAACATGATCCTGGCGATGCAGGCCTCGCGCGGTTGGGCCCGGTCGATTCCGGTGGCCCGCCGCGACAAGCTCGTCGCCGAGTTCATCGAGAAGCTCGACATCCGCCCGGCGAATCCACACATGCCGGTGAAGAACCTCTCCGGCGGCAACCAGCAGAAGGTGCTGCTCGCCCGCTGGATGCTCATCGAACCGAAGCTGCTCATCCTCGACGAGCCCACGCGCGGCATCGACGTGGGCGCCAAGGCCGACATCCAGAAGCTCGTGGCCGAACTCTCAGGCGAGGGCATGGCGGTCCTGTTCGTCTCCGCCGAACTCGACGAGGTCACGCGCCTGTCCGACCGGATCGCGGTCCTGCGCGACCGCGAACTCATCGCCGTGCTCGAATCCGAGGCCGACATGACCACCGAGAAGATCGTGGACACCATCGTGGCGAAGGGCGGTGAGCGATGAACGCCTACGCGAAGCGCCTCATGTGGCCGGTGCTGATCCTGGTGGCGCTCATCATCGTCAACATCGCCGCCACCGGCATCGACTTCATCATTCCGAGCGTCAACGACGACGGCCGCCTCGGCGGCGCGTTCGTCAACATCCTGCGCCGCTCCGCGCCGCTGCTGCTGATCGCGCTCGGCATGACGCTCGTCATCGCCACCAAGGGCATCGACCTGTCGGTGGGCGCGACGTACGCCATCGGCGCGGCCATCGCCTGCCAGATGATCATCGACGGCACCGACCAGTCCGCGGCGGGCCTCATCTTCTCCGCCGTGGCCCTCGCGCTCGTCGTCACCGCCGTCATCGGCGCCTGGAACGGGACCATGGTGGCGTACTTCGGCATCCAGCCGATCGTCGCCACCCTCATCCTCATGATCGCCGGGCGCGGCATCGCCCAGCTCGTCACCGGCGGGCAGATCCCGAAGGTCGACGACTCGAGCCCGTTCCTGCAGCTCGGCCGCGGCGAGATCCTCACGATCCCGGTGCCGATCTGGATCGCCGCCCTCGTGCTGACCGCGATCGCACTGCTCACCCGCAAGACCGCCCTGGGCCTGCTGCTCGAATCGGTCGGCGGCAACCCCGAGGCGAGCCGCCTCGCGGGCATCCGCTCCAAGGGCATCACCGTCCTGGTGTACCTGGTGTGCGGCCTGTGCGCGGGCCTGGCCGGGCTCATCGGCGCGGCCAACGTCGGCAGCGCCGACGCCAACAACGGCGGCCTGTGGATCGAGCTCGACGCGATCCTCGCCGTGGTCATCGGCGGCACCGCGCTCCTCGGCGGCCGGTTCTACCTGCTGGGCACCACCATCGGCGTCGTCATCATCGGCATGCTGGACGACACCATCATCAACGTCGGCCTCTCGAGCCAGTGGCAGTTCACTGCGAAGGCCATCGTGGTCTTCGCCGTCGCGCTGCTGCAGAGCCCCGAGTTCCGGGGCTGGATCCTGAAGCCGTTCAAGCCGAAGCCGGAAGCCGCCGCGCCCGCGCCCGCCGAGGAGGTCCCGGCCAAATGAGCACCGAGACACTGACCGAGCGCCCGGGGCGCTCGACCCTGTTCGACGGCCTCACCAAGTACATCCCGATCGGCGCCACCGTGGCGCTGCTGATCGTGATGTACCTCGGGGGCATCGCCAACTTCCCGAACTTCGACAGCCCGCAGGTCCTCGCCGGGCTCTTCATCGACTACGCGCCGCTGCTGGTCATCGCCGTCGGCATGACGTTCGTGATCCTCTCGGGCGGCATCGACCTCTCCGTGGGCTCGGTGATGGCCTTCTCGACGATGGGGTGCGCGTGGCTCACCGTCGACGCGGGGGTCTCGGCGCCGCTGGCGATGGTGCTGGTGCTGGCGTTCGGGACGCTCTGGGGACTGCTCATCGGCGCGGTGATCCACTACTGCAACGTGCAGCCGTTCATCGCGACCCTCGTGGGGCTCTTCCTGTTCCGGGGCCTGACGCTCCAGATCTCGGACACCGACGTGTCCATGCGCGAGGTCGACTTCTGGCAGTGGGGCATGACCCACGTCGAGTTCGGCGGGAAGGTCCGCGACGGCGGCTTCTGGCTCCCGTACCTGTCGTTCATCGCGTTCGCGGTCGTGATCATCGCGTTCGTGGTCCTGCACTACACCCGGTACGGGCGCGGCGTCTACGCCGTCGGCGGCTCGGAGCAGTCCGCGCTGCTCATGGGCCTCCCGGTGGCGCGCACCAAGATCGGCGTGTACGCGATCAGCGGGTTCTGCGCCGCCCTCGCCGGGGTGCTGGCCGCGTTCGCGACCAAGAGCGCCAACCCGCTCGCGAACGTCGGCGCCGAGCTCGACGCGATCGCCGCCGTGGTCATCGGCGGGACGCTGCTCACCGGCGGGGCCGGGTTCGTCCTCGGCACCGTCGCGGGCGTCATGGTCTGGGGCCTGCTCAACACGCTCATCTCCTTCCACGGGGGGCTCTCCTCGTGGTGGGCGCGGATCGTGATGGGCGTGCTCCTGCTCGCGTTCATCCTCCTGCAGCGCTTCCTCGCCCGCTCGGGCGAGAAGCGGCGCACTTAGCCAACCTCTCCGCACCGCGAGGGCCGTCCATCACCTGATGGGCGGCCCTCGTCGTTATACGGTTCGACGGAACTGTGCGGCGAGATGTAGTATGTGTGCTATCAATGAATGAACGTATGCAACGGAGATGAAGATGGGACACCCCCCGCCTTTGAGCAGTGCAGACGGGCCCGCGATCGTCGTGACCGATCTGCGCATGAGTTACGGCGCGACGGCGGTGCTGACCGGGCTCGACCTCGAGGTCGAGCCCGGCGGGGTCACCGCACTGCTGGGGCCCAACGGCGCCGGCAAGACCACCACGATCGAGATCCTCGAAGGCTTCCGCGCCCGCTCCGACGGCGACGTGCAGGTGCTCGGCGTCGACCCGGCGCACGGGGACGAGGCGTGGCGCGCCCGGCTCGGCGTCGTCCTCCAGGAATGGCGCGACAACGGCAAATGGAAGGTGCGCGACATCGTCGCGCACTTCGCCGAGTATTACAAGCCGTACGCCGAGCCCTGGGGCGCCGACGAACTGCTCGAGATGGTCGGCCTCGCCGCGCAGTCCGGGCAGCGCGTCAGGACCCTCTCCGGCGGCCAGCGCCGCCGCCTCGACGTGGCCCTCGGCATCATAGGCCGCCCGGCCCTGCTGTTCCTCGACGAGCCGACCACGGGCTTCGACCCGCACGCGCGCCGGGAGTTCCACGAGCTCATCCACCGGCTCACGGACCTCGACGGCACCACGATCCTGCTCACCACGCACGACCTCGACGAGGCCGAGAAGCTCGCCGAGCGGATCCTCATCCTGGCAGGCGGGCGCATCATCGCCGACGGCTCGCCCGACCAGCTCGCCCGTGCCGCCGCGACCACGGCCGAGGTGAAGTGGATCCAGGACGGGCAGGCGCAGATCCACGCCACCGACGACGCCACGGACTTCGTGCGCAAGCTCCTCGCCACGGACGGCGGCTCGGTCACCGAGCTCGAGATCCACCGCGCCAGCCTCGAGGACGCCTACCTGGAACTGGTCGCCCAGTTCGAGGCCGGGGAGGGCGCGACCGCCGTCGACACCTTCCTTGCCAATTTATGGCTCGCAAGCTTCGCCAAGAGAGAGGCCATCCGATGAGCACCAACACCCTGCACGAGTACCGGACCGGCTGGAAGCGCGCGCTGATCGAGACGAAGATCTCGCTCACGTCCCCAGGGGACATGATGGGCTTCGTCATGCCGACGGGGATCGCGATCGTCGTGCTCCTGTTCATGCAGCGCGCCGACTTCGAGGGCGCGCCGGTGTCCTTGGGCTCCATGAACATGCCGAGCCTCATCGGCATGAATGTGGTGTTCGGCGGCATCACGGCGATGGTCGGCTCGCTCGCGATGGACCGGACGAACGGCACGCTGCTGCGCGCCAAGTCGATGCCCGGGGGCATGACCGGCTACCTGGTGGGGAACCTCGTCTCGACGGCGATGTTCATCAGCGTCACGGTGGTCGTGCTGCTCGCCGTGGGCCTGCCGCTGTTCGACGGCCTCGAGTTCGGGACGCCCGACCGGTGGCTGATCTTCGTCGCGGTGCTGCTCATGGGGATCGTCGCGGCGCTGCCGATCGGCGCGGTCATCGGGGCGCTGCTCGACAACCCGCGCAACATGGGCCTGGTCATGTTCCCGATCATGGGCTTGATCGCGATCTCGGGGATCTTCTACCCGATCACGGCCCTGCCGGGCTGGCTGCAGGGGGTCGGGCAGGTCTTCCCGATCTACTGGATGGGCCTGGGCATGCGGCACGCGCTGCTGCCGGATGCGATGGCGGCCGTGGAGATCGGCGGCCAGTGGCGCACCGTTACCATGTTCGCCGTGCTCGCGGTCTGGGCCGTGGCGTCGATGGCCTTGGCGCCCAGGCTGCTCCGGCGGATGTCGCGGCGCGAATCGGGTTCGGCCGTGGCGGCGCGCCGGGCCGACATGCAGAGGGACTGGTGATCGAGTCGTGGCCGCGGACGAGGTCTACAACCGCATCGCGATGCTGCGCGCCGAGCGGGGCGTCTCGCGGCGGCAGCTGGCCGACGCCCTCGGCGTCCACTACCAGACCGTCGGCTACCTCGAACGCGGCGAGTACAGCCCGAGCCTCCACCTCGCCTTGAAACTCGCGGAGTACTTCGAGGTGCCGGTGGAAGTCGTCTTCTCCACCAAGCCCTTCCCTCGCCTCGGCGCGTAGCGGAAGGGCCGGCGCCCCGCTCCCGGCAACACCACGGCGTTGAGCCGGCCGGGTGCGCGGGGCGGCCGGGCGAGTCGGGATCCGTCGTTCGCGGCGGGTCCCGATTCGTTGGGGGCCAAGCGTTCCCCTAAGGCCGCCGCGGCACCGATATGGTAGTGGCATGACCACACGCGGACAGGCGCTGCGGCTCGACGACGTGGCCGTGGCCGGGGTCGCCGTGCTCGTGTGCGTGGCCATGGGCGTCATGGGGCAGCCGGACTGGTGGTGGTCGACGGCGATGGCCGCGACCCTGGTCCTGCGCCGCGCGGCGCCGCTGCTGTTCGCCGTGGCCGCAGCGGCCGTCTCGACGGTGCACCTGGTCCTCACGACCTCGCTGCTGGTGCCGGGCGACCTCGTCCTGCTGGTGGCGGCCTACACGGTCGCGGCGGACGCTTCGCGGCGGACCCGGCGGGGCGGGCTGGTGCTCTGGGCGGTGTTCGTGGTCGTGTTCGGCGGGCTGGCGCTGTCCGGCGATGCGCCAGTGGCGGGCGCGAACCTGTTCGCCGTGGGGCTCGTTGCGGCGGGGCTCATGACCGCGTCGTCGGTCGGCTACCTCTCGCATCGCAAGACCGATGCGCTGCGGGTCGCGGAGTTCCGGCGGATGCTGTCCGAGCACGACGCCGACGCGAGGGCGCGCCTGGCGACCTATGAGGAGCGCGAGCGCATCAGCGACGACATCCACGACGTCCTCGCCCACACCCTCACCAGTGTCGTCGTGCAGGCCGAGAGCGGGCGGGCGACCGCGCCGACCCCTGAGGTCGCGGACCTGTTCGCCGTGATCGCCTCCAGCAGCCGGGCCGCACTGTACGAGGTCAGGGGCCTCCTGGCTTCGGCCAACGAGGTGGGGACCCACCCGACGCCCGGCCTGGACGACCTCGACGAGCTCATCGCGAGCTTCGCGCGGTCGGGCCTGCGCGTCGAACTCCGGCAGTCCGGGGAGCCGACCCCGCTCGGCCCGGGCATGGCCCTCGCCGTGTACCGGGTCGTGCAGGAGTCGCTGACGAACGCCCTGCGGCACGGCCACACCGGCGAGGCCGACGTCCGGATGGACTGGGGGCCGCGGGCACTGACGCTCACCGCCACCAACCCCCTGGACGGCGGCTCCCGGCACCGGCCGATCCGGGGGAACCGGGGCCTCGCCGGCATTCGGCGGCGCTGCGCCCTCTACGGCGGCGACGCCTTCTATGAATGCGCTGAAGTTTTCACTGTGGTAGCGACATGGCCATTGACAATTCAGAAGGATGTGACCAAGGCATGAGCGAATCGGTCCGGTCTATTGATGTCCTCGTCGTCGACGACCAATCGCTGGTGCGCGACGGATTAACCCGCATCGTCAATGCGCAATCGGATATGCGGACCGTCGGCATCGCCGCCGACGGCGAGGAGGCGATCGCGCGGGTGCGGGAACTGCGGCCCGACGTGGTGCTCATGGACATTCGCATGCCTGTACTGGACGGGATCGAGGCCACCCGGAGGCTCATCGGCGACCGCGTGAGCCCCGCGACGCGGGTCCTGGGGCTGACCACGTACGACCGGGACTCGTATGCGATCCGGATGCTCAAGGCCGGCGCGATCGGCTTCATCCTCAAAGACAGCACCGCCGCCCAGCTCGTCACCGCGATCCGCTCCGCGCACAACGGGACCTTCACCGCGGCGGGGAGCACCACGCAGCGGCTCCTCGACAAGATCGCCACGGACGCACCGGTTCCGGCCGCTGCCGGCGCCGATGCGCTCGCCATGCTGACCAACCGCGAACGGGCCGTGTTCGAGCTCGTCGTGGCCGGGGCCTCGAACCCCGAGATCGCCCGGGAGCTGTTCATCGCGGAGGTCACGGTCAAGACCCATGTGGGGCGGATCCTCGCGAAGATCAACGTGCGCGACCGGGTCGCGCTGGTGATCTGGGCCCACCGGCACGGGCTCGCGGACCTCGGCACCGCCGGGGCCGGCCCGGGACGCAGGGCGGACCGAGTGTTACCAGACGAACACGTGTCGCGCTTCCGTCGATGGAACCACATCGGGAGTCCGACCATAGTGGGATATCCATGGAGAAGATCCCCGAATCGTATAATGCGGTCATCCGTGCGGACCGTTAGCCTTGGCGTTGTAAAGAGCCATCGCGAACAAAAGACGCTCGATCCCCAATCGACCGTCCTTATTACTCGTCGATGGCGACCCCCCATCTGGTTCATTCAACGGCTCCCGCGGAGATGGGCGACAATGCCGCGGACTGCCTCGCGAGATAGGAGAAGCATGAACGACTCCATTCAGCAGGAACTCACGATGGTCAGCCCGAGCTGGGACGTCGAGGCCCGCGAAACCGACGGCACCACGCCGTCGCTGCAGGCCCAGATCGACGCCGAGTTCGAGAAGATCATGAGCCCGTACCTCGCCAGCAGCGGCTGGCTGTGCACCGTCACCATCGAGTGCGGCACGTTCATCTGCGCCTGCCAGTAGGCCGCATCGGCGGGCGGCTCGGGTCTCGCACCTGGGCCGCCCGCCTTTCCCGTACCCCCGCGAAGAGACAGGATCGAACGGTGCCCACGAGCAACGACATGCTGGTACTGGCCCAAGCCGCGGCGCTCCACGAACGGCGCCCCGGCCCGGCGAACGGGAAGGGCGCGAACCCCGCGGCGACCGACGCCTGGGCGCGGCGCCTCCTCGACGAGAACGGCGCACTCGACGCCTACCTGCTGCTGCAGGGACTCGACCGGGAAGGCCTCGCCGCGCTGCTCTCCGGCGGCACCTGGACACCGCGCCCCGGCAGCACCTCCTGGCTCGTGCAGGCAGACGCGTGGCTGGTGCGCCCCGCCGCACCCCCGCGCCCGACCGGGCCGCTCGTCGTCGAAGGCACCCCCGTCGACCGCCTCCCGTTCCCCGGGCTGCTCGGCCCGGTCGCCGCCGCGCAGGCCGCGCACCTCGACCGCTGGCCCGCGCTGGCGCCGGAGGCGCGCGCCGACCTCCTGGACCGCCTCGCCGAACGCCTCGCGACACTCGCGATGCGCTGCCTGGTCACCGAACTCGCGCGCGACACCGCCCCGGGCGCGTACGAACGACTCGACACCGCGCTCGCGAGACCCGAAGAGCGACTGCGCTTCTACGCGCGGTACCCCGTCCTGGCCAAGGACCTGACCGTCGCCATCGCGAACTGGCGGGCGCAGGTCGGACGGGTCCTCGACCGCCTCGCGGCCGACGCCGACGCGCTCGCGGACGCCGGACTGCTGCCCTGCGATCCCGGCACACTGCGCGCCGTCGACCTCGCCACCGGCGACAGCCACGAAGCGGGCCAGTCCGTCGCGATCCTGCGCTTCGCCGACGGACACCGGCTCGTCTACAAGCCCCGGGACTGCGCCGTCTTCGCCCTCTACCGGGACACGCTCGACGCGCTCGCGCCGAGCCTGCCGCCCGAGTCGCGCCTGTACGCGCCGCTCGCGCTGGTGCGGCCCGGATACGGGTGGGTCGAGCACATCGAACACGCCACCGACACCGCCGAGCCCGGCCCGTACCTGCGCAAACTCGGTGCGCTGCTGGCGATCGCGCATGTCCTCGGCGCCTCCGACCTGCACCTGGAGAACGTCATCGCGTCCCCTGCAGGGCCCGTCCCGGTCGACCTGGAGACCCTCGTCCAGAACCGCAGCCACGACTCCGGCGCCGCGACCGCCGCCCAGAAGGCGGCCCGGTGGCTGAACGAGTCCGTGCTCGGCACCGGCATCCTGCCCGTCCAGCTCACCGCCGGCGAAGGCACCAGCATCGACGTCAGCGTGAGCACCGGCGGCCTCAACGAGGACGCCGGGAACGCCACCGCGCACCAGCTCGTCCACCCCTGCACCGACCGGATGCGGATCGAAGCCGTGACCGGCCCGATCGGCAGGGCCAAGAACCAGCCGCCCGGCATGACCGCCGCGCTCGTCCGCGAGCACCGCACCGCCCTGAGCGACGGCTTCGCCGAGACCTACCGGGCCGTCATCGCCCAGCGCCCGCGCCTGCGCGCGATCCTCACCGCCGCACCGGACATGACCGTGCGCCACATCGTGCGCGCCACCCGCTCCTACTCGCTCCTGCTCACCGAGATGCGCCAGCCCGGCCGCCTGCGCAGCGGCATCGACCGCGACCACCTCCTGCGCAGCCTGTGGGTGCGCCTCGCCGACCACCCCGACGACGCCGAACTCGTGCGCGCCGAAGAGCACGCGCTCCGCCGCCTCGACATCCCCCTGTTCACCACCGGCTTCGACACCGCCGCACTGCGCACCGACGGGCACGACGTCGCACCCCGCCACTTCCAGCGCACCACACGCGAGGACGTGCTCCACCGCCTCGACCGGCTCACCGGCGACACGCTCACCGCGTCGCAGCCGCTCATCGAGGAATCGATCCTCGCCGCCACCCCCGCGCGCGAACACACCGAACCGGAACCCGAAGCGCCGCAACGAGTCGGCGACACCGCCGCGGCACTGCGCCGCGCCGCCCGCGCCCAAGGCCGGCTCCTCGCCGACACCGCCATTCTCGGCGACGACGACGCGACCTGGATCAGCGTGTGCAGCAGCACCGACAGCACCGGCCTCGAATACCGGCCCATCGGCCCCACCCTCTACGACGGACTCGCCGGCATCACCTTCGCCGCCGCGTACGCCCACGAGACCCTCCCCGGCCTCGGCCTCGACGACCTCGCCCACCGCACCGCGCACGCCGTCGCCGCCATCCTCGACGACTGGGACCAGGACCGCGTCGACCTTCCCATCGGCGCCTTCAGCGGCGCCGCCGGACTCCTCTACGCCCTCGCCCACTACGACACCCGCCTCGGCGGCGGACGCCACCGGGACCTGCGTGCCGCTACCGTCCGGCGCCTCGCCGCCAACGCCGCCCACGACACGTTCTACGACGTCATGGCCGGCGCCGCCGGAGCGAGCGCGGTCATCGCGGCCCTCCCCGAAGCCCGCACCGACTACGGCCGCACCGCACTCCGCGTCCTCGCGGACCACCTCATCGCGCACGCCACCGACACCGGCGACGGCAGCCTCGCCTGGGAGACCGGCATCGCGCACGCCCGACTCGGCGGCTTCTCCCACGGCGCCACCGGCATCGGCTGGGCCCTCGCCCGCACCGCCGCCCTCCTCGGCGACGACCGCATCGCCGCCGCCGCACACGCCGCACTCCGCTTCGACGACACCCTCTACGACCCCGCCAGGCACCGCTGGCTCGACGTCCGCCCCGAAACCGTCGCCCAAGGCCGGGCCTACCCCGCCCACTGGTGCCACGGCACCGCCGGCATCGCCATGGCCCGCGCCGCCGCCGCGACACTCCTCAACGCACCCGAACTGCTCGACCTCGCCGCCCTCGGCGCGCAGGCGACCACCGGCGACACCCTCCCCACCGACGACTCCCTCTGCCACGGCACCCTCGGCAACCTCCTCGCCATGACCGAGACCGCCCGCCACACCCCCCACGACAACGGCCTCCGCGACTACCGGGCCCGCGTCACCGACCGGCTCGCCCGCACCGCACCGCACAGCGGCCTCCCAGCGGGCATCACCACCGTCCGCGGACTCATGCTCGGCACCGCCGGCGTCATGCACGCCCTCTGCCGCGAACTCGACCCCGCCCTCCCCAACCCGCTCATCCTCGAAGGCCCACCCGGGCGCTGACCGCAGCACACCATCCACTAAGGACCGCGCACCCCGGGTCGGCCGAACGGCCGACCCGGGAAGCCGCCCGGCAACTGCCCGCGGCCGACCCGGATCATACGATCGCAGGAGCCTTCGACCAGCGGATTCCATACCGTGGCATGATTCGCGAGCCGCCCCGTACAGGGATCATTGGCACCATGTTGATCACCCAGACAGGCCTCCGATGAACACGGTCATCGTCACCCGCGGCCTCACCAAGCGGTTCAAGAGCCACACCGCGGTCGACAGCCTCGACCTCCTGGTCCCACAAGGCGTCGTCTACGGATTCCTCGGCCCCAACGGGTCCGGGAAATCCACCACGATGAAGATGCTCCTCGGCCTCACCCAGCCCACCGCCGGCGAGATCGACCTCTTCGGACAAGCCCTCACCCCCGCCACCCGCGGCAAGCTCCTGCCCTCCATCGGCTCGATGATCGAAGCCCCACCCGGCTACGGGCACCTCACCGGCTGGGAGAACATGCAGATCGTCCGCGCCATGCTCGACCTCGCCGAACCGCAGATCGAACGGGCCTTCGCCACCGTCCGGCTCACCGAGCACAAGCACAAACTCGTGCGCAACTACTCCCTGGGCATGAAGCAGCGCCTCGGCATCGCCATGGCCCTCGCCCGCGAACCCGCCATGCTCGTCCTCGACGAACCCACCAACGGCCTCGACCCCGCCGGCATCGAAGAGATCCGCACCCTCCTCGTCGACCTCGCCGGACAGGGCATCACCGTCATGGTCTCCAGCCACCTCCTCGACGAGATCGACAAGATGGCCACCGTCCTCGGCATCCTCTCCTCCGGCAAGATGATCTTCCAAGGCACCCGCGACCAGCTGTTCCAGCACTCCATCCCCGACATGGTCATCGAGACCCCCGACCGCGAGACCGCCGGCCGCCTCGTCGAAGGCGCCACCGTCATCCCCGAAGGGATCACCGTCAGCGGCCTCGACAAGGACAAGACCGCCGCGCTCGTCAAATACCTCGCCGAAGCCGACGTGCCCATCCACCAGGTCCGACGCGTCCAGCAGAGCCTCGAAGACGTCTTCATGGACCTCACCGGACGATCGGGCCTCCTATGAGCCGCGCCGTCACCCTCGAATTCCGCAAGATGCGCCGCCTGCGCACCCTGCCGCTGCTCATCGGCATCATCACCGCCGTCGCCGCACTCAGCGCCGCCTCCCTCTTCGCCGGCTCCACTCGCGAGACCTTCGACGACCCCGCCGCGGCGCCCTGGGCGGCACTCCTGCTCAGCTACACCATGATGGCCGCGATGACCTCGCCGATCCTCGCCGCCGTCCTCGCCAGCCGCCAGACCGACATCGAGCACTCCGGCATCGGCTGGACCCTCGCCTCCACCGCCGGCCGCAGCCCCGGCGCGCTGTGCCGGGCCAAACTCGCGGCGCTGGCGATCCTGCTGGTGCCCGCGGTCGCGGCGCAGTCGCTCCTGGTGGTCGGCATCGGGGTCCTCGCCGGCATCCAGGTGCCGCTCGACCTCGCGCCGTGGGCGCTCTACACGGCCCTGCTGTACCTGGTCGACGTCGCGTTCTGCGGGCTGCACATCTGGCTGGCCGCCCGCGTGGAGAACCAGCTGGTCAGCGTCGGGGTCGGCGTGCTCGGCGCGTTCCTGGCAGTGTTCTCGCTCCTCATGCCCCAGGGCGTGAGCTACGTGGTCCCGTGGGGCTACTACGCCGTCATCTCCCATGCCGGGCAGTCCGGGGGATCGGTCGACTACGTGACCGCACCGTACGGGCTGGTGGCCGGATTCCTGATCCTCGTCGCGGTCCTCTTCGCCTGGTTCACCAGGCGCTTCGACCGGATCGAAAGGTAGTGCACCGTGTTCCGTGCGGAACTGATCAAGCTCAAGCGCTCCAGCACCTGGATCATCGCGCTCATCCTGCCGGTGCTCGCCGTGGTGACCGGCACCATCAACCTCGCCAACAACGACGACGTGCTCAACGCGGGCTGGGACTCGTTCACCTCGCAGGTCGTGCTGTTCTACGGGATGCTGTTCTTCTCGATCGGCATCAGCCTGCTCGCCGCGACCGTGTGGCGCATGGAGCACCGCGGCACGAACTGGTACCTGCTGCTGACGAACACCGTCCGGCCCGTGCGGCTCGTGCTGGTGAAGATCGCGGTCATCCTCGTGCTCGTCGCCGCCATGCAGTTCGTGCTCGTCGCGGGGACCGCGATCGCCGGGGAGCTCGTGCTGCGGCTCGACGGCCCGTTCCCGTGGGAGTTCGCGGTCGTCGGGGTGATCACGATCGGCGCGGCCCTGCCGCTGATCGCGGTGCAGTCGCTGCTGTCGATGTCGATGAAGTCCTTCGCGGCGCCCGTCGCGCTGTGCCTGGTCGGCTGCGTCATCGGCGTCGCCGCCGTCACCTCGGTCACCCTGCGCCCGGTCTCCTACGTACTGCCGCAGGCGATCAACACGCGGGCGTTGAACCTCGGCTCCACCGCCATCGCCGAGTCCGGGCGGCTCGCGGTGCCCGACACGCTCCCGATCCTGCTCACCGCCTTCGCCATCGGGGCCGTGTTCGTGCTGCTCACCACCACCGTGATCCGCACGGTCAAGCTGCGCTGAGCGTTCGGCGGGAGCTGTTCACGTCGGCGTTGCCCCGGGGTCGTCCTCGACTGGGAGGGTGAGGACTGTTCACTCGAACCCCACGGTGTATTGGAGACAACAGTGCAGATTGCTCGTCGGCGGCTGCTGGCCGCCGGGGCCGGCGGCGCGATCCTCCTCGGGACTCCCGGGATCTCGTACGCGTCCTCACGCCCCCAGCTCACCCACGGCGTCCAGTCCGGTGACGTGACCGATCGGGGCGCGGTCCTGTGGACCCGCGCCGACCGCGGCTCGCGGATGCGCGTCGAGCTCGCGACGCGCCCGGACTTCAAGCACGCCAGGACCATCGGCGGCCCGGCCCTGACCGCGGACACCGACTTCACCGGCAAGGTGCGGCTCCGGGGCCTGCGGCCCGGGCAGCGGTACCACTACCGGATCCGGGCCGAGGGCGAGCGGCGGTCCGAGGCGCTGGAGGGCTCGTTCACCACGGCCGCCTGCGAACCGGCGGACATCAGGTTCCAGTGGTCGGGGGACCTCGCCGGGCAGGGCTGGGGGATCAACCCGGACTTCGGCGGGTACCGGATCTTCCAGGCCATGGCCGACGCCGAACCGGACTTCTTCCTCTGCTCGGGCGACTTCGTGTACGCCGACGGCCCGCTGGTCGAGTCGGTGGCGCTGCCGGACGGCACGACGTGGAAGAACACGCTCGTGGACGAGAAGCTGAAGGTCGCCGAGACGCTCGAGGAGTACCGCGGGCAGTTCAAGTACAACCTCTTGGACGAGAACCTGCGGGCGTACCTGGCGAACGTGCCGATGGTGAACCAGTGGGACGACCACGAGGTCACCAACAACTGGTACCCCGGGGAGATCCTGGACCTGCCGCAGTACACCGAGAAGAGTGTGGACGTGCTCGCCGCGCGGGCCCGGCAGGCCTTCGCGGAGTTCACGCCGGGCGGGTTCGGCGCCACCGACGCCGCGGGGCGGATCTACCGGAAGCTCGCGTACGGCCCGCTCCTGGACGTGTTCGTGCTCGACATGCGGACCTTCAAGAGCCCCAACCCGGATGCGGACGGCGCCACCGGGACCGTGCTCGGCGAGGAGCAGCTGGCGTGGCTCAAGCGCGAGCTGCGCCGCTCGAAGGCCACGTGGAAGGTGATCGCGGCGGACCTGCCGATCGGCCTGATCGTGGGCGACGGCACGGGCGCGCAGGAAGGGGTCTCGAACGGTTCCGGAGGCGCGCCGGGCGGGCGCGAGACGGAGATCGCGGGGCTGCTCTCGTTCGCGAAGCGCGAGGGCGTGGCGAACATGGTGTGGCTGACCGCGGACGTGCACTACACCGCGGCCCACCACTACAGCCCGGACCGGGCGGTGTTCCAGGACTTCGACCCGTTCTGGGAGTTCGTGTCCGGGCCGCTGAACGCGGGCGGGTTCGGGCCCAACAGGCTCGATGCCACGTTCGGGCCCGAGGCGGTGTTCGTGCAGGCACCTCCGGCCGCGAACACGTCCCCGGCGCAGGGGTACCAGTTCTTCGGCGAGGTCGCGATCGACGCCGAGACCGAGACGTTCACGGTGTCGCTCAAGGACATCGACGGCGGCGTGCTGTTCACGCAGGCGATCGCGCCGGTCTAGGACGCGGCGATGCCCGCCTCGCTGTTGCGAGGCGGGCATCGCATCACGTCTTATTCGCCGCCGCTTTCGCGGTTGCTGTAGAACTCGGCCCCCGGCGGGGCGGCCTCGAGCCAGGAGAGGAACCCGGTGACCGCCGAGGTGGTCATCGCGAGCTCCACTTCGCCGGTAGCGCTCTTGCAGCGCAGGATCGCGACTTCGGGGGGGAAGATCTGGGCTTCGGGGCCGGCCGGCTTGCGGCGCTCGGAGACCTGCACGTCGTGGCGCAGCAGCGAGTACCGGGGCCCGAACGCGAGCGAGAACATCCGGTACCAGCGGAGCGTGCCGCTCTCGTAGACGGCGAAGCCGGGCGCCCAGCCGCGCCCCTCCATGTGCCGGGAGAGCCTGGCGGCCATGGCGACCGAGCCCGAGCGGGACAGGAAGGAGCGGCGGACGTAGGTCAGCACCAAGAACACCGCGACGGCCGCCGCCAGTGCGGCGACGACGAGCAGTGCCTTCAGCATGGCTACGCCGAAGCGGGGGCGACCGCCTCGGCGGTCTCGGCGAGGATGGTGACCCCGTCGGTGGTCACCGACAGGAAGCCGCCCTCGATCTGCCAGGCCAGTTCGCCGCCGTCGACCGGCTGCACCCTCACGGTGCTGTCGATCCGCAGCTCGCCCAGCAGGGGTTGGTGGTTCGGGAGGATTCCCAGTTCGCCTTCAGTGGTGCGCGCGTATACGGCCTTGGCCGCTCCGGACCACACTTTCGAGTCGACTGCTACGACTTCGACGTTCAGTTGCCCTGCCACAACGCTCCTTCAGCAGACTCCGGGATGATTACCGGAAGTCTAGACGGACGCGGGCGCGAACGTCGAATGGCCCAAGGGCGGGGGACCGGGTGATCACCCGCACTGACCGGGGGAAGCAAGAGGGCCCCCGGCGGTGCCGGGGGCCTTCGAGGTGGAACTGGTGAGCCGGGAATCGGCTCGGGGAATTCACACGTGAGCGTTACACGCGGGCGCGCCGGGCCAACCGCTCGGGGTCCATGATGATGACGCTCTTGCCGTCCAGGCGCAGCCAGCCGCGGCCGGCGAAGTCGGCGAGGGCCTTGTTCACGGTCTCGCGGGAGGCGCCGACCAGCTGGGCGAGCTCTTCCTGCGTGAGGTCGTGGGTGACGCGCAGGACGCCGCCGTCGCGGGTGCCGAAGCGGCTCGCCATGTGCAGCAGGGCCTTCGCGACACGCCCGGGGACGTCGGTGAAGATGAGGTCCGCCATCGAGTCGTTCGTGCGGCGCAGCCGGCGTGCTATCACGCGCAGCAGCTGCTCGGCGATCTCGGGCCGGTTGGCCAGCCAGGGGCGCAGCGCCGTCTTCGACAGGCGGGCCAGGCGGGTGTCGGTCAAGGCGGTGGCGGTGGCGGTGCGGGGACCGGGGTCGAACAGCGCGAGCTCGCCGACCATGTCGGACGGGCCCATGACCGCGATCAGGTTCTGGCGGCCGTCCGCTGAGCGGCGGCCCAGCTTCACCTTCCCGGACATGACGATGTACAGACTGTCACCCGGCTCGTTCTCGGTGAAGACGGTCTGGCCCTTGTTGACGTCGATGTACTCCATCTCTTTGATGAGCGACTCGACAGCTTCGGGATCTACGCCCTTGAACAGGGCGGCCCTGGCCAATACATCTTCCATGTCCGTTCGCACCTTTCTTCAACGCACCGCTAGTGCAAGTACTGAGTCTATGCCTCTTGTCCGCATTGCGGGAGCGAGACCCCCGTAAATCCACATGCGCACGTAGACGCCGGAATCGACATTCGTATCCGAATGAATGCGCTCCGTTCGTTCCGAGCGTCACCGCGAGAGACTCACCACGCCGTCTCAGCAGGGTGTACGTTCCGGAAAACGGAAAGCGTCGACAGCGACCGGTACAGCCTACCTGCAATGTGACGCCACGCCCAGTATCAGGCAATGACGCAATCCCACAGGAACCCACAGATCAGGTGCAGGATCCGGTGCCGACGGGGTCCGAGGCGGTGCGCCCCGCGTCCAGGACAGGCGCGGATTCGTCCATGGTGAGCGCGTATCCGGTCTCCGGGTCGTCGATCGCGGCGGCGAAGATGACTCCGATCACCTCGCCTTGCGGGTTGAGCAGGGGACCGCCGGAATTGCCGCCGATGATCTGCGCGTACAGCTGGTAGACCTCGCGGGTGACCGTGCCGGCGTCGTAGATGTCGGGGCCGGTGACGATGCGCGCCTCGCGGATGCGGGCGGCGGTCGCCGTGTACGGGCCGCCGGCCGGGTAGCCGAGGACGATCGCGTCGTCGCCGGAGGCGGCGGTGTCGGACTGCAGCGGGAGCGGGGCGGCGTCGAGGTCGGGGACGGACAGGATCGCGAGGTCCTTCTCCGGCTCGAACACGACGACCTCGGCGTCGTACAGGTCGCCGTCGGATTCGACCTGCACGTACTCAGTGCCGGCGACGACGTGCGCGTTCGTGGCCACGAGGCCGTCGGCGTAGACGAAGCTGGAGCCCTCGATCTGGCGGTCGCACGACGGTGCCGAGCCGTGGACCTTGAGGACGGAGTCCTCGGCGCCGGTGACCACGCCGGAGGCGGCGAGCTCGGGGTCGGGCGGGTCGACGGAGCGGGCCTCGGTCGGGTCGAGCCCGGAGAACACGTCCGGCATCCCGGAGGTGTTGAGCGACTCGCGCATCGACTCGTACACGCCCTTGACGGCCTCGGGCATGTGCTCGTCGATGCCGGTGAGCAGGCTCGAGTTGCGTACGGCGGAGGCGACGGCGGGCATCGAGGAGTTCGCGAGCGGCGCCGCCGCGACCCAGGTGACCAGGAGCACTGCGGCGACGGAGACGAGCGGGCCGGCGAGGTGGTCGAGCCGCTTCGAGCCGTCCCTGCGCAGGCGCTTGCGCAGCCGGTAGCCGATGGAGGTGGCGATCGCCATGCCGCCCAAGGCGAGTGCGAAGACGACCAGCAGTGAGGCGATGAGCTTCGCGAGCGCCTCGGAGTAGAAGTCGGCGGCGAACGGCGCGAGCTGGGTGCCGAGGATCGCCCCGCCGAGGAAGCCGAAGAACGTGGTCGCGGAGGCGATGAACCCCTCGCGGTAGCCGTTGATGGCGAACAGGAGCGCCAGCAGCACGATCACGACATCGACGAGGAGTCCGGCAGTGGTCGGTTCCATGCGCCCTCCGTTCAGTGCCGTTCGAGCGCCATCGTCCGGCCGGCGTCCCAGGGGCGGGCCCATCCGCCCAGGTCCAGCAGCCACGACAGTACCCCGGCGGTGAAACCCCAAATCAAGGGCACACCGGCGACCTCGAAGCCCGGGCCGCTGCGGCCGGAGGGGAACGTGACGGTGCCCCGCGAGGCCGGGTCGGCCAGGAGCGGCAGCGGCACCTGGTGCGCGGCGGCCACTTCGGAGGCCGCCTGCGGCGCGACCAGGTGCGGACGCGTCCACAGGGCGAGCACGGGCGTGACCGCGAAGCCGGACACGGGGATCCAGAGTTTCGGGAGCGAGCGGCCCACGGCCACCGAGGCCGGGTCGACCGCGAGTTCTTCGGCGGCCTCGCGCAGGGCGGTCGCCGCGGCGTCGGCGTCGCCGGGTTCAGTGCCGCCGCCGGGGAACGCGACCTCGCCCGGGTGGTGGCGCAGCGTCGCGGCGCGCTGCTGCAGCAGCACCGAAGGACCGTCGTCGCCGTCCTTCAGCAGGACCAGGACCGAAGCGGTGCGCGCGTCCGCCTCCTGGTACGGCTGCAGGTGGTCGGCGATCACCCGCATGACCGTGGGCGGCTCGGCCTCGGCCGCGGCCTTCAGCAGCGGCGGCCACCAGTCGGGTTGCGGATCGCTCATGCGAGCTCCAGACCGAACGCCGCCTCGGCGGTCTCGACCATCGACTCGGTGGTGACGCCCGGCTCGGCCACGAGCGCGGCGACCGTGCCGTCCGGGTTCACGTACGCCAGGCCCGGCAGGCCCGGCACGCCGAGCCCGATCCGCACGGCCTCATCGGGATCGAACACGGAAGGGAATGTCATCCCGAACTCCTCGGCGAAGGAGCGCCCGAGGTCCCGAGTGTCGGCCGTGTCCACGCCGAGCACGTCGACCTGGTCGCCGTACGCCTGGTAGAACGCCTCGACCTCCGGGGCCTCCTCCTGGCACGGCACGCACCAGCTCGCCCACAGGACCACGATCATCGGCTTGCCGCCGGGACCGACCGAAGTCGCCGCCTCGTCGCCGAGGCAGTCGAGTTCGAGGTCGCCGACCCCGTCGATCGGGGTCGCACCGGAGGCGCAGGTGACCGACCAGGTCGGATCGCCCTCGTCAGGGACCGCGACGCGCGGCTCGGGGGACTCGCTCGTGCAGGCCGCCAAGAAGCACAGTGCGGCAGCGAACGTCAACAGCCGCTTCACTGGCTCACCGCATGCTCGATGCCAGCCAGACGGATCAACTCGTCCACGTTGTCGCCCTTCAGGAGTTTCGCGGCCTCGGCCGGATCCGTCGGGCCCTCGCCGTACGACGGGCAGTGCTTCGCGAGCGTGCACGCCCCGCACGCGGGCTTGCGCGCGATGCAGACGCGGCGGCCGTGGAAGATGATCCGGTGCGAGAACATGGTCCACTCGCGGGGCTCGATGAGCTGCTGCAACCGGAACTCGAGCTTCACGGGGTCCTTGCCGTCGACGAGGCCGAGCCGGTTCGTGATGCGGATCATGTGCGTGTCCACGGTGATCCCCGGGATGCCGAACGCGTTGCCGCGGATGACGTTCGCGGTCTTGCGGCCGATCCCCGGGAGCTTCACCAGGGACTCCATGTCCTCCGGGAGCCGCCCGCCGTGGTGCTCGACCAGGGCCTTCCCCAGGCCCATGATCGACTTCGCCTTGTTGCGGTAGAAACCCGTGGGCCGGATGATCGCCTCGACCTCTTCGGGATTCGCCTCGGCGTAGTCCTCAGCCGAGCGGTACTTCTTGAACAGCGTCGGCGTCGTCAGATTGACCCGCACGTCCGTGCACTGCGCCGACAGGATCGTCGCCACCGCCAGCTCGAGCGGATTCGTGTAGTCGAGCTCGCAATGCGCGTCCGGGTGGGCCGCAGCGAGGAGGCGGTCGATGACGCGGGCCCGGCGCTTTTTGGCCAGCTCGCTTTCAGTGCCCTTCCGGGCGTCGGCGGCGGTCACCCCGCCATGGTACGCGGGCGCCCCGGCAGCCGGCCGCCTCGCCGAGCCCCGCGCCCGCCGCGCAGGAGCAGCGCCGACGCCCCGATCAAGCCGCCGCCCGCGGCCGTCGCCGCCGCACTCAGCACCGGTGAGATCCCCGCCTCGGCAGGCGCCGCAGGGCGCGGCAGCACCTCCGCCGCCACCGCCGCGGCCGCGTCCACGATCCCCTCGCCCAGCCCCGGCCCGCCCGCCACTGCCGTATCGGTGAGCGCCCGCCGCACCTGGTCGGCACTCCACTCCGGGTGCGCCGAACGCACCAGCGCCGCCGCGCCCGACACCACCGCCGAAGCGAACGACGTGCCCGTCACCGCCTTGTACCCGCCGCCCGGCTTCGGCGCGTACAGCTCCACGCCCGGCGCCGCCAGGTCCGTCTCCGCGCCCGTCACCGCCGTCCGCCACCGGTCACCGTGCTCGTCGGCCCCCGTCACCGCCAGCACGTCCGACACCCGCGCCGGAAACCACACGTCCTCATCCGGCGCGTCGTCACGCTGATTCCCCGTGCACGCCACGATCAGCACATCATGCTGCTCCGCGTACGCGATCGCCTCCGCGAACGGCGGCGAGTCGTAATGGCCGCCCAAGGAGAGGTTCACGATGTCCGCGCCGTTGTCCACCGCCCACTCCACCGCCGCGCCCACCATCGCCGAATCGTGGTACCGGTTCTCGTCGTCCAGCACCCGGACCGGCAGGATCTCCGCATCCGGGGCGATCCCCGGATGCCGCGACTCGGCACTCCCCGCGATCAGCCCCGCCACCGCCGTCCCGTGCCCCACCGGATCGGCCTGCCCGAACGCCCGCTCGTACACCGGCCCCGGATCCGACCCGAACGCCAGCAGCCGCGGCTCCGCACCCGGATCGACGTCGACATAGCTGCGACCGGGAAGCACCGACCCCGCCAACGCGGGGTGATCCGCGTCCACACCCGAGTCGATCACCGCCACCGTGACCCCCTCGCCCGTCGCCACCGGCCACGCCTCCGGCGCCCGCACCGCCGAGAGATGCCAGGCGACGGGCGCGGACGCCCGGCCCGTCTGCGCGGAGAGCAAGAGCGCCAACAGCGTCGAGCACAGACAGGCGAGAACGAAGCGTGCAGAGCGGTCCCCCATGAGAACCGGATCGTTACACAGCGACAGGCCCACAGCGTGGGAATGACACACGTTCTCCTTTATGAATTCGTTATTCTCGCCCTACTGACGGAAACTTGACAGCGCCCTCGCGTTACGGTGACGATCGCGAGGGGACGCCGCGTTCGCTCGACATGCCTCGGCGACGATTGCAAGCCGTCAACGAGCACCGCCCCATCCAAGACCGGTAGGGGGGAAGGGCTGAGTGGGATCGATGTGGGAACCCAGTAACGAGATCGAGCACCGCCTCCGCGAGGCGCTGCGAGCCGAAGACCAGGACGGATACTTCCGCATACTGGCGCAGATCGAACTCGTCCTCCCATTGTCCTATGAGGACTCGAACGGGTCGGGCGCCGACACCTGGGCCACCTGGACCACCGACGACCGCACCCACATCCTCGCCTTCACCTCCGAGACCGCCCTCCAGACCTGCCTCCGCGACAACGCCGGCGCCTCCCGCCGCGTCTCCTTCACTGCGCTGGCCGAAGCCTGGCCCGACCAGGAGTGGTGGCTTGCCGTCAACCCCGGCCTGCCGATCGAGGGGTACCTCCCGGCATGGTTCGTCACCCAGGTCGCGCAGGGCATGACCACGGTCCCGACCGACCCCGCACCTGAGCCGGATCCCGCCGCCGACCCCTACGGCGACACCTATAACTCTGGCGCGCAAGCGTCTCCGTTCGCCGCCGCGCAGTCCGACCCGTTCGCGAACCCGATGGCGCCCGCTCCCGAACCGCGCCGCGAGAGCTTCATGCCTCCCGCCCCGCCGGTGCCCGACGTGCCGCCCGCGCCGCGGCGCTCCTCGGACCTGAACGGCAGCGCGCAGCAGCAGTCCACCGTCGGCGGCACCACCCCCGCGGGCCTCCCGCTGCGCCAGCCGCCGCGCGAACCCGAGGCCCCCGAACCCGACCCGTTCAACGGGCACTCCTTCGCGTCCCAGCCGCCGCCCGAGCCCGAGCAGTCCCAGCCCCGTTCGTCGGGCTTCGGCTCCCAGCCGCGCGGCACCGGATCGCAGCCGCGCGAGTTCGGCTCCCAGCCGCAGGGCTTCGGTTCGCAGCCCGAGGGCTTCGGATCCCAGCCGCAGGGCTTCGGATCCCAACCCCCGCAGCAGTTCTCGCAGCCGCCGGCCGCGCCGAGCCCGCAGGCGTTCCCCGCCGAGGCGCAGTGGCCGAGCCAGCAGAACCCGCAGGACCAGTGGCCGGACGCGCCCGACTGGCTCCGCGAGCAGCAGCCCGACCCGTCGACGCTGCCGACCCGCGCGCCCGCCCCGCCGCACGCCCCGCCCACCCCGTACCCGTCCGGCGAGTCCTTCGGGAACGCCGCCGCGTTCGGCACGCCGCCCGCACCGCAGCGCCAGCCGTTCCAGGGCGACGACGCGTTCCAGGCCGGCGACCCCTTCGGCAACGACGCGTTCGACTCCGCCGCCAACGCCTCCGGTGACGCCGACGCGCAGCGCTCCGCCGAATCGTTCGCGTCCATGTCGAGCGCGTTCGGCCGGCGCCCCGCCGAATCCGAACCGCAGCCCGGCGTCCAGCCGCAGGACCAGTCGCGGCCGACCGAGCTCACCGGCGAAGAAGCCGAACCGCTGCTCGCCGAGGCCGCGACCTCCGGCGACACCGCCGCGTTCCTCCAGACCCTCCTGTGCGCCAGCGTGATCCTCCCGATCGGCGACCCCGAGGCCGCCCACCTGCGCGTAGGCGACCCGGCGTTCCGCTGGGCCAGCGACATCGTCGACGGCATCATCGGCATCACCGTCTACACCACGGTCGAGCGCATGGCCGAACGCGCAGGCGCGGACACCCCGCACACCACCGTCCCGTTCGGCTGGCTCATCCAGCACTGGCCCGCACAGGACTACGCGCTGTACGTCAACCCCGGCACCTCCGTGGGCGCCAACATGAGCGGCCCCGAGATCGAGCCGCTCATCAAGTGGGCCGAAGCGAAGGACCTGCTCGCGTTCGCCACCGAGATGGAAAAGCGCCAGGCCGCGGCCGCGCGCGCCAACTCGCCCTCGCACAAGGTCCAGCCGATCCTGTGGCAGAAGACCATCCCGCACCAGCAGGTGCCGTTCTACCTCGAACGCGGCTACGACCGCGTGGGCGGCTTCGTGCACCCGGCCGAGGCCGTGGACCACCTCCGCACGCCCGCGCAGCTGTACCTCGCGCTGGGGCTCATCCGCTCCAACGAGGAGTTCAGCCCCGCCGACGACTCGGTGCACGTGCTCCGCTGGATCGGCTACCGCACCGACCTCTACCCGGTCGCCTTGGGCGGCAACGACTACGCGACGGCCGAAGAGCGCGGCGGCACCGTCGTCGAGCCCGGCCCGTTCCGCGGCGACGGGTTCGCGCCCTCCGAGGGCGACGAGCGCATCCCCGAGCACAAGGTCGACTCGGTCCGCCTCCCGCACGGCGCCAAGATCCTCCGGATCGACTCGCGCGGCGAGGTCACCGAACTCGCGCTCTACGACGCCGACACCCGCGAATGGTCGCCCGTCGACGGCGCGTACTCGAACGGACCCGCGGCGATCGAAGCGCCTTCGACGCCGGCGCTGCCCGCCGGGCCTTCGGCGCCCGCGCCGAGCGGCCCGATGGGCGAGGCGTACGGGTACGACGGCGCCCCGGGATACGACAGCGCTCTGGGCGAGGCCTGGGGCGACGCGGACGGCCACTACGACCTCGTGCGCCCCAAGCCCGAGGAGCGGGCCGCGCACGTGCTCGACACCCGCGACCGCGAATGGAAGGACGCCTGATGCGCGACGGCTACATCGCCCGCTGGAAGGGCGCCGAATACGACTCGAGCCCCGACGGCGCCCACGTGCGGCTGTACTCGCCCACGGGCGGCGACGGGTTCGTCGAGGTCGCCGACGGCCGGTTCCGGCGCGGCGTGCCGATCGGCGAACTCGAGGACTTCTTCTACGTGCGCACCGTCGCCACCTGGCGCGGCGAGCCGTTCCTCGTGCTCGGCGCCTCGGGGGAGTGGCTGCGGCTGGAGTACCGCGGCGGCCGCAGCGACGTGGCCCGCTCGCTCGGGCTCGAGCCGTACGACAACGGCGTGTACCAGATCTGGGCCCCCGCCGAGGAAGTCACCGACATCAGCGAGCAGTACCTCTAAGACCAGCAGTACCTCCAAGACCACGTGCAAAGCCCCGGTCGCTGGCGGCCGGGGCTTTCCGCGTGCGCCGGCAGCGGCGCTCCGGCAAAACTGTCAGGCGACCGCTTTCACATAGGTGTCGTTTGATGTATAGTTCAGGAAAATAAGAAAGCGTTTGCCTCCAGCTTCGGCGGAGCGTGCGGCCGTACTTTTCGCGCTATCAGCGGCGAAACTCGCGGCCGTGCCTCCGCGCCGCCTCGGCAAGCGCTTCCGCAGCCATGTTCGGCAAGGTCTGGAGCACATCCCTATGGCAGAGAGAATCACCGTCGGCATCGCCCTCAACGGGGTGACCGGGCGCATGGGCTATCGGCAGCACCTCGTGCGCTCACTCCTCGCCATCCGCGAGCAGGGCGGCGTGGAGCGCGCCGACGGCAGCGTGATCTGGCCCGAGCTCACCCTGGTCGGCCGCAGCGCCGACAAGCTCGCCGAGATCGCCGGCCGCCACGGCCTCGACAAGTACACGACCAGCCTTGACGAAGCCCTCGGCGACGACAAGATCGACGTCTACTTCGACGCCCTCACCACCCAGCACCGCCTCGCCGCAGTCAACTCGGCCATCAAGGCCGGCAAGCACGTGTACACCGAGAAGCCCATCGCGACGAACCTGGACGACGCCCTGGCCCTGGCCCGCGCCGCCCGCGACGCCAGCGTCAAGAACGGCGCGGTCGCCGACAAGCTGTACCTCCCCGGCCTGCGCAAGCTCAAGCGCCTGGTCGACTCCGGATTCTTCGGCCGGGTGCTCTCCGTGCGCGGCGAATTCGGCTACTGGGTCTTCGAAGGCGACTGGCAGGAGGCCCAGCGGCCCTCGTGGAACTACCGCGCCGAAGACGGCGGCGGCATGGTCCTCGACATGTTCCCCCACTGGTCCTACGTCTTCGAGGAGACGTTCGCCAAGGTCAAGTCCGTGTCCGCGCACGTCACCACCCACATCCCCGAGCGCTTCGACGAGCACGGCAAGGCCTACGCCGCCACCGCCGACGACGCCGCGTACGCGATCTTCGAACTCCAGGACGGCACCGTCGTCCAGATGAACTCCTCCTGGGCCACCCGCGTCGACCGCGAGGAACTCGTCGAGTTCCACGTCGACGGCACCGAGGGCTCCGCGATCGCCGGCCTGCGCAAGGCCCGCGCGCAGCACCGCGCGCACACCCCCAAGCCCGTGTGGAACCCCGACATCGACCAGCCGATCCCCTTCCGGCAGCAGTGGCACGAGGTGCCCGACAACGAGGTCTTCGACAACGGCTTCAAGATCCAGTGGGAGGAGTTCCTGCGGCACGTCGTGGACGACGAGCCGTGGCACCACGACTTCCTCGCCGCCGCCCGCGGCGTGCAGCTCGCCGAGGCCGGCTACCAGTCGGCCCGCGAAGGCCGCCGCATCGAGCTGGAGGACCTGGTCCTGTGACCCGCAAGTTCACCTCACGCGTCATCTACTCCGCGGCCCACGTGGTCGCGGACCCCTTGGCGGACAACGGCCCCGGCCGTCCGGCCGCGGTCGACTGGGACGCCACCATCGCCTACCGCCGGCACCTGTGGGACCTCGGCCTCGGCATCGCCGACGCCATGGACACCGCGCAGCGCGGCATGGGCCTCGACTGGGAGGCCACGAAGCAGCTCATCCGCCGCTCCGCCGAAGCGGCCGGCCCGGACGACCTCCTCGCCTGCGGCGTCGGCACCGACCAGCTCGGCGCCGTACCCACCACAATGGACGAAATCCGCGCGACGTACCTCGAGCAGCTCGCCGTGGTCGAGGACGCCGGCGCGGGCACGATCCTCATGTGCTCCAGGGCCCTCGCCGCGAGCGCGAAGAGCGCCGACGACTACAAGGCGCTCTACGCCGAGCTCTTGGGCGAGGTCAGCGGCAAGGCGATCCTGCACTGGCTCGGCCCGATGTTCGACCCGTCGCTCGAAGGCTACTGGGGCTCTTCGGACCTCGACGCCGCCGCGGACACGTTCATCGAGATCATCACCGAGAACGCGGCGAAGATCGACGGCATCAAGATGAGCCTGCTCGACGCCGAGGCCGAGATCGCGGTGCGCCGCAGGCTCCCCGAAGGGGTCCGCTGCTACACCGGCGACGACTTCAACTACCCGCGCCTCATCGCGGGCGACGAGTTCGGCCACTCCGACGCCCTCCTCGGCATCTTCGACCCGCTCGCGCCGCTCGCCTCCAAGGCCGTGCAGCGCTTGGACGAAGGCGACGTCGCCGGTTTCCACGCCATCCTGGACCCGACGGTCCCCTTGGCGCGGAAGGTCTTCGAGGCCCCCACGTTCAACTACAAGACCGGCGTCGTGTTCCTCGCGTGGCTCTCGGGCCACCAGGACCACTTCAAGATGGTCGGCGGCCTCGAATCCGCCCGGTCCATCACGCACTTCGGCGAGATCGTGGACCTCGCCCTCGAAGTGAACCTCTTCCCCGACGAAGCGCTCGCCATCGACCGCTTCAACGCCCTGCTCAAGGTCGCGGGCCAGCCGAAGCGGACCCTCGCATGAGCATCATGGAGCGGTTCTCCTTCAACCACGCGACCGCGAAGTTCTGGGACCAGCGCGAGGCCGTCGAGGCCTGCGCGCGCACCGGCTCCGGGATCGGCCTGTGGCGCGAACCGGTGCAGGAGATGGGCGTCGAGGCGAGCGCGAAGCTCGTCAAGGACGCCGGCGTCCAGGTGACGAGCCTGTGCCGGGCCGGGTTCTTCACGGACCCGACTGCGGCCGCGATCGACGACAACCGAAGGGCCATCGACGAGGCGGCCGAGCTCGGCGCCCCGACGCTGGTGCTGGTCTCGGGAGGCATCCCGGAAGGCGGCACGATCGACAGCGCCCGTGAAGGCGTCAAGGAAGCCCTGTCAGTGCTCGCCCCGTACGCGGGGGAGCGCGGCGTGACCTTGTCGATCGAGCCGCTGCACCCGATGTTCGCGAGTGACCGGTGCGTCGTCACCACGATCAACGAAGCGCTCGACCTGGCCGCGCCGTTCCCGGCCGAGCAGGTCGGCGTCGTGGTCGACACCTACCACATCTGGTGGGACCCGCAGGTCTGGCAGGGCATCGCCCGCGCCGGCCGCGAGGGCCGCATCGCCTCGTTCCAGTTCGCCGACTGGGTCACCCCGCTCCCGGCGGGGGTGCTCACGGGCCGCGGCCAGTTGGGCGACGGCTGCGTCGACTTCAAGCGCTACCTGGCCGAAGTGGACGCGACCGGATTCGTCGGCCCGATCGAGGTCGAACTGTTCAACGACGCGCTCTGGGCCCGCCCGGGCGCAGCAGTCTTCGAGGAAACCAGAGCCGCTTTCGAGCGGGTCCTGGTGTAGGAGCGCCGCGGGCGCGGACCGGCATGCGGTTGGGCTGCCGGACCCCGTGCTCGCGGGTGAGCCCCCTGGAATGCCGCGGGGGCGGGACCGGTCGGGGTCAAGACCCCGGTCCCGCCCCCGCGGTCGGCTTTCAGGGGCGAGGCCGCAAGGGGAGGACCGGCCCCGCCCCTGGGGTTCACTCGTGGCTCTGGGAGACGCAGAACTCGTTGCCGTCGGGGTCCTTGAGGACGGTCCAGGAGAACCCGCCGCCGGGGGCTTCGTGGTGGGAGACCTGGGTGGCGCCGGAGGCGATGAGGCGGGCGACCTCCTTCTCGGCGTCGGTGGTGACGAGGTCGAGGTGGATGCGGCCGGGCTGCGTGCCTTCGACGTACTGGAAGGCGAGGCCGGTGCCGCCGCTGAAACCGACCATGACGTACTCGCCCCAGTCCGCCGTGATCTCGCCGCCGAGCGCGGTGAGCCACCACTGCGCGAGATCCTTCGGCCGGTCGGTGTTGACGGTGACGTTCGCGATCTTCAAATCCATGCGGGCGAAGATAACCGGAGGGTCCGACACTGGATCACTCGCTGTGCCGTTACTCGCTGTGCCGTTACTTGCTGTGCTGTTACTTGAAATGGTCGCGGCCGTTCAGGGGTCGGTCGCGGTCCTTTTCGGTGGCGTCGCGGTGGCCGGTGTAGCCGGCGAAGACCACGAGGTTCTCCGTGTAGTCGCCGGTCTTTCGGTCGAAGGCGCCGCCGCAGGTGATCAGGCGCAGGGCCGGTTCGGGTTCGATGCCGAACACCGCTTCGTACGGCAGGCGCTCCTTCGCGAAGGACTCGATCGAAGTGACTTCGTAAGCGACCACGATGCCGTCCTCGCGGGTGACCTCGATGCGGTCGCCTTCGTCGAGCTCCCGCAGCGGGAAGAACACCGCGGGGCCGGAGCGTTCGGTGTCCACATGCCCCATGAGGACCGTGGGCCCGAACTCGCCGGGCGTCGGCCCGGCCTCGAACCAGCCCGCCTCGTGGGGCCGCCACATCCGGGGGACCTCGAAGTTCCCCTCGTAGTCGAGGCCGAGCGCGGTGAGCGGGGCGTGGACTCCGACCGCGTCGATGTCGACGCGGGTCGGCTCGGAGCGGTCGAGCCAGGTGCCGCCGGCAGGGTCGGCGACGGCGAACGGGTCGTCGTGGAACGGGCTTTGGAAGTGCGGCATCCGCAGCGTCGGCACCGGGATGACGCTGCCGAGCATGAGCCCGAGGCCCCCGGCGAGCACGAACGAGAGGACGACAGCGGCCACCGGCCGGAACGCAGGTTCCGGCCGGTGGATCGATCGTTGCTGATCGGGCGACGCGTCGCCCGCCGGTTCAGACGGCACTGACATTGCTGCGGCGCCGGAGCAGCCAGAGCCCCGCAGCGGCGATGAGGACCGCGGCGGCGCCCGTCCACAGGACCGCCGTGGCCGCCTGGGAGGCGGTCGAGCCGCCGCCGGTCGCGGGGGCGGTCCCCGAGGCCACCGTGAACTTCGTCGAAGCGGTGTTGGAACCGCAGGTCACCGCCACCGTGTACACGCCTGGCCTCATCTTCTCCGTGACGGTGAAGCTGCCCTGCGCGTTGTTGTTGTTCTTCGGCAGCTTGAAGCTCGTGTCGGTGTTCTCGACATCGCCCGTGGCGTCCAGGTCGCAGTTCGCCGCGAGCACGTCCACCCGGGTGCCGACGGTGCCCGCCGTCGGCGAGAGCGTGACGGTGACGGCCGCGTTCGCCGGAGCAGCGCTGGTCAGTACGAGTGCGGCGCTGAGGCTCAGCGCGGCGAGCATCCCTCGAATGGGCTGCGTCATTCGCATGGGCACGGTTCCTCCCCGAACGGCGCCGGGTCGCGCCCGGCACGTGACGTGTCAATGGCTCACGGTAACGGCTCTTGTGGACGCAGCAGGCGGTTTCAAGGGAAAACCGGCCCCTCCCGCCACGCCTGGGGAGTCGGGAATCGGACAACCTGCTCGGCGAAACGGACCGGCAATGCAATCGCGAAGCGGACCGGCAACTCGGCCGCCGAGCGGACCGGCGACGCGGCCGCCGAGCCGACGGACAATTCAGCCGCGCAGCGCGGCCGCAGGTCTGGAATAAAGCGGCCGCATCTGCCACGATGAGGGAATGAGGCTTCCCGGGAGCGGTCTGGTCAGCGGTCTCGCCGCGACCGCGCGCACCGCCGCGCGCCGCACCGTCACCAGCCAGTACCCGGAGAACGAGCCGGAGCTGCCCGAGCGCACCCGGGGCGTGATCGCCCTGCACGAACCGAACTGCACCTCCTGCATGCTGTGCGCCCGCGAATGCCCCGACTGGTGCATCTACATCGACTCCCACAAGGAGACCGTCGAGGTCGAAGGCGCGGCCCGGCCGCGGCAGGTGAACGTCCTCGACTGCTTCGACATCGACTTCTCGCTGTGCATGTACTGCGGGATCTGCGTCGACGTGTGCCCCTTCGACGCCCTGTTCTGGGCCCCCGACTTCGCCTACGCCGAAGGGGACATCCGCGACCTGCTCCACGACAAGGAGCACCTGGGGAAGTGGATGGGCACCGTCCCCGACGCCGCGAAACCGGAGGGCGTCGAGTGACGCTCGCCGACGTCCTGCTCCTGGCCTTCGGGCTCCTCGCGCTCGGCGCCGCGCTCGCCGTCGTCACCACGAAGCGGATCGTGCGGGCCGGATTGTGGCTCGCGGTCGCGTTCGCCGGGATCGCCGGGGCCGCGCTCGTACTCACCGCCGAATTCCTCGCCTGGGTGCTCGTGCTCGTGTACGTCGGCGCGATCGTCGTGCTGCTGCTGTTCGCGACCATGCTCACCAAGGCCCCGACCGATGCCTCCGACGACCTCGACCGGACTCGGCTGCCCGGCGCGCTCATCGCCGGCGGCGTCGGGCTCGGCCTCGCGGCCGTCGTCACCGGCGCGTTCGGCTGGACCAGGGCCGGGACCGCCGACCGCGAGAGCGGCGGCGCGGCCGTCATGGGCGAAGCGGTCTTCGCCGACTGGGTGCTGCCGTTCGAAGTGCTGTCGCTCCTGCTGCTCGCGGCACTGGTCGGAGCGGTCGTCGTGTCCACCCGGACCGGTGCCGCCGCCGAACACAATCACGTAACGAAGGATTACTAGCCGCGCGGTAAGCTGACGGCCATGACCTCACCGATATTCGCACTGGCCGACGAGTACATCACCGCGTACGCCCGGCTGCACCCCATGTTCGCCGGGTCCGCCGGCATCAAGGGCGACTTCGGCGTCGCCACCGATTTCGGCCCCGAGGCCGTCGCCGAGCGGGCGAAGCTGGACCGCGACACGCTCGCGACACTCAACGCGCTGGCCTCCACGGGCCCCGCCGACGACCTGGCCCGCCTCCACATGGCCGAGCGCCTCCAGGTGAGCGTGGACCAGCACGAGGCCGGCGAATGGCGCCGCGCGCTGCGCGTCCCCTACGGCATGCTCCAGAGCCTGGTGGGCTATGTGGACCTCACGCCGCGCAAGACCGAGAACGACTGGCGGCTCAACGTCTCGCGGATGCGCGCCATCCCCCAGATGCTCACGACCTGGCGCCAGACCCTCGACGCCGGAATCGAAGCGGGCCAGACGGTCGCGCGCCTCCAGGTCACCGAAGGCGTCAAGCAGGCCCGCCGCAACGCCGCCACGCGCACCTTCGACAAGCACCTCCAGGCCTACGGCGACGGCCCCCAGGCCCGCGACCTGCGCGAAGCCGCCGAAGCCGCCTACCAGGCCTTCGACAGCATCGCCGACTACCTCGAGCGCATCTACGCCCCGCACGCCACCGAGCAGGACGGCGTCGGCGAGGAGCGGTACCTCCTCGCGGCCCGCTCCACCCTCGGCGCGGTCCTCGACCCGCGCGACGCCTACGACTGGGCCTGGGACGAACTGCACCGCATCGAGGACGAGATGGCCGCCGAGGCCGTCAAGATCGTCTCCGGCGCCGGGCTCGACGAGGTCATCGCCCACCTGGACGCGACCCAGGCCGTCGGCACCCACGAGGAGTACCTGACCTGGCTGATCGAGAAGCACCAGGGCGCGCTCGAAGCGCTCAACGGCGTCCACTTCGACATCGACCCGCGCCTGATGAACCTCGACGTGGAGGTGGTGCACGGCTCCTCCGCCGGCTCGGCGTACTACAGCGGCCCCAGCGAGGACCTCTCTCGACCCGGCCGCACCTGGTGGCCCGTCGCCGAACGTGAGACCTTCCGCATCTGGGGCGAGCTGACCACGGTCTTCCACGAGGGCGTGCCCGGCCACCACCTCCAGATCGGCCAGACCAAGGTCGCCGGCGACGGCCTCTCCCGCTTCGCGAAGGTCTTCGGCTCCGTCTCCGGCCACGCCGAAGGCTGGGCGCTCTACGCCGAGCGCCTCTCCGACGAGCTCGGCTGGTTCGCCGACACCGGCAGCCGCCTCGGGATGCTCAAGGGCTCGGCTCTGCGCGCCGCCCGCGTCGTGATCGACATCGGCTGGCACCTCGACCTGCCGCTGCCCGCCGCCGAGGCCAAGGTCCACGGCGACCGCTGGAACTTCGACGTCGCCCTCGACGTGCTCAAGACCCGCGGCCGCATCGCCGAGCACCGCGCCTACCCGGAGATCGTCCGCTACGCGGGCTGGCCCGGCCAGGCCATCTGCTACAAGCTCGGCGAACGCGCCTGGGTCGACGCCCGCGCCGAGGCGCAGGCCGCCGCCGGAGCGGACTTCGACCTCAAGGCCTGGCACACCCGGGCCCTCAACCTCGGCCCCATCGGCCTCGACAACCTCGCGGCGGTACTGCGCGGGTAGACGCATGAGCAACGGGCCCAGGGCTAAAGCCTTGGGCCCGTTCTTTGTGTTCCGGTGAGCGCGACCTCTTCGTGCTTCGTGATCCAGTAAGCGCGACTTCGTCACGCTCACAAGATCACTGCTCTGGTCACTGCCAGCGCTGGGCCATGTCCGCTGCGGCCCTGTCGATGTCCTCGCCCAGCTGGCGCAGGTTCTCCTTCTCGAGGTCGGCAAGGCTCGCGGTGAGGCGGTCGGCCCGGTCCGCGCCCGGCAGCCGGAGCAGCCAGTTGCGGGCGATCACCGCTTGGCGGTACCGGTCGAGCAGGTGCTCGAGGTCCGCCACCGGCACCATGACGTCTTCGGCGGCCCGGCCCAGTGCGGGCGCGGCGGCCTCGGCGAGGTAGTGGGCCTGCCGGGCCGCGATGCGCGTCTCGTCCCTCGCGAGCGAGAGGTCGGTGGCGTAGCTGAGCCTGGCGTAGGTGTCGAGCAGGTGCGTCTTGGCCTGCGAGAGGACGCCCATGAGCGAGGACGCGGGCTTGTCGCCGTCCCGGCTGAGCCGGGCGTGCTCGGTGAAGAGCCGCACCTGGCTGAGCAGGACCGCGACCCAGGCCTGCGAGGCGATCCCCTCCGCCTGGCGGTAGGACTCGCGCATCTCGTTCTCAAGGGCCGCATACCATTTCGGGTATTCGGGGGCCACGAGGCCGAGCTGGTCGAAGCGGTCGGAGAAGTGGACGCGGAGTCTCTCGAGGTCCTCGGTGTGCTTGAGCGCATCGAGGAGGTGGTCGATCTCCGTGCTGCGCGGCGGTGTCTCGGTGAACAGGTGCGCGTAGCCGCGGATCGCGGTGCGCAGCCGGTGGATGGTGACGCGGATGGTCCCGGCGGAGCCGGGCGCTTGGCGTTCGAAGGCCATGATGGCGCGGTTGAGCGCGTCGACGTGATCGGAAATGTAGGCCAGGACGACGACGCCGGCGCGTGTCGAGGCCGTCATCGGTTGCGGGCCGGCGTGGGCCGGCGCTGATGCTGACATGGCTCCTCCCCCCGGAAGACCTGCTGGCTCAAGTATTCCAGGAGGCCTCCGGAGGGAGGAGTCGAAGCGGCGATTATTTTGACGACCGTTCAGGTTCCGGCCCTGGGGGCGTCACCTTCGCGAATCACCGCGTTGTCACGCCGGCATGCACTCCATGGCCGGCATCGTCGTCAGGTTGCCGGTGACGTTGAAGCCGAAGCTCGCCGTCCCGCCCGATGCGATCGTCGCGTTCCAGCCGGAGGGCCCGGCCATCTGCATGTCGCCCATCGTGGAGATCGTCGTGTTCCACGAGTCCCTGATGGTGATGCCGGAGTTCGGCGGCCACAGCCAGTGGATCATCCAGTCGCTCATGGTCGAGGCGCTGGTGTTCTTGACGGTGATGTTGACCGTCGCGCCGCCGCTCCACGAGTAGATGGAGGCGGTGGCGGTGCAGGTGCCCGTCGGGCCGCCGGTCGGGGTCTCGGACGGCGTTTCGGACGGCGTCTCGGTGGGCGGGTTGACCACGCCGCCGTCGTTGCCCGGCAGGTTGGCGCCGGGGCGGATACCGGTGACCTCGCCGTTGCCGCCGTCGAAGACGACGTCGGAGCAGGCGTAGAAGTTCTCGTTCGAGTCCGAGCGCACCCAGTGCGTGAAGACCACGTGGTAACCGGACTTCTGCGGCAGGGTCAGGTTCCCGTAGTAGTAGTGGTCGTCGCTCCCGGGGCCGCCGTTGGAGGGCGGGTTCGAGAAGGTGTGGAACTTCTCGAGGTCGTCCCAGGCCAGCGGTTGGTTCGGGTCCCATCCGTCCTTGGTGATGTAGAGGTCGAACTTGCCGGGGTGGTGGGCCCAGTTGTTGTAGCGCCACTCGACGGTGTCGCCGGCGGTCACGTGGGTCTTCGGCCAGTTGCCCGGGTCGTTGAGCGGCGAGAAGTCGTACGGGCCGCGGCCTCCGCCGTTGCAGATCTGCCCGTCGGGGATGTAGCCGACGGTCTTGCCCGCGCCGTTGGAGTCGAGGTTCCCGAACCAGTTGTAGAACGGGGTGGTCCCGACCTCGTCCATCGCGGCCTGGCAGGCCTCGTTGTAGGGGTCGAGCTGACCGCCCCCGCTGAGGCCGTCGAAGTAGCAGAAGTACTGGCGCGAGCCCGGGAAGACGGTGGCGCCGTGGGCCTCTGCCTCGTCTCTGCCGAAGAGGCCCGTGATGGTCATGGCCGTTACGGCGGCCAGGACCATGGACATGACGGCGGCGATTCTGCGGCGTCTGCCGCCGAGTGCCGCCGTGGCGGTGGTGGACATGGAGTTACTCCTCTGCCGGACATGGAGCGCTCCCAACCTGGCCCTTGAGGAGCCAGCGCGATCTTGTGGACTGCTGCTGACAGTATCGTGATATTCGAGTGTATCTATATCCATGGATGGAGTGCAACGGTATCCGGCCGCCCGGCAAGGAAACGGCTCGATCCCCGGGCGCGGATACACTCGGCTCCATGGACACCGGAGACACCGCACCCGCATTCACCCTCGACGACGAGACTGGCACGCCCCGCAGCCTCGACGGACTCCTCGAGTCCGGCCCCGTCGTGCTCTTCTTCTACCCCCAGGCGATGACGGCGGGCTGCACCGCCGAGGCCTGCCACTTCCGCGACCTCGCCGCCGACTTCGAGGCCGTCGGCGCCACCCCGGTCGGCATCTCCCACGACTCCGTCGAGCGCCAAGCGGCCTTCGCCGCCAAGCACTCCTTCGGCTACCCGCTCCTGTCCGACCCGGAAGGGAAGGTCGCCGAAGCCTTCGACGTGCGCCGCAAACTGGGCATCGTCTCGACCAAGCGCAAGACCTTCGTCATCGGCGAGGGCCGCGAGATCCTCGGCGCCTTCAAGAGCGAGCTGAACATGAACGCGCACGCGGACAAGGCCCTGGAACTGCTGAAGGAGCGGTAAGCGAAGAGGCGGCCCTGGGGCCGCCTCAATCCGCTCATGTGTCGTGCTTCAGATGCCGGTCGCGAGCTCGCGACCGAGCTTCAGATTCCGCTCGCAAGCTCGCGGAATGCCTTCCCCCGGTGGGAGATCGCGTTCTTCTCGGCCGCGGTGAGCTCGGCGCTCGTGCGGTCGAAGCCGTCGGGCGTGAAGAGCGGGTCGTAGCCGAAACCGTTGGCGCCCTTCGGCTCACGGCCCACCGTGCCGTGCATCTCGCCGTGGACGACGAGCTCGCGCCCGTCGGGCCAGACGATCGCGGCGGCGCACACGAACTTGGCGCCGCGCAGCTCGTCCGGCACGTCGGCGAGCTGGTCGAGCAGCAGTGCGTTGTTCGCCGCGTCGTCCTTGGCGCTGCCGGCCCAGCGGGCCGAGAGCACTCCGGGCATCCCGTTGAGGGCGTCGACGGCGAGACCGGAGTCGTCGGCGATCGTCGGGAGGCCGGTGTGCTTGACGCCGTCATGGGCCTTGAGCAGGGCGTTGCCTGCGAACGACAGCTCGGTCTCGGGGGTCTCGGGGTAGTCGGCGACGGCGTTCAGGCCGACGAGCTCGATGTGCGGTGCGGCCTCGGCGAGGATCTGCCGCAGCTCGTCGATCTTCCCGGCGTTGCGGGTGGCGAGCAGGACCCTCATGGCGAGAGCAGGGTCCGGGCCTGGAGGCCGGCGAGTTCCTTGCAGCCCTTGAGGGCCAGGTCCAGCAGCGCGTCGAGCTCGGCGCGGTTGAACACGGCCTCCTCGCCGGTGCCCTGGACCTCGACGAAGTCGCCTTCGCCGGTGCAGACCACGTTCATGTCGACCGAAGCGGCCACGTCCTCCTCATAGGGGAGGTCGAGCACCGGCACGCCGTTGACCACGCCGACGCTGATCGCGGCGACCGAGGTCGTCAGGATCTTGTCGGGCTTGCGGGCGATCTTCTGCTCCTTGAGCCAGTCGACCGCGTCGTGCAGGGCCACGTAGGCCCCGGTGATCGCGGCCGTACGCGTCCCGCCGTCGGCCTGCAGCACATCGCAGTCGAGGGTGATCGTGTTCTCACCAAGGGCTTTGAAGTCGATGCAGGCGCGCAGGGACCGGCCGATGAGGCGCGAGATCTCATGCGTCCGGCCGCCGATCTTCCCGCGGATCGACTCGCGGTCGGAGCGCGAGTGCGTGGACCGCGGCAGCATCGAGTACTCGGCGGTCACCCAGCCCTCGCCGGAACCGCGGCGCCAGCGGGGCACGCCGGGCGTCACCGTCGCGGTGCAGAGCACCCGAGTGCGGCCGAATTCAACGAGCACCGAGCCCTCGGGGTGGTCGGTCCAGGAGCGGGTGAACTTCACGGGGCGCAGCTCATCGGCGGCGCGCTTGTCAGGTCGAGTCATCCCCACCAGACTACGGGACCCCTGACGCGTGTGAAACACTAGTTGCTGCCCATCGCCGGACCACCCGGCACGGCACCCGGCGCATCGGCGACGATGCCGCCGACCACTGCTGACGCGAGTGGCGACCGAACCTTTCGATCCGCCGCGACGCGCCGCGCGCGAGTGGCGGAACTGGCAGACGCGCAGGATTTAGGTTCCTGTGTCCTAGGACGTGGGGGTTCGAGTCCCCCCTCGCGCACCACCGAGAGGCCCTGAGCGTTCGGGGCCTTTTTCGCTGTCCGAGTCAGTCCGGTTCGACGCAGACGACCGGGACGCGCTGGACGAGGTTGTTGGCGAAGCCGCCTCGGTTCCAGGGTTGTTCGAGGGGCTGGGTGCGGCCTTCGGCGTCGGTGGCCCGGGCGCACAGGACGTGGCGGCCGGGGGTGGCGGTCCAGCTGACATGCCAATGGCGCCAAGCCCAGCGGTGGACGGTGGGCGATTCGAGGTGCGCGGGTCCCCAGGTGCGCCCTTCGTCGGTGCTGACGTCCACGGCGATGATAGGGCCCCGGCCGGACCAGGCGCGGCCTTCGAGCAGCATGTGTCCGGGGCTGACGACACGGCAGCGGGACATGAAGTCGGGGAAGCCGGGCGGGATCATCAAGGCGCGCGGGGCGATCCGGGTGACCGGCGTGCCCTCCTCGTCCGGTTCCTGCCGGAACCGGTAGGCCGCCGTCTGCTGGAAGCCCGTGAACGGCTGCTCGGTGACCGTGATGTCCCGCAGCCATTTCACATGCGCCATGCCGTACCAGCCGGGGACGATGAGGCGGAGCGGACGCCCGTGCTGCGGCGGCAGTGCCGCGCCGTTCATCGCATAGGCGACGAGCACCTCGGGTATGTGGCCCAGAGCCGTGTCGAGCGGGAGCGCGCGCTGGTAGTCCTGCTCGACGCCGCGCTCCACGCCGTGGTCGGCGCCGGTGAAGACCACGTCCACCGCGCCGTCCCGCACGCCCGCTTCATCGAGCAGCGCCCGCAGCGGCACGCCGGTCCAGTCCGCGGTGCCGACCGCTTCGAGCAGCCACGGCTGGCTCACCGGGCGGGGCGAGAGGAGCGCGCGTCCGTTCCCGGCGCATTCCATGGTGACGCGGGTGGTGACCGGGTGGAGCGCTCGGAGTTCGGCCATGCCGAGGCGCAGCGGGTGCTCCACGTGGCCGCCCACGGTCAGTTCCCAGGCCGTGTCGTCGGCGACGTACGGGATGTCGTAGTGGGTGAGCACGTAGTGCATGCCGGGCGGGGTGACGTCGTAGCGCAGGCCCTCGAGCGGCAGGCCGTGGTTGCGGGCGGCGAGGGAGAGCTCGTCCGGGCCGATGCCCTCCTCGGGCTCGGCCAGGCGTGCAGGTGTGCTGACGTCCTCGATGCGGACCACGCCTCGATCGTACTGCTCAGGGGCCCGAAAAGGGCCGTGCTCAGCGCAAAGGCCCCCGGCCCTCGCGCTGAGCACGGTCGCCGTCAGAGGAGGTCGTTGGCGCAGCGGACGGCTGCTGCGAAGGCGGTGGGGTCGGCGTCAGCGGTGGCGCTGATGCGGATTGCGGCGGTCTCGCCGGCGCGGAGGGTGATCATGCCGCGGTCGGGGGTGGCGGCCGGGTGGACGGTGTCGGTGAGGCAGTGGGCGTCGCGGACGAAGGAGGTCGCGGTCAGGCGGAGCAGGACCGTGTCGCCCTCGCGGACCGCTTCGATGCGCAGCGGCTTCGGGTCGAGGCGCTGGTCGACGACCTCGGCGGCGTAGCGGAACGCGGGGGAGAACCCGGAGCCGGGCTCGGGGGCGGCGATGAGCACTTCGGTCGCGGGGTCGCCGAACGCGGCGACGTCGGCCGGTACCGCGATCTGGGTGCTGTCGCGCGCGGGGACGCTGACCTGGAGTGCGGTCTCGGCGAGGACGGTGCCGTCGAAGGTCTCGCGGGTCACGGCGAAGGTGCCGGTGTAGTCCTCGCCGGTGTCGTTGACGAGCACTAGCGCGAGGTGGTCGGGCGCGGGCTCGGTCCCCTCCCATGCCTTCGCCTGGGCCTCTTGGGAAGCGCGTGGTTGGAGTGTGGCCAGGCGCGGGGCGTAGGCGTCGCGCAGGGCGTGCCACATGGGCTTGCGGTGCTCATTGAAGTCGACCGCGGCCCAGGAGACCACCGGCCAGTTGTCGTTGAGCTGCCACATGATCGTGCCCGTGTTGAGCGGGGTGAGCGAGCGGCAGTGCTCGACGCCGAAGCGGATGGCGTGGGCCTGGTTGAGCTGGGTCGTCCAGTGCCAGTCCTGGATGGACTGCGGGTCGGGGAGGTGGCCCTGCCAGCCGCGTTCGAGTTTGGCGTTGCCGAGGTTCGCCTTCTGGTGCACCAGCATCTGCGGGCCGAACGGGTCGAGCGGTTCGTCGTGGACCACGCCGGTGAGGGTCGACCAGGCGGGCGGGGCCTGGAAGCCGAACTCGGAGAGGAAGCGCGGCTTGTACTCGGCGTACTTCGTGTAGTCCTCGCGGTTCCACACGTCCCAGATGTGCATCGTGCCGTAGCGCTCGTCGTTGGGGTGGCGGTAGTCGCCGAAGGAGTACGGGCTCGCGGGGGAGTACGGGCGGGTCGGGTCGAGTTCGGCCAGGAGGCCCGGCAGGACCTCGCTGTAGTAGGCGTCGCCCCAGCCGCGCTCGTCGACGCGGTGCGCCCAGTCCCAGTCGACCGAGCCCCAGGTGTTCTCGTTGTTGCCGTTCCAGAGCACGAGCGAGGGGTGCGGGCTGAGCCGCGCCACGTTCTCGCGCACTTCTGCCTCCACTTCGGTCCTGGTGTGCGCGTCCTCGCTGTAGGCGGCGCAGGCGAACGGGAAGTCCTGCCAGATCAGGAGGCCGCGCTCGTCGGCGAGGTCGTAGAACGCGTCGTCCTCGTAGATCCCGCCGCCCCACACCCGCAGCAGGTTCATGTTGGCTTCAAGTGCGTCCGTGAAGCGGCGCGCGTACCGGTCGGCGTCGATCTCGGTGAGGAACGCGTGGTCGGGGATCCAGTTCGCGCCGCGCACGAGGACGCGTTCGCCGTTGACCTGCAACAGGAACGGTGCACCGTGCTCGTCGGGCGCGGTGTCGAGCGCGACGGTGCGGAACCCGACCCGGCCGCGCCAAGCGGCATCGGCGGTGGCGACCTCGACGCCGTACAGCGGCTGATCGCCGTATCCGACCGGCCACCAGCGGCGCACGTCCGGGACGCGCACCTCCACCGTGGCCGATGACGCGCCGGGCGCGACGGTGCCGGTGGCGCGGCGGGTCTGGCCGTCCGGGCCGGTCACCGTGACGGTGACCGGGACGGACGCGTCGCCTTGGGCGCGTTCGATATCGACATGCGCGGTGAGGACGCCGTCATGGCCGCCGCCGACGCGCTCGACCACGTCCACGAGCGGACGGACCGAAGCGACGCGGACCCCGGACCAGGACTCCAGGCCGATCGGCTTCCAGATCCCCGCGCCCGCCACGTCGATGCCCCAGTCCCACCCGAACGAGCAGGCCATCTTGCGGATCTGGTTGTACTCGTGGTGGTTCACGCGCGGCAGCGCGCCGTCGCGCGCGGCGCGGGCCTCGGCCTCGGGCACCGGCGCGGCGAAGTTCACGGTGAGGGTGTTCGCGCCGTCGCGCAGCGCCCGGCGCACGTCCCAGCGGTAGCCGCGGTGCTGGTTCTCGGTGCGGCCGAGCTCGATCCCGTTGAGCGACACGACGGCGACGGTGTCGAGGCCGTGCGCGACCAGGTCGTGCCGGGCCGAGCCGTCGTCTGACCAGTTGAATTCCGTGGTGAACCGCCAGGCGGTGTCGCCGATCCACTGCTGCGCGGACTCGTTGTCGCCGTCGAACGGGTCATTGATCAGTCCGGCCCGGACCAGGTCGAGGTGGGCCTCACCGGGGACGGCGGCCGGGATCCCGGCCGCGAGCGGCGCGGCGACCGCCTCGGGTGCGTCGGCCGCGAGGTCGGCGGCGGTGAGCGTCCAGCCCTCGTGGAGCGCGCGGAAGGTCGAAGGAAGGTCGGTCATCGCTGGTCCTCTTGGTGTTCGGGTGTTGGATGGGGCAGGACGGCACGTCGGGAAGCGGTGCACCTCGGGTGCTGGGTGCTCGCAACTGGTTTGTCTGCTTGTGCCGCAATGCAACAGCTCTCCTCAGGTGCCGGCCTGTGGCACGTGCGCGGCGGCGATGCGCGTGGCGAGGGCGCTCGACGCGGCGACGTCCGGGAGCAGGCCCGCGCCGTCGAGCGGGTTCGATTCGCCCACGGCCACATCGGCTCCCGGAAGGCTCGCGCGGACCTCACGGGTGAACGCCTCGGCCAGCGCCGGGTCGGTGAAGACGCCGCCGATGCCGCGCACGCGTGGTTTCGCCGCGCTCGCCTCGCCGGTGCGGCGCAGGCCGGCGAGGGCCGAGAGTGCGAGTTCGCGGCCCGCGTCGGCGAGGATGGCGGCGGCGACCAGGTCGCCGCCGGCCGCCGCGGTGGTGACGGCGCGGGCGTATCCGGCGGTGCGGCGCACGCGATCCGGGTCGGCCTGGAGTTCGAGGTAGGCGCGCTCGAGGTCGGGGAAGTCGGCCGTGACGAGGCCGGTGAGCGCGGTCGCGTCGCCGCGGCCGTCGTGGGCGCGCATGACCGCGTCCAGGGCCGCCCGCCCGACCCAGTAGCCGCTGCCGGCGTCGCCGATGAGGTGGCCCCAGCCGTCGACCCGGGCGACGTCGGTGCGGCCCACCGCGAGTGTCACGACGCCTGTGCCGGCGGCGACCACGGCGCCGCGTTCGTCGCCGAGCGCGCCGAGGAACGCCGATACCGAGTCGTGTGCGATGTGGACGGACCTGACGCCGCCGTGCCGGTACCGCTCGAGGAGCCCGGCCGCTTCGGTGTGCGCGGACTCCAGGCCCGAGACGCCGAGCGCGAGCCGTTCAAAGGCGTGGCCTTCGGCGACGGCCCGGTCGACCACGGCGGCGAGCTGGGGCAGGAGCGGGCCGTCGGTGCGGACGCCGGGGGCCGACCACTCGGTGGCGCGACCCCCGTCCCGAAGGCGCACTTTGACACTGGTCTGCCCTGCGTCGATCGCCAGTGTCGCGGTCGCACCGTTCACCGGGCGGTCCTCTCGGTGTAGTGGCGGGCGATCACGTCGGCCGCGGGCTTGCCGTACGGGCAGTAGTCGTCGTTCGCGGCGGCCTCGTGCTCGGCGTAGAGGCGCGGCGGCCAGTCCCAGAGCATGAAGCCGCCGACCCAAGGGCGGGCGTCGCACGCCGCGAACATGGCCTCGTAGTACCGGGCCTGCTCCGCACCCGACGGCTCGCCCGGCAGGGACCAGTCGTTGGGCCGGTCGGGCGAGCCGGTGCGGGACGGGCAGCCGGCCTCCATGAAGAAGAACGGCCTGCCCGCGACGGCGGGCTCGATGCGGTCGAGCTCGGCCTCCCACCGGTCGATCGGGTAGTAGCCGCTGGAGGAGACCACGTCCACGGCGTCCCACCAGGTGACGCGGTCCTCCTGGTACTTGTCGCAGTTGTACGTGACGAGCCCCGAGTACACCTCGCGCACGTCGGCGATGAGCGCGCGCCACTCGGCCTCGCGGGCGTCGGCGCGGACCATTTCGCATCCGACGCAGAGCATCTCGCAGCCCTCGGCGGCGGCGATGCGGGCCGCGTGCAGGATGAACTCCCGGTAGGACGCGAACCACTCGCCCCATGTCGGCTCCCCTGGCACGTCCTGGTCGAAGAAGCCGATGTGCGCGCGCCAGGTGCCGTCGCCGACGTTGACCACGGGCTTGAGGCAGACCTTGAGGCCGTGGGACTTCGCCTCGCGGATCGCCCACACCACCTCGTCGTCGCTGACCGTGGGCGCCTCGCGGAACGGCACCTCGGTGGACTGGGCGGTCTCCTGCACGGCGGCGTAGGCGAGCGCGGTCCAGTTGGCGCCGATGCCGAGCATCGCGCGCATCGACGCGGCGGCCTCCGGGACCGCCCAGGTGCCGCGTATGCCGGTCCAGCCCCAGGTCATCCCCGCCACGTACGGGGCGAGAGGGTTCGTGCTCATTTCACGGCTCCCGAGGTGAGGCCCCTGTAGATCCAACGCTGGAGGAACAGGAACGCGACGAGGGTGGGGATGATGACGATGAGCGTCCCGGCCGAGATGACCTCCCACTGCGCGCCGAACGGCCCCTTGAACCGGAACAGCGACGTCGAGATCATGTCCTGCGAGGGCAGGTACAGGAACGGCGTGTAGAACTCGTTGTAGATCGCGATGCCCTTGATGATCACGACCGTGGCGATCGCCGGCCGCAGCAGCGGCAGCACGATCTTCCAGTAGATCGTCCACCGGTTCGCGCCGTCGATCATCGCGGCCTCGTCCAGGGACGGCGGGATGGCCTGCATGAACTGGATGAACAGGTAGATCGCGATGATGTCGGTGCCCATGAACAGCAGGATCAGCGCGGCCTTCGTGTCGTACAGGCCCATGCCGTTGATGACCTGGAACGTGGCGACCTGGCTCGTCACGCCCGGGACGAGCGTGGCGATGAGGAACAGCGCGAACACGAGCTTCTTGCCGCGGAACTCGAACCGGTCGAGGCCGTAGGCGGCCATGGTGCCGATGAGGATCGTGCCCGCCAGCGAGACGGCGAGGACGATCCCGGTGTTGACGATGCCCTCGAGCATCTTGCCGCTGTCGAAGGCGGTGACGAAGTTCGACAGGTTGAACCAGTTCGACGGCGGCGTGAGCGCGCCGGTCGAGCCGTACTCCTCCGCGGTCTTCAGGCTCGCGAACAGCACCGTGACGAGCGGCAGGAGCGTGCACGCCGCGGCGATGACCAGGCTGAGGTACTTCGCGGTGCCGACGGTGACCCGCTGGGCCTTCACGCCCGGGCGCTGGACATTGTGGATGGTGGTCATGTCAGGTCCACCTTCTCGTCGGGGAACAGCTTGCGCTGCACGAACGTGACCACGAGGACGATCACGAGCAGGACCACGGCCATCGCGGAGGCGACCCCGACCTGGCGGTGGGTGAACGCGGTCTGGATGGTCTGGATGACGAACGTGGAGGTGCCGTTCGCGCCGCCGGTCATGATGAACGGGATCTCGAAGACGCTGAGCGAGCCCGCGATCGACAGGACGAAGCACAGGCCGATGATCCGGCGGATGCCCGGCAGGATGATCGCCCAGAACTGCTGCCACTTGTTGGCGCCGTCGAGCTCGGCCGCCTCGTAGATGTCGCTCGGGATCGACTGGATCGCACCGAGGAACAGCACGAAGTTCATGCCCATGTACCGCCACACGCTGGTGCCCGCGAGGGACCAGTTCGCGACGTCGGGGTCGCCGATCCACTGCGGCGGGTCGGCCAGGCCGAACCACGACAGGACCGTGTCGAGCGTCCCGTCCGGCTGGAACAGGTACAGGAACACGAACCCGATGGCGACGCCGTTGATGAGGTACGGGAAGAACAGCACGCCGCGGAAGAAGTTCCTGAACTTCGTGTTGAAGCTCAGGATCGTCGCGAAGTACAGGGCCAGCCCGATCTGGAGGAACGAGGCCCCGAAGTAGTAGAGGCTGACGAAGAAGACCTCGAAGATGCGCGGATCGGTGAAGACCTGCACGTAGTTCTCGGCGCCGACGTAGTTGAGGTCCTGGTCGAGCCCGTCCCAGTCGGTGACGCTGAAGTACAGCAGGTTCGCCGCGGGCCAGTACGTGAGCAGGAGCAGCAGCGCGACCGCCGCCGCGATGAAAAGGTACGGGGTGAGCTGGCGCCGCGTGTGCCTCCAGGTCCGCCGCCGGGCGGCCCCGGAGGGCCGCGCGGGGCGGCCCTCCGGGTGGAGGCGGTCGGCGCTGGTGTCCGCCGCGGCGGCACCGGTTGCGTTGATCGCCATGGGATTCCCTTTAGCTCGCGACCCGTTCGACCGACTCGCCCCAGCGGGCGTTCAGGTCGGCGAAGACGCTCGCCTTGTCGCCGTCGGCGGCGCCGCGGGCGACGTCGACGAGCTCCTGGCGGTAGATGTTGCCGAACAGGTCGACCTGCGAGTCGCTGGAGACCTCGTTGAGCAGGCCCTCCTCACCGGCGGGAGCGGCGTTCATCTCCATGAGCTCGACGCCGTTCTCCTCCAGACCCGCGAGGTTCTGGGGCAGCGGGTCGGCCTTCACGGTGGAGATCATGGCCTCGTTCTCGGCGAAGCCCGACTCCTCGATGAACCACTGGATCCAGGCCCAGGCCGCGGCCTTGGACTCGGAGTGGCGGCTGACGGCGAGGTTGTAGTCGCCGCCGATGACCGCGTACTGGGTGCCGTCGACGTTCGCGGGGAACGCCATGTAGCCGATGTCGTCCGCGGAGGCGCCGTTGGCCTCGGCGGCGGCCTGCATCTGCGAGATCGCCCAGGAGCCGAGGGTCATCGTGCCGATCTTGCCGGTCGCGATGTCGATCTTGGACTGCTCCCAGTTCGTGGTCAGCGGGTCCTCTTCGGTGAGGCCCGCGGCGACCGCGTCGTAGAGCAGGGAGTCGATCGCGTACATGTCCTTGCCCTCGGTCCAGGGCGCGGGGTCCTTCGCCATCTCGCTGGAGGCGTCGGGGTCGGCGGTGACGCCGCCGAGGTTCCCGAAGGACTGGCCGAGGGGCCAGCCGTCCTTGTAGTTGGTGTACATCGGGATGGCGTCGGTGTTGTCCTCGACCTGCTGCAGCGCGGCGATGAACGCCTCGGGGGTGGTGGGCAGCTCGGTGATCCCGGCCTGCTCGAAGACCCGCTTGTTGTAGAGGACGCCGTTCGCGTTGCCGCCGATGGCGAGCCCGTACTGGGTGCCGTCGTAGGCGGCGCCGTTGAGGAACCGGTAGGTCTCCTCGAACTCGGCCTTCTCGCCGAGCGGCTCGAGGAACTGCTCGAACTGGTCCGGCTGGATCGCGGCCGGGATGCCGATCACGTCGCCGTAGTTGTCGCTGCTGAGGCGGGTCTGCATCTCGCCCGCGTAGTCGGTGATGCCTTCGACTTCGACCGTGACGTCCGGGTACTGCTCTTCGAACGCCGCGATGTACTCGTCGAACTTGCCGTTCTCGACGAGGTCGGTGCGCCAGGTGATGATCTTGAGGTCGCCCTTCACCTCGCCGTCGATCGTGTTCGAGGGGTCGTTGTCGCCGGCGCCGCCGGTGGTGCAACCGCTCAAGGCGATAGCGGCGGCGGCGAAGGTCGCGACACCGGCCAATGCCTTCTTTGTCATGAGGGACTCCTTGTCGGGTTCTTCATTGAACTGCTCCGCGCGGCCGTTCAAGCGGAGCTCTCGAAAGCCTAGGTTCTGAACCGGTTAATCGCAAGTTCATGTCAACGCTGTCTTGTTATCGATCGGTGACCAGGGTGACCTCGATCTCCGCGTTGAACTGGTGATTCATTTCGATCGCGCGGCCTTCAATTTGCCGAAACTCGTTCGACTGTCCGACGATGGACATCGCTTAACTTGACCGGGTAAGCTCAACTTTCAAGTGGAGGGGGCCGGTATGGGGGTGCAGCAGCGCGCGACGGTCGAGGACGTCGCGCGACTCGCGGGGGTCAGCTCGAAGACCGTGTCGCGCGTGTTCGGGAACCGGGACCTCGTCGCCCCGGCGACCGTGGAGCGGGTCCTCGACGCCGCGAAGCGGCTGCGGTTCCGCCCGAACTCGCTGGCGCGGACCCTGCGCCGCGGCGGCGGCACCGACACGATCGGCTTCGTCATGGGCGAGCTCGGGAACCCGTTCTACTACGGGATCGCCTCCGGGATCGAGCAGGAGGCCTCGCGCAACGGGAACGCGCTCGTCGTCGCCACCACCGGCGACACCCCGGACGGCGAGCAGCGGGTGGTCGACGCCCTGCTCGCGCAGCGCGTCGGCGCGCTCCTCCTCGTGCCCGTCGCGGGCGACCAGTCCTATCTCGAAGGGGAGCGGCACCTCGGGACGCCCGTGATCGCCATCGACCGGCCCGCGAGCAACCTGGTGGCCGACGCGATCGTGCTCGCCAACCGCAGCGGCGTCTTCGACGCGACCTCGCGGCTGCTCGCCCGCGGCCATCGCCGCATCGGCTACGTGTGCAACCCCGCCGCGGTCCGCGCCCAGGTCGAACGGGTGCAGGGGTACCGGGAGGCCATGGCCGCGTACGGCATCGGCGGCACCGAGCGCTGGGAGCGGCTCGTGGACGACCCGCGCGCCGCGCCGGAGCGGATCGTGGCCGACCTGCTCTCCGGCGAGGACCCGCCGACCGCGGTCGTGACCGGGAACAACCGGATGACGATCGGGGCGCTGCGCGCCCTCCGCGGCCTCGGCGAGGACGCGCCGGCCCTCATCGGCTTCGACGACTTCGACACCGCGGATGTGCTCGGGGTCAGCGTCATCTCCCACGACCCGGTCGAGCTCGGCCGCCGCGCGGCCCGGCTCGCGATCGAGCGCATGGGGGACCCGCTCGGGTTCACCCGGCGCATCGAACTGCCGACCCGCTTCATCGAACGCGGTTCGGGCGAGCGCCCGCCGCGGGACGCCTGAGCCCGCAGCGGGCCCGCCGGACATCCGGAGGCACCGTCGAGACTCGACTGTGCTGCGTGCCAGGCGATCGGCGCGGCAGCCGCCCGGTGCGAAAGCGGTCGGCGCGACCCGCCGACCGGGAGGCGTGCAGGCCCGGCGAGTCGATGCCTTCGACGGTGCGGGCGCGAGGCGGCCCCCGGCGAAGCGCCGGGGGCCGCCATCGTCGTGTGCGTCAGCGCAGGTCGAAGCGGTCCAGGTCCATCACCTTCGCCCAGGCGGCGACGAAGGCGCGCACGAAGTGCTCCTCGGCGTCGTCGGCCGCGTACACCTCGGCGACCGCCCGGAGCTCGGCGTTGGAGCCGAAGACGAGGTCCACGCGGGACCCGGTCCACTTCACCGCGCCGGTGGCGCGGTCGCGGCCCTCGTACGTCTGCGAGTCGTGACCCGCAGGCTCCCAGTCGATGTCGAGCGAGAGCAGGTTCCGGTAGTAGTCGTTCGTGAGCGTCCCGGGCCGCTCGGTGAGGACGCCGACCGGCGAGTCCTCGAAGTTCGCGCCCAGGACGCGCAGGCCGCCGATGAGGACGGTCATCTCAGGGACCGTGAGGCCCAGCAGGTTCGACCGGTCGACCAGCAGGTACTCGGCCGGCAGCGGGTGGTCCTTGCCGAGGTAGTTGCGGAACCCGTCCGCGGTCGGCTCGAGCGGCCCGAACGACTCGACGTCGGTCTGCTCCTGCGACGCGTCAACCCGGCCGGGCGAGAACGGCACCTCGACCTGGTGCCCCGCGAGCTGCGCGGCCCGCTCGACCGCCGCCGAACCGGCCAGGACGACGAGGTCCGCGAGCGAGACGCCCTTGCCGCCGGCGTGCGCGTTGAACTCCGCCTGCACGCCTTCGAGCGCGCGCAGGACCATGGCCAGCGACTCCGGTTCGTTGACCTCCCAGTCCCTCTGCGGTTCCAGCCGGATGCGCCCGCCGTTGGCGCCGCCGCGCTTGTCGCTGCCGCGGAACGACGAGGCCGCGCCCCAGGCGGCGGCGATGAACTGCCGCAGCGTCGGGCCCGACGCGAGGACCCGCTCCTTCAGCTGCGCGATGTCGTCGGCGTCGATCGGCTCGTACGTCGCGGCCGGCAGCGGGTCCTGCCAGATGAGCTGCTCGGCGGGCACCTCCGGGCCGCGGTAGCGGACGATCGGCCCCAGGTCGCGGTGGGTGAGCTTGAACCACGCGCGCGCGAACGCGTCGGCGAGCTCGTCCGGGTGCTCCAGGAAGCGCCGCGAGATCGCCTCGTACACCGGGTCGAAGCGCAGCGCCAGGTCGGTGGTGAGCATCGTCGGCGCGTGCCGCTTCGTCGGGTCGTGCGCGTCAGGCACCGTGCCTTCGCCCGCCCCGTCCTTCGGCCGCCACTGGTGCGCGCCCGCCGGGCTCTCGCACAGCTCCCACTCGAAGCCGAACAGGATCTCCAGGAAGCTGTTGTCCCAGGTGATCGGCGTGTTCGTCCAGATCCCTTCAAGACCGCTGGTGATCGTGTCGTTGCCTTTGCCGGTGCCGTGCGTGTTCGCCCAGCCCAGGCCCTGCGCCTCCAGCGGCGCGGCCTCGGGCTCGGCGCCCAGGTGCTCTTCAGGAGCGGCGCCGTGCGTCTTGCCGAACGTGTGGCCGCCGACGATGAGCGCCACGGTCTCCTCGTCGTTCATCGCCATGCGCCGGAACGTCTCGCGGATGTCGTGGGCCGAGTCCACCGGGTCGGGGACGCCGCCCCGGCCCTGCGGGTTCACGTAGATGAGGCCCATCTGGGCCGCGGCGAACGCGTCCTCGATCTGGCGGTCCTCGCCGCGGCGCTGGTCGTCGAGCCAGTCGGTCTCCGGGCCCCAGTAGATGTCCTCGTCGGCCTCCCACACGTCCGCCCGGCCGCCGCCGAACCCGAAGGTGCGCAGGCCCATCGACTCCAGGGCCACGTTCCCGGTGAGGATGAGCAGGTCGGCCCAGGAGAGGCTGCGGCCGTACTTCTGCTTGACCGGCCACAGCAGCCGCCGGGCCTTGTCGAGGTTGATGTTGTCCGGCCAGCTGTTGAGCGGCGCGTACCGCTGCTGGCTGGTGCCGGCGCCGCCGCGGCCGTCGCTGATGCGGTACGTGCCCGCGCTGTGCCAGGCCATGCGGATGAACATGGGCCCGTAGTGCCCGAAGTCGGCCGGCCACCAGTCCTTGGAGTCGGTCATGACCGCTTCGATGTCGCGCTTGACCGCGGGGAGGTCGAGGGACTCGAACGCCGCACCGTAGTCGAAGTCCGCGCCGAGCGGATCGCGCACGGGCGGGTTCTTCGCGAGGAGCTTGAGGTTGAGCCGGTCGGGCCACCAGCCCTGGTTGCCGCCGCCTTGGACGGGGAGCAGTGCGCGGCTGTGCCGCACGGGGCAGCCGCCGGTGCCCTGGTCGTTCGCTTCTTGCTTGGCAGACATGGGAATCCTTCCGCATGGTCGCGTCGGGGAGCCCAGTGCTCGGATGAGGGAGCCCCCCATGAGGTCATACCATCACAATGCCTACTTATGCCAGCAATCGCCCCACGGCTGCCGGCCGATTCGAGGCGGAGAACCGGAGAACCCGTTCAGGGGCAAATCGGACATCGATCGTTGCAGCCGCGTCCGGTCCGGTTCACCTCCGGTTCGCCTGGAAGACGCCTGCAACGTGGACGGTCGTGGCATGAACGCTGACAACGGTGCCGCCCGCGACCTCGCGCGGGTCGCCGCCCTCGCCCTCGCGGTGCAGCGGTCGGGGCTGCTGCCGCAGGAGGAGCAGGCCGCCCTCCTCGACCGGTACCGCCGCCTGCGCGAGCACGTGCTGCGCACCGGCACCGCCGAGACCGCCCGGCGGCTCCTCGAGCTCGACGAGGCCGCCGGAGCCCGCCCGCCCGCGCTCACCCGCTGACTCTTACCGTTCTTTGAGCCGACTCCCAGCACCGCTGCGGTCCACCCCGGTAGACATGCCGGGTACGCAGCACCGAAGGAGTCCAGGTGACCGAAGCGACCGAGCCCAGAGACCGCATCCTCGTCGTCGACGACGAGGAGAACATCGGCGCGCTCCTCTCCGCCACACTCCGCCTCACCGGATTCGAGGTCGAGGTCGCCCGCGACGCCGCCGAAGCCCTCCGGGCCGCGGACCGGTTCGAGCCCGACCTCGTGATCCTCGACGTCATGCTCCCCGACATGGACGGCTTCGCGGTCGCCACGCGCCTGCGCGCCACCCGCGACCTGCCCGTCCTCTTCCTCACCGCCCGCGACGCGGTGCGCGACCGCGTCACCGGCCTCACCGTCGGCGGCGACGACTACGTCACCAAGCCCTTCGACCTCGAAGAGGTCGTCCTCAGGGTGCAGGCCATCCTGCGCCGCGCCAAGGCGCCCGCGCCGCCCGAGGACCGCGTGCTCCGCTACGCCGACCTCGAACTCGACGAGGAGGTCCACGAGGTCCGCCGCGCCGGGCTGCCCGTCGAGCTCTCGCCCACCGAGTTCAAGCTCCTGCGCTACCTCATGCTCAACGCCGGCAAGGTCGTGAGCAAGTCCCAGATCCTCGACCGGGTCTGGAACTACGACTTCGGCGGCAACGGCCGCATCGTCGAGTCCTATGTGTACTACCTGCGCAAGAAGATCGACCACGTCGAACCGGCGCTCATCCAGACCGTGCGCGGCTTCGGCTACGCGCTCAGGGAACCGCGAGTCCCCCGGTGACGAGGCCCCGGCGCTGGCGGCACTGGACCGTCCGCTCCCGCATGGCGGTCACGATCGTGGCGCTGTGCGCCCTGGCGCTCGCCGCGGCGGTCCTGACGGCGACGCTCCTGCTCCAGAACGTGCTCACCGACCGGATCGACTCGCAGCTCCGATCAGCCGCGGCGGCGGTGCACGACGAGCCGCCGGGCGGCGGGTCCGAGCCGCCCGGGCCGCAGCCGGAGAAGCCGGACGCGCCGCAGGTCTGCGTCTACGACGCCGACGGCACCCCGATCCAGGAGGAGGACGACGCCGCCGACCTCACCGGCCTGAGCGACCTCGCTGCGCACACCGGCGAGGCCTACACCGTCGCTGACGCGGACGGGAACGCCTGGCGGGTGTTCGTGGAGGAGGGCGAGACGGACGGCACGTACGTCGTGTACGCCCTGTCCTCGGAGTACGTCGGCGCGGCCACCGAGTCGCTGCTGCTCATCGGCGGCGGCGTGACGCTCGCGATCCTGCTGCTGGTGGCGGTGAGCGCGTTCCGGATCGCGCGGCTGGGCCTGCGCCCGCTCGACCGGATGCAGGCGACCGCCGATGCGATCGCCGGAGGCCGACTCGACGCGCGCGTCACCGACACCGACCCGCACACCGAGACCGGGCGGCTCGGCGCCGCGCTGAACACGATGCTCGCCCGCATCCAGGCGGCGCTCGACGCGAGCGCCGCCTCTGAAGCGCGCCTGCGGCAGTTCCTCGCGGACGCCTCGCACGAACTGCGGACCCCGCTGACCTCGATCAAGGGGTTCGCGCAGCTGTACCGGCGGGGCGGGGTGCCGCCGGGGCCGGTGCTGGACGAGACCATCGGGCGGATCGAAGCCGAGTCGAAGCGGATGGGGCTGCTACTGGACGACTTGATGCTGCTCGCGTCCCTCGACCGGGAGCGGCCATTGCACCGGGGGCCGGTCGACCTGCTCGGCGTCGCCGCCGACGTGGTCGGGGACGCGCACCTGCGCGACCCGGGGCGGTTCATCGCGCTCGAGTCGCTGCGCGCGTCCGAAGGCGGCGTACAGGCCGACGCGCTCGACTCCACTCGGGTCGACGCGCTCGACTCCACTCAGGTCGACCCGCTCGATTCCGTTCAGGTCGACGCGGTCGACGACGACCTGCTCGATGCGGTCGACATCACGGGGGACGAGCCGCGGCTGCGCCAGGTCGTGACGAACCTGGTGGCGAACGCGCTGCGGCACACGCCGCCCGACGCGCGGATCACCGTGCGCCTCGGCTGGAGCGAGGACCTCGACGGGCCGCGGTGCCTGGCGCAGGTCGGGGAGGTCCCGGTGCTGCCGGCGGCCGTGGTCGAGGTGGCCGATACCGGGCCCGGTGTCGCGCCGGAGCACGCCGCAGCGGTGTTCGAGCGGTTGTACCGGGTCGACCAGGGCCGCGCCCGCGGCGCCGAAGGCGGCTCGGGGCTGGGCCTGTCGATCGTCGCGGCCATCGTGGTGGGTCACGGCGGCTGCGTGCGCCTGTGCGGGACGCCCGGCGGCGGAGCGACGTTCCAGGTGGTCCTGCCGAAGGGCTGACCTGGACTAGTCCTCGAGGCCGAGCTGCTTCTTCAGGCGCGCGACGTGGCCGGTGGCCTTCACGTTGTACTGCGCGAGCTCGATGTCGCCGTGCTCGTCGATGACGAACGTGGAGCGGACGACGCCGACGATCGTGCGGCCGTAGTTCTTCTTCTCGCCCCAGGCGCCGTACTCCTCGAGCACCTTGTGCTCGGGGTCGGACAGGAGCGGGAAGGTCAGGCCGTCGCGCTCGACGAACTTGGCCAGGGCCTCGGGTTCGTCGGGGGAGATCCCGAGCACCGCGTAGCCGGCGGCCTGCAGGCCGGTGAGGCTGTCGCGGAAGTCGCAGGCCTCCTTGGTGCAGCCGGGCGTCATGGCCTTCGGATATGCGAACAGGATCACCTTGCGGCCCTGGAGGCTCGACAAGGTCACCGGGTCGCCGGTGTCGGTGGTCAGCGTGAAATCAGGCGCCGTCTCACCAGGCTGAAGTCGTACGTTCACAGGTCGCAACCCTACTGGTCGTCCCTGACAATCGCCTGGGAGCACGCTTGACGGTCCCTGTTCGGCGGTCGGCGGCTTCCCGACACTTCCCGGTCCGGGTTGACGGCGATGATGAGGCTATTGCAAAATAATTGCAATAGCCTGACAGTGGGCTGTTGATTCCACGCGTGGGCGCCTTGCATCCGGTGAGGCGACCGCCAACCCTTCCGGCCCGCCCCGGCCCCCACAACCAGTCGAAAGGCGGCACTGCCCGTGTCAGACCTGGCGCTGCACATCCCGACGGACGTCGTCAACGGACCGACCTCCCTCGCCTTCGCCCTCCTGGCCGCCGTCGCCGTCGGCCTCTGCGTGGTCATGGCGCGACGGCACCTCGACGAGCGGCTCGTGCCGCTCGCGGGCCTCGCCACCGCGTTCATCTTCGCCGCGCAGATGCTCAACTTCCCCGTCGCCGCCGGCGTCTCCGGCCACCTCCTCGGCGGCGCGCTCGCCGCCGCGCTCCTCGGGCCCTGGCTCGGGGCGCTCTGCGTCACCGTCGTCATCGTCATCCAGGCGCTCCTGTTCGCCGACGGGGCCGTCACCGCCCTCGGCCTGAACGTCGTGAACATGGCCGTCATCGCCAGCTTCACCGGCTACGCCGTGATCGTCCTGGCGCTCAAGGTCCTCCCGCGCACCCGCTGGGGCCTCGGCGTCGCGGTCTTCGCGGCCGCGCTCGTCAGCGTCGTCGCCGCCTCGGCCGGGTTCGTGCTCCAGTTCTGGCTCGGCGGCGAGGAGGTCGGCCAGTCCTTCGGGGCCATGGCCGCCGCGATCCTCGGCACCCACGTCCTCGTCGGCATCGGCGAAGGCGTCATCACCGCCGGTGCCGTGACCGCCGTCGCCGCCGCCCGCCCCGACCTCGTCCACGCCCTGCGCGGCACCCGCCTCGCCGAGACCGCCAAGGAGTCCGTGTGAAGACCAGGCCGTTCATCATCGCCGGCGTCGTCGTCACGCTGCTCCTCGCCGGCGTCGTGTCCCTGTTCGCCTCCGCGTCGCCCGACGGGCTCGAATCGGTGCTCCTCACCGGCTGCGACACCACTGACGGCGAGATCACCGGCGGCGCCTGCGTCCTCCAGGCCGCGGGCGACCACGAGATCGGCGGCGCCTTCGCCGACTACGGGATGTCCTTCCTGGACAACGAGGTCCTCGGGGCCTCGCTCGCCGGGATCCTCGGCGTCCTCCTGACCTTGGCCATCGCCACCGGGTTCTTCTGGCTCCTGGCGCGCGGCAAGCGCACCCAGGGCGAAGCGTGAGCCCGGTCGACGGACTCCACCGGCCGGGGGACTCACCGGTCCACCGACTCCGGCCGCAGGTGAAGATCGTCGCGCTCGTCGCCTTCACCTGCGCCATCGCCGCCACCCCGCGAGAGGCGGTGTGGGCCTTCGCGGTCTACGCCGCCCTCATCGCAGGGCTCTTCGCGCTCGCCCGCGTCCCGCTCACCTGGGTGCTCTCCCGCAGCCTCGTCGAATCACCGTTCCTGGTGCTCGCCCTGGCATTCCCGTTCATGGTCGAAGGCGACCCCGTCCAGATCGGCTTCCTCCAGGTCTCCGAACCGGGCCTTTGGGCCGGATGGAACCTCCTCGCCAAAGCGACGCTCGGCGTCTGGGCCGCACTCCTGCTCTCGGCCACCACCCCGATCGCCGGAGTCCTCGCCGGGCTCTCGCGGCTGCGCTGCCCCGAGATCCTCCTCCAGATCACCGCGTTCGCGATCCGCTACGCGCACCTCACCGTCGCGGAAGTGACCCAGATGCGACTCGCCCGCCTCGCCCGCTGCGACGACCCGCGGTTCCTGTGGCAGGCCGGCGCGCTCGCCCGCAGCCTCGGCGTCGTCTTCATCCGCTCCTTCGAACGCGGCGAACGCGTCTGGCAGGCCATGGCCGCCCGCGGCTACACCGGGCGGCTCCCGCTCGAAGTCGGCCCCGCCCCCGCGAGCGCACTCCAATGGTCCGCCGCACTCGCCGTCCCCGCGCTCGCGGCGGGCATCGCGACCTGGACGGCGGTGATCGCATGACCGCCGAAACCACTGCCGCCCTCCGCATCAAGGCCCTCGAACACGTCTACCCGGACGGGCACCGCGCCCTCGACGGCGTCGACCTCGACGTGCGCGTAGGCGAACGCGTCGCCATCCTCGGACCCAACGGCGCCGGCAAGACCACGCTCATGCTCCACCTCGCCGGGCTCCTCACCGCAACCGAAGGCGAAGTGTCGGTCGGGGGTGTCACAGTGGAGAAGAAGACGCTCGCCGAGGTCCGCCGCCGCGTCGGCATCGTCTTCCAGAGCCCGGACGACCAGCTGTTCATGCCCACCGTCGCCGACGACGTGGGCTTCGGCCCCGCCAACCTCGGCCTGCGCGGGCCCGAACTCGCCGCCCGCGTCGCCGCCGCACTCGCCGCAGTGGGCCTCAGCGACCTCGCCGACCGCCCGCCGCACCACCTCTCGGTCGGCCAGCAGCGCCGCGCCGCGCTCGCCGGCGTCCTCGCCATGCGGCCGGACATCGTGGTCTGCGACGAACCGAGCGCCAACCTCGACCCGGCCGCCCGCCGCGACCTCGCCCGGATCCTGCAGTCCACCGCGCCCACACTGCTCCTGGTCACCCACGACCTGCCGTACGCCCTGCAGCTGTGCGAACGATCGGTCATCCTCGACGCGGGCCGCGTCGCCGCCGACGGCCCGACAGCCGACATCCTCGCCGACACCGAACTGCTGCAACGGCACCGGCTCGAACTCCCCTTCGGCTTCTCCCTGGAGACGGCGCTGGCGGCGATGCGGGCGTAGGGGCCGGAGCACACCCACCGGGCACCGTCCGCCCTGAACGGGCGCGGACCCGCCCGGGGCTTCGACACCCCGTCGACCCCGTCCCGCGGAGTCCCGCCCCCCGTCGGGCTCCGCGGGACGGCCCGCCCGGGCACACGTCCCGCCGGCGCCGAAAAGGGGCGCGGCCGTGAGAACGGCCGCGCCCCTTGCAACAACCTCAGATCAGCCCGCGTTGATGGCGGCCTGGACCTCGTCGGCGAACGCCGAGTTCTCGACCACTTCGCCGTTGACCTTCGCCGTCGGCGTGCCCGTGACGCCCTGGTCGCCCGTCGCGCTGGCGTTGCCCTCCTGGACCCAGCCGCGGTACTGCTCATCCTCCACACAGGACTGCCAGTCGGCGTCCAGGCCGACGTCGTCCCTGCCGATCGCGATCAGCTCCGCGTCCGTCAGGCCCGAGGTGTTCTCGGCGGGCTGGTTCGCGTACAGCGCCAGCGTGTAGTCGAGGAACTGCTGCTCGCCGACGTCGGCGGCGCACACGGCGGCCGCGGCCGAGCGGCTGGAGTACTCGGTGCCCGCGCTCAAGCGGTCGAGGATCGCGAGCGGGTGGTAGTTCACCGTCACCGAGCCGTCGTCGACCCACGACTGGATCTGCTCCGCGTACGCGGACTCGAACTGGTTGCACGCCGGGCACATGTAGTCGATGTAGAGGTCGACCTGCACCGGGCCGTCCCCGATCTGCACCCCGTACGTGTCGGTGACCTGCGCGGCCGGCTCGTTGACCTCGTACTCGGGTTTGCTGTTCATCCAGATGCCCCAGGCGAGGAGCCCTCCGATCAGCACGACGGCGGCGCCGATCGCCACTCCGAACACGATCTTCCGGCGCCGCGCCTCCGCGGCCTGCTGCTTGCGCAGCGCCTCGGCGGCCTGGCGGCGGTCGGTATTCCGGTTCGACTTCCCCATGTGCCTCGCTCAGCCTTTCTGCGGTCCAACTCTCGATTCACGAAGCGGATTCGAGTACGCTCAGCGGCGATGCGCTCCCGATCCGACGACCGCCGCACTGCCGCACAAGCGACCCGCTTCGCCTGGTCGTCGCTCGCAGCGGCCCTCCTCGGCGTGCTCTTCGGCGCGCTCTGGGCCTCGGGGGCCTGGGCGCACGCCACGGCCACCAAGACCACGCCCGCCTCCGGGGCGCTCCTGGACACGCCACCGAGCGAAGTCGTCGTCGAGTTCAACGAACCAGTCACCCCCGTAGACGCGGCCACCGGCGTGGTGGCTCCCGATGGTGACCGAGCCGACACCGGGGTCTCGCAGAACGCCGACGAGACCACGCTGACCATCGCCGTCGACGCCGACCAGGAGGGCACCTACCTCGTCGGCTACCGGGTCGTCTCCCACGACGGGCACCCCGTCTCCGGCACGTTCACGTACTCCGTGGGCGTCGAGAGCGAAGCGCCGAGCGCCGAAGCGCTCACGGCCGGAACCGATCCGTTCGTGCAGGCCCTGCTCTACGGCAACCGCTGGCTCGGGTACGCCGCGCTGGCCCTCGCGCTCGGCGCCGGGATCTTCCTGGCCCTGGGGGCCCGGCCGCGCGAGGCCGTGGCCAAGACGGTCGCGACCGGGCTCGCGGTCGTCGCCATGACCGCGGTGCTCGGCCTGCCGCTCCAGGCCGCGTACGAGACCGGGACCAGCATCTCCAATCTCGACGCGGTCGGACTCCAGTCCGTCATGGAGTCGAACGTCGGCCTCGCCGGGCTCCTGCGGCTGCTGCTCGTGCTGCTCGCCTTGCCGCTCATGCGGACCGTGGTCACGAGCGAAGAGGAGCCGAAGCCGCTGCTCGTGGCCGGCCTCGCCGGCGTCGGGCTCGCGCTCGCGGCGACCTGGCCGCTCGCGGGGCACCCGATGGCGACGGAGCCGATTGTGGTCGCGTTCGTCGCGGACCTGGTGCACCTGGCGGCCGCGATGGCCTGGGCGGGCGGGGTGATCGCGATCCTGGTGCTCGCGTGCCGCAAGGACGCCGAGATCCCCGACAAGACCGCCGAGACCTGGATCGTCCTGGTGCCCTGGCTGTGCGCGAACGTACTCGTGGCCGGGCTCGCGACGGGGCTGCTCCACATCGACTCGATCGAGGCGCTCACCGACACGACCTACGGGCGCTTGGTGATCCTCAAGGCGGCGCTGTTCGTTCTGATCGTCGGCGCGGGCCTGTTCACGCGGCGGGCGCTGCTGCGCCGCACGCAGGCCCGGCGGCGGCTGCGGGTCGCGGCCGGCGTCGAGGTCGTGTTCCTCGCGGTCGTGATGGGCGCGGTGTCGGTGCTCGTGCAGGCCGTGCCCGCGAAGACCGCGCTGCTGGAGACCGAGACGACCGAGGCCGAGTCCACCGAGACGGCCACGCTCGTCACCACCGAGCTGTTCTCGGCGCAGGTCGTGCTCGAGCCGGGCCGGCCCGGGCCCAACAGCGTGCGGATCCTCGCGACAGACCTCGCAGGCGAGCCGTTCCCCGCCGAGGAGTGGACCGCCACGTACGGCCTTGAAGGCGAAGCGCCCGAGGAGATGCCCCTCATCGAGCTGCGCACCGGCATCCTCGCGGGCGAGGTCAGCCTGCCCGAGGAGGGGCGCTGGATCGTCACCTTCACGTTGACGGACGCCGAGGGGAACGCCGCGACCGCCGAAGCGGCCGTGGACATCTCGTAAGGGCCCGCTCCCGCCCAACCCTATACGATATATCCTATAGGATCTCGGCTCGACTACCAGGGGCCGAAGGCCGCCTCCGTGTTGGCCCACAGCCGCTCGCACCAGGCCTCGAGGTCGCGGTCGAGGTGCTCGGCCAGGAACCGCGCCGTGTAGTTGGTGAGCGCCGGGTGGTTCCGGTGGCCGCGCACGGGGATCGGCGCCATGAACGGCGCGTCCGTCTCGACCAGCACCAGCTCCGCGGGGGCGACCGAAGCGGCGTCGCGCAGGTTCTGGGCGTTCTTGAACGTCACGTTCCCGGCGAAGCTCATGAAGAACCCGCGGCGCGCGCACTCCTTCGCAAACGCGAAGTCGCCCGAGAAGCAGTGCAGGACAACGCGGTCGGGGGCGCCGTCGGCGTCGAGGATCGCGAGGACGTCCTCGTGGGCGTCCCGGTCGTGGATCACCAGGGCCTTGCCGCGCGCCTTCGCGATCTCGATGTGCGCGCGGAACGAGCGCTGCTGGGCGGCGCGGCCGGTCTCATCGGTGCGGAAGTAGTCCAGGCCGGTCTCGCCGAGCGCCGCGACCCGGGGGAGCGCGGCGATCGCGTCGATCTCGGCCAGCGCCGCGTCCAGATCCGGCTGGCGCGGGGCGTCGTTCGGGTGCAGGGCGGCTGCGGCGAGCACGCGCGGGTCGGCGGCGGCGAGCGCTGCGGCCCAGCGGGAGGACTCGATGTCGGTGCCGACCTGCACGACCCGCGCGACCCCGGCGGCCTCGGCCTCGTCGAGGCGGGCGCGCACGCCGGGCGCGTCGGGGGCGGGCGTCGGGAGCTCCTCTTCCGCGCCGAAGACGTCGACGAGGTCGAGGTGGGTGTGGCTGTCGGCGACGGGATGCGGCAGCGGTTCGGGCAGCGGCGCGGGTTCGGATCGGTACACGCCTCAACGATGCCACGGGCCGGCGCCGGCGACGGACCGCCTGTGCGTTTGCCGAGGCCGCAAGTGCGCGATGCTCTCCACGTAACATCTTTTTCATATTCCGGACATCAGCGCCTGACACGCCGCGCTTACGTTGGCGGACAGTCGAACCACCGGCTGTGGACCGGCCACTACCATCCGGCGACAGGACTGATCCACGACACCGCCGTCGCATCCGCGCAAGACGAATCGAGACGCACATGACCCGCGACCTCGCGTCCCGCCGCAACCGCGCCGCAGCGCTCCAGCAACGCCGCCCCGCCGTCCCGGCCGAACCGACGCAGACCCAGACCCTCGTCACCGTCGAATGGCGCGGCGAGAAGTTCCCCGGCACCCCCTACGCCGACGGCGCCGCCTGGGAGCTCTACTCCGCCCTCCCGCGCCCCGACTTCCTCCCCAACCCGCACCCCGGCAGCGACTACCCGTACCGCTGCTTCGCCCATTCCGGTGAGGTCCTGCGCGACGGCGTGCCCGTGGCCGTCGCCGACGACCGCTCCCTCACCGTGCCACTCGCGCCCGGACTCGACCTCGAGTACGTCCGCCGCCTCACCCAGACCCCGCATCTCGACCCGGCCGCGCGCGTCCTCCTCGACCGCGTCCGCCGCTCAGCCGCGGTCGCCGCCGGCGAGGTCATGGAGCGACCCGTCACCGCTCCGATGATCAGCCGGCTCATGGAGACCGCCGCCGTCCCCGGCGGGTTCTGCTACCGCCGCTGGGACATCGCGCACCTGCGCACCCCCGCCGCCCGCTCCGTCCTCGGCGGCGAGACCGAGCCGAGCGAACCGTGGGTGTTCGCCCTGCGCTGGCCCGCCGCCGACCCCTGGGACTACCAGGCGCCGGTCGCCCCCGAGTACGAGGGCCTGACGGCGATGCCGTCCTCCGACCGGCGCGGTATGCCCGTGCTCGGCACCGGTTTCGCGATCTCGACCGCGCACCTCCTGCCCGAGCACGTCACCGCCGACCTCACCGACCTGCCGCTCCCCGAGGGGGCGCGGATCCTCGCCTACACCGACCAGGGCGCCGAGCTGGAGCTGTTCGCGTACGCGGGTCAGCAGTGGTCGCCGCTCACTCTCGAACGGCGCGTGGACATCCCGGGCGTCGAGCAGGGCCGCGCGCACCAGGTGCGCCGTGTGCTGCGCGAAGCGAACCACGTCGTCTGGAAGGGCGTCCCAGGATCCCTTGTGGACGCCGACGAGGACTGGGGCCGGTTCCGGCTCTCCCGCCCGAGCCCGGACGTCCTGTCCCGCACCGGGGCCGAGCCCGTGCGCCGCGGCGTCTACGAGAAGTGGGTCGAGCGCAGCGAAGTGACCTCGGCGCTCTGAACCCTATACCATATATCCTATAGGATCTGTGATCCTATGGAACGGAAAAGGGCCCGGCGACCGCCGGGCCCTTCCGCTTGCGCTGTCTACGCGTTCAGGCGCTCGATCTCCTCGTCCACGATGGACGGCTCGAGCTTCGTGAACACCGGGACCGGCTTCTCCAAAGCGGTGCCCGGCACCAGCGGCACGGACTCCCACTTCGGCACGTCCGAGTAGTCGCCGGTGAGAATCGGGTACGCCCCGTCGGTCACGCCGCCCTCGTCGAGGTCGGCGACCTCCTCGATGTACGGCATCGGCGCGAACACGCCCTCGCCGCCGAGCAGCTCGTGCACCCGCTGCGAGGAGTGCGGCAGGAACGGGCTCATGATCGTCTTCAGGTCCGAGACCGCCTGCAGCACCGTGTAGAGGACCGTGCCCTGGCGCTTCGGGTCCTCCTTCATCTTCCACGGCGCGGTGTCCGCGAGGTACTTGTTCGCCGCCGCCACGGTCTTCATGGCCTCGCCGATGCCGGCGCGGACCTTGTTGGCGCCGATGAGGTCGCCGACGGTGTCGAACGCGTTCCGCGTCGTCGCCAGCAGCTCCCGGTCGACGTCCTCGAGCTCACCGGGCTCGGGCACGGCACCGAAGTTCTTCGCGGCCATCGCGATCGAGCGGTTCACCAGGTTGCCCCAGCCCGCCACCAGCTCGTCGTTGTTGCGGCGCAGGAACTCCGCCCACGTGAAGTCCGAATCCTGGTTCTCCGGGCCCGCCGCGCAGATGTAGTACCGCAGCGCGTCGGGGGAGTACCGCTCCAGGAAGTCGCGAACGTAGATCACGACGCGCCGCGAGGACGAGAACTGCTTGCCCTCCATCGTCAGGAACTCCGAGGAGACGACCTCGGTCGGCAGGTTCAGCTTCCCGAGCGGGCCCGGCTCGCCGCCCTTCGCGCCCTCCCCGTTGGCGCCCAGCAGCATCGCCGGCCAGATCTCGGAGTGGAAGACGATGTTGTCCTTGCCCATGAAGTAGTAGGACACCGCCTCCGGGTCCTGCCACCAGCGCTTCCACGCCTCCGGGTCGCCCGAGCGCCGCGCCCACTCGATCGTGGCGCTCAAGTAGCCGATCACCGCGTCGAACCACACGTACAGGCGCTTGTCCGGCCGGTCCACCCAGCCCTCGAGCGGGATCGGCACACCCCAGTCCAGGTCGCGCGAGATCGGGCGCGGGTGCATCTCGTCCAGCAGGTTCTTGGTGAACCGCAGGACGTTCGTGCGCCAGCCCGTGCGCGTGTCCAGCCACGCGTTCAGCGCGTCGGCGAACGCCGGCAGGTCCAGGAAGAAGTGGTCCTCCTCCACGAATTTCGGCGTCTCGCCGTTGATCCGCGACTTCGGGTCGATCAAGTCCACCGGGTCGAGCTGGCGCCCGCAGTTGTCGCACTGGTCGCCGCGCGCCGAGTCGAACCCGCAGTGCGGGCACGTGCCCTCGATGTACCGGTCCGGCAGGGTGCGGCCCGTCGACGGGCTGATCGCGCCCAGCGTCCGCTGCTGCAGGATGTACCCGTTCGCGTGCAGGGTCGTGAACAGCTCCTGCACGGTCTTGTAGTGGTTCCCGGTCGTCGTCCGCGTGAACAGGTCGTACGAGAGGCCCAGCGCGTCCAGGTCCTCCACGATGATCCGGTTGTACTTCGCCGCGGCCTCCGCCGCCGTCAGACCCTCCGCGTCGGCCTGCACCAGGATCGGCGTGCCGTGCTCGTCGGTCCCGGAGACCATGAGCACGTCGTGACCGCGCATGCGCATGTAGCGGGCGAAGACGTCGGCGGGGACCCCGAATCCTGCTACATGGCCGATGTGGCGCGGGCCGTTGGCGTAAGGCCAGGCCAGCGCGGTCAATACATGAGTCATGCGCCCCATGTTATCGGTCCAGATGTCAGGACCGCACAGTCCGCACACCTAAACGGCGCACGTCTCGCACGCATTCGGCACACGTCCCGCCCTCACTGCGACACACTACCGCCGCCCGATTCCGCCCATGCCAGCCGATTCGGTGATGCAATAACCGGTATGTCTGGAACCAACCGCGCGGTCGACCCCCAGCACCAGCCCGTGCCCCCCGCCGCACCGGAGCCGAACGTGCCCGTCCCCGAGATGCCCGCCGCGTACGGCGTCGTGCGGGACACCGCCGGGGACCCCGCATGGGACCCCGCCGCAGAACCCGCGCCCCGCCCCGTCTCCCAGCGCGGCCCCCTCGGCTCGCAGACCGACGGCATGGCCGCCATCCGCGCCGTCTGGGAGCGGGCCGCCGAGACCGAGCGCCGCCGCCCCGCCAAACCCGGCATGCCCCACCGCCGCCGCGAACCCAAGGCCTTCGCCCCCGCACTGCTCGGCATCCTCGTCTGCGCGTGCCTGCTCATGTTCTTCGCCTGGACCGCCGCCCCCGCCCTCTGGATCTCCGTGGGCCACTACGAGTACGGCACCGTCGAGGTCACCTACTGCCAGGACGGGTTCGCGCCCTCCTGCACCGGCCGCTTCGAAGCCGACGGCTGGTCCCGCGAACTGCACCTCACCGGCGACGTCACCGCCGCCGACCTCGGCGCCCACCTCCCCGCCCGCTCCACCGGACCTGACGCGCACAGCGCCTACGTCGGCGACACCGCCGGCCTGCTGCTGCGCTGGGCGCCCTCGCTCGTGCTGTTCATGGCCGTCGCGTTCGCCCTCGTCGGCGTCTCCGGCGCCACGAGGCTCTACGAAGGACGCTCGGGCGCGATCGGCCTGTGCTGGGCCGCTGCCGGAGCCGTCCTCGCCGCCGCCCTCGCATTCGCCTGGTGACCGCCGCGCGCGAACCCGGGACGGGCTGTAATGACGCCCACCCGGGTCGGACGGCCCCTCAGCGCGCGAGGCGCGGCGTCGTAGAGTGAACCCGCCCCCGGATCTCCGCTTGACTCGGCGCTACGCCGCGCCCATTTGCATTGACCGTACCTACCCCGGCTTCGGGGCTCCTCGGGAGACAGCGTGAGTGATTCTTCGAAACCGGTGGCGCAGACCTGGTTCGGACCCATCACCGCCGTGCAGCGACGCGCCATGTTCGCGCTCGTGCCGGTGGCGGTCGCCTTCGGACTCGTCGTCGGGCTGGCCTTCCTGCCGCTCACGAGCGCCTTCGGCGGCCTCGCCAAAGTCGGCTCCGAGACCGTGCTCGAACTCCCCGACGAACTCGTGCTGCCGCCCGCGCCCGAGTCCTCGACGCTCTACGCCTCCGACGGCACCACGGTCATCGCCACGTTCGGCGACCAGTACCGGGTCCAGCTCGAATACGACCAGATCCCCGAATCGGTGGTCGACGCGCTCGTCGCCACCGAGGACTCGAACTTCTTCGAGCACAACGGCGTCGACCCCGAAGGCGTCATGCGCGCGCTCGTCACCAACGTCGCCAGCGGCGGCACCTCCGAGGGCGCCTCGACGATCACCATGCAGTACGTGCGGCAGGTCCTCTCCTACACCGCGACCACGCCCGACGAGGTCGCCGCCGCCAGCGAGGTCACCATCGACCGCAAGGTCAAGGAGATGGGGTACGCGCTGGCGCTCGAAGAGGAGATGACCAAGCAGGAGATCCTCACCAACTACCTGAACACCGTCTACTTCGGCAACGGCGCGTACGGGATCGGCGCGGCGGCGCAGGTCTACTACGGGAAGGTCCCCGCGGACCTCACGGTCGCCGAGTCGGCGATGCTGGTCGGCCTGATCCAGTCGCCGTCGGTCTACGACCCGATCAACGGCTCCTCGGAGGCCGCGCAGGTCCGCCGCGACCACGTGATCAACCGCATGGTCGCCGTCGGGTCCCTCACGGGCCCTGAAGGCGAGGCGGCGCGGGCTGAGGGCCTGAACCTCAACCCGCAGGACGCGAACAACACCATGGGCGGCGCGATCGACTCCGACTACGGGTTCTTCGTCGACTACTTCGAGCAGTGGTGGAACCAGCAGGCGGACTTCGGCGACTCCGAGGAGGTCCGCAAGGCCCGCCTCTACCGCGGCGGGTATGAGATCGTGTCGACCCTCGACGTGGAGCTGCAGGACACCGCGCAGGACGCTGTCGAGAAGCAGAAGCCGATGGGCTCGGAGTTCGCGCTCGGCTCGGTCGTCGTCGAGCCCGGGACCGGCGGCATCCAGGTGATGGCCGTCAACCGCAACTACTCCAACGACACCTCCGAGAACGGCCCCAACACGTCGAACTCCGAGTACAAGGGCTCCTACCCGAACACCACGAACCCGCTGCTGAGCGGCAACTCGGCGGTGCCGGGCTACCAGGCGGGCTCGACGTTCAAGCTGTTCACGATGCTCGCGGCGCTCGAGGAGGGCCTGCCGCTGGACACGACCATCTACTCGCCGTACCAGTACACGTCGCAGTACGTGGTGGGCGACGGCGCCGCCTCCTGCGGGAACTACTGGTGCCCGTCCAACTCCTCCGCCTCCATGGCCGGGAACTACAACATGTGGAGCGCCTTCGGTTCGTCGGTGAACACGTACTTCATCCAACTGGCCGAGCGGGTCGGCGTCGAGAAGTCCATCAACGTCGCCCAGCGGCTGGGCATCGAGTTCCGGTCCCAGGAGGACCTGAACCTGGTGACGAACAGCCCGGAGACGTACGGCCCGTTCGTCCTCGGCGTCACCCAGAGCACGCCGCTGGACATGGCCGCGGCCTACGCGGCACTGCCTGCCGACGGTGTGTACTGCCCGCCGATCCCCGCTGTGAGCGCGACGACGCTGACCGGTGCGACCATCCCGTTCGAGTCGGCGTGCGACCAGGCGCTCAGCGTCGAGGTCGCCCGCGCGGCGGTGGACGCGTCCCGCTGCCCGACCGGGTACGGTGCGGCCGAGGGCAGTTGCTCGGGGGGCACCGCACCGCAGGTCGGCAATGCCGTGGACGGACCGGTCGCGGGCAAGACCGGCACCACCGACGAGAACTCCACCAACTGGTTCGTGGGCTTCACCCCGAACGCGGCCGCCGCGGCGTTCATCGCCGACCCCGACAGCCCGCAGAACCTCGTCGGCAAGGGCAACCTCGGCAAGCCCGCGAACGCGGTCGCCGAGATCCTCGCCGCGCAGTGGGAGCTGAACGGCGAAGGCGACTTCACGCCCCCGAAGGAACTGGTGCACTGACCGGCGGGCGAAGGGCCTGATCGCGACTCGCCACAGTCCGCGTTCAGGCCCTAGGGCCTGCTGCGGCACCCCCGCCGGGCGGTATCCGGCCCATTCGCCCGCTCGCTGCGTTGTCGGCCTCCCAGATACAACACCGGTATCTGGGAGGCCTTCCGCCTTGCGAGTGCGCAAATGGACTCGGATACCGCCTCGCCGGGCATGCCGCAGCAGGCCCTAGACTCACACCGGTGAGCGCCACCGCAGTCCGGCCCGAGCAGCCGCCCGCCGATTGGCGGCCGACCCCGCTCCCCGGCCCCCTCCCCGCCGTCCGGGCCCGCCTCTCCAGCACCCTCCCGGACGACCGCAACCGCGCCCTCTGGGTGACCCTCGTGATCACCGGGATCGCCGCCGCGCTGCGCCTGATCGGCCTGAACCACCCCAAGGGCCTGATCTTCGACGAGGTCTACTACGCGCAGGACGCGCACTCGATGCTCAGCCACGGCGTCGAATGGGACCCGGGCGCGGACGGCTCCGCGTACGTCGCACACCCGCCGTTCGGCAAGTGGCTCATCGGCCTCGGTGAATGGGCGTTCGGCTACGACGAGGTCGGCTGGCGCATCGCCGCCGCCTTCGCCGGGATCATCGGCGTCGCGATCCTCATCCGCCTCATGCGCCGCCTCACCGGCTCGACCCTCCTCGGCGGCACCGCGGGCCTGCTCCTCGCCGTCGAAGGCAGCCACCTCGTGCTCTCCCGCACGTCCCTGCTCGACATCTTCATCGCCACACTGCTCCTCGGCGCCATGTACTGCCTGGTGCGCGACCGCGACTGGCGCCGCGCCAAGTGGCTCGCCGCGATCGAGGACGGCCTGGACGCGCAACGCCGCCGCCCCCGCATCGGCCTGCCCTGGTGGCGGATCACGTGCGCGGTGCTCCTCGGACTCGCCATGGGCACCAAGTGGAGTGCGCTCTGGTACATCATCGCCGTCATCCTCCTGTTCATCGTGTGGGACTGGCGGCTGCGCGTCGACGCGGGCGCCCGCAAGCCCTTCCGCGACACCGTCATCTACGAGTTCGGGCAGAACCTGTGGTTCGGGCTCCTCGCGGTAGGCGTCTACACGCTGTCGTGGACCGGCTGGTTCCTCAACGACACCGGCTCCTACCGGCACTGGCTCACCGACCAGGGCAAGAGCGAGCCGCCCGTCATCGGCGCGCTGGTCAACTGGATGCAGTACCACTTCAGCGTCCTGAACTTCCACGAGACGCTGGACTCCGAGCACGCCTACCAGTCCTGGCCGTGGCAGTGGCTGTTCGACCTGCGGCCCGTGGTCTTCTACTGGAGCTCCGAGGTCGACTGCGGCACGAACGACTGCGCCGGCGAGGTCCTGCTCCTGGGCACCCCGCTGCTGTGGTGGACCTTCGTGCCCGCCACCCTCGCCCTCCTCGTGTGGGCGCTGCACCGGCGCGACTGGCGCGCCTGGTTCCTCCTCACCGGCCTCGGCGCGGGCATCGCCCCGTGGTTCTTCTACCCCGAGCGGACGATGTTCTTCTTCTACTCCGCCCCGGCCGTCCCGTTCTTCATAGGCGCCGTCACCTGGTGCCTCGGCCTGATCATCGGCCGCACAGGGCACCGCCGGCGCGAGCTCGGCCTCATGCCCCTGGGCTCCCCCGAGCGGCGCCTCACCGGCGCGCTCATCGCCGGGGCCTACGTCGCCGTCGTCGTCCTCTGCTTCGCCTACTTCTGGCCGATCTACACCGGCGAGGCCATCCCCCGCGACGAATGGCACGCCCGCATGTGGCTCGACTCCTGGATCTGACCGCCCCCCGGGACGAGACCCGGCCCACACGCCGCCCTTGCGGCGCCCTCCCGCCGCTGTGCTAACCTTGTCGCCGCAAGGGGCTTTGGCGCAGTTGGTAGCGCGTTTCGTTCGCAATGAAAAGGTCAGGGGTTCGAATCCCCTAAGCTCCACTGAATCAGACATTGGGTACATGAGCGGTCATCAGGTTGATGACCGCTTTTGGCTGTTCAAAGGATGATCGCAGGCTAGAAGGTCTCGAACTCAACCTACGCCTGCTGACCGATGTCGACTTCGCGCGGGCGTGCTTGAGGCCGAGGGTTCGGTCCTGGAGTTCTATGCGACCTGGTGTGGCCCTTGATGATCTGCTCGCAACGGGATGCGACCTGGATGCAAGGCAGCAGGTCTCGCCGACTCGGGTGATCGTGGTCTGGTCGCCTCTTTTTTCAGGTTCGGGCCTTGGCGGGGAAGAGCCGCTGGACGGCGGTGACGACGGCGGTGCGGCGGGCGCTTAGGAACCTGTCGCGTTCGGCGGGATCGGCGGGGTCGAAGTCGGTATACGCGGCCCAGGAAGCGGTCATCTGGTTGAGTAGCACCAGGATGTCGATCGGATCCCAGGACGGATCGAGGATCCCTTCGGTCTGCGCTCGGCGCAGCCGCTCGAGTTTGCCGGCCATCGTCGCCCGGATCGGATCCTCTGGCGCAGCCTCGTCAGGGTCGAGTTCGAGGCGGCCCCACTGCAAGAGACGGTACTGCTCAGGGTGCGTGACGTAGTAGTCGTGCAGGCGGCCCGCGTAGCCGGGGAGATCAGCCGGATCCATCTGTGTCGCCTCCACCATGGCAGCCAGCTCCTGCCCGGAGACGAGCCGGTACAGCGCCTCCTTGCTCGTGAAGTACGCGTACACGCGCTCCTTGCTGGTCTTCGCCGCCTTCGCGATGCGATCGATGCGGGCCCCGGCGATCCCGTAGCGCGCGAACTCGGCGCGGGCGGCACTCAGGATGCGGTCGCGGGTGGCTGCGGTGCTGGAGGCGGGTGGCATCCGTCCAGCGTACCTCCCCGAACCGTTCGGTTTGACGATCGAGGATGCAAAGGAGTACGGTTCAAACCGAACAGTTTGGTTTGATGAAGGGACTTGTCATGCAACACCGCGCACTGGGCACCCAGGGCCTCCGCGTCTCAGCGATCGGCTACGGCACCATGGGCTTGACCATGGCCTACGGGCCCGGCGACGAAACCGAAGGCCGCGCCACGATCCGCCGCGCCCATGAGCTGGGCGTCGACTTCTTCGACACCGCCGAGCTGTACGGCTGGGGAAGCGGCTCGAACGAGATCCTCCTCGGCGACGCCATCAAGGACTTCCGCGATGAGGTCGTCATCGCCACCAAGTTCGGCTTCGACCTGAGCGGCCCCATGGACCCGGAGACCTGGTTCGGTCTCAACAGCCGTCCCGAGAACATCCGCAAGGTCGCCGACAACAGCCTCCGCTACCTCGGCGTCGACCAGCTCGACGTCTTCTACCAGCACCGCGTCGACCCCATTGTCCCGATCGAGGACGTCGCCGGCACCGTCAAGGAACTCATCGACGCCGGCAAGGTCAAGTATTTCGGGCTTTCCGAGGCCGGGCCGGAGACCATCCGCAAGGCGCACGCCGTGCAGCCCGTCTCGGTCCTCCAGGGCGAGTACTCCCTGTTCGAGCGGGACGTCGAGCAGGTGTTCCCCGTGCTGGAGGAACTGGGTATCGGGTTCGTCGCCTACTCCCCGCTAGGTCGCGGGTTCATCACCGGCACTGCCAAACCCGCCGCCGAGTATGACGAGACTGATATGCGCCGGGAGGACCCGCGCTGGCAGCCCGGCAACTACGAGCGGAACGTCGCCGCGGTCGACCGACTCTCCGAGTTCGCCGCAGCCAAAGGCGTCACGGTTTCACAGCTGGCGCTGGCCTGGGTTCTGCATCAGAAGGACTACATCGTCCCGATTCCTGGCTCGCGCAGCCGGACCCGCGTTGAGGAGAACACCGGCGCGGCCGGCGTGACCCTCACCGGGGCGGATCTGGCCGCGATCAAGGAGATCCTTCCGACCGGCGGATTCGGCGCCCGCTACGCCCAGCTGCCCGAATGGGTCTGAGGCACTGAACTCACCGAGTCTGGCTTGCGAGACCGACGCTGGGTCCGCGCCTCCGGTGCACTCGTTTCCGCCGTCGTCCGGGCGTCCGAACTGCAGTGTGGCGCAGGGCCGGGAGCCTCGTCAAAGGCGAGGCTCCCGGCCCTGCGCCGCTTGAGGTTCAGTCGAGGACGACGACGTGCTTGCCCGGTGTCGTACCGGATTCCAGCTTGGTTTGGGCGTCGCGGACCCGCTCCAGGCCGCGGTAGACCCCGGCGACGGCGACGCGGAGCCGGCCTTCTGAGATCGCGTGCAACTGCCCAGCGAGGACGTCGGCGGGCAGGTCCGCGGCCTCGCCGCCGTAGACCGTGAGCCGGACGCCACTGGGAATGTACGCGAACGGACTGAACTCGGGGATGACCCATTCACCCGAGAGCGAGCCGGTAAAGCAGACGGTGCCTCCTGTGCGGAGGGCCCGGAGCGTGTCGCGCAGGGCCGGGCCGCCCACCAGTTCCAGGGCCGCGTCGATCCCGTCGGGATACAACTGGCGTACCTGGTCGGCAATGTCCCCGTCATCGACGAGCGGATAGTCGACCCCGATCGTGCGCAGCTCTTCGGTGCGTTCGGGTTTGCGCGTGGTGGAGAGGACGGTGGCGCCCATGTCCTTGGCGAGCGTCGCCGCGCTGAGCCCGACGGTCGAGGTCCCGCCCCGGATCAGCAGGGACTGGCCCGGTTGCAGGTCGAGGCCGGTAGTGAGTGACCCGTATGCGGTCTGGAACATCTCCGGCAGCGCGCCGAGCGTCTCCCACGGCAGGTCCGATGCGAACGGTATGACCTGGGTTGCGGGGACGAGCATGTACTCCGCATAGGACCCGTCGTAGGACCGGCCCATGCCGCCCATCATGGTCGCGACCTGCTGTCCCGGCCGCAGGCCGCTGTCCTCGTCGGCATGGTCGACCACGCCGACGCCCTCAATGCCAGGGATGCGGGGGTAGGTCACGAGCGGGTCCGACTCGCCCTTGCGGGTGGTCACCTCGGACTCGTTGACGCCGAACGCCTTCACCTTGATGCGGACCCACCCCGGCTTCGGTTCGGGCACCGGCGCCTCGGTGATGACGAGCTTCTCGATGCCGCCGGTCTCGGTGACCACGACCGCCCGCATCGTCGCCGGTGCGCCGTCGCCTGCTGCTGTGGATTCGCTCATGTCAGCTCCTTGCCGTGTTCGGTCCCGTGGACTTGAGGAAGGCGCAGGTATCCGATCGAGGGCGAAACGGTGCCGCCCCGTCTTCGGTCCTCAAGGTCGATCGATCCCCTGCCACAGTTCAAGCGCCGCTTCGTAGTGGGCGGTGGCCTCGAAAGGCGGGTTGCCGACGCTCGCCGACGTCGGTCGGTCGGTGACGGCGGGCCAGAGGCGGGCGTGCTCGCCAGTGGCGAAGTCGAGCACGATGTCGCGGATCCGCGTGTCGCGGTCGGCCTGTTCAGGGCTGCGGCCCGGCTTCTCCTGGCCGACGAGGGCGTACATCTCGGTGCCGTGCACGGCCGGCGCCCCCTCGGCGGGCCCGATCTGGAGGAGGCGGGCGTTGCCGCCCGCCGCCGCGTGGGCCAGGGCGCCGCGGGCCGCCGGGAGGCCGAACAGGTAGTCGGCCATGAGCGCGGCGCGGACCTCGGCCGGGCTGCGGCCGTCCCGGTCGTAGGCGGCAACGAGCGTCTTCGCGCGGGAGCGGGAGATGCGCCAGCCCGCCACCTCGTCGACGACGCGGTCGAGGGTGTGCGGGTCGAACCGGTCGAGGTCGTTCGCCACCCACCAGCCCATGTCGTCGCTGGCCATGCTCAGCAGCACGTCGACATCGCGGTGCGCACCCGAAGCGAGGACGTCCATAGGGTGGGCCCGCATCACCGCTCCGGGCTGCCCGGTGTCCAGGACGACGCCGGTGGCCTGGTTGTCCACCCCGCCGCGGACGCCGAGATCGGTCGGCAGCACCTTGCGGAACGCCGCCATCATCACGGCCGCGTCCAGATCGACCACCTTGTCGGGGTTGTCCGCGACACCGAGTTCAGTGACGAACCGGTCCGCGAGCTCCTCGGCCCACCAGGCCGGGATGCTGCGAGCGGGCCCGCCGGAGAACCCGGCCAGGCGCCGGTACAGGCCGTCTGCGGAGGGGGCGCCGAGCAGCCCGAACGTGGTGTAGGCGCCGCCGCTATGGCCGTAGACGGTGACCTGGTCGGGATCGCCGCCGAAGCGGGCGATGTTCCGCCTGATCCAAGTCAGCGCGGCGATGACGTCCTGCAGGAGGAGATTGCCGGCCTCGGCGAGCCGCCCGCCGTACTGCGAGAGCGAGAGCGTGCCCAGGGCGCCGAGCCGGTAGTTGAGCGACACGCCCACCACGCGACCGGTCGCGGCGAGACCGGCGGCGTTCGAAGTGGTCTGCGTGTTCGCGCCGTACTCGAAGCCGCCGCCGTGGATGTACACGGCCACCGGGAGCGCCTTCGCGTCCGGCTGCTCGGGGGCCCACACGTTCAGGTTCAGGCAGTCCTCACCCATCCCGGCATCGGCTTCGAGCCAGTCGCCGCTGTCGGGCTGGATCGAGACGACACCCTTGCGGTCGTACGGGAGGTCCGGATCGAAGTCCGCGACAACAGGGCGGCGGAACCGTTCGGCGGTGGCGTACGGGATGCCCCACCAGGAACGCACCCCCGGTACAGTCGGTGCCTTCGGAGTATCGGTGGCGGTCATGGCATGTCCTTCCGTTCGGTGTCGCGAATCGCCGCTGCCCGGAGCGATCGGCCCGGCACTCGAACGGTGCCGATGGGACGAATCCGTCGGCCCCGGGGATATTGTTGCCGCGTTCAGGGGGTTCCGAGACGCAAACGACGGACACTTCATGGTCACCTGCGGACACTTGGGAGGATCGGTGCCCGACGACCGCTCCGCGGGCGCTCCAGCGCCGCTATACGGTTTCCAGCCACCGGTTGGCACACCGTACGGGCTGGAGGTCACCACGATCGAGGACTTCTTCGACCGGCACGACGACTGGCCATGGAACCCGCCCCGCCCCGGTCGCGCCACCTTCCACTACCTGATCCTGGTCACCTCAGGCGAGCTGCTCCACGACGTCGACCACATCACCCGCACCGTGCGCGCCGGCCAGTGGCTCTGGGTCCGCCCCGGCCACACCCAGTGCTGGTATCCGCCCGGAGAGGCCCGTGGACCGTTCATCCTGTTCGAACAGGACGTCCTCCACCCCGAGACCGCAAGGCTGCTCACCCCCGCCACCGCCCACGATGCTCCCGCCGTGCTGACCCTGGGCGCCGATCGCCACTGGGCCGAGCAGACCGCGTTCCAGCTCCTGGACGAACACCGCGCCCTCGGAAGGCGCCCGCTCGAGCTGCATCACGCGCTGCGGCGCAGGCTGCTCGAAGCCCTGCTGCTGCGCCTCGCCTGCGGGCAGGACACCGCCGCGCCGCCACCACCCAGCGACCGGCGCGCCTCGACCTACAGGCAATTCCTCGATGCGCTCGAGATCCACTTCTGCAGCCTGCACCATGTGGACGACTACGCCCGCCTCCTCGGCTGCACCGCCCGCACGCTCACCCGCGCCGCACACGCCGCAGCCGGCACCACCGCACGCGCGGTCATCGACGGGCGAAGGCTCCTGGAGGCCCGCCGCCTCCTCGGCACCGGCCGGACAGCCAAGGCGGTAGCCGCCCACCTCGGCTTTCCCGACACCGCGAACTTCGGACGGTTCTTCCGCAACCGCACCGGGCTTCCCCCCGCGGCATACGCCGCGAGGCAGGCACATCAAGACACCGAATCCGGCTGCCCCGCCCTGCCTCGCGCTCACTTGGATGGGATCGCCCAGGTCAGTGATGCTTAAGAGGGGACGGTTGGGCTGGCCCGAAAAGCGTTCGTCGCGACGTCCACGCGGACCTGGCGTTCGGTTCCCGAATCGAGGATCGTGTTCCGCTTCGACTCCGGGTCGACCTTGACGGTCGTGACTGGGAGGTGTTCCGCAGCATCGGTCGAGAGGAGGGCGTCGACTTGCGCCGCGTAGGCGGAGCTGCTCGAGTTGCCGCGTACGTCCATCGACACGACGTGGTTCGTGGCGACGTAGTTCCCCTCTCCCGTCTTCAGGCTGATGATGACGGGCGTCGCTCCCTCCGGGCGGATCCTGTCGGTGTCGACGATCGCGGAGAAGTGGTTGCCGATGACGGAGTTGTCGCTGCCGCTGACGATGAGGAGTCCGAAGTCGTCGTCGAGTCCGTTGTCGACGCTGAAGAACGGGGACCAGGGTTCCTGGTCTCGCAGGAAGTGGTTCGAACCGACCAGGTTCTCTGAGCTCGCTTCCAGGACGACCATCCCGGGATAGAACGAGTGGAGCCGGTTGTTGGTGATGCTCGATCGTGTGACGCCGTTGAGGCGGACGCTGCTCGCGCCTCGGGGAAAGATGTTGTTGGCGGTGATCAGCAGCCCGCCATGGTGCTCTGCGTAGATCGAGTGGCCCTTGAAACCGGCTCCGATAAGGTTGTCGGTGATCTTGGAGGCCTGGCCCCATCCGCGCAGTTCAATGCAGCTGCCGCATTCGGCGATGAAGTTGTCGTGGATCGAGAGCGCGTCCGCGTTCTTGACGGTGAGCGCATGTTCAAGGTAGATGAAGCCCATGCCGTTGACGCGGAACGAGTCGTTGGCGTCCGCGACATAGATGCCGCTCTTGCCGTTGATGTAGGTGTTCTCGGGATGGAGCCCCGACCCGTCCGAGGTGAAATGCAGCCCGTCGATGCAGAAGTTCATGAATTCGACCGAGCTGATCCGCGGGTTGCCGCTTCGTGCGACGTAGAAGGCGGCGCCTGCGGTCTCCTCGTCTCCTGGAGGGAGGTCGACGAGGATGCGGCTGCCTCCGGGCCACAGTTCGTGGAGGTCCGGCCACTGGTCCTCGGGGAGGTTGAAGCGGATGCTCGAGGACGTGAATCCGTGTCCGGCGCCCTCGATCCGCAGGAAGCTGATGTCGATCAGTACTTGGGTGCGGAGGCGGTAGTCCCCGGGAGGTATGTAGATCACGGCCCCGGGCTTGCCGCCGTCGTGCTCGCCAGTGCTCATTTCGTCGGTGGCCTTCTGCCGGCTCTTGATATCCGCGATGATGCTGTTGAGCACCTCGCCGATGTCCTCGGCCGCATTGCCATAGGGCCATTGCGTGACGTCGTAGTGGTTGGCGGTCGACATAGGTGTCTGCGTTCTTGTCGACAGTGATTCGGACCGGTCTGTCCCATCGATCGCGAGTCGGCCGTCGACCCATTGGACCGGTTGCGGGTCGGTGATCTCGCCGATCCAGTTCCCGTGCCCATCGACGTTGCGGAACGCCAGGAAGCACCACTGGCCCGTGCGGTCTTGCACCAGCCGGCCGACATAGAAACGCTCGTCGGTAATGCGGTACGCCTCGTCCAGCGGGTACGGCCCGGTAAGGGAGTCGATCGGGAAGGCCCAGACGCCGCCCGTGGGGTCGCTTTCCCTGCGGCCGTGGGCCAGCTCGGAGCCGAGGCAGGAGAACAGCCCGACCGGTGTGCCGTCGATGACGGCGACCTGGACCACCTCGATGTGCCCGAATCCGATACCCGGCTCGGACAGCGGGGGCTGGACGGTCCAGTTGACGAGATCCGGTGAGGTCGCGTGCCCGATCACGCCCCGGTCGTCGGGCGCGCCGCGGTTCGCGCGCGCGGTGGTCAGCATGTGCCAGCCGTCCTGGTCGCGGAACACCCACGGGTCGCGCCACGCCTGGTCCGGCCACTGCCGCGTCGCGGCCGTCTCGTACCAGCGGGCGTCCGGTTCGAGCACCTGACGCTCGGGTTCGCGACGCCAGGTGAAGAGGTCATCGGAGACGACCGAGCTGATCCGCTGTTCGAGCCCGCCTTCGGCGCGGCTGACCGCCGTGTAGAACATCCGCCATCTGCCGTGATCGTCGCGGACGACGGATCCCGTCCAGGTGGCGAGGTCGTCGAACGCGGGGGCGTCGTCCGGTATCACTGCGTCGGCGTGCTCGGTCCATGTCGTCAGATCAGTGGAGGTCGCGTGTCCGATCGTGGCGCGCCAGTGCCGTCGGTCGGGGTCGAGGAGCGCCCGGGGCGCCTTCAGGAAGAACAGGTGGTAGCGGTCGCCGTCGTCGGCGATCCAGAAGTCCCACACCCACGATGCGGCGAGTCGAAACATGCTTTCAGGCCTTTCAGTGCTCTCGGGGTGCGGCGACTGAACCGCGGGTGATCAGTGGGCATTGGAGTCGGGTCGGGCCGCCAGGGGCGTGCTTCTGCTCGGTGTCACCGCTGAGCAGGTGCACGAGCATCTCGACGGCCCACTCGCCCATCTCATAGTGCGGGAGTGCCACCGTGGTGAGGCCGGGGAACAGGTTCGCGGCGATGAGCTCCTGATTGTCGAAGCCGACAATGGACAAGTCGCGCGGGATGTCGAGGCCCAGCTCGGCCGCGGCGCGATAGGCGCCCATCGCCATCCGGTCGTTGTAGCAGAACAGGGCAGTCGGCCGGCCAGGTTCGGCCAGGACCTCCCGCGCGAGCGCGTAACCGGGCAGGGTCTCCGACGGCGCCTGCAGGATCAGGCGGTCGTCGATCGGGATGCCATGCTGGTGCAGCACCTTCTTGAAGCCGATCAGGCGCTCGTGTGTGGCCGGCACGTCGTCGTCGTTGTTGAGGAAGCCGATGCGTCGGTGGCCGGCCTCGACAAGGTGGGTGACGGCGGCGACCGCACCGCCCACCTCGTCGGGGACGACCGCGGGAACGACGCCCGCCCGGTCGGTCGAGTCGATCAACACGGCGGGCACGCCACGCAGGTTCGCAGGCACGGATATTTCGCGGTGGTACATCGTCGCGTACAGGATCGCCTCGACTTGCCGGTCGATCAGCGTCTCGACGTCGTCCTCGTGCGAAGTGCCGCTGGATTCGCGTTCGGCGTTGACGATGACCAGGGTCAGGTCGTGGGCGCGGGCCGCATCCTGCGCGCCCAGGATGATCCGACCCGCATGCGGCGTCGTCGCGATCTCCTCGCTCAGCAGCCCGATCAGTCCGGACCGGTTGGTGCGCAGCGTACGGGCTGCCCGGTTGGGGCCGTATCCGAGCGTCGCTGCCGCTTCGCGGACGCGCGCTCGCGTCTCTGCGGAGACCCGGGTCTGCGGCGTGTTGTTGAGGACGTGGGACACCGTGGTGATGGATACGCCGGCCAGCTTGGCCACGTCCCGGATGCCGACTCCGTTCACCGCCACTGTCGTCTCCTGTCTTCCTGGGTCTGGTTGTGTCTGCTCATCCTTTCACCGCGCCTAGGGTGAGGCCCGCGACGATGTGGCGCTGGAGCGTGAGGGTGAGCAGGATGACCGGGATCGAATAGACGGTCGCGAGTGCGGTCATGGCTCCCCAGTCGAGCCCGAACTGCGTCTGGAAGTTCGCGATCACGATGGGGGTCGTCTGTGCGCGTACCGAGGTGAGCAGCAGCGCGAACAGGAACTCGTTCCACGAAGCGAGGAATGCGAAGATCGCCGTTACCGCCAGGCCGCCGGACACCACCGGCAGAATGACCCGCCATAGTGCTCCGAGCCGCGACGCCCCGTCCATTTTCGCGGCCTCCTCGAGCTCGTCGGGAATGGCCTCGAAGAAGCTCGCCATGAGCCAGATCGAGAGCGGCAGCGAAATCGTCGTATGGGCGATCGCGAGGGCGAACGAGGTGTCGCTGATCCCGAGGGCCCGCATCGTCTCCACCAGCGGGGCGCCGATCGCGATTGTGGGCACCATCCGGGTGACCAGGGCCGCGAGCACGAACACCCGCCCGCTCGGAGTGCGGTACCTGGTGATCGCGTAGGCGGCGGGAACCGCGAGCACAAGGGAGATCAGCGTGCTGAGCATGGCTGTGACGACACTGTTGATGAGCGCTGGAGCGACGCCCTCCTTGGTCAACGCCGCCATATAGTTCTCCAGCGTCCACACATGCGGCATCACCGACGGGGGCACCGCGATCGCGTCGCTCGGAGGTTTGAAGGAGGTGAGCAGCAGATAGATGAACGGGAAGCCGTACAGCACCAGAACTACGGCGAGCAGGACGTAGAGGAGGGCCTTCGTCGACCGTCGACGAGTTTCCAAGCCGTTCATCGTGCCTCCCCGGGCTGCCAGATCGCGAGGACGGCCACGGAGGCCACGAGGAGCATCCCGATCAGGTAGATCGTCCCCATGGCGCTCGCCAGTCCGATGTCGCCGTAGCGGGTCATAGTGCGGTAGATGAGCAGGCTCAGCGTGGTCGTGCTCTCCTGGGGGCCGCCGTTCGTCTGGATGAGGATGATGTCGAACGCGCGGGCCGCGTCGATGCCGCGCACGATGAGCGCGACGGCGATCACGGGACGCAGTAGCGGGAGGATCACCCGGAACAGCATCGTGGGGTATCGCGCTCCGTCGATGCGGGCGGCCTCAAGGATCTCGCCCGGAATCGTCTGCAAGCCTGCGAAGAGCACGAGGGTGATGAACGAGGTCGTGAGCCAGATGTCGGGGAGGGCGACCGAAAAGAGCGCGATCGTCGGATCGCTGAGCCAGCCGACCTCGCTTGAGCTCTGAAGGACGCCGGCCCGGAAGAGGATCTCGTTGACGATGCCGAAATTGTCGATGAGCAGGAAGCGCCACAGCAATCCGGCAACGACCGGCGCGATCATGAGCGGGTACATGAAGATCGTGCGGAACACCGTCGAGCGTCTGCCCAGCGACGCGAAGATCAGGGCGACGACGAGCCCGAGGGCGAACTCGAGGGCGACGACGACGACCGTGTAGACGACAGTGCGGACTGCCGCGCCCTGAAACGAGGCTGAGGCGAACGCGTCGATGAAGTTCTGCAGACCGACGGGGGTACGGGGTCCACCCGCGATCGGGGAGATGTCGTAGAAGGCGTTCGAGACGAACCGGATGAGCGGCCAGAGCACGAAGGCCGTGAGGAATAGGGCTGCCGGCGCCATGAGCAACAAGGCGAATCGGCGATCGGTGACACGCAATGTGGAAGAACTTTCTGGTCGGACGGGGTGGCCGACTGCGATGCAGGCGGCCACCCGTGCGGAGCGGTTGGCGCTAGTAGAGGATCGCCTCGATTTGCGCCTCCGCCTCCTTCAACAGGGCGGCGTTGTCCGCTCCGGGTTCGACGGCTTTCTGCAGCATGGGCGTGAGCACGGTGTCGACGATCTCCTGCCAATGCGGCGTCGCCGGGCGGGCGCTGGTGGCCGGAGCGTTGAGCGTTTCGAGGATCGCGGGGTAGTTCTCCCTGCCGGCGACTCCCGCCTGAGACTCGAACGCCGAGATGCGCGCGACGAGGCCGAGCGACGTGTCGATCGAGAGCTCGTTGTGCTCGTACGCGAAGGCGACGAAGTCCTTCGCCAGGTCCTGCTTCGTTCCCACCGCGGGCACCGAGAGGTACCAGGCGCCGGGCACCCCCGCAATGCCGCCTGCGCCCGCGATCATGGGAGCCGCACCGATCTCGCCCGCGACGGGCGAGTCGGCCGGGGTCTGGGTGTAGGCGTGGCCCCAGAACCGCATCATGGCGAGCTGCCCCTGGTAGAAGAGGTTCTGCGCCCCGGCCCAGTCCAGCTGCGCCGACCCGGCGGGGGCGTACGGCAGCAGACTCGTGTAGTAGTCGAGCGCCTCCAGGTGCTCGGCGTCGTTGATGGTGACCTCGCCGCTCTCCGGGTCGAGGACCATGTGCTCCTCGCCGGTCTGCGAGACCGTGGCGAGCCATTCGGTTTCGACGGCCCCCTTCACATCGGTGCCGTAGAGGTCGATCTGACCATCGCCGTCGGTGTCGCGCGTGAAGAACTCCGCGGCGTCGCGGTACTGCTCCCAGTTCGCCGGTGGCGCTAGCGGGTAGCCGTACTCCGCTTCGAAGTCGGCCTGGTTCTGCGGGTCCTCGAATAGGTCCGTGCGGTAATAGAGGATCTCGGAGTTGGTGAAGATCGGCATGCCGACGAACTCGCCGCCGACCTGCGCCTCGCTCACGAGGCCCGGGAACAGATCCGCCTGCACATCGTCGGTGAACAGGTCGTCGAGAGGCGAGACCCCGTCAGCGAACGCGCTCAGCCAGATCGCATCCAGAGCGGCGACGTCAAAGGACACGGTGCCGGATCCGAGCTCGGTCTGGATGCGGTCGTAGAGGCCGTCATACGGAAGTTCGACGAGGGTGACCGTCGTTCCCGTCTCCTCCTTGTAGAGGTCGGCGATCGGCTGCAGCTCCGCTAGTCCGCCTCCTTCGACAAGGACGGTGAGCTCGTCCTCCGCAGCGTTGCCGCCTGCACCGCACCCTGAGAGTGCGAGCATGGCCGCCGTCGCCGCAGCGGTTCCGAGGGATGCGGTTCGAGCACGACCGCTGGGTTTGCGAAGCGTCATGACTTCGACTCCATTCTTGTAGCTGCACTGCTACGAGCGAGGGGTCACCGTCGGGGCGGTGACAAAACGTTTTGACAAAACGTCTTGGCATGAGTGTGCGACTCCGGATCAGCGACTGTCAATGCCAAACACTGAAAAAGTTTCGCCAAAGTTGTTTGGCGCATTGACCTCAGAAACGGCCAGGCCTAACATCGGTCAAGCATGATGCCAAATCCATTTGGCTCCACCCCTCGACAATGACGGAGCACCATGAGCACCCCATCGCCCAGCCTCAGCCGCCGTGCCCTCATCCTCGCCGCCGGCGTCGGCGTTGCCCTGTCGGTGCTCGGCACCGCACAGCCCGCCCGCGCTGAGCAGGAAGCGGCCTCTGCACAGGAGGCCCTGCCTCAGGAGCGACCGCACCGCACGCTCCTCGGCCTCATCTAGACCACGACCCCACCTGCAGCATCGACCTCAATGAAGCGGAGACCACCATGCCCTCGACCATCTACGACGTGACCACCTGGAGCATCCCAGGCAGTCCCGGCACGACCGCGTACACGGACATCGGCGCCGTCGTAAACAGCATCATCGCTGACATCAAGGCGAATCAGCCCAGCCAAGCTTCGAAGCCGGGCGCCGTCGTCTACATCCCGCCGGGCGACTACTCGCTGAAGACCCGCATCGTCATCGACATCAGCTACCTGCAGATCAAGGGGTCCGGGCACGGATTCACCTCCTCGAGCATCCGCTACAACACGGCCAACACCGCAAGCTGGTGGGAGATCTGGCCCGGCGGCAGCCGTATCAAGGTCGAGAACACTGACGGGAACGCGGAGGCGATCCTCATCAGCCGGGGCGGATCGCCTCGCCTGAGTTCGATCGAACTGGTCGATTTCTGTCTGGACGGGCTCTCGTTCACCCCGAACCAGAACAGCTACCGCAACGGCAAGATCGGCGTGCGCTCGACGAGCGACACCGATGCGCTGCGCATCGCCGGCATGGGCATGGTCTACCTCGAACGCGGAGTCGTGCTCACCGGCGTCGACGCGCTGCAGCTCAACGGCAATTTCATCGCCGAGTGCGGCAGCTGTGTCGAACTCGTGGGCTCCGGGCAGGCCTCGATGGTCAACAGCAACCACCTCGGCGCTGGGCCCGCGGGATTCTCGATCTTTGCCGAAGGGCACTTCGGGCTCATCGTGTCGGGCAACAACATCTTCCCCCGCGGCAAGAGCTCGGTGCACCTGAAGAACTGCAACGACAGTGCCATCTCGGCGAACCGCCTCCACTCGTTCTCGTCCGGCATGGTGACCCTTGAAGACGTCTGCCGCAACAACCTCATCGGCGCGAACCACTTCCTTCGAAACCGCGAATCATTCGGGCCGTTCCAGAGCGTGCCGCTCACGACCGACGACCTGTTCGGGCTGGTGCACATCAATGGCGGCGGCAATTCCGTCACTGGCAACCACTTCTCGTACGACGTGCCGCCTGCCTCCATCACTCCCTCGGGAGCGGTGCCGACCCTCGTCCTGGTGAAGTCGGGGAACGACAACTACCTGGCGATGAACCACCACGTCGCGAACGTCAGCGTCCGCTCGGCCGTGCTCGATGGCAGCACGAGGAACACGAAGGTGCTCGACTCCGGGACAGCCGCCGAGTTCCAGGCGCTCGGCGCGGCGACCTTCGGATTCCGCGCGACGCCGTAGTCTTCCGCAGGATTCCTCCGCGTTCCTGGGGCGGTCGCCCGTCCCCGGCGAAGATGCGGCGGTGGGGCTGCCCACTCGCGCACAGTCCAGTTCACCAGATTGGGGACCTCCTGGCCCGGCGGCCCGATCCCCGCCGGGCCTGTTGCAGTCACAGCGGTTACCGGCGCGCGGCGTACTTGCGGGCTCCTGCGTCGCGGAGAATGGTCTTAACGCTGGAAAGTCCGATGGCGTACCGCGTGGCGAGGTCCCTCTGGAGCGCCCCATCGAGATAGTCTGCAATGAGTCGTTGCCGGTCCTTCGGGGCCAGCCGCTTACGGAGCGGACGCAGTTCTCTCCGAACACTAGATTTGCGACCTGGACCGCATTCCTGGCCTTTCGTGTCGGGTTTCGCATGGTTCGCAAGATCGGATCGCAACGCTTTGACCAGCGGAAACGTGTCCGAATAATCCTTCAGTACCTCCACTGAATCGGACATTTGGCACCTTAGGGATCTTCATATTGAAGGTCCCTATTTTCTTGCCCAGCAAGGTTTCTCGTACATGTTGTGCCGCGAGCGGGTCGCTTCCTCGCTGCGCGGTCATGGTGTGGCGAGTCCGGTTCTCCAGGCCCAAGCTGCGATGCCGACGCGGTTGCGGGCCCCGGTCTTGCGCTGGGCGTTGGCGATGTGGGTCTTGACGGTGCCGGCTGAGATGAACAGGTCAGTGGCAATTTCGGCATTTGACTTGCCTTCGGCGACCAGTTTGACCACTTGTCGTTCGCGTTCGGACAGATCGGGCCCGTTCTCGGACTTGGGCTTGGCCTCGGTCAGGCCGGTCAAGAGTCGGATGGTGAGCGAGGGGCTGATGAGGGTGTCTCCGGCGATCGCGGCGCGGACGGCCTCCACAAGCAGTGCCGGTCCCGAGCGTTTGAGGACGAATCCGGAGGCGCCTGCGTCCAGGGCGGCGCGGACGTAATCGTCGTCGTCGAATGTGGTCACGACGATGACCTTGGGCGGGTGAGGTTCGGCGTTCAGGTGTTTGAGGACTTCGATCCCGTCGAGTCGCGGCATGCGGATGTCGGCGAGTACGACGTCAGGGCTGTGCCTGCGGGCGGCTGCGAGCGCCGCTTCCCCGTCGGCGGCCTCGCCGACGACGCGCATGTCCGGTTGGGCGTCGAGGATCATGCGGAAGCCGTGGCGGACCAGGTCGTGGTCGTCGGCGATGAGGACGCGGATGGTCACAGCGGCAGCACCGCGGACAGGCGCCAGCTCTCGTGGCCGTCGGGTCCGGCATCGAACGTGCCGCCGCGGCCGTTCACGGAGCCCTCCAGTTGATGCAGGCCTTGGCCTCCGGCGATCCTGGCCTGAGGTTCGCCGTTCGGTTCGGGTGGCAGGTCGTTGACGACCTCGACCGCCAACGCGTTCGGGAGTCTGTTCAGTGAGATGCGGACGTCGGCAGCGTCGGGCGCGTGTCTGCGGACGTTGGTCAGCGCTTCGGTCACGATGCGGTGCGCGAGCGCGCTGACCGTCTCGGGGATCGGGAGGCTGGCGAGCCCATGATCGATGACGAGGCTGGTTCTTGCGCCCCCGGCCTCCTCGAATCGGCTTGCCAGAACGGCGATGTCGGCAAAGCCGTCGTAGTCTCGGAGGAGGGCGTCGTGTTCGCGCAGGAGGAGGACCGTGCGATCGAGCGAGGAGAGGGCCTGCAGCCCGGCTGCTTCGATGCGGGCGAGCGCGGCCTGGGCCTGGGCGGGTTCGCCGACGACCTGTGCCGCCTGGGCTTGCACGACGATGCCGGTCACGTCGTGGGCGACGTAGTCGTGAAGGTCCCGTGCGAGTGACAATCGCTGCGCGCGGCGGGCCTCCCTGACCGCGCGATCCCGCTCGTGCCGTTGCCGTCGCATGAACCGGCCGAACGCGGCTGCCGAGCCCGCAGCGATAGTCCACAGCAGGACCAGCACCGCGAGTTCTTCCGGCGCGGAGGGCGGGTCCATGCGCAAGCCGAGGCGCAGCGGCGACAGCCCTATCGCGATGCCCGCAGCAACGACGGCGGTCGCTTCGATTCTGGTCGCGGCCATGTGTGAGCCCAGCGCAACCAGTGCGAGCAGCACCGCGGTTTCAGCGATCCACCACAATGCGGCGCGGTTCGAGGTCGCCGCTCCCGGGTCGGCCGTGGCCATGAGGGAGACCGCTGCGGCGGCCAGCAGCGCCCACGGTCGCTGACGGTCTCGCAGGCTCGGCCGGGCGGCGAGGACTGCCGCTGCCAGAGCGGCGGGTGCGGACGCCGCCGAGCCGGTGCCGAGCCCGTCGAACACCGCCAAGCCGAGGACCGCCGCTGCGGCCGTCCAGCGTGCCGCCGGTTTGATCCACTGCTGCATGGGAGCCAAGTCTAGAGACGCGTGACGGGACCGCCCTCTGCCGAAAGGCAGAGCGGCGGCACATGAACGGCCCGGGAATCAGCCGCTCGGGGATACCGTCCTCCGCTCGTCTCGGCCAGAGTCGACGGCATGACAGATCCGAGAAGCAGGCACCGATTCCGTTCGCCCGCATTGATATTGGCTTCGTTGCTGGCGCTGGCGGCGGGTGCGGTGGCCTGGGAGGCCACCGCACGACCCGCTCCTGCCCTGCTGCTGGCCGACACGAACCGCGACGGTCGTGTCAATGCCGCCGACAGCGCGGGGAGAAGCGAATGGACGACCGACCGAGGCGCCATCATGGTGCCCAACCTCGACGACGACTTCGAAGCCTGCCCAACCGTTGGAGCCGAAGGGGAGCGGCTCGGCGACGACGCCCTGGCCGCCTGCTCGGATGGCGCAGATGAGGTGGTCAACGGCGCGGCCGACCTCCTCGACATGGCATCGCTGAGGATCAGGCCGATGCGCGGCGTCGGGGACAGCGCAAGTGCCTCGATCAGCGTCGACGACGCCTCGGCGGCGACCGCGCGCCTGTTCGTACGCGACGGCGACGACTACAGCCTGCTCGGCCCGAACGACCCGATCACCGCCGACCATCTGCGCGGCGGCATCGACCTGGCCCTCGAAGCCACCGACTTCACCCGGGACTCGGAGGGATGGGACGGGTTCATCGACGTGACGCTGACCGTCCGGAACGGTGGAACCGTCGAATCCGACCAGGTGCGCGTCCGTGTCGCGCCGCTGCTGCTGAGCCACGAGCTGGCTCCGATCGACCAACTGATCGTCGCCGACAACGGGACGGAAGTGGAGGCCGCCGAAAGGGACGGCTACGACCCGGATGCCGAAGCCCCTCCCGTCCACGACGGTGAGGAGGCCTTCCGCCAAGACTTGGTCGCCGGCCTGGTGTCGGCCGGGCTCGACGAACGACTGACCATGTACCCCACCGGCGATGACCGGTGGATGCGGGACCAGTTCATCACCGGGTACGCCGCCATGCCCGGCCGCGGCGGCGTCCCGCACACCATGACGGTGCTGCTGCGCTCCGCCGTCGTCGACCCGGAGGGCAGCACCGCCGAGTTCCCGCTGCGCGATGCGGGACGGCCGGTGTTCTCGCTGCTGCGCGGGGCCGACACCGCCGCGGTCCAGACGTACAGTCCCGACCGGGTCGGCCAGGACGAGTACAACGCCTTGTGGGGTTCGTTCAGCTCCACTGGCAATGTCATCGTCGCACCGCCCTATGCCACCGGCGAGGGCACCTGGCCTGCCGGGAGGATCCTGTACGGCTCGGACGGCGGCGACGCCGCGCCCGATCCCTCGTTCGTCGAGCTCCTTGAGGCGCAAGGAGACCAGGAGCCGCTTGCGGTCGACACGAGCTGGCTCGGTGTCGGCCACATCGACGAGTTCCTGTCGTTCACCACGGCCGACAACGACCGAGGGTGGGCGGCGGTCGTCGCCGACCCGGAGCTGGGTACCGAGCTGCTTGAGGGACTGGTCGACGAGGGTCTCGGCGGCCAGACGCTCGTGCAGGGCCTCGAGATGGACCCGGCCATGACCGTCGAGGAGGCACTGGCATCGCCGGAGCTGCTCGAAGGCAACCGGATTGCGACCGAAGGCATCGACGCGGCGCTTGCGGTAGTGACCGAAGCGCTCGGTCTCGGGGAGGAGGAGATCGTGCGGGTCCCTGCGGTGTTCACTGAACTCGTTGTCGACGGCTACCCTCGCCAGGGCATCGTGGCGAACCACCTGCCCGCCATCGTCAACGGCGTCGAAACCGGCACTGGCACCTTCCTCGCCATCAAACCCCACGGGCCACTCGACGCGGCCGGGCAGGACGTACTCGCGAACACCGCCGAAACGGCCTTCAGCGCCGTGGGAAGTCGGATCGCCTGGGTCGAGGCCTGGGACTACGGGCACGCGGTCGGCACCGTGGGAGGAGAGGTCCACTGCCTCACCAACACCACCCGCGATCAATCCGCAACCCAGGCATGGTGGCGAGCCTGAACTTGTTCCGGGCGCTCGGCCTCAAGGCCGAGCGCCCGGAACAACCCGCAAGTGGCGCGCTCGCGTGCGGCCGCGATGGCCGCCGGCCGCGAGATACTCCTATCCGACGGATGGGAGGCAGTCACCTACGTGACGGTGGCCGAACGCAGCGGCGTCGGCCGCACCACGCTGTACCGGCACTGGCCCACCATCGACCGATTCCTCCACGACATCCTCTTGCACGACTGGGCCGTCGAGCACCACACTCCGACGGGCGTCACCCGTGACGACCTCGTAGAAGAACTCGACGACTTCCGGGTCCAACTGCACGACCCCGCCGTGGAGCGGCCGATGCTCACCACCATGGACCGGGCCTCCCGCGATCCGGAGTTCGCTCAGCTGAGCGCCAAGCTGTACGAGGCCTGTTCGGAGGCCGCCGGGCAGATCATCCGGGCAGCGCAGCAGCGCGGCGACATCGATACCGGCCTCGACCTCGAACGAGCGGTCGCCGAACTGGCCGGACCGCTGATCTACCAGCGGTTCCTGGGCCGCAAGACCCTCGATCGCCAGTTCGTCGAGCACGTGGTCGACGACTTCCTCCGTGCCCAATCGACCACACCGGCCGACCCACATTGAGGCAGAACCAGCGACGACGGACATCAACGCCAGTTTGAACCCGGCCACGGTCATTCGCCGCTATTCAACCTGAAGGCCGAGGATTTTGCAGCGCCGGGAGGCCCGGACACCCCTGCCTAGTCCGGAAACAACGCTTCCGTCCAGGTCTCGACCTAGATCTTGCGGGAGGCCAGCGGCCGCGTCTTTGGTTGTAGTCGATCAGTTCCACAGGCCCTGGGTTCCCGCAGCGCGTGCGAAAGCAGCGAAGTCGCGGGGCGGCCTGCCGAGGAGGCGTTCAACGTCGTTGGAGAGCGACGCGAGCCGACCGGACCCGATCTGCGCGTACAGCGAAGCGGAGGTCCGCGCCCAATCCTCCGGCACTCCGAAAGCCAGCTGCTCAGCGATGAAGGCCGCTTCGGTCAGCGGGACATAGCGAACCTCGCGGCCGGTGGCGGCCGTGATCGCGGCGGCGATGTCGCCGAATGTCAGCAGGCGCGGCCCGGTCAGCTCGTACGCCGACCCGGCGTGACCGTCTTCGGTCAGGACGCGGACCGCCGCCTCGGCGATGTCGTCGGCGTCGATGAACGCCTCCGCGCCGTTCCCCGCCGGGAGCCGGAGCTCACCGGAGCGCACGGGGTCGCGCAGGAAGTCCTCGCTGAAGTTCTGGAAGAACCACCGCAGCCGCAGCGCAGTCGTCGCCAGTCCCGATGCGGCGAGCGAGGCCTCAGCGGCCAGGCCGCTCTCGTCTGGAGTGGACACCAGGGCCGTGCGCCGCACCCCCGCCGCGATCGCCGTTTCGCCAAGGGCAGCAAGGGCTTCAGCGGCCCGATCGACGGACGTGTATGGCGGGATGAGATAGAGCGCGCTCGCACCCTCCAGAACCGGGGCCCAGGTGGACCGGTCCTCCCAGTCGAAGCGCGTCGCAGATGTCCGCGAGGTCTCGCGATGGGCGACTCCGAGGTCGTCCAGCAGGCGCACCACGCGTCGCCCGGTCTTGCCAGTCGCGCCGGTCACCAGCACTAGTTCATCACTCATGCGAGCAAGCCAAGCATGATCAGAGCACCGTGACCATGGCGATGCGGCTCGTCTCTATACGCGAGCGTCTAGCATCGTCGGCATGCCCGACCTGGAACCGACCGGCACCGATCCGCTGACCGACCTGCTCGAACGCGTCCGCTGCGCCGGGGCGGTCTTCGAGCAGCCCACGCTCGCCGGGCGGCTGCTCCTGACTGTCCCGAACGGCTCTCCACTGACGGTGGCGGTACCGCTGCGAGGTCGTGTCCGGATCGCTGCAGCAGGCGCCGCTCCAGTCGACCTCGCACCCGGCCACGTCGCCATTCTCTCCGGGGGCGCACCCTACGAGATCACCGTGCAGGACACGGCCGGCGAAACCAGATCAGCTGGCCTGATGACCGGCCGGTACACGGTCAAAGGCGGCATGCCAGCGCGGCTGCTCGCCGCACTGCCGCCGCTGGCGGTCATCGAGACCGGACCCGACGACTGCCCGGTCAGCGCCGCCGCCTTCGCCGAGATCGACCGGACCCTGCCCGGCCGCCAGGCGTTCCTGGACCGGATGCTCGACCTGATGCTCGTCGCCGCGCTCCGCACCTGGTTCACCCGCCCGGGCGCACCCGTCCCCGACTGGTACCGGGCCCACGGCGACGCGGTGACGGCGACCGCGCTGCGCCTGATCGACGGCAACCTCGCCTATAGGTGGACGCTCGCGGAACTGGCGGCAAGGACCGGCGTCTCACGTGCCGCGCTGGCCCGGCGCTTCGCGGACCTGGTGGGTCAGCCGCCGATGACGTACCTGCGCGAACGCCGCCTCGATCGGACCGCCGAGCTCTTGTGCGACACCGACCTGACCCTGGCCGCGATCGCGGCCAGGGTCGGCTTCTCCACGCCGTTCGCGCTCAGCGCCGCGTTCAAACGCGCCCGAGGCCACAACCCCAGTGAACACCGGGCACGACGCCGCAGAGCACCCGACTCCCCAACCTCCCTTCCTCCCGGCGAGACCAAGATGTGTCCTCCCGGCATGCCCCTAGGTCAGGCTGCCATCTAGCAAGACCGCAATCGCCAAAGGCCCTGTCCCTGAGAGTTCGCCGCAGAGAAGGCAAGGGCGAGAGTGTACGCCGTTTCGGTCGCTCAGGCCGTGAATCTTCGAGCCCGGCTTGCCGCGGTCGACCGAGTTTGGGCCGGTCAGCGATCCCCGATCAGGGTTTTGGGAAGCGGTGAAGTGGCCGGGGTAGCTCCCTGGGTCATCTCGTGAGGATGGCGGCCACGCTGGCTCGCGTGCCCCTTGCTGCCACGAGCGGCACGCTCGGCCTCCGCCAGGCTGCTTAGGCTCGGGTCGCGTACTTGCGGGCTCCGGCTTCGCGGAGGATGGTCTTGACGCTGGAAAGTCCGATGGCGTACCGCGAGGCGAGGTCTCTCTGGAGGGCCCCGGCGAGGTAGTCTTCGATGAGTCGTTGGCGGTCCTCCGGGGCCAGCCCTTTGCGGAGCGGACGCGGTGCTGTCCGCACAGGAGATTTCAGGTCTGTACTGCGTTCCTGGCTATCTGTGTCGGGTTTCGCATGGTTCGACAGGTCGGATCGCAGCGCTTTGACCTGCGGGGAACGTGTGCGGATAAGCGTTCAGTACCTCCACAAATAATCAGGGCCGGTCTCCCGTCACGGGGGACCGGCCCTTTTGCGTGCGTGCGGGGTCGGCTCCTAGCCGACCGAGATGCGGACGCTGTGGAGGCCGGTGGCGCCGTCGGGGATGACGCCTTGGACCTCGCTGGTCTGCGGGACGCCGTCGCCGTCGGTGGCGCGGACGGTGAGGGTGTGGTCGCCGGGCTCGGCGTCCCACTCGATGAGCCACTGCCGCCAGGTGTCGGTGGTGGCGACATCGGACAGTTGGCAGGGCGTCCACTCGCCGTCGTCGACGCGGAGTTCGACGGCGCTGATGCCGCGGTGCTGGGCCCAGGCGACTCCGGCGACGACGACGGTGCCGGAGTCGGCCTTGGAGCGGGGCGTGTCGATGCGCGACTGGGTCTTGATCGGCTTCGGGGTGGACCAGCCGCGGGTGATCCAGTACGCGTCGTACGCGTCGAAGGTGGTGAGCTCGAGATCGGTGAGCCACTTGGTGGCCGAGACGTACCCGTACAGGCCGGGGATGACGAGGCGGGCGGGCCAGCCGTGGTCGACCGGGAGCGGTTCGCCGTTCATGCCGAGGGCGATCATGGCGTCGCGGCCGTCGAAGACGAGGTCGGTGGGGGAGCCGGCGGTCCAGCCGTCGGTGGAGCGGGACACGAGCTGGTCGGCGGCGGCGTTGACGCCGGATTCGGCGAGGAGGTCGGCGAGGCTCACGCCGAGCCAGCGGGCGTTGCCGATGAGGTCGCCGCCGACCTGGTTGGAGACGCAGCACAGGGTGATGTCGCGTTCGATGAGTTCGCGGCCGAGCAGGTCGTCCATCGTGTAGGTGCGTTCGCGGTCGACCATGCCGTGCACGCGGAGCCGCCATGTGTCGACGTCGACGCGGGGGACGGTGATCGCGGTGTCGATCCGGTAGAAGTCGCGGTTCGGGGTCAGGTACGTGGACAGGCCCCGCTGCTCGAATTCGGCGACCGGGCCCGGTTCGACGGCGGGGACGTCGGGTTCGGGCAGGGTGAGCGCCTCGCGGTCGGCCTCGACCGCGGCCGGTCCGACCCGGCCGGCCCACCAGGAGGCGGCGACCGCGGCGGCCGCGACGCCGCCGACGGCCGCGAGGAATCCGCGTCGGGCGGTCGACGTCCCGGTGTCGAAGCGCGACGCCCACCATTGGAGGCCTGCGAGCGCGACCGCCCCGGCGAGCAGTGAGGGCATTGCCGCGCCGGCCCCGAGGCCGGGCCTGGTGACGGCCGCTGCCGCGCCGATGAGTGCGAACGCCACGATCGCGGCCCGCGCCGGCCACGGCCGGGTCCGCCACAGCCTGCCGATCCCGTACCCGGCGGCGGCGACGCCGATCGCGAGGCCGAGGACCAGGAGCGGCTTGTCGAGGGTGCCGACCAGGTCGATGAACCAGTGCGAGACCTCGAGCGGGACGATCGCGATCACGGTGTCGCTGAGCGCGGACAAGGGGGCGGACCGCGGCGCGGCGAACGCGGCGACGAGGTGCCCGACCGCCAGCCCGGCGAGGGTCGCGAGGAGCCCGGCCGCGGCCCAGGCGCGCGGTGAGGCGGGTTGCGTGGTGTTCACTCCACCATCATCGCGCTTTCGCTGCTCCGGGTCCCGCGCCGGAGCCTTACGTTCCGCTAAACAACGCCCGGGGAGCGGGGCCGGGGAGCGCACGAATGCGGGTGGGGTCTGTGGCCTGGAAGCGTACGAGTGCGCGTCGGTGCCTGTGAGTCGCGGTCCGGCGGAGTCCGGGGCGGCGAGCTGGTTCCGCGGCCCCGGAGCGTATGGGCGGACGCCGGTCCGCGGCCCGGGATCGCACGGGCGCGTGCCGTGCCCGGGGCCTGAATATCAGGGAGCTCGCAGGTACCGGTGTCAGTCGCGGAGGGCGCTGGCGAAGTCCGCGACCAGGTCGTCGGTGGCTTCGATGCCGGCCGAGAAGCGGATCAGGTCGTCGGGGAGGCCCGCGGCTTCGCCGCGGGCGGACACGCGGGTCACGAGTGATTCGACGCCGCCCAGGCTCGAGGCCGCGTACGGCAGCCGCAGCGACGCGACCAGCTCATCGGCCGCCGCGGCGCCGCCGACCGGCCGGAATGCCAGCACCGACCCGTATCCGTCGAAGAGTGCGGTCGCCCGCCGGTGGTCGGGGTGGGCGGCGAGGCCCGGGTAGCGGACGTCCGCGATCCGGTCGTGCCCTTCGAGGAAGGTCGCGACCGCCATGGCGTTGGCGTGCTGCTGGCGCACCCGCAGCGCCAGCGTTTTGAGTCCGCGGGAGAGCAGGAACGCCGCGTGCGGGTCGAGGGCGCACCCGTAGGCGCTCATGACGGACGCGACCCGCGCGATGCGTTCGCGTGAGCCGGTCACGACGCCGGCGGCGAGGTCCGAGTGGCCGTTGAGCGCTTTGGTCGCCGAGTGGCACACCAGGTCGAAGCCGACCGAGTGCGGGCGGAAGACGACGGGGGTCGCGAGGGTGTTGTCGATGAGGGAGGCGATGGCGTGCTCGCGGGCGAAGCGGGCGGCGCCGGGGAGGTCGCCGACCTGGACGAGCGGGTTGGTGATGGTCTCGGTCAGGAACGCCTTCGTCTCGGGCCGCAGCGCCTTCCGCCAGGCGTGGTCGTCGGCGGGGTCGACGAGGTCGTACGTCCAGCCGAGCCGTTCGGCGTGCTCGGTGAGGAACCGCAGGGTGCCGCCGTAGAAGGACCCGGCGGCGATGAGGTGGTCGCCGGCGCCGAGGACGCTGTGGAGCGCGACCGAGATCGCGGCCATGCCGGAGGCGGTGGCGACGGCGTCCTCGGCGTCCTCGAGGGCGGCGAGCCTGCGGTGGAGGTGGCGCTGGGTGGGGTTGGTGCCGAGCCGGATGTAGGGGGCGTCGCCGCCGGGGCCGGTCTCGTAGACGGTGCCCTGGTGGATCGGGTGGACGACCGAGCCGCCTTCGGGCGGGCGGGGTTCGCCGCCGTGGACGGCGAGGGTCTCGAACCGTTCGGTGTTCACGTGGCCAGCCTCGGGATCGCGGCGTCGAGGAGTTCGCGGACTTTGTGGAGGTTCGCCTCGAAGACGGCGAAGACCGCGTCCTGGCTGACCGGTTCGATGTGCGGGTCCTCGTCGAGGCCGGCGTCGTAGTCGGTGACCAGGGCGATGCCGACGAAGGGGATGCCGGCTTCCATGGCGAGCGGCGCTTCGGGGGCCTGGGTCATGTTGACCACGTGCCATCCGTTGTCGCGGTGCCAGCGGGATTCGGCGCGGGTGGAGAAGCGGGGGCCGTTGACGACGACGACGGTGCCGCCGTCGTGCGCGACCGCGCCGACCTCGGCGGCGGCGTCGAGCATGATGCGGCGCAGCCGCGGGTCGTACGGTTCGGCGAAGGGCAGGTGCACGGGGCCGTCGGTGAACTCGTCGTGGAAGGTGGACTCGCGGCCCCAGGTGCGGTCGACGAGCTGGTCGCAGACGACGAACTCGCCGGGCCGGATCTCGGGGCGCAGGGACCCGGCCGCGAACGGCGAGACGAGGGCGCGCACGCCCAGCTGCCGCATGGCGTCCACATTGGCGCGGTAGTTGACGCGGTGGGGCGGGTACCGGTGCCCGGTGCCGTGCCGGGGCAGGAACGCCACGCGGACGGCGCCGTACGTCGCGATGGCGACGGGCGCGGAGGGCGGGCCCCACGCGGTCTGGAGGTCGTGCGTTTCGGCTTCGGCCGCAAGGGCGTAGAAGCCGGAGCCGCCGAAGACGCCGATGTCGGCCCGGGGCGGGGTCTCGTTCACTGCCTGCTCCTCATCGTTTCCCGGTCGTGAACTGCGCCAGTTGCGCGCGCATGTCCTTGACGGCGCGGAGGGTCCCGCCGAGGGTCCCGGTCACTTTGCTCCTGCCGATGCGCGGCCGGTAGGGGACGGGCAGTTCGGTGATCCGCCAGCAGTCCTGTCCGGCACGCAGCACCATTTCGAGCGGCCAGCCCGAGCGCCGATCGGTGATGCCGAGGCCGAGGAGGGCCTCGCGGCGGGCGGCGCGCATCGGCCCGAGGTCGGTGACGTGCGCGTTGCAGCGGCGGCGGATCTGCCGGGCGAGGTAGCGGTTGGCGAGGCGCCCGTGGAGCGGCTGCGCGCCCGCTTCGGCGTTCCTGGCGCCGAGCACGAGGTCGGCGTCGCCTGCGAGGACGGGCGCGCAGACCCGGGGCAGGTCGGCGGGGTCGAGGGAGGCGTCGCAGTCCATGAAGGCCACCACGGGCGCGGTCGCGGCGGTGAGCCCGGCGAAGCAGGCCGCGCCGAATCCGCGGCGCGGCTCGCTCACGACGTGCGCGCCGAGGTCGGCGGCGACCTGGGCCGAGCCGTCGTCGGAGCCGTTGTCGACCACGATCGGCCGGTACCCGGGCGGCATCCGCTCGAGCACCCACGGGAGCGCGCCGCGCTCGTTGAGCACCGGCAGGACCACGTCGACCGTGGGCAGCAGCGCCCGGACCCGCTGCGCGGTGCGCGTGCGCGGCGCGAGCGCACTGATGATCCGGGCGTCCTCGGCATTGTCGAGGTCGCGCAACACGGGCAGGTCGGCCACGGTGAGGCCGAGGGCCTCCAACCGCTTGCGCTGCAACGCACCCGTGTCGCCGCGGCTCATCGGGACGCCCTCGAACGCGCCGGGGTGCGGCCGGGCCAGGCCCAGGGCCCACCATCCGCCGTCCTCGGCCAGGCCGAGCGCCGCCTCCGCGCCGCCGGTCACGACCCCCAGCGCCGCATCGAGCAGGCCCGGCGTCACCTGCGGCGTGTCCATGCCGATCTGCAGCCCGGGCCCGCCCGCGAACGCCCACGCCGCGGCCAGCCGCTCGTTGAACGTGCCCTCGACCTGCGGCACCACTTCGAAGCCCGCGGGGAGCCACGGCCCGGGCTCGCCGTCGAGCGCGAGGATCCGCCGGTCCGCGCCGCACGCGGCGACCGCTTCGAGCGTGTCCGCGAGCGCCGCCTCCGCGACCGCCGCAGCCTCCACAGTGGTCAACGGCGGGGTGAGCCTGGTCTTGGACCGCCCCGGGACCGGGGCCTTCGCCAAGACGAGGAGATGGGTCCGCTGCATGGGGCCGATGCTACTGACGGACGGGCCCCGAAAGGGAGGGACGATTCTTACGGTATGCGAAAGTCTTGGACCATCCGGTGACGGCGGCGCCCGGCATCGGTCATCGTTGACCCATGAGCTCCCAAGCCGCCCCCCGCGTGCTCGTCGTCGACGACGACACCGCACTCGCGGAGGTCGTCGCCCGCTACCTGCGCCGCGAAGGCTTCGACGTCGACTACGCCGCCGACGGCGCCACCGGCCTCGAACGCGCCCTCGCCACCCTCCCCGACCTCGTCGTCCTCGACCTGATGATGCCCGGCATGGACGGCTTCGAAGTCTGCCGCCGCCTCCGCGAGGCCACCAGTGTCCCCGTCGTCATGCTCACCGCCCGCGGCGAGGAGCACGACCGCATCGCCGGCCTCGACCTCGGCGCCGACGACTACGTCACCAAGCCCTTCTCCCCGGGCGAACTCGCCGCCCGCGTCCGCGCCGTCCTGCGCCGCGCCACCGCCGCACCCCCGCCCGCCGCCGTCCTCACCGGCGGCGGCCTCGAGATCGACACCCTCGCCCACAAAGTGCACCGCGACGGCGCACCCGTCGACCTCACCGCCAAGGAGTACGACCTCCTCGTCTGCTTCCTCAGCAACCCCGGCCGCGCCTTCCAGCGCGACGAGCTCCTCGAAGCCGTGTGGGGCTGGAGCATCGGCGACACCTCCACCGTCACCGTCCACGTCCGCCGCCTCCGCGAGAAGATCGAGGACGACGCCTCCGCGCCCCGCCACCTCACCACCGTCCGCGGCGTCGGCTACCGATGGGAGCCCTGATGGAGCACCTGCGCCACCGCCGGACCGGCTCCCTGCTGATCCTCGCGACCGCCCTCGCCGCGGCCACCGCCCTCGCGGTCGCCTTCGACTTCCCGCCCCGCGACATCGCCGTCCTCGTCACCGTCGCCGCGGTCGCCTCCGCCGTGGCCGGCGGCGTCGGCGGCGTCGCCCTCCGCCGCCTGCGCAGCCGCCCCGCCCGCGTCCAGACCATGACCGTCGCCCTCTCCTCGGTCCTGGTCGCCGCCACCGGCGTCGTCACCGCCGCGCTCGCCATGTTCATCTCCTTCCACGACCTGGTCGTCCTCTTCGTCGTCCTCATCGTCGCCTCCGGCGTCGCCTTCGGCGCGGCCTGGCAGCTCGGGGACGACATCGGCGCCGGCGCCCAGCAGGTAGGCGCCTACGCCCGCACCATGGTCGGCAGCGACGGCCGCATCAGCGCCGGCCACGCCCCCGCCGTCACCGGCCCCGGCGAACTGGCCGCGCTCGCGGGCGAACTCGCCGACGTCTCCCGCCGCCTCGATGAGTCCCAGCGGCGCGAACGCGCCCTCGAATCCTCCCGCCGCGAACTCATCGCGTGGGTCTCGCACGACCTGCGCGCCCCCCTCGCCACCATCCGCGCCATGGCCGAGGCCCTCGACGACGGCGTGGTCGACGACGACTCCGCCGTCAAGCGCTACCACTCGCAGATCCGCACCGACGCCGAACGCCTCACCGCCCTCGTCGACGACCTCTTCGAGCTCTCCCGCATCAACAGCGGCACCCTGCGCCTCGGCCGCGAGAAGGTCGACCTGTGCGACGCCGTCGCCGACGCCATCGCGGGCGCCAGCGCCGCCGCCGAGGTCAAGGGCGTCGCCGTCGTCGAACACCTCAACGCGCTCCCGCCGATCGAGGTCGCCGCCCGCGAATGCTGCCGCGCCCTCGACAACCTCTTCGACAACGCCATCCGCCACACCCCCGCAGGCGGCACCGTCGTCATCTCGGCCGCAGCCGAAGGGGACACGGCCGTCCTCCACATCGACGACGAGTGCGGCGGCATCCCCGACCACGACCTCCCGCGCGTCTTCGACATCGCCTTCCGCGGCGACGAGGCCCGCCGCCGCGACGACCGCGGCGGCGGCCTCGGCCTCGCCATCAGCCGCGGCCTCATCGAAGCCCACGCCGGATCGGTGACCGCCGCCAACACCGCCCGAGGATGCCGCTTCACCGTCCGCCTCCCCGCCCCGGCCCGCCCGTGACGACCCGCGCCCGGACCGGCGCCGCCCTCGCCGCCTGGACCCTCCTCCTCGCCCTCGCATGGGTACTCGGCCAGGTCAAACGCAACACCACCGACCGCGATCTCAAACTCGACGCGATGCCGCTCTACGGCACCTGGGACCCGCACTTCGACGCGACCCTGCTCGCCCCGCTCGCCGCGGGCGCGCTCGTCATCGCCGTCCTGCCCGCCGCCGCGGCGCGCTGGCGGTGGCGGTACGCCGTCATCGCGACCGCGGCCGCCGCCGTCCTCTTCAGCACCGCGCTGGCGCTGGCCCACTCGCATCCGAGCACGTGGGGCGATCTGGACAAGCACTATGCGAGCGGCGGCCGCTTCGTGGACGAGGCCGGCGGGGTCGCGCCGTTCCTGCGGCAGTACACGGAGCTGCAGCTGGAGGGCGTCTTCCCGGTGCACCTCCAGTCGCATCCGCCGGGTCTCGTCCTGTTCCTGTGGGGCGCAGCGAAAGCGGGCCTCGAAGGCCTGCTGTTCCAGAACGCGGTCGTCCAGCTCGCGGTCGCGGCGGCGGCGGTCGCGGCGCTGGTGATCGGCCGCGATGTCGCGGGGGAGCGGCTGACCCGCCGGGCCGCGCCGTTCCTGGTCATCGTCCCGGCCGCGTTCTGGCACAACAACGCTGACGTGGTGTTCGCGGGCGTCACGCTCAGTGCCGTCGCCTGCCTGATCCTCGCGACCAACCGCACGGGCCCGAGGTCGGTCGTCCTGACCGCCGTCGGCGGCCTGCTGGCGGGCGCGGCGCTCATGCTCTCGTTCTCGGCGGCGCTGCTCGCGGTGCCGGTGCTCGTCGTCGCGATCCGGCGCCGCCGCTGGGGCGTGCTGATCGGCGGTGGTGCGTTCGCGGCGGCGGTGGTGCTCGCGCCGCTGCTGTGGGGGTACTGGTGGTTTGAAGGGCTGCAGGTCACGCGGGCCCGCTACTACGCGGGGGTGGCCTCGGCGCGCGGGTACTGGTACTTCCTGCTGGCGAACCTCGCGGTGTTCGCGTTCGCGCTGGGCCCGGCGATCGCGGTCGCGCTCGCCCGGCTGAACCCCCGCACATCAGGCGAAAGTCGCATGTGGATAGTTGTGGGTTCGTGCCTGGCGGCCGTGGCGATCGCGGACCTGTCGGGGATGTCCTCGGCGGAGACCGAGCGGATCTGGCAGCCGTTCATGCCGCTCGTCCTCCTGGCCGGGTGCGCCCTGACGCGACCCCGGGGGTGGCTGGCGCTGCAGCTGGCCGTCGCCGTCATCCTCGCCGCCGCATTGAGCGTGCAGTGGTGACCGAGAGAAAGGCAGATCCCTTGCGTGTACTGGTGACCGGCGGTGCCGGGTTCATCGGCGGCCATATCGTCGAGCGGCTCGCCGCCCGCGGCGATGCGGTCGTCGTCCTCGATTCCCTTGCAGCCCATAAAGAACCACCCCCGCTGCCCGACAACGTGGAGCTCGTCGTCGGCGACCTCCGGGACGAGCGCGCCGTGCGGCGCGCGGTCGAGGGCGTCGACGCCGTCTGCCACCAGGCCGCGCGCGTGGGCCTCGGCGTGGACTTCGACGACGTGAGCGACTACGTCGCCGACAACGACGGCGGCACCGCGAACCTCCTGCGCGCCTTGTGGCGCCGCTCCTTCACCGGCCGCCTCGTCGTCGCCTCCTCCATGGTCGTCTACGGCGAAGGCCGCTACCGCTGCCCCGACCACGGCGACGTCGGCGCCGCGCCCCGCGACCGCCGAGACCTCGACAATGGACGGTTCGAGCCCCGCTGCCCCGGCTGCGGCGCCGACTTGTCCTGGGCTCCCGTCCGCGAGGACGCCCGACTTGACCCGCGGAACGTCTACGCCGCCACGAAGGTCCACACCGAGCATCTGTCGTTCCTGTACGGCCGCGAATCCGGCGCGCGGGTCTGCGCGCTGCGCTACCACAACGTGTACGGGCCGCGGATGCCCCGCGACACCCCCTATGCGGGGGTCGCCAGCATCTTCCGCAGTGCCCTCGAGTCGGGTTCGGCCCCAAGGGTGTTCGAGGACGGGGGCCAGACCCGCGACTTCGTCCACGTCCACGACGTCGCCCGCGCGAACCTCCTCGCCCTCGACAGCGACTGGGTGGGCGCCTGCAACATCGCCAGCGGCGAACCGCGCAGCGTCGGCGACATGGCCCGCGCCCTCGCCGCCGGCTTCGGCGGCATCGAGCCCGTGGTCACCGGCGAGTACCGCCTCGGCGACGTCAGGCACATCGTCGCCGCCCCCGACCTCGCCGCCGACGCCCTCGGCTTCCGCGCGGAGACCGGCTTCGCCGAAGGCATGCGCGCCTTCGCCGACGACCCGCTCCGGGACTGAGCGGCGCTCGAGACGGGCCGAACCCACAGGCGGCCGCACCCGCTTCCCGGCCACCGCTACGGCCCGGCCGAGCATCGACATCGCGAGCGGAGAGGGACCGCCCCCACCGGGGGCGGTCCCTCTGCTCCTCAAATGCGTCTCGCGGCTCAGGCCTGCGCGAAAGCGGCCTTGTGCTCGGTGAGCCACTCCTTGAACGTCTTGAGCTCGGAGTTCAAGGCGCGCACGGTGTCGAGGTCGCGGCGGCCGGTGAACTCGTCGTCGAACTCGGCGTAGTACTGGAACATGTTGCCCATCTCCTCGGCGGCCGGGAATCCCGCGGCGCGGAAGGCGTCGAACGGCACCGGCTGGTAGGCGACCGGCTCGCCGAGGACCTCGGCGAACACGTCGGCGTACTGGGAGCCCGTCAGATGCTCTCCGGCGATGCTCACGGTCTTGCCCACGAGCTCCTTGCCGCGCTTGAAGATGCCGAACGCGGTGCGGCCGATGTCCTCGGCGGCGATCCCGGCGAGCGCGCCGTCGCCCATCGGCATCGCCAGGACCAGGCTGCCGTCCTCCTGCCGCCGGGGCGGGAGGAAGGCGGCGAAGCCCTCCCAGTAGAAGGTGGTCTGCAGGAACGTGGTCGGGACCCCGGCCTCGCTGAACAACGCGTTCGCCTCGCCCTTGACGTCGAAGTGCGGGACCTTGAAGCGGCCCAGGAGGGTCGGCATGCGGTCGTCCTCGAGCGGCACCGCGTCGCGCGTGTCCTCCAGGGTCGACCAGATCGCGTGCTCGACGCCCGCGCTCGCGGCGGCGCGGGCCAGGTTGGCGGCCTGCTCGTACTCGCGGTCGGGGGACATGTGCTGCCAGAAGTCGGTGACGAGGTACGCGCCGTACACGCCGTCGAAGGCCTTGGCGAGGCTCGCCTCGTCGTCGAGGTCGGCCTCCACCACTTCAGCGCCGAGCCGCGCGAGTTCGCGGGCCTTCTCGGAGTCGGCGTTGCGGGTGAGTGCGCGCACGGTGAACCCGGCGTCGGGGTCGGCGAGGATCGCGCGGGCGAGCCCGCCGCCCTGCTGTCCGGTCGCGCCGACGACTGCGATGAGCTTCTGCTCGGTCATGTTCGTGCCTTTCGGTTCGGTGTCCCCGGTGCTTCACCCGGGACGATAGGTCGGTGACGGAGTGCTCCGGTGCGGTTCGGACGAACCGTCCTCGGCGGTGCGGGAATCAGAACGCGTGCGGGCCGAACCGGCCCCAGGCGACGACGGCGGCGAGGGCGAGCAGGACCAGGTTGGTGACGACGGCCTGGCCTTCCTTGCGGCGGCCGTGCGTGACGGCGGCGCCGACCATGAGCAGCGCGAGCCCGGCGGCGGCCAGCGGCACGAGGACCACGGCGGTGTCGAGCACCGCGGGCAGGATGAGGCCGACCGCGGCGAGCACTTCGAGCGCGCCGATCAGCTTGATGAGACCCGGCGGGAAGTCCTCGGCCCAGCCCATGCTCGGCGACTCGAGCAGCCGCGCCTTCGGCTTGGCCAGCCTGGTCAAGCCTGCGAGCAGGAAGAACGCGGCCAGGAGGCCCGCGAGTATCCAGAGGACGAGGTTCATGATCCCACCTTCGAGAACGCTAGTTGATGCATCATCTATCTCGTCATGAGGATGCATGATGCATCATTTACTGTAGCGCTAGATAGATGATGCGTCAAGTATCGGGGTCGGATCGAAGTCCGTTCTGTTCAAGACCGCCCCGCCCGCCGGGGCCTAGCGTGGAGGGCATGGGACGCATCACCGACACCATGACCGAACGCGCCGCCGAGTTCATCTGGCTCACCGGCTCCGCCCTCGACCAGCGCCGCCTCGAGCACCTCCTGGGCGAAGGCGACCGCGACGCAGTGCTCACCGCACTCGCCGGCCACCGCACCGCCGACGGCGGCTACGCGTACGCCCTCGAACCTGACGTCAAAGGCCCCGCGCCGCAACCGCTCGCGGCGATGTCCGCCCTGGAGGTCCTCGACGACACCGACGCACTCGACCAGGACACCGCCGGACCCGTCTGCGACTGGCTGCTCCGCCACACCGCACCCGACGGCGGCGTACCCGACCTGCTCCCGAGCATCAGCAGGTACCCGCACCCGCCATGGGTCGAGCCGCCGCCGCAGGACCGCGGCGGCCTGCTCACCACCGCGCGCAGCGCCGGACTGCTCCTCGCGCACCGGATCGACCACCCCTGGCTGACCGGAGCGACCGCGTTCTGCCGCAACGCGATCGCCGAACTCGAGACCACCCATCCCTACGAGGTCTTCAGCATCGTCCGCTTCCTCGACGGCCTCGCCCGCGACCCCGCCGACCGCGCCTGGGCCGAGACCCAGGCTGAGCGGATCGGCGCCCTCGTACGGGACGCCGGCCTCGTCCTCCTCGACCCGGCGAACCCCGACGGCATCCCCACACCGCCCGGGTACGCGGACGAGGAGTACACGCACCCGTGCGAGTTCGCCGCCGACCCGCACAGCCTCGCCGCCCGGTGGTTCTCCGCGGAGGAAATGGCCGCGTCCCTCGACCACCTCGCCGCCGACCAGCGCGACGACGGCGGCTGGCCGATCTACTACCGCCGCTGGAACCCGGCGATCGAGCAGCAGGCCCGACCCGGCTTCACCCTCCGGGCGCTGCGCACACTCAAAGCCTGGGACCAGGTCGCCTGACCAGCAATGCCACGCGAGGCGTCCCCGCGCACCGCGAGCGTCCGCGGGGCGGTGTCCTAAGCCCGCGGCGGGCTCGCCGGGACCGTGAACGCCCGCGAGGCGCCTACCTCGTGAGTGCGCGCGACCCGTCTGGATCGCGAACGCGCGCGAGTCTCGTCTGCGCGCCGTAAGCGCACGGTGCCATCGTCCGCCCCGTGGCCGCGCGATGGCGTCGCCCGGGCCACGATCGCACCCGGGGTCGCACCCGCCCAGCGCCGCACTTGGCGACTCAGATGCGCCTGATCGGCATACCCCTGCTCGGCCGCGATGCGGCTCCAGTCAGGGCCGGAAGTCCACGCAGGACCAGCTGATCGAGTCCGCACCGACGCCCGGTCGGGCGTGCCGCCCCGCTTCGGACCAAGGCCCGGCGTCCGACCCGGCTCGGCGGACCGCGTCGGACCGGAGGACACCGCTTCGAGCCCCGCGACTCCAGACCCGGCGGCAGCGGACGAGGCGGCTTCGAGCGCGCGGCGGAAGCGCAGGATCTGCTCCAGCGTCTTCGGCCCGTACCCGGCCGCGGCCCGCACGCGGCGACGCAGGTGGCGTTCCGAGAAGCCCAGTTCCCAAGCGAGCCCGGCGATCGCCGGAGGCCGCGGACGGTCCAACGAGGCGGCCACGGCCACCGCGACCCGATCGGGCCCGTGAACGCCCATGCGGTCCCCGAGCGCGCCGGCGAGGACCGCGGCGATCCGCCACGGCTCCCGCACGCCCTCCAGCGTGTCCGAGAGACGCAGGGCCGCTTCGCCCCACAACTCGCCCAGCCCGGGCTGGGCGTCGGTCACATCGGTCGCCGGCACCCCGCCGAGCAGCAGACGCGCGGCACCCGGGCGCAGGCGGACACCGACGATCAACTCACCGGGTTCGAGCGGCACCTCCCGATGACGCGTGTCCGGGCCCGCGATCTCAAGCGCCCCGCGCCGCCACAGAAGATCGGTGCACCCGTCCGGCACGACCCGCGCGGCGACCGCACCGCACTCGCGCCCGCCACCGAGGACCGCCCGCCCGGATGCAGCGTCCGCACCCGCGGTGTCCGCTCCCGCGTCGGGCGCGGCACCCGCATCGTTCCCGGGAGCACGACGGACCCACACGCAAGGCGACCAAGGACGCAGCGGCCCCTGCGGTGAGCGCTCCTCGTAACTCGGCTGCGCTGGCACGTTTCCACCGTAACGCCAGGGTCCGACACTCCGCCCTCGAAGCACACCCCGTGCGAATCCGATCGAGCCACTCCCGCTCAGGCGACAGCACCGGCCCGGCCCGCACCGCTCAGCCCCACCGGCCCGAACGGCACTCAGCCAGGTCACTCGGGCCGCGCTGGCCTAGGGCCTGTCCTGTGAATCAGGCCGTTCGTTATCCGGCCCATTCGCCCGCTCGCTGCGTTGTCGGGGCGTCTGCATACAACACCGGTATGCAGACGCCCCTCCGCCTTGCGACCGAACGAA